>JBCAWX010000001.1:0-358594 GCA_038534355.1 Planctomycetota bacterium
CGAACGTGATCGGACGGGACGGATTGGGATTTCTTTGGCAGCCAGCAATCTTTCACGCCTCATCACCTCTACCAGCAACTCACGAGTCCAGGTCGGACGATAGTACCCAAATTCCAGCGGTGTCAAATCAACGATTTCTTTCAGGCGACCAAGGTAAGCTTCGTCCAATTTCAGGTCGCCATTGTCTTCCCGGCGATCATACAGACCGGTAATTCCCTGCTCGACGAATCGGTTCACCACACGTCGCACCGTCTTGGTCGAACATCCCGCAGACTCAGCTATCACCGAAACTTTTTGACCTCCAAAATTCATCAACACAATCCGAAGGCGAATCGACAGTCGCTTGTCATTGGTTTTTTTGAGCATCCGACGCAAAGCTGTCTTGACGGTAGGCCGTTTTCCCGAGACCATCCTTGACATGGGCTTCCTCCTGAGAACGATTGTTTGCAGACAATTTCAATTCTCAGATGGAAGCTTTTTTCGTAGTCTGACGCCATACCAATTTATACAGACATCTTTGCGCACGCTTATTTAGTGTCCGACGGGCCTAGAATTTTCCCACCAAATATCTTCGTTGCCAGACAAGTCGAGCGGCGCTGGAAGATTCGGCGAGATATAAACCAACTCGTGCCGCAGTCGATCCTCAGCTCGCTGGTCGGAGGAGACGGCTGACAATTCGTATTCCAGCTCGGCGTCGTAGTCGTCTGGCTCCAATTGAACATTGGTTGACGCGTACTCGACGTACTCGACCGGGATACCTCGGTAACCGACTGGCTCAGCAACCGGTTCCAAATCGGGACTTTCAACCTCGCCATCCGGTTGGCGATAGACGACCGGACGGGCAAGGTCATGACCTGCAAACGTACTTGGGACGGCTCCTGAATCGACGACATCGCGGTGACTGGGAAGCGTTCGGACGTCGGCGCCCATTGTATGGAACGTGTCACGAATATGATCGTGGCAGGTGAACATCAAAATCTGATGCCCATTTCGTGCGAAATCATGCAACACATCTGCGGCCGCGCTCGTTCGCTGGCCATCGAAATTGACCAGTACATCGTCCAGCACCATCGGGATCACCGCACCTCGTCGAGCGTAAGCCCCGACCAAGGCCAATCGCAAACTGAGGAACACGGCTTCTCTTGTACCGCGGCTCAATTTGTCGACAGGAATCGTTTCGTCGTTCGCGTTGTCAACCAACAGCTCCTCGCCGACCAAGCGAGTCCAGATTCGGGTATAGCTTCCTTCCGTCAATCGATCGAGATAACCGGACGCTTCCTTGAGCGTTTCTGGTTGGCGTTTTGATTCATAAGTCTCACGAATCATTTCGAGCATCTGCGTTGTACCAGCAAGCACTTGCCAGTCCTTCTGCAGCTTTTCAATCTCAGCGTTGACGGCGTTCAGTTCCAACTGAACAACGTCCAGTCGGGAGTCTTCGCCCAGCGATTTGACTTCCTGCACAAACTCACCACGTTGCTGCAGCAGGTTTGACTGGATCGCTTTGACTCGTTCGATCTCTTCTTGAGTAAACGTCCACTGCTTCTCCAGACCGGCTGCACCGTAGTCTTCCAGCAGTTGGGTCAGTTGCTTCTCTGTGTAGTGCTTACCGAGTGCCGCTTGAATCTGTTCGGTCAAACCGGCCTTGTTCTTTTCCAGTTTTCGGCGACGAGCATGTTTGGCATCGAGCTCTCGATACTCTTGTTCCGATTCAGCTCCGACGACAGCCAACAGCCGCTGCCGTTGGCCAAGCAATTTATCCTGCTCGCGTGTTGCCTTGTTGAGACGGGTTCGCAGGCTCTTATACTTTTCTGCCAATTCCTTCCTTGCGGAAACAAATTGGCGTTGCTCATTAATCGAGCGATGGAGCTGGTTCAGACGCTCGACCAAATTCTCACTGACAAACTCAACACCCGTTTCATGAAGCAACAGATCGATACGTTGATTGAGTGCCGTGAGTTCTTTTTGACGCGAGTTCTTTTCTGATTCCAATTGGTCCAACTTCATAAAGAAAGTCGACACTCGTTCGGATCGCTGCGTGATCTCCTGGAGTTGATGCGGTCTGAGTGCCTCGGGCAGGCCGGTGGTTCGCAAGCTTGATTGCCACTGATCTTCCGCCTTTTTGACTTCACGTTCCTGTGCAGTGATTCGACGACGAATCTCTTCTTGAACGCCACGCGTCGATTGAACGCGATTTTCCAGCGGCACTAATTCTTCCAATCGCATCAAACGATTTTCAGCGTCCTGTAGTTCGATTTCCCATTGCCCAATGACGGTCGCTGGCAGCTGTCGCTCAATCTCGTCCCGCTCTGTTTTCGCCCGTTTGAGTTGTTGTCGAACGATTTCAATTTGATGACGGAAATCATCCATCTCTTCTTTTGCGGCTCGTTCCCAATGGTACTTCAGCGCCATCGACAACAGTCCGGCGATCAGTCCCATGAAGATGTAGAGGATTCCCAGATTCGAAGTGGTTTCCCACCAGACATCGGCGACCAGCCCCCAACCGAGCAGGATGACGCCGATGATAAACACGACGCCAATGACAGAAAGTTTCTCGACCGTCAGAACTTGTTCGTTGACAATTGAATCGACGTCGCGCTCCAGCTCTTGTCGCTGTCGGTTGAGTTTGTCAATCTTTTCTTCGAGCTCAATCCGTCGACGCAGCCGATTGACGTATCGCCCGGTGTCTTCAAGCGATTCTGATGTTGATTGTTCGGCGACGGAAGTTCCAAGTCGATCTTGATGCTGTCCAAGATCAAACTCAACTTTTTCCATTTCGTTTTGAAACTTGGTCAACCGATCTGTCTCGGCTTGCAGCTTCTTGCCTGATTGTTCAAGCGTCGCGAGGCCGCGATTTCCAAGTTCGCGAATGTCGGAGGCTTTAAGTTTGATCTGATGGCCAAGCCCATCGACTTCACCGACCAGGTTGGCCTCAATTCGTTCGATTTCGCTGTCGAGACGATCTGTTTGCCGTTGTAGGGACTCGACCCAGGGCATGTGTTCAGTAACGGCTTCGATGCGCGATTTCTGTTTCCAGAGAATACGGTTGATGGGCAGCCCCATCGCCTCAGCTTTGATCGTCTTTCGTTGGATCTTGATCTGCTCGATACGTTCCTTCTGTTGAGCGATCCGTTGATCGAAATCTTCGAGGGCTTCGATTGAGATATCCCGTCGATCTGGCAATCGACCGATCGCTTCGATCTGACCTTCGACCGTCTTTCGAGAATTCCATCGGTCGGAGATCTGCATGGCGATTTCGATCAGCCTTGCTCCTCGGTCTTTGGCGACAAGGTCTTTTTCGATATCCAGTAACTGGTTATTGATCTCAGTGGTTTCGGCGGCCACTTGAGACCATCGTTTGGACCGCTGTTTCAGCTCGTCGACTTCCCTCAAGAGCTTCTGCCGCCGGTCAGAGAGAACGCCAAGTCTCGATTCGATTTTGGGGTCTGAACTCCAAATTTTCTGTCGACGTCCCTTGAGATGGTGCATAACATCGATCAAGGAAACTCGATCAAGACCGCTGGTCAACTTATATAGTTGCTCGGCAGCAGCGGTGCTGTTGAGTGCTCCAAGTTCCTGGATCTCTCGCAGTCCGATCGCAAAGACATTGACAAAGATTGACTCGTCGATGTCAGACATTAACGAGCTCAGGTGCGCGCGGCCGTGCACCGAACCGTCATGAGCGTTGGTGACGGCGAGGTCTCCGATCGGATCCGAATGACGATTCGGGTCAACGTATCGCTGGACTTCGAAATTGCCAGCCGTGGTTACGATATCCATCGAACCACCGGCGAGGCCACCGTAAACTGGAGGCGTATATTTCTCGAGGCGTTCCTGGGAAAACCCGAACATCATCGCGCGAACAAACTGCATCAGCGTCGTTTTGCCAGCTTCGTTGTAGCCGCAAAAAACGGTGAGATCGTCCGACAACGACTCGACGGTCAATCCTTTCCAGACTCCGAAACCGTCAACTTGAAGGTCTGTGATCTTCACGACGTTTCTCCCTTTCGTCTTGTGCCACCGAATCATTCGGTGCGTTTGGTTGGTGTTTGGTGTTTTGGCGATCAAAACTTGGCGATTAAGCTTCCGCAGACGCTTCGGAATCGTATTCCTTGTGCTTACCAAGGTATTCGACGCCGACCATTGTGGCTCGCCGGAGAACCTCTTCGCGATCGCTCAACATGACTTCCGTCATCCCGGTGGTCACTTTGTTGTTGACGGTCTGCGGCATGTAGTCGTGCAGGTTCAGTTTTAGTGATTCGTCACTTTGGTATCTGCCCGTCGCTCGAAGAAACTCGCCCAGCAACGTATCCTCTTCATACCATTCGATCGGTAGTTGTCTTGGCGCTTCGACATCGACAGCGAGGGACCAGAGTCCACGATCTGAGCGACCAAACTCGTCGCGTAACCACTCGAGAACTTCACCTTTCCATGCTGACTTTCGAATGCCTGGATTGAAGTCGCCATCGGTCGAAAGATACCAGGAGCTGAGCACAATCTGATCGGTCGTGTCAGCGATGATTTTTAACGCTCGTTCTGCCAACTCATTTTTCAATTCAGGAAGTTGGACCTGTTCCGAAATGGCAACTTTCTGCGGCATGAATCGAACCCGATCCGCTTCGAGCGACTGGACTCGAAGTTTTCCAGAGCTATCAACGCGACAGATTTTGAAACCGTGGACACCCGACTCTTTGGGGCATCGTCCCTGTGGTGTGCCGGGGTAAACGACAATCGTATCCGGCTTTTCAAGTTTTGCACTTTTATGTCGTCCACCGAGCGCCCAGTATCGGATGTGAGTTCCATTGAGCGTACTTGATTCCAGCTCGCCATGCGTCAGTGCGATATTAAAAATATCGTTGTTGGGCGCGACAAAATCATTGCCCGAACGACGTTTGGAATCAAAACCAGCTGCCATGATTCGGGCAACCGTTTTACCATTGCGTTTGTGCTCCAATCGCTCGATGAGTGATGAATTAAACGTCACAACGTTGCTGGGGAGTTCGATGGAACCAGGCCAGCGGTCTGGCTGATCGCAACTGCCCGCGACCCAGTAAACCATGATCTCTTTTTGAGCCAGCCGTTCGAACTGACTGAGCAAAAAAGCAGCCGATCGAGCGTTGCCTGCGTCCAAGTCAAAAAGATCTCCGGCCAGCAACACAAAGTCCACGCGTTCGGCGATCGCAGTGTCGAAGATCTTTTCTGCGGCTTTATAGGGTGCGTTGGCGAGGACATCGATCAAATGGTTGGGGAGCTCCACCAACCCGGACATTGCGGTGTCCAAATGAAAATCGGACGCGTGTATGAATTTGATCGTCTCTGACATTGGCAGGTCCTCCATGCGCCTGACGGATGCTTCGTGAATCACTCTTGAGAACCCCGGCAATATCGCCTTCGACGGGATCCTAAATTCGTTCGTTTCGCAGTTTATCCCATCCGCCAAAGCTTACCTAGATCAATCAGATCCTCTTAAACTGGCAAATATCCTACAGCCCCTTGGCTCGAAACAGCCTGTAAGACCACTGCCGCTCGAAGGCAAAAAGTCCCGTTTGCGTGCCAAGACGAACCAAAGTTGCCACTTTCCGCTTTTATATAGGGGAACTACGATGGTGCGATTTGCAATACTGCTAGCAGTCCGTCACTTGCCGGGCCTAAAGGACAACTCATGGTGACAGACCCCACTTCAGCGGTGCCTCAAACGGATCAAACGATGGATGATTCGATTTGGCAGCCAAGCGGATTCATTTTTGTGATCTGCCAACACGGAGCTGAGGCAGCGACCAAGCTTGAGATCCTTTCAAATCACCCCGACTTGAAGTTGTCTTTTTCGCGACCAGGATTTATTACCTTCAAAGTCGAACCCGGAATGTTACCGGTCAAGTTTAACTTGAAGTCAACGCTCGCGCGAACTTATGGATGGTCGCTTGGGAGACTCGAGAACAGTGACGCCAACCCGATGGTTGCTGAATTGTTGCACCAGCCAACCTTGTTGCAAGCTGACCGGATTCATGTCTATCAACGAGACTCGATGCTGCCGGGAAAAAATGGATTTGAGCCAGGCGTCAACGCATTGGCATCAACGGTGGCAGAGAAGATTGAAACTGCGCTTCCCGAATCTGATTCGCCCCCGATGGTCAACCGAGTCGCTCGCGTCGACCAAACTGTCTTCGATGTTGTCCTGATCGAACCCAATCAATGGTGGTTCGGATTTCATGTCGCCAACACGACGGCCGGTCGTTGGGTCGGCGGGGCACCCCAGTTCGAAACGACTCAGGAAGTTTTCAGCCGCGCCTACTTTAAGCTTAAAGAAGCGTTGCTTTGGTCAGGGCTACATATCCAACCAGGCGACATCTGTGTGGAGTTGGGCAGCTCCCCCGGAGGAGCTTGTCAATTAATGTTGGAACTGGGGGCAACGGTCATTGGTATCGATCCCGCCGAGATGGAGCAGGAAATCCTGGACCATGAAAACTTCACGCACATTCGCAGACGCGTCAACGAAGTCAAACACCGCGACTTCAAGCCAGTCAAATGGCTAATTGCCGACCTGAATACCGATCCTCAATTTACGATCGACACCGTCCGGGAGATCCTGAACTATGAACAGGTTAACATCAAGGGACTGGTGCTGACGATGAAGCTCTCCGATTTGAACTTGACCAAAAAAGTTCCGACGATGATCAGCGACGTGAAAGGCCTTGGGTTTAAGATCGTCAAAACACGACAGCTTGCTTTTAATCGACGTGAGTTCTGCTTGGTCGCGTTTCGGAACAAGTTCGTTTTGAGAGATAGTCGCCGGACAACTTGAATGGGAAGGCGACACGTGAGCTGAGATCCCGGAACTGCGCGAACCTGAACTTTGAAAACGTGTCGGATAGATATTCGCCGCAGGGCCTGATAAACCAGCACTCGTTGCGTTTCCTTGGATACCCCTTCCGTTGTTGTTGACCTGTTTTGAAGGCAGAATGCATGGGCCGCTCGATCTTCAACGCGTACCGCGAGGCGTATGGTGGACTATCACGTGAAGTTTGGTTTTTATCGATTGCGTTGTTGATCAATCGATCGGGCAGCATGGTACTGGCGTTTTTGACGTTGTACCTGACTGAGAAACTGAGCTTCACCATGATTGAAGCCGGTGCGATCTTCAGCGTTTATGGCTTGGGATCGATTGCCGGTGCCTATGCCGGCGGCAAACTGATCAAGCCTGTTGGGGCGATTCGTATTCAAATCATTGGGATGGCGCTTGCGTGCCCGCTCTTTTGCATCGTGCCGATGTTTGAGTCATGGATCGGAGTTGCCGTTTCCATATTCTGGCTCAGCTTTTTCTCAGAGTGCATTCGACCTGCCAACAATGTTGCCGTCATTCAGTTTACTGAGCCTGAATTGCATACACGCGCGTTTGGATTGCAACGGATGGCAGTCAACCTCGGTCTCTCGATTGGTCCTGCCGTCGGTGGCTGGTTGGCGTTGTACGATTACCATTGGTTGTTCTACGTCGATGGTGCCACGTCGTTAGTCGGCGCTCTGCTGTTGGTCTACCTCTTCGGCTCCAAACGGGTCGTGCGATCGTCCGACGACGAACGGCAAAAGGAAACACTTGCCGGCACCGCGTCGCCGATCTCCGATTTACGGTTTGTCATTTTTCTGGCGTTGATGTTTTGCGTGTGCATCGTCTTTTTTCAGTTTCATGCAACCTATCCAAAGTACCTCAAAGATCATTACTCAATGACCAAGCCGATGATTGGGATGCTGTACGCGGTCAACACGATCATCATCGTTGTGATTGAGATGATCTTGTTGAACAAAGTCAAGCGGTTCAGGTTGCTGAACACGATTGCCTGGGGCGCGGTCCTTTCGTGTCTGGGGTTCGCGGTGTTGCCGATGTCTCATGCGGTTTGGTTTGCAGTGGTTTCGATGAGTGTCATCACGTTGGGTGAAATGTTGTTGTTTCCAACGGCAACCAGCTACGTTGCGCAGCGATCATCGGGTCGGGATGTGGGCATGTACATGAGTTGGTACGCCATGATGTATTCGTTCACTGCCGTCGCCGCGCCTTTGTTGGGCACTGCGATGTATCAATGGAACGAGCATTCGATCTGGTGGCTCAGCGGCGGGTTGGGAATCGGCGTGTTCTTTTCATTCATATGGATGGCTCGCGAGCAAGCATCGTTTGAGCTCAAGCAATCCAGCGCCGTTGCTGCATCTGTCCCAGACTGATAATGACCAAGACAAACGTCTTGGCGAGCCAAACTTCGACTCGAAACTGGGCAAGGAATCGGGAAACGTCCGATTCGTTGCCCTTTTCGTCTTTAGATTTACCAATATCGCTATCGATGCGGCGAATTAAGGGCGAATTTTCGGCAAAACGCTGCTGCTTAGAAGAACATGGTTTTTCAAGTTGTTGGTTTTGTAGCTCAAAATCAACATAATCGGACCTGACTCTGGTCCGGTCACAACCGCGGCTCAATTTTGTTTCGAAAATGCATCATTCGCTAACGCGTGACCTAATCTTGGTGCGCGCGGTAGCGTCGCCTCAAATTTCAAAGCCAAATCCATGGACATCGTAAACGAATTTTTTTCCGAAGCCAATTTTCTGGCGACGGTTGTAATGATTCTGGTTGTCCTTTACTGGCTCTTGATGATCGTTGGCGTTGTTGGCATGGATACGTTTGACGTCGATGTTGACATCGACGCTGACGTTGGATTGGACGTCGACCCTGGAATCGATATCGGTGCCGATGTCGATCTGGAAACTGGAATCGACCTTGAAGCAGCACCTGAGGGCCAATTGGTCGACGCCGGTGGCGCTGATTTCGACACCAGTGGCGGCAGCACCAGTTCGAGTCCCTCAGGTTTTATGAGATCGATATTCGATTTCTTTTATTTGAGCGACGTTCCAATTGTGATCGTGGCCAGCACGCTGGTCGGAGGCTACTGGGTGACAAGCGTGGTTCTGAATCACTTTTTCAATCCAGAACTGACTTTTAATGGTTCACTGATTTGGTCGATCCCCAGCATGATCGTCGCTGTTGGCCTTACGCGTCTGGCAGTGATGCCGATCGCCGCGATCGCTCGAAAGAGCAAACCGGAAGATCGAACACGTAAATCGATGGTTGGCTTGGTTGGACGTGTTACGACCAGCGAAGTCACAGAAACCTTTGGCCAGATGGAAGTCAAAATTCCACATGAGCCAGAACTAAGAATCAACATCCGGATTGCCAAAGGCCCATCGTTGGGCAAGGGCGATGCGGCAAAAATCATTTCCTACAACTACGTTAACGACACATATTTGGTCGAACTGACCAAGTGGGAGAACAACTTCGATGACTAGCACCATGTTACTTGGCTTTTTCTTTACCAGCTGGATACTGAATCTGATTTGTTGGATTACCGTCCCGCTCGGCATTCTGTTTGCCGGGTACGTTTCGTTCTACATCAAATGCCTGCGGAAGGTTCCTCAGGGTTCCGCGTTGATTCGTACTGGTTACGGCGGAACGTTGGTCAGTTTCGATAAAGCGATGGTCGTCCCGGTCATGCACATCGTCGAAATGATGGATGTCAGCGTTAAGCGAATTGAAATCGATCGTAGCGGCGAAGATGGTTTGATCTGTAAAGACAACATTCGCGCCGACATCAAGGTCGCCTTTTTTGTTCGTGTCAACAAAATCGCAGACGACGTCAAACGTGTAGCGAACTTCCTTGGCTGCCGAAGAGCTTCTGATCTAGAGGCGTTGCGAGGTGTGTTTGAGCCAAAGTTTTCTGAAGCACTCAAGACCGTTGGTAAACAGTTTGACTTTGTTGAGCTGTACAACTCCCGTGAAGAATTTCGTGAAGAGATCCTTAAGGTCATCGGTAAAGATTTGAATGGTTACATCCTGGATGACTGTGCGATCGACTACCTCGAGCAAACGGATCTGGAAAAACTGAACCCCAACAACGTTCTTGACGCTGAAGGGATCAAAAAGATCACTGACCTGACTGCTCGCGAAATTACGCTGGCCAACAGCATTACGCGTGAAAAAGAAAAGACGCTGAAGAAGCAAGACGTCGAAGCACGCGAAGCGATCCTGCAACTCGAACGTCAACAAGTCGATGCCGAAGAGAAACAGGAACGTGAGATTGCTGAAATCACCGCACGCCAGGAAGCTGAAGCTTCGGTCGTTCGCGAACAGGAGCGTCAACGAGCTGAATTGGCGCGAATCGCGGCTGATGAAGAGATTGCCATTGCCGAAGAGAATCGACTGCGTGCAATCATCGTCGCCCAAAAGAGCAAGGAGCGGACGGACGCCGTCGAAACCGAACGAGTGGAAAAAGATCGTGGCCTTGAAGTCGCTGAACGAGAACGAGTGGTGACCCTCGCCGATATCGAGAAAGAGAAAGCGATCGAAGTCGAAAAGAAGAACATCCAGGACGTCATCAAAGATCGCGTCATGGTGGAGCGGACCGTCGTTGAAGAAGAAGAGAAAATCAAAGACACCAAAGAATTCGCAGCCGCCGAACGTAAGAAACAGGTTGCCGTGACTGCTGCGGAAGAAGTGGCTCAGCAAAAGTTGGTTCAAGAAGTCAAGAAAGCAGAAGCGGAGAAACAGGCCGCTGATCTGCAGGCACAAACCATCATCGTCCGTGCCGAAGCAGATCGAACGGCCGCTGAGAGAACCATGGAATCCAAGAAATTCTTGGCCGAAGCCACACAAGCGGAAACCGCTGCACCAGGACTTGCCGAAGCACAAGTCATCATGGAACGTGCGAGCGCCCTTGAAAAAGAAGGCACCGCCGAAGCCAAAGTCGCTGAACTCAAGTTTGAAGCCGAAGCCAAAGGGATCACCGAAAAGGCCGAAGCGATGAAGTTGTTTGACGGCGTTGGTAAAGAACACGAGGAGTTCAAGCTTCGCCTGAACAAAGAGAAAGATATCGAACTGGAAGCGATTGACGCACAGAAAGCGATTGCCGAAGCTCAAGCACGCTTGATTGCTGAATCGTTGACCAACGCAAACATCGATATCGTCGGTGGCGACAACCAGTTCTTCCAAAGCATCATCAGTTCGATTACTGCTGGCAAACAGGTCGATCGATTGGTGGGCAACAGTGAAGTTCTGTCAGACGTCAAAGAGACGTTCTTCAGTGGTGACCCGATGCAGTTTAAAGCTGAGATTGAGCGATACGTTGACATGTTTGGCGTCACATCAGACGACCTCAAAAACTTGTCCGTTGCCGCATTGCTTGGCCAAATGATGGGTCTGACTTCGGATGAAAATGTACTCCAGCGTTTGCAGATGATGATGTCGGCCGCCAACCGCACTGGCGTCGCGACTCAAAATGCTGGCCAAGTCATTGCTGCGGTCAGCAAGTAATCAGTCGCCAATAAGGCGTGCGGCCGGTCAACCGACTGGCCGCTCCATTGATTCGCTGGTTGCAAGTCAACCCTTCATCCTCCTTTGATCTGACTTTCGAATGTCGAACGACCTCGAACAACTCGAAGAAACGCCGCAGGAAACTGCGAGTGACCAACCGCAACTTGAACGCGGCACGTACGAGATTATCCAAAGCCGACTTCACAGTTACTCGGACGATCTACGTGAGCGATTGGGGCAGTTGAACGAAGAACGCCGCAAGGTATTTGGTTCGATTCCGACCGAGTTAATTTCTACTCAACGGATCACGACCAGTAATAATTGTGAAGCTCAGGACATTGAGCCCATTGGTGATCAATTCATCTTTGGCTACAACGTCCACATGGGGCTCAAGACGGTCACCGAGCTTTCGGATGTTTTCGGCGTCTTCAAATTTGAAGACGGTTCGATGCACGAACAGCCATTGGACCTGATCCGTGATTCGCAGTTTGAATCCGACTTCTTTGGGCTTTACAAATACTACAAGGACACGCGGTTTCTTAAGTTTCATCACTCCGGTCCACACCTGTACATGGTGTTTCAAGTTGGCAAGACATTTCGCGACACCAAGTCGTTTAAATTTCTCATCAACGGCGGACAGCTGAAGTACATCGACAATCGGAGTGACCACGAAGTCTTTCTACCGCCGCAGCATGATTTCAAATGGGTCCGAACACATCGGGATCTGCATCGAGACGGTGAGCACCCTCATATTTCGATTGATGACCGCGTCTTCGTCGAAACTGTTGGTGGTGACCTGACGATCAAGATCGAAGACAACACAGATGATGGTACGGGCATCTATGTCGAACCGGTTGAGGATCCAGACCAGACGCTGGACGATGCCGAGTGCTTTTACGCCATCGTCGGAAACATCATCCTGTTAAAAATTCGACCGTTTAAGGAAGATGAGTTTCGGTATCTGGTCTTTAATGAAAAAACACAGTCCGCTCGTCGACTCGATTCGATCGCCGATGCCTGTGTGTTTTTGCCGGAAGATCACGGTCTGATTTTTGCCAACGGATACTACCTGCAAACTGGCGTCTACAAGACGTTCGAGAACAGTCTGGCCGATCTCAAGTTTGATCGACGAATTGCATCGAGCAATGGCGAAGACTACCTGTACGTGTTTTACAACGAGCAAACCGGACACCGAGTCCTCCTCTCGTACAACATGATTGAGCAGGAAGTTTCAACGCCGATCATCTGCAACGGTTTTTCAATTTTTGAAAACGGCCAGATGATCTACTTTAAAAGGGATGAGACGCCGCAAAAACATCACGCGATGCAGATCTGGCAAACGCCCTACGTTGGTGAAAGTTTTGAAGTTGGTGAACAAGAAGATTCGTATATCTTCAAGATCGGCAACAAGGAAATTGTGCGTGCCATGTCGGAATCGCACGAAGTATTAAACTTGATCGCGCAAGACGACTCGTACGCCAACCTCTACGTTGATTTGGTCAAGAAGTCGACGGATATTCTCGACTCCTATTTCTGGTTGGCCGAAGACCAGACGTACCAATTAGCCAAACCACTTTCCGACATTCGCGATGCGGCCACGGCTGCCGTTGATGAGTTTGATAAAGTTGTTCGCGTCCGCAAGAACACGGCAGAACAATTTGGCACCGTCTCAAAAGCAGCTACGGATGCCGTGATGATGGCGACCAGTCGTCACTTCAAGTCGATTGACGACTTTGTTCAGTCGTTGGCCGAGCTGCGCACCGTTCGCGGGCAAGTCATTTCGCTCAAAGAGTTGAAGTATGTCGACCTCGACGCGGTCGAAGCGTTGGAAACCAAAGTCGCTGAGAACTCAGATCGGCTCTCCAAACGATGTGTCGAATTTTTGCTTCGTGATGATGCACTCGATCCGTATTCCAGTCGAGTCGATTCACAACGGGGACAGATCGAATCGTTGCAAACCGGAGTCGAAGCCAAAAAACTGGACGAAGACATCGCCACCGGTGCCGGTGAGCTGGAGATGTTGATCGAGATCGTTTCCAACCTCAAAATTGAGGATGCGAATCAGCGAACACGGATCATCGACAACATTTCGGCAATCTACTCCAATCTCAATCAGACACGTGCTTCGTTAAAGAAGAAATCGCAGGAGCTGCTGTCGGTCGAAGGTGCCGCTGAGTTCAACAGCCAGCTCAAGCTAATCAGCCAGGCCGTTGTCAATTACCTCGACGTTTGTGACTCGCCGGATCGATGTGACGAGTACCTGACCAAGATGATGGTTCAGGTCGAAGAGCTTGAAGGCAAGTTTGCGGAGTTTGACGAGTTCATCGTCCAGCTGGCGGAAAAACGAGAAGAGATTTACGCGGCGTTTGACACGCGAAAACTACAACTCGTCGAAGCGCGAAACAAACGAGCCACTGCGTTGATGCAGGCCGCCGACCGAATCATCAAAGGGATTCGCTCGCGTGTATCAAATTTCGAATCCGTTGACGACATCAACAGCTATTTCGCATCGGACCTGATGATCGACAAGGTTCGTGACATCGTCGATCAACTGACTGAGATGAATGAATCGGTGAAAGTCGATGACATTCAAAGCCGATTGAAGACCGTCCGCGAGGATACCGTTCGGCAACTTCGAGATAAGAACGAGCTGTTTGTCGATGGCCAAAACATCATTCAGTTTGGCAAACACAAGTTCTCGGTCAACACGCAGCCTTTGGACCTGACCACTGTAATCCGCAAAGGCGAGATGTATTTTCATCTCAGCGGGACCAATTATTTCGAGCCAGTGCTTCACGAAGAACTCTTGGCGACCAAGGAAGTCTGGGACCAACCAGTCGTTTCCGAAAATCGCAACGTCTATCGAGGCGAGTATCTGGCCTATTTGATGTTGCAGCAATGCCGCCGTGGTCAACTGGAAGTCAGCCCAAACCAAAGCGCAGAAGAAATTGCTGGTTTGGTACAGTCATTCATGGCACCCCGTTACTCTGAAGGCTACATCAAGGGTGTCCACGATCATGATGCGGCCCTGATCTTGAAGCCACTGCTCGAGCTTGATGAAAAACTTGGGTTGCTCAAGTTTTCAACTCAAGCCCGAGCTGTTGCCACCCTGTTTTGGTTGAATCTCGAAAAATTCGAAGCCGAAAAGTTTCAAACGTGGCATGGACGATTCCAGGTTCTTCGTGGGGCCCGTGAAGTTTTTGACGACGTCATTGACCGCGATCACTACGTGGTTCCGCTGAGCGAATCGATCCATCGTTTTCAGACCGAATATCATGTTGGGGAGCCTCATCTGGCTAACGAAGCTGCCGAGTACTTGTTTGAACAATACTCCGGATCAGCGCCGCTGGCATGCAGCCGTTCGGCAAACGAACTCTACAAAACCTTTAACGAATATCTCGACAAGCGCAAAGCAACAGAACCATTTCATGAGTCGCTTGACGTCGATTCACTGTCAATGGTTCACCGCTTCGCACTTGCTCGTGAATGGGTCGCTCTGTTTGTCGCGCAAGATGAGCATGATCCACGATACATCGACGAAGTAGCTGTGATGTTGATTGATCCCGCACACGAGCGGACGGTGATCGACGTCTCACCCGAGTCTGACGTTCCAGGGTTGCTGGGTGATCACCCTAGAGTCGAAGCAAAAACGTATCATCTGGATTACAACGACTTCATGATTCGACTGAATCGTTTTGCCAATGAAGTGGTCCCCGCATTTGAAGCTTACGGGCATCTGAAAAAAGAAATCATTGATCTACGTCGCGACGATCTCAAACTGGAAGAATTCAAGCCGCGCGTTTTGACGTCGTTTGTACGAAACAAGTTGATCAACGACACGTACTTGCCGATGGTCGGTGCCAACCTCGCCAAACAGATCGGTGTTGTGGGCGAAGACAAACGAACAGACTTGATGGGCTTGCTACTGCTCGTTTCGCCCCCAGGTTATGGCAAAACGACGTTGATGGAATACATTGCCAACCGTCTCGGCATCACGTTCATGAAGATTAACGGACCGGCGATTGGGCATCAGGTGACGTCGCTGGACCCGGCCGAAGCACCCAATGCAAGTGCTCGAGAGGAAGTTGAAAAACTCAATCTCGCATTGGAGATGGGTGACAATGTGATGATCTATCTGGATGACATTCAGCACTGTAATCCCGAGTTTCTACAAAAGTTCATTTCGCTGTGCGACGCGACCCGCCGAATCGAAGGTGTCTTTAACGGACGTACGCGAACTTACGACTTGCGTGGGCGGAAAGTCGCCGTCGTGATGGCAGGCAACCCGTATACCGAGAGCGGTGAGAAGTTTCAGATCCCGGACATGCTCGCGTCACGAGCCGACACCTATAACCTCGGCGACGTGATTGGTGACAACAGTAGTTCGTTCGAGTTGAGCTATCTCGAAAACTGCCTGACATCCAATTCAACACTGGCGCGTTTAAATTCACGATCGCGCAACGACGTTTACTCGGTCATCAAGATGGCAGAGCTGGGTGACAGTGAACCGCAGACGCTCGAAGGCAACTACTCAATTGAAGAGATCAATGAGTTTGTTGCTGTGATGAAAAAACTGTTGGTCGCTCGTGATGTCATCCTGAACGTCAACCGGGAATACATCGATTCCGCCGCTCAAGCGGACGAGTTCCGTACCGAGCCAGCGTTCAAACTTCAAGGTTCGTACCGTGATATGAACAAGATCGCGGAGCAGCTCGCACCGATTATGAACGATGAGGAACTGGAAACTGTCATCGATGCCCACTATTTGAACCAAGCCCAAACGTTAACTTCGGGCGCGCAAGCCAACCTGTTGAAACTCAAAGAACTTCGCGATCAACTGGCTGGTGAGGATCTCCAGCGATGGGAAGACATCAAACGTACGTTCAAACGAAATCTGATGCTTGGTGCCGCTGGCGACGATGGTCAGCTGGGTCAAGTCATTGCACAGTTGACTACGTTCAGTGAAGGACTCTACGGCATTCAAAAGTCGCTGGACAAAGGTATGGTCCAAATGGCGGAACGCCAGCCTGAAGGACCTACGGAAACTGAAATCGCCAACATGGAACAGATTGGCAAAGCGATCGGTGAGCTTTCGAACTTCAACCAGACACTCTCTGAAATGAAGACGATGCTTGATGGAGGTCTATCAGCGATCAGCTCGCAAGCTGCGATTGAGAAATCCAACCCAAGCAAATCATCCGGCAAGCAAAAGATCGAAGTGATCAACAAGGTTCCGAACATCTTCCTGGACATCATTCGAAATCAATTCCGCGTGTTGCAAACGTGGATGGAACCGATTCTAAAGTTGTCGGAAGTATTTCCTGAAGCCGAAGGGCTTCGTCAGGCAGCTCGTGCCACTCAGGAAAACTATGACAAATTGATTAACCAGATCGGCGATGACACCGACAAGCGTACTTCTGAGTAGACGCGGCGGCACCGAAGGGCTCGCGCCCTATCGCTACATATAGCGGACCGGCGCAAGCCGGCCGGCCCCAAGTAAGAAGGCCGTTGCCAAGGAAAAACGGTGCCAAGCAAGAGAACTAAACCAATGGCACCGAAGGGCTCGCGCCCTATCGCTACATGTAAACGGCCAGTACCAAGTGTTAAACCTCATTCTCCGAGTCAACATTGCGGTCCCAGAAAAAGATGTAAAAGGCGATCATGACCACAGCGGCAAAGATCGCTGGAGCGATCCAAAACCACGTGTAGTCAACCGCATCGTCCGTCGTACAGCTTATCTTCCAGTAACCGAACAACTGGGCTCCAATTCCCAAACCGAGCCCTTGCGTCAGCATCACAATCAATGACTGTGCCTGACTCCGAACTGCTTTGGGCGCTTTTTTGTCGGTGTAGATCATCCCGGTGACAAAGAAGAAATCGTAGCAAATACCGTGAAGCAGGATGCCCCAGAAAATCAGCAGCGTCGGTGACGGCGCACCGTCGGTGAATGCCCATGCCCAGACGCCGTACCGGATCACCCAGGCCAGCATGCCGATCGCCAGCATGTTTTTGACACCGAGTCTGGCAAAACAGAGAGGCATGATCAGCATGAACAGAATCTCGCTCATCTGCCCGGTACTCATAGCCCCATTGGTTGTTCCAAACAAATTGACGCCCTGTGAATCCACATACTCGTAGCCGAACGCGTAGTATCCGGCCAGCGGAATACAGATCAGAAACGAGGCCAGTGCAAACACAAAAAAAGCAGGCTGAGCCAGCAATGACCATGCGTCGACGCCAAAAATCTTGCCAATCGAAATCGATTCACCTTTGGATGGTGGCTCTGTTCGAGGCAGCGTGAAGCAATACAGTCCCAACAATGCAGACGCGATGGCCGCGGCGTGAAAAATGTGACCTGAGTTATCAGAGAACTCTAGTGATTTACTGACAGTTGCCAGTGCATCGGCTGCGGTTTGAATGGCCGCCACGTCTCCACCATCAGTCGCTTTCGCCAATGCGTCTTGAGCTTCTCCCAGTGTTTTACCTTCGCCATTGAACAATCGGCAGGTCCACATGACCCAACCCCCGACAATCCAACCGATCGTTCCCAACACGCGCACAATTGGAAACTCTTTCTCGGCATTGCCAAGATGCTTGAACGACAGGCTTGCCGTTAATCCGAGAGTTGGCATGAAGCAGAGCATGTACGCCAACAGGCAGATAATCATCGGGTGCAAGAACTGAGTAATCATCGGGGGCAAGAACTGAGCAAACAACGTTTCGGGGTCGCCGGGGCTGGCTAACGACGGAGCGATCCATAAGAGCACCGCGCCTACCAAAAAAAGAAACGCCAACACAATTTCCGAATTCAATAATCGATCTGCGATCAAGCCGATCGTCAGTGGAGCGAGAATCGCGGCGATGGGTGCGACCGTGTAGGCAGCCGCCCCGAATCCACTCATTCCCTGCTCTCCAAGGAATCCAGCCATGGCGACATACCAGGCCCCCCAGACAAAGAACTGCAGAAACATCATGACCGAAAGTCGAAAGATGACACCGGGATTTGTTGGTGCTGCGGGAACCAGCGGTTTCCCTGGCTTGGTCGGTTGTATCTGCGGGCTATCGTAAGGGTTGTCGCTCACGGTTTACTTTCTTGTATCGTTCATGACGACGTTTTGGCAGTCAAAACGCTTCCAGTCGAAGCCAAGATTATGCTCGCACGCCTCGTGATTCGCAAGCAAGCGAGCTCAACGTAATGGCCAGCCCGTCGAAAGAGCTAAAGGCACAGCTGAATATTGGCGAACTGAGTCGCGAAGTTTTTCGAAAAGATCGAACACCATGCCGCCGGCCCAGATCAAAACGTCAGCTCTTTGCAATCCGTTCTTTAGCGAACGAGCTTTCGATCGGCGCTCGTGTCACCGGCTGTGTTTCTGATTAAACTATGGTCGATGTCCGGAACCATCGACGGTTCATCGCTGACAAAACTTCCTCGCTACAGTCAACAGGTACGCTCATGGCAATCGAAAACCGACTTTTGCAGTTTCTACAATGCACTCTGCTTCTGATTTTGAGCGTACTGTGCGCAGAGTCTGCTACCGCGCAAATTGAGATGCCCAGTTTGTTTGGCGAGCACATGGTCTTACAACGCGACAAACCAATTCTTGTCTGGGGAACGACCAAGCCAAATGCTTCGGTGTTTGTCAGTCTGGATCAAGCGAAGACCAGTGTCCAAGCCGATGCTTCGGGGATGTGGAAAGCGACTCTACCCGCAATGCAAGCCGGTGGTCCTTTCAAAATGACGGTTGGAAGTGCAGCCGACAATCCAATCATCACCTGGAATGACATTCTGATTGGTGAAGTCTGGCTATGCTCAGGACAATCAAACATGGAATGGACCGTCGCTCGCTCGGCCAACCCGGAAGCGGAAATCGCGGCAGCAAACCACCCACAGATACGGCTGATTAAAGTCCCGAGAAACCAATCCAATGTGCCCTTAGATGACTTCGAAGGTTCGTGGCAAGTTTGTTCGCCGGAAACCGCTGGAAACTTCACGGCCGTCGGTTACTACTTTGGGCGCACACTCCAAAAGAAACTGGACGTGCCGATCGGTCTGATCAATTCATCTTGGGGTGGGACAAGAGTGGAACCTTGGACGCCTCCAGTTGGCTTCAAAGCAGTCCCTGCGCTCAACGAACTCAGCAATCAAGTCAACCTTTGGGATCCCAAGTCGCCTGCACGAAAAAAGCTGATTGGCGAACACATTAAAAAGACCGAAGCGTGGCTTGAACAAGCCAATCAAGCGATCGAAAAACAGGAGATGGTCGAACCTTCGCCAACCTTTCCTGCCCAACTGATCCCTCCGTCGTCACATCAGAGCCCAACCAAGCTGTACAACGCCATGATTCATCCGTTGGTGGGAATCCCCATGCGAGGTGCGATTTGGTATCAAGGCGAATCCAACCATAACGAAGGGATGATGTACTTTGAGAAAAAGAAAGCACTGATTGGTGGCTGGCGTCAACTTTGGGGGCAAGGCGAATTCCCGTTCTACTTTGTTCAGATTGCACCCTTTCAATACGGCAATGAAGACTCGGAGATTCTGGCGAAATTCTGGGAAGCCCAAACACGCGTAACCCAGGAAGTTCCCAATACCGGGATGGCAGTGATCTCTGACATTGGCAACATCAAGGACATTCACCCTCGCAACAAACAGGACGTCGGTGCGAGGCTCGCCTTCTTTGCGTTGAAGAATGATTACGGCAAAGATGTCGTCGCCGGAGGACCCGTTTTCGACACCATGCAAGTCAACGGCAACAAGATGACATTGACCTTTACCAACATTGGTGAAGGATTGAAATCGCGCGACGGAAAAGCCCTCTCGCATTTTGAAATCGCCGGTGCTTCATCGGGTTGGCAACCGGCAACCGCCACTATCGATGGTGCGAACGTGATTCTGACATCGGAGAAAGTGGCGGAACCGATGGCGATGCGGTTTGCTTGGAATAAACTCGCAGAGCCGAACCTGGTGAACTCTGCCGGCATCCCGGCGTCCGCATTTCGGGCCGGCGAAACACCTTCGCCGCTGTCGCTGATCCCTGGCTTCGGCGAGTACAAACTGGTCTACGATTTTGATTTTTCAAAACTCGGAATGAAAGTCGAATACCAAACAGATAACCATCTTGATTTTCCATCCTTTGAGCGAGTCGCCTACAGTCTTGAATACGTTGAAGGCAGCGAATCGAAGTACGTATTTACATCGATGGATTCATATTCCAAAGATGCAGCGAAAATTGGCCTTCCAACGGCGGATTCGAAAGCGAGCTTTCAACAGCCCGTTCGCGCTATGGATATCTACAGCAATGTGGCCAGCCTAAAAACTGGAACTGGATTGACTGGCTCGATCGAGTTCTGGCCCAACAATTACGCGCCAAACAATTTCAAAAAAATTGCGGGGGCATCGTCGCAAAAATATGACTTTGGTGACCAAAAAGCGGAGCCTGTCGCTGGCTATGGTTCGATGCAAGTTCACCATCCTGCAGCAAAGCAAACCGTGTTTGCAATCAACCACTGGTCCGTTGGCTCGGAGATGGATCTGGGCATCGGAAACGCACCCAGTGGGCATCCCGATTGGACGTTCAGCAAGAACTTTAATCAGCGTCAATCACCGCGGCTTCGCGTTTGGGTGAAATAAGGCGTGAGCATTCGCAATGTGAAGTATTTATTAATCATCCAACCAATTGGGTGATTCGCCGATTTCGATTTACCGCAAAATCCTGCGCCCGAACTCGTTAATCTGGGCAAATTGTTCGGCTTAGCGAAACAACCGATTGGAATTGAGAATCGATCAAAGCGCCGAAATGTTCGCACTTGGCGAAAAGACTGTTAAATTGTGGTGGGATGAAATAAGACGCAGGGCTTTCGGGAAAGATCGATCATCGACCACGACATGGCCGATGTAAGTTTAAGGGAGTCTATTCGTCGAGTTGGCGGAACTTGGGTCGTTAGATTTTAGAGACGGTGGGATTCCAGTGTTCTGCTTCGCGTTCTCCTCATGCGCTTTATCGTTTTTCTCCAATGATTGGCAACCATGCGTTTACGTCGGCACAGCAATCAGCTGTACGTCGCGACTCCGGCCAAGCTAAACCTTTTCCTTGAACTGCTTGGGAAGCGTGACGACGGATACCATCAAATCGAAACCGTCATGACGACAGTTTCGTTGTTTGATGAATTGCGCTTCACTCCGACGGATGATGGCCAAATTTCGATGTCGGTTCGGTTGGTCGGAGTTGGTGTTGATCGACGCGAGCAAGATGTGATCCCAAATAACCAACGGAATCTGGTTGTTCAAGCATTGACGTTGCTATTGAACGACGCGGCTGAACGGGGAGTTGAGGTCGATCGACCTGGCATGCAAGTTGAGCTGAACAAACGAATTCCTTCAGCGGCTGGATTGGGCGGAGCGTCCTCGAATGCGGCCGGCGCTCTGATTGCCGGGAACCTGCTGTGGTCGCTGGGTCTTCGACGCGAGCAATTGGCGGAACTTGCCGCTCAACTGGGCAGCGACATACCATTCTTTATATACGGTGGCATGGCGGTTTGCGAAGGTCGAGGCGAGATCATTTCACCGGTCGATCATCGGCTGGGTCCCATCGATGTTGTCATCGTTAAACCAGGCATTGCGCTATCGACGCGAGACGTCTTTTCTCAAGTGGACCTCACAGACGATCCGGTTTCACGTGTGCCATTGACGGACGCCGTTCGCTGCGGCGATCGAATCGACTTGGGACGTCAAATGATGAATCGAATGGAGTCTGCGGCCGGCAAACTTACTGGGGAAGTCTCGGCCATTGGACAACAATTTGAAACGATCGGGTGTCTCGGACACCAAATGTCAGGTAGTGGGTCAAGTTATTTCGGAGTGTTTCGAAACCGGAATTCGGCTCAACGCGCAGCGCGAAAGCTGCAGGCTCGCATGCCAAGTGCGCGCGTGTTTTACGCCAGAAGTGAGAGTGGCGCATATGGGAATCAACTTCCGGCAGGGCCAACTGTCCTGGCAGAAGCGTAACGGGCAAGGAGCGGTGATATGGAAATAACCGAAGTTAGAATCAAGCTGATTGAAAACACGGAGGATCGTCTGCGCGGATTTTGCAGCATCACCTTTGACGATATGTTTGTGGTCCGTGACTTGAAAATCATTGAAGGGAATAGCGGTCCATTCGTCGCCATGCCCAGTCGCAAACTGACTGCCAATTGCCATAAGTGTCGCACCAAAAACCATTTGCGGGCCAACTACTGCAACCAGTGCGGCGGCAAGGTCCGCCATGATCGAATCGAACACGACGCAGGCGGACGAGCCAAACTTTATGCGGATGTGGCACACCCGGTGAACGCTGAATGCCGCGAGATGATCCAAAACCGCGTCATTGAAGAACTCAACCGTGAAGTTGAGCGATCGCGCTTGCCAGGTTACTCGTCACGATATGACGAAGACTACTTCGACGATGATCCGGGACCGGCGGCGAGCCCACCCCCAAGCAAACGACCTGCATTCATCGATGTTCCCGATGAAATTATGAAGATCAAAAAGCAACGGGAGTCCGGATCCGCCCAACCTTCAGATGAGCGTTCGTCAAAAGAGCCTCCGTCGGAAGAAGCGAAACAGCCAGATGAGCCTCGACAGAGGATCGATGATGCCTCTGATAATCGGCCTAGCCCGCACAAACCGGAGGAAGGCGTCTCTCAAGACTCGAATTCGACCGATGACGAATTTGGCCAAGGGATTTTCGAATGAAAAAATCCGATTCAACACGAAGAGCATCGAATGGGATCGTGACGCTGGTTTCCAGATGAAAACCGGTAAATCTTGCCCATTTTCGCACTCGCCAACTATACTTGGGATCGTCGAGGTATGGTCTCTCGGCGGATTCGTTACATCATTTGACTGGCAATAAAAATGCACTGTCTTCGCGTTTTTTCTGTAATTCTGACCTTCACGTTATGCCTTTCGGTCACCTCCGCAATCGTAAACGCCCAAGGAAACCCTCGTCCATTGGCGCCGGGTGTCCTCGAAACCATTCCGATTGATCTCAATCCGCGTGACATGCATTCGCTCCCCATGATGATGCCGGGAATGCAGGCAACTGAGTATGTCCCCAAAACCCATCCGGCAGAAGCGACGCTCTACGGACAGGGGCATCGTGTCATCCTTTACCGCGACAACGTCTGGGAATACGAATTCTCGTTCATTGGTCTGCGACAGGCACGAGTCCGTGTGCCAGATGCCAAAGGACAACTGATCAACAAAAACTTTTGGTACCTCGTTTATCGCATCCGCAACACGGGAAAGACGATGACCTATGCCAAAGTCAAACAAAACCCAGAATTCGATCACATCAAACACGACCTGAGATACGATCAGCTAGTTGCTGCTGAAAAGATCAACTTCCGTCCCCAGTTCACGCTGACCGGGTGGGTTGAGGGTCGAGGAAAATACCAGAAGGTTGAATACCCATCGGTTGTCAATCCGGTTGCCGCCTATCGAATCCGACAACTGGAAGATCCTAACCAAGTGTTGTTGGACACCGAGCAAATGGTCGAAGCCGAAATCCCGATGGCCAAAAATGACGCGGATCCTGGCGTTTGGGGTGTGGCCATCTGGGAAGACGTCAATCCAAGACTCGACTTTGTCAGCGTCTACGTTCAAGGGCTGTCGAATGCGTATCGGCTCAACCGCCAACAACCAAACCAACCTTCAAAGTTGAAGACGCTACAGCTCAACTTCTGGCGTCCAGGCGACGTTGTCGCAGAAAAACGAGACGACGTAGAATTCGGAATTCCGCTGGTCGACAAGCCGGAAGAACAGATTGAAATCTGCAAACGCTATGCGTTGCCGGGCCCGGTCATTCATGTCTACGAAGAAGACAAACTGGCTGAAAAAGAGGTTCTGGTCGGCGAAGTAGATGCCGACATCGATTTTGACACGCTGCAATCGAGGATCACGCCGTTGATGGATATGGGCAAACTTCCTCCTGAGGTGGTGGCCGCATTGGCACGTTCAGGCGTTAAAGTGGATCAAAATGCCGCTGTGACGACGGTCACGGATGGAGATAAATGGAGATTCTCCGATGGTGGCCGCAGTTTTGTTGTTCAGGTCAAACCCATGTTTTGGGAGCCATTATTTGGCAAAATTCGATTTATAAACACTCTTGAACATCTCTGGATCTACCGATAAGATTTGGAGTCCTGAATCGAGGGCGATTGCCCCTCAGGCCGAAACTTTTAATATCGAATTCAATTCAAATAGCTGCAGGATAGATCAATGGCCCACAAAAAGGGACAAGGCTCCAGTCGCAACGGTCGCGACTCAAATGCACAGCGACGTGGTGTCAAGAAATTTGGCGGCGAGCAAGTTACCGCTGGAAACATTTTGATTCGTCAGGTCGGCAATAAATGGCATCCTGGTAAAGGTGTTGGACAGGGCAAAGACTACACGTTGTTTGCACTCGTCGATGGTCACGTGATGTTCGATCGCAACGGACGACGAATCAATGTGGTCTCCGAGGCTGGCTAAGAACGCAGTCACCACCGACCAACTGAAATACTCAAAGGGTGCCGACCAAAGTTGGCGCCCTTTTTTTGTACCTTCGTTTTTGTTCCTTGGCCGTGTTCAGGATCTATCAGCAACGCCGAGACTCGCCGCAAATCTGGCGATCCAAACCAAATTCTGGTTTCCCCAAATTTAACTCCCCTGCCAAGCCATGTTTGTCGATCAAGTCACCATCAAAGTTAGCGGCGGCCGAGGTGGACATGGCTGTGTCAGTTTTCGCCGTGAAAAGTACGTACCCAAAGGTGGTCCCAACGGAGGAGACGGCGGGCATGGTGGCAGCGTCATCATCGTTGCCAAACAGGGAGTCAACAGTCTTGTTGCGCTGGCGAATCGAAATCAGGTCCGCGCCAGCAATGGGACTGGTGGTCAAGGATATGGTCGCCACGGAAAGAACGCCGAAGACACGACTGTTTTTGTTCCACCAGGCACGATTGTCATTGACATCGAAACAGGACTGACGCTCAAAGACCTGGCATCAGATGGTGATTCCGTCATCGCCGCTCATGGCGGGCGAGGCGGACGTGGCAACACACGCTTTAAGTCTTCGACCAATCAAGCTCCCCGGCAAGCGACGGAAGGTGGGGAAGGGGAACGGAAGACGCTGATGTTGGAGCTAAAAGTCATCGCTGATGTTGGTTTGATCGGGATGCCCAATGCCGGCAAGAGTACGCTGCTCAGCCGACTATCCAAGGCGCGACCCGAAATTGCCAACTACCCTTTCACCACCAAGTATCCAAATCTTGGTCAAGTTCAGATCACTCTCGACGACGCCTTCATCATGGCAGACATTCCGGGGCTAATTGAGGGCGCCAGCGAGGGTGTTGGATTAGGGCACGACTTTCTCAAACACATCGAACGCGCCGGAATTCTCGTCCATCTGATCGAACCGGATCCGATGGACCAAACGGATCCAGTCGACAACTACATCGCGATTCGAAACGAACTGGAACAGTACAATCCAGCTCTCAAAGACCGCCCGGAGATCATTGTCTGCACCAAATCAGAACTACCCTCTGCTGCCGAAACCACAGATCGATTACGCGAGGCCACTGGGAAAGAGGTCCTTAGCGTCTCGGCAGTTACCGGTGATGGACTTCAACCGTTGATCCACAAAATCGCCCAGGTGCTACGTGAGTTTCAAACATGCAGCTAGTCGCCGTTGATATCGGTAACAGTGCCACCAAACTGGCACCGTTTGATCACCGCCAAGGCAATCTGAAGGTCGGCTCATCCCGGCGTTGGTTTGGCGAAGCGATCGATATCGAATCGTTTGACCAGTTCTGCCAGACGTTTGACAGCCAAACTGCAACTTGGTTTTTTTCAAGCGTCCACCCCGAGAAACAGGCTTCATTGATTCAGTGGATCAACGAGCATCGTCCAGCAGATGCAACGCAGCAACTCAATGACATCCCGATCACCAACGACACTGCGGAGCCGGATCGCGTCGGCAGAGATCGACTTTTGGCGGCTCTGGGCGCATGGGACTTGTCCAAGGACCTCGGCTTTGACAAACCCGCGTTAGTTGTCGTCGATGCCGGAACCGCGGTCACTGTCGACTGGGTCGACGAACAAGGAACATTCCGAGGAGGGAATATCTATCTTGGTGCGGACTCTCAGTTTAGCCAACTGGAACATCAAACAGCAGCGCTTCCTAACCTCTCGTTCGCATCCCGCCAACAACGCCTCACCGAACTTGAACAACAGCGACGCGCACCGATCCACTCAACATCGATTGGTCGCAGCACGCTGGACGCGATCTTGGTCGGCACCTACCAATCACAGATCGGTGGACTGACGCATTTGCTGACGACTCTTTGTCGGCAGGTCAAAACTGAACACGGGGTCGTGATCTTCGCCACCGGAGGCGGATGGCAGGAACTTGATCAGGCATGTCAAGCAGTGAATCAGATTTCGTTACGAAAGTTGATCCGAGCCAATACAGGCTGCCGCCAATTGGTCGTCAATGCAAACCTTGTATTGCACGGTGTTGCTAAAGCCAGCATGCTCTCAGAATCTGACAATCCGAGGGACCCTTGAATCAATCCAACCCAACCATTGCGGTGGCAGCACCTTTAACGCCCGCCGGCCGCTCAGCTGTTGCGGTCGTGGGGATCCGTCCAGTCGAAATCCAAACGTTTGAACAACGACTCGACCTGCTGTTTTCTCCGATGGCAGCCAAACCCTTTTCCATGATCCAGAGGAAGCTCGTTTATGGGCGATGGAACTCCAGCAACGAAGATCTGGTCGTCGTTCGCTGTGATGACGGTAGCATCGAGGTCCATTGCCATGGCGGGAATTTGGCGATTGAGTCAGTTCTGGACTCTTTGCGGTCTCAGGGCGTCCAAGTGGTCACCGCTGAGCAGTTTCAACACCAGGCACTCGGTCGCTGGCCAGCCGAAACCATCGATGCACTTTCTCGAACGGTGACTCAAAAAACTGCGCGGATCATTGCCCGCCTGATGAACATTCAAGACAACGTGATCGCGTCCCTGCGTGAATCCATTTTGAACAGCGATGACGCGCCTGAGGCAAAATCAGTTGAGGCGCTGCTGGCTCACATTCGCTCAATACTGAGCTGGAGCAAATTTGGCCGTCACCTGACCCAACCAAGATCGATTGTGCTTTTTGGACAACCCAATGTCGGCAAAAGCAGCTTGGTGAATCAAATCGTCGGATTTCAACGAGCGATCGTCAACGCGAAAGCGGGGACAACCAGGGACATCGTTACTCAGAAAACGGCGATCGGCGGTTGGCCTGTTGAATTCAAAGATACCGCTGGGCTTCGAAATTCCGGCGACGTCATCGAATCGATCGGAATCGAAAAAGCCAAACAGGAAATCGACCGAGCCGACTTACGAATCGCCGTTTTGGACGCCTCCAGCCCACTTGATTCAACTGCGAAAAACAGCATCGCCGCCGCTGCCCCACATCTTGTCGTTCTCAATAAAATCGACCTGATCGAAGATCCGCAATCGCTGGCCCAGACCTTTTCCAATGCGATTCCCGTCTCTGCGACGACTGGCGAAAACATGGAACACTACGTCGACGCTATGATTAAAGTCATGGTTCCTGAGCTCCCTCCGGCCGACCAGTGGTTCCCCGTGACCGATTGGCAAACTGAAGAATTAACGGCGTTGCTCCATGGCATTGAACAACTCGGTTTCGCGGCAGGTCGAACCATCATCAATCAATGGACGTAAGAAGTCCTTGTTACCTAAGTTCGAATTGAATTGAATCAGAGCGTCCGTGAATACTGAACTCAACCAATCGATCCATGCAGCGGCTCAGATCATCGCCGACAGTGAAGCGTTGTTGATGTTTGGACTTGATCAACTGGACATGGACTCTCAAGTGGCTGCGTTGCAATTGGCCGATGTCACTCGGGCGACGATTGACCACTCATTACCCAATCACCATCGCGGCAAGGTTTTCGCGATGCAAAAAAACGGCAAAGTGACTGCGTCTTGGGGTGAAATCCGTCGTCGCTCCGACCTGTTGGTTTGTTGGTTTTCTGATCCTGCAACCGAACACCCGGAAGCTTTTGAGATTTTGAATGACGCAACGGTTCCGTCGAGGAAATTGGTCGTTGTTGGTCAGCACCCATCCAAAACGTCTTTGTTGGCTGAGGCAGCGATCACCGTTGATCGTCGCCATTCGAACGACCTGATCGCCATCATCCGCGCGATGAATTCCAATCGCCCCTTTGATTCCAACCGCTTTGATGACCGGTTGATTGAAACCGCAACCCAAATTGTGTCCTGTTTGGAATCCGCATCCAATGTCGCCTGGCTGCTCCCTCACGCAGCCGATGGAGCGGATGCAGAGTTGGATCTTGAGTCAGAAAGCTTGGGCTTGCTGATCGATGAGTTAAACCGAGAGCTTCCCGTATTTGCGGTTTCGTTAGGTGACACCAACCAGACCGGCGCCGAGTATTGCTTGACCGCATTTGGCGGCTTCCCTTGTGCGATCGATTTACGGCGTGGCTTTCCAAGGTATCAACAGAACGAGCATTCCGCCAAACAGTTGTTGGACCGACAACAATGCGACACCGTCATTGTCTTTACGACGCCAGACTACAAACTGGCAACGGATGAATCGACGCGAGAAGTTTTGGATCAGCTGCAGGTGATTGAAATTGGCCATGGCCAACTTGCGAATGCGAATTTGTTGATTCCAGCAACGTTGTCTGATCGCGCCGGTACTTTTCGTTATCTGCGCGCGGATGGTGCCATGCTGTCGCGTCAAATCGAACTGAAGACCACTTCATCTCAAGAAGTCATTGAAACTCTGATGAGTGTCGTGAAACCGTCAGGGTGCAACTCTGAGATCGAACGATCACCTAGTCCATGAATCGCCCAAAGATTTTGAAAAACCAATAAGCTAAAACCAAAAACATGGTTGGCATCATGGCATTGATAATCGCAAACTGCCCCATCGCCGACCCTTCACCGTCACTGGCAATACCGCGAACCAGTTGACTGATGCAAACTGCGGTAGCCGCGGCGACGGCGGTGAACAACATGATCGACTTGATCGAACTTCGCGACCGACGTTTTCTCTGAGGACGACCTTCTTCGTCCCAGAATTCGCCCTTCTTTTTTTCGTTATCCATTGAGTCTGTTTGCAGCTGCAGAGTGTGACACGTACATGTTACCATATCGCGACAGCAACGTCTTTCCACAGATGTCTCAAATAAGATGCAAACCACTAAAAACGAACGCTCTGAACGTTACGCGGTATCGTTCCAAGATGTCGTGGCAGCGAGCCAGCGAATTGCCACGGTGATTCACAAGACGCCCGTCTTCACATGCGAATCGCTGGACCGTTTGATCGGAACTCGCATCTTTATGAAATGCGAAAACTTCCAAAAAACGGGCGCGTTTAAGTATCGAGGGGCCAGCAACGCAGTGATGCGGATGACACCTGACCAACGAATCGCAGGCGTCGTAACACACAGTTCGGGCAATCATGCGGGCGCCATTGCAGCCGCGTCACAACGCGTTGGCTGCACCGCTCACATCGTGATGCCATCGAACTCGACCGAGGTCAAGAAAGCTGCGGTTCGTTCTTACGGCGGTGCCATCACCGAGTGCTTGCCAACGTTGGCGGATCGAGAAAAGGTGTCCGTTGAGATCCAACAAGCCACTGGCGCGACCATGATTCCGCCATTCAACCATCCGGATATCATCGCCGGCCAAGGAACGTGTGCACTTGAGTTTATGAAACAAGTTCCCTACCTCGACGTGATGGTTTCGCCGATCGGTGGCGGTGGATTGATGTCCGGAACTTGTGTAGCGGTCGATGGAGTGCAGCCGAAGCTCCCGATCTGGGGCGTCGAACCGACGGGTGCGGCCGACGCACATGAATCGAAACTCAAGGGCGAATGGGTTCCACAGACCAACCCTGAAACGATTTGTGATGGCTTACGAACCAGTCTTGGTGATTTGACGTGGCCCTTTATTCGGGATCGAGTCGACGAAATTTTGTTGGCCGACGATAAACAAACAACGCGCATGATGCAGTTCATCTGGGAACGATCCAAATTGATCATTGAACCAAGCTGTGCTGTCGTCTTGGCTGCACTCAAGGAAAAAATTGGCTCGATGGATTCTCCGCCGGCTCATGTGGGTGTCATCATTGGCGGCGGCAACGTCGATCTGACGAATTTGCCTTGGAACTGAATCCAATTCCGGGAAACTAACGGATACATGACTGTTACAGGTGAACGGTTTGCACGGTTATCGTCCGGCACCGCTGTTGTAGATTGTCGTTTCTCACATTGAATCGTTAGGTCGGACTTTGGATTATTGGATCATCGCATTGATCGGACTGGCCATCATGGTCGTTTATTTTTCGTTGTTCTGGGTATTGCAATCCAGAATCAACAACGCGGCCGTCGTCGATGTTGGCTGGGGAATGTCCGTGGCTTTGGTAGGCGCAATATTCTGCTGGCTAGGCGATGGCAACCCAACGAGACGCTGGATCGCTTCGATCCTGTTGTTCATTTGGGCGGCCAGACTGAGCTTCTATCTCTATCTTCGTTGGCGATCGCATCCGGAAGATGAACGCTATTCGCAATTGAAAAGCGAATGGGGTGATGCGGCCCAGTGGAGAATGTTTCGGTTCTATCAAATGCAGGCACTCGGTGCGTACCTGTTCGCTTTGCCAATGTTGTTGATTGCAGGTCTCCAGCACGATTGGTTTTGGCTGGACTATGTGGCGACCCTGATTTGGACGGTCGCGATTGTCGGTGAGGCCGTCGCAGACCATCAGCTTGCCGAATTCAAAAAGGATCCGAGTAACAAGGGTGAAGTCTGCAGAGTGGGATTGTGGCGGTATTCGCGTCACCCAAACTACTTCTTTGAGTGGCTTCACTGGTGGACTTACGTTGCGTTTGTGATCGTGGTCCCCATCGGCTGGTTGACGATCGTTGTCCCTTTCATGATGTGGTACTTCCTCGCGAAAGTAACTGGTATCCCCACATCTGAAAAACAGGCAGTCAAATCGCGCGGCGAAAAATATCGACAATATCAACGTACCACGAATGCGTTTTTCCCATGGTTTCCCAAAACAGAGGTGACATCGTGATCGCAAGATTCATTGACTGGACAGAGCGTGGCTGGATGCCAGACGCATTGGTGCGTATCGGGATTCGTCAGCTATTAAAGAAGCGACTTGCGACCGTCGACCAGGGAAATGACCAAGGGAACGCCAGGTACCTGAATCAGCTGATCGAAGAATTCTCTGCCGGCCCCGTTGCGTTGGTCCCCGAAAAGGCCAACGAACAACACTATGAAGTTCCCTCCGAGTTGTTCCGGTTGACGCTGGGTAAACGCCTCAAGTATTCCAGTTGCTATTGGCCCGAAGGGGTCAATGACCTCGATCAGGCCGAGGAGTCGGCATTGCAACAAACGTGTTCCCGAGCGGAAATCAAAGACGGGATGGAGATCCTTGAGCTAGGTTGCGGCTGGGGTTCGTTGACGTTGTGGATGGCCGAGCAATTCCCAAATTCAACCATCACGGCAGTTTCCAACTCGGCATCGCAACGAGAGTTTATCCTCAACCGAGCAAGAGAACGCGGGATCGGTACCAATCTGAATGTGGTCACTTGTGACATCAATGACTTTGAGTTTGACGGAACTGCGGATCGTGTTGTCTCCGTTGAAATGTTTGAGCACGTTCGCAATCACCGACAGTTGTTTCAACGAATTGGTCGCTGGTTGCATCCTGAAGGCAAGATGTTCGTGCATGTCTTCTGCCATCGCGAATTGACTTACAAGTTTCAAGACGACGGCAAAAGCGACTGGATGAGTCGCTACTTTTTCTCGGGCGGTATCATGCCCGGAAGAGACCTTTTCTCCAACTATCAGGACGATCTTACGTTGGAACAACAATGGGACTGGAACGGTCAACATTACCAAATGACATGCGAGGCATGGTTGGCCAACATGGACGCCAATCGAGCCCAGATTATGCAGGTCCTGAAGTCAACCTATGGTGAAGCGGAAGCCGTCCGCTGGTTTAACCGTTGGCGGATGTTCTATTTGGCCTGCAGCGAACTGTTTGGTTACCGTGGCGGTCAAGAGTGGTTTGTTGGTCACTATCTGTTTTCGAACCAAATGGCCGATGTGCTGGTTGGCTGAGCTTCAATCACCAGTTCGCAAAACATCTCGAAAACGATTCTTCGTTATTCGAACATTGGATCGAGGTTGGAGCGATTGCTGAGCAGTTGTTCCAACTCGTCGCGTTCTTCGACCACCTTCTCTCGCTTGGAACCCTCCAACAACTGAATGGCGGACGAATAATAGTCGTACGCGTTGCGTAGTGCCTTGGTCCGTTTGATCGTCTTCTTGCCCCGTCCGACCCGCTTCCAGGCTTCCGCTAAATCGAGAACACCTTCAGCCGTGTTTCGATCAGCTTCTGTCTCGGCACTGGCTACTTTGGTCATCGCAATGTTGGATGACTTGGCCCAATAAGGATACGCCGATCCATCTTCTCCGTAGAGGAAAAGATAATCTCCAACCGCAAGGTTCGCTTTGGCGTCGTCAGCGGAGGTCTCCAAAGTCAAAAGGGCTTCTTTGTAGAGCTTGTGAATCTTCTTTAATTCGTCGACATCTTCCGATTGTTGTTTGTACCAGGCTCGCAAAACAGCATTGCCGGCGGCCGCTTTATTGGCGCGGGTGACCAGCTCATCGGCAATGTCAAACTCCTGTGTGTCGACGGCATCGAAAACGAGTTGATCAATCGTGTCTTTGAAAACGACTTGTCGATTGCTGTCACTGACATTGGGTGCGGTTAATTCCAGCGCTGCGAGTACCTTCTCCCAATAGTCAATATCAAAGTCGAGATCGACCATTCTTAATGCGTCAACGACCCGGCCAGCTTCACCGACCCCTGCCGACAACTCGATCACTTGATTCAACAGCACAAATTTCTCGGTCGTATCGTTGGTCACTCGAGCGCGATCACGCATCAAATCGCAAACCCGAACGATTAGCCGATATCGGTTCGTCGCGTCTCGCTCACGCGCGATTCGATCCAAATCTCGTTGGTAGTCTTCTTTGAGCCGCTCCTTGGCGTTCGACTGATCCAACGAGTTGGGAATGGGAGTCTTCGAGCTGATTGGACTGGCAGCGGTAGGCGAGCTGGTGCCATTGTCAGTTGGAACGTCTGGCTTGAAAGGATCTTCATCCATATTGTCGGTCGCTGCGACATCGGTCGATGTGCCGACTCCCAGCAGTGAGACGGATGCGACCATTTCCTTTTTCTTATATTCTTCAAATCGGTGGACGCCAAACTGCAGCCCGATGACAGGGTTCAAAACAGCAGCGGGCACGATCGTCAGTAGTGGCCCACGAGTGACCCCAATTCGTTCCGACGTGTATTTCTCGTTTGGATCAAAACCCGTGGAAGTCAATTTTGAAAAATGTAGGGCAACGTTTTGCACTGGTGCAACCGCCGAGATACTCAGCCCGGAAACTGCATAACCAGGCTTGGCGATGAAGTCGCGATAGAAACGCGAATCGGTTCCATATCGTTGCCCGGCAATGACACCGTCTGGATTCAAATAGATTCCCTGCATGGCTGTAACGACCGACTGCTGGTTGATCCAAACCCGCATGCCGATCAGGAGACTCGTAGTTTCCGGGATATCTCGCCGATACGTTTGAGATTCAACGACACTTGAGTGCGGCCCTTCCAGTACCGACTCACTCTCTTTCAGGCTGTCGAGTCGTTCCAAAAGCGGGAGCAACTGATCCGTGTCAACTGGATAGTTCGACGAATTGCCGAGCGTCCATTCTCCATCTGCCGGCATGATCGGACCATCGATCGAAACGATATCGGCGGCCACATGATCAATCGGTGTCAAACCTGTGTCGGCGAGATTGACGTCTGGAGTCGAGTTCCCATCTGGATCAACATTGGTGTCACTGTCATCGATCGGAGGTGCGATCGCCGTTCCATTGTCGATGGTTGGCGGCAAATCGTCGGAGAACGTATTTGTATTGTCGTTGGAAGTTGATGGATTGTTCGTGGAACCGTTCGGTTCGATATTCGCCGGTTCAGTCACCAGTTTTTTATCTGGATTGTTACCCTGGGCAGCAACTTGAGTGTTGCCAGGATCCTCTGTGTTGTTTCCACCCATCGGCAAAATGCCAGAGCCAATCAAATAGGCACTAACGCCGACAGCGGCGACACCGCCAGAGATCCAACCGACGATGCTCCACATCAGTTGTTTCTTTTCACGGCCCTTCGTCTTCTCACGGGCATTTGGATCGGCAACCACCTTGGGCGTTGTAACATTGACATCGAAAGTCGATTGTGCCGCCGCGGGTTGAGCTGTGGGCGCAGCGTTTGAGCTGGGCTTACTTGTGTTGACGTCGACGCGGACTGAGGCGAGTCGAAGATCCTGATCGTACTGGTCTTTCTGCTCAGGCACGAGCAAGCATCGACGCGCTCGTGCAAGCTCGTTGAGGATCTTTTGAGACACTTCGCCATGGGGACCATTTTGATATGTCCGAATGTGTGCCATCTGGCGATCGGCCGCCATCGAGATCACATCGGGATCTGACTCAAAAAGGTCCAATCCTAGGAGTCGGTAGTGATTGATTGGCCGATTCGTTTCACGAATTCCGAGCCATTTTAGGTATGGGTCAAAGTCTGACATAGTAAACGTCTGCGGAGTGGTATCAGAAGCCGTCGCTAGTTTAGCAGTATTCGCTGTCTTCTAAACGGCGTTTTGAATGAAATCGTAGACACGAAAACGACGATTACCGCAAATACCCAGAATTACATCTACTCTTAAGATGGACTTTATTTCGTCCGTATTGCAAAAAGATTGTGCGTATTAAGAAAACCTGACGGAAATAGCATCTTCGACTTTGCCGGCTCAAAAGCAAGACCAGCAGGTAACGGCTTTGTAAAAGTGGGCGAGTGATCGTCTCGAATTCGCGATTCAACACTAACCGTCGAGCAACTGGGAAATCGGTTTTCCCTGGCAGACTGCCATGGGCCGTCCGATTGGCGTGTCAAGCTCTTGTTCGAAGTCAATTCCAAGCGTCTTGAATACCGTCGCATGGATGTCTTCGATCGGTCGCGCGTCTTTCAGATCATCAGTCGGACGCTTGGAACCCTTTTTGGGATTCGGCGAAGTTTCACCAATCACTCGTCCGCCCTGTATGCCGCCACCGGCAAGAGCGATGGAGAAACCGTGAGGCCAATGATCGCGTCCGCCGACAGCATTGATCCAGGGTGTTCGTCCAAACTCGCCACCGCAAACCACCAGGGTTGAATCCAGCATATCTCGCTTCTTCAGTTCTGCGACCAAACGGGCGAAGGCAGGGTCAAGGATGTCAATTCTGCCTGCCTGCAGGGCATGGTTGTTTGCGTGAGTGTCCCAGCCGCCAAGCGTGATTTCAACGCAACGCACGCCGGCTTCGATCAGTCCAATCGCGGCGAGGCAACTTCGACCAAACGGCGTGTCACCGAAGGCCAGTCGTTCTGCTCTTGGAATACTGGAGATATCAAATGCACTGAGCTGATCCGAAGACATCATCTCCAAGGCGGCCTCGAGATTGGAGTTCTGTAAAGACTGCCCGACCACTTTGTTATTGCGACGCTTCTTCAGAAACTGTTCGTCGGCAAACTTGAGTTTGTTGATTCGCTCGAGTTGCCGCTGTTTCTCGACGCGTGCGGCAACGTCTGGGATGGGCTGAATCGGATCAAACACTTTGAACGCATCGAATTGATCTCCGAGGTAACCACCTCGCGATGGAAATCCGCCCGGCAGAATCGAGATGTGACGAGGTATATCGACAACCTGTTCTCGTTCGTCTTTGATTTGATGACAGATTACACTTCCAACGGCAGGATGAACCAGTGTCGGGTCAGGACGAAAGCCAGTTTTCACATTGTAGATCGCTCGCTCGTGGTCACCTTCTTTGGACGTAATCGCGCGGACGATCGAAATTGAATCCATCTGTTCGGCGGTTTGTTCCAAACCTTCGCCGAGCAAAATATTCTTCGCTTTTGTTTTTCGTGCTTTGCTTCCAGCCGCGATATCGGTATTCGGGTGAGGGTCAAACGTCTCCAATTGGCTCGGTGCACCTTCAAGCCAAAGGACGATCAGTGCTTTGGCTTTTGCCCGACGATTCGATTCCTCGGCGCGAGCGAGCCGTGTTGCCAGTGGCGTCAACCAGCTCAGTCCGCTCAGCCCGGCCAACTTGAGCAGGGTTCTGCGGTTCCAGTGGCTGATACTGCCGCAGCTGTGATCTTCATTTGCCTGTGTCATTGGATTGTCAGTCAGTTGAAGGATTTGCAAAAGATAGTTAATGTTCAGGCGGTCATCGACAACCGTCAATGGTTCCAGCGAAACTCGGCACTGTTGATCAACGACCAATAGATGTCCAGAACTTCCCGTTTGCGATCATTGCCAAACTTGTCCTCGACGACAGCAATGAACCGCTCTTTTTCATCTTGATTCGGTCGTCTTGAAAGCGTGGCCAAATAGACGGTTTCCACGGTCGTTTCTGCGTTTGGCGACAATTGACTCAGTAAAGAACATGAACTTAGTACCGACTTGAGTCGTTCCGAAATCATATTGCCATTGAGCATCAACAAACGTTGGGTAACGGTTTCGCCACGATCTTCGAACTCGTCTTCTCCGGGGTCCCCAAAGCGTTGAATGAAATCATTCTCTTGGCCAAACTTCGTCAGCCGCGTGAGGATATGAGCGGTCTTGTCGATCGTTGAGAATTGAGTCGACTGGGCAATCGCACCCGCAGCCTGATCGGGACGCAAACGGACCATGGGATATACGGCCCAATTCGACACATGCTCTTGCGTGACTTCATCCCGATGCGTGCTGGCAAGCTGATAGGCACGCGTCTGGGAAATCACATGGATCAATCGATGCAGATCAAAATTGTGATGCACAAAATCATCAGCCAACACTTCCATTGCAGGTGGAAACGGACCATCGATCGGAATGTCGTCGACAGGTTGGAGCAACGCACGCCCGGTCATGATGGCCCACATCCGGTTGACTGCTGCTCGTGCAAACGGACGATTGTCTTCGTGAGTCACCCACCTCGCGAGTCGCCCTCGAAGGTTGCCTTGGCCATCATCCAGTTCATTCAAAAATGGAACCTGAGCCTCGATTTCCGATTCTTCGTTCTCATCGAGCAGTTTGTACATGTAAGGGCCGCGTTCTGGATTGTCACGAATACCCAGGACAGAGTTTTCTGTTTGAGCAAAGAATGCAGCGAGTGAATGAAAATCGGTTTGCATGCCACCGCGCGGTTCTGACGCTGACCCTAAATCGATGTTGCCCAAAAAATCATCGTGACATTGGAGACAATCAATTCGCATTCCCAGAAAAGCTCGAGACGTTCGACCAGCCAACAGAATCGGATCCGGCTGTTCTCCATTGTCCTCAGACACCGCTCGCGTGTAAAAGTTGACCGAAGGCGTATCGGTCCAAATCCCTTCGTCCGTCAAGATTTGACGAACCAGTTTGTCGTATGGTTCCTGTTCTAAAAATCGTTCCGCCATCCAGCTGCGAAAGCGTCGACGACGAAAAATCAGAAAGGGGCCATCCTCCACACCGACAAGTGCCCGCATGTACCTTTCGGCGATGTGGTCACCGGTTCGTTCATCCTGAAGCAAACGTGTCACCCACCAGTAAACGCGATCCTCTTCTGGCAGTGATTCCATCACGCGAATCTCTTCCAGAGATGGAATCGTTCCGGCTAACCCGAGTCCCAGACGCCGAGCAATCGTCAGCGGATCGGCATGCTCTGCCGGCTCTACATCTGCTTCCTCCCACATGTCCCGAAACGCAAGATCAACCCGCGCGACCACGTCTTCGATCTGTTGTCGATGCTGACTATTGGGAGCATAGTTTTCAGGCATCTCGATCCGATCGGATGACATCAATGAGTAACCGATACTCAAGACCACCCCCGCAACGACGGCGATGAAAAATGCATCTCTGATCCAGGTCGATTTGTTCATGCGATCCACCAAAATTAATTCAATAAGTCGTCTTCGTCAGCGAATATGGCTTATTGGTATTTGTTTACCTGCGACAGGCAATTTTGAAACTTTTATCGCCAATACAAAGTTTTACCGATAGCAAAGCGGAATTGTTTCACGCTGTCCCAATTATCGATGCTGCAACATGACGTCCGATCCGACGAATTCGTCCCAACCGCCTCAAATGAACGATCCGATGGCAAACGCCGAGATCGTCGTTGCTGAATTGGTTGAGCCCGCACCGGCAACTCATTTCATCGGTCCCGAGGTCGTTCAAGCGGAACCATTGACCGATTCGTCTCACGCAGCCCCCGTCACCGAAACGTTCGCTGACGGAGTTGATGACGAACATGAAGCACACCGAACGGCGGGGAACACGTCATCGCGCAGTTGGGTGTTTCGATGTGGTGATGCGATTGGCACCTTTACGTCACATCTGTTTGGGATTGCCAGCGTGATCATGTTGCTGGCGGTGACAGCGAGCATTCCGATTGTCCAGTTTCTCAGCTTTGGCTATCTGTTGGAGGTCAGTGGGCGGTTGGCGCGGGGTGAAAAACTGCGCGACGCGATGGTGGGACTCCGCAAAGCAACGGTTGTTGGTGGAATCGTCCTCGGCATTTGGTTGTGCTTGTTCCCGATCCGAATCGTCTCCCAGCTTTGGTTCGATGCCTATTTGATTGATCCGTTATCGAACCAGACGTCAACCATTCGCTTTTTTCAAGTCGCATTGGTTGTACTGACGCTGGCCCACATTGCCGCTGCTTTGATTTGCGGTGGCAAGCTCCGATACTTTTTCTGGCCACTGGTTGCACCGGTTTCGTTTTCCATTTGGGCCCTTCGGCGTTTAGCAGGATCTATTCTCTTTCGAAGGATCTTGAACTTCTTTTGCGGCTGGATTTCTCCCAGCCTTGCGGATGACATTTGCAGTGCCAAACCGATTGGAGATTGGTTTCTGCCTGCGATCGTTTGGAAACGAATTCGACAAGGCAATCTTTACGTTGAACTTCGAGATCGGATGTGGAACTTTGTCAATTCACTCCGACCGGGCTACTACTTTTCGTTGGGTGCAAAAGGTTTCTTTGGTTCGTTGATGTGGCTGTTCTTGCCAACCAGCTTGTTGGTAATTTCGTCTTTTGTCGAAGGTGCCGCTGCAGGGGTGACCTTCATTTTTGGCTTGTTGTTTGCGATTCCGATCTTTGCAGGCCTTCCGTTTATTCAAGCCCACTTTGCGCGAGACGGAAAGTTCAGAAACTTTTTTGAACCATGGCGAGTCTACAAGAACTTCGGTCGTGCTCCGATCGCTCACGTGATCGCGCTGTTGTTGATGCTGATTCTCGCCCTGCCGCTGTTCTTGCTAAAAATTGAGAGCATTCCGTCTGAACTATTATGGACGTTGAGTTTGGTGTTCGTCGTCTTCAGCTGGCCTGCAAAAGTCGCCGTCGGATTGGCCTATCGACGGGCCAATCGAAAGGAAAACAAGAGCTGGTGGTTCATTCGATACCCGATGGTTTTGGCGACCTTCCCAATCAGCTTTGCGTTCGTGATGATCTTTGTGGGAACAAGATACGTGAGCTGGCACGGCGCACTTAGCCTCTTCGAGAATCACGTGTTTCTGCTGCCGGCTCCATTCTGGCTGTAACCGCTTGTCCAATACTTCGATGCTGGCTTATCAGTCAAAAAAGCGACTGCGACGGCGTCTGAGTAGCGCAACGGCGACGATGGAACACATGGCGAATGAGCTCGGTTCAGGGATCGCCGAAAACAGGATTTGCACACCCATCCCATTGAGTGAATCGGGCACATCTTCATTTGCTGAAAAAACCATCGGCTTGCTGGCCCCAATTACGGCAACTTCGTCGGCCAATTTGATGGAGTGTTGATGTTCTTCCAAGTAAGCTGCGATGGATCGATGATTCGACTCAAAAGGTGAATCGTAATCCGCGGATTGGTTCTCCGTCTTTGGGCTCAAGTTCTCAAGCTCAAGTGGATCTGACATCTGACTCCATCGGCTTGGGTCATTGGAGGGAAACCAGTTCTCCGAATCAGATTCTGATTCGCGCAGACGGTCGTCCACTGTCCAAACCAGATCGGCGGATACGTTTGAAGTAACGAAGGCGGCGGCAAGACCTGCAAGCAGGACTGCAATGAATTTTTGGGTCATGGCGATTTCTGGGGCGACAAATCAGAGCGGGTCAACAATGACTGCGTCACGGCGGAGAAACGTAGGCCATGGCTAACGTCCGCAAGCAACTTTTCGTTTCCCAGCGATTGATTATTATCGCCTCGTCCGACTGTATGAGTGATAACAGTCGTTCAATATCGAATCACCAACGAATCCATTTCGAAGAATCGTGTAGCCAAGGTTCCATTTGAGCCAGCTCTTCTTCGTCAGGCGGTCCTGTCAAACGGATCGGCCCCTCTCGAGTAATCGCGATCGTGTGCTCAAAGTGTGCGCTGTTTTTTCTGTCAGCGGTCACGACTGTCCATTCATCATCAAGGCATTCAATCTCTTGGGTCCCCAAATTGACCATCGGCTCAACCGCGATCACCAGCCCCGGGCGAATGTCAAAATTAGCCAACGAGTTGTCATTTTCTGGCAAGTAATTAGGGACGCTGGGCGGCTCATGCAACACGCGACCAATTCCATGCCCCGTCAGTTCACGGACGATTGAGTAACCTTTATCAAGAATGAACTCCTGCATCACTTCGGCAATCTCATACCATGTCGTGACACGGTCCATCCATTCGATCGCCAGATTTAAAACATCATTGGTTGCGGTCAACAACTCTCGACTTTCCGGATCGATATCGCCAATGGCATGCGTCACTGCAGCATCGCCACACCATCCTTGCACGGAGCAACCGGTGTCCAACGAAACGATATCACCTTCTTGAATTACTTGTGAGCCTGGCACGCCATGCACAACTTGCTCGTTGACAGAAATACAGGTTTCGGCAGGAAATGGAGGATCACCGTATCCTCGAAACAACGACGTCGCTTGATGTTTGGCAAAGGTACTGACAAACACTTCGTTGATTTCGGCTGTTGTCACCCCCGGCTTCAGCATCTGCGCTGCGGCTTGGTGAGCTTCCCAGACGACTAAACCAGCTCTCCGCATCTTCCGGATCTCTCTGGGGGACCTGAGTTCGATATGGTTTGGTTTCGTTTCCATGAACTTACTAACTGTCGCCGAGAAAAAGCGACGAGATGCTCCTGAATGAAGATGGACAGCACTTGGGCGCTCAACTGTGCGTATCATGACGGAATCCGGGGAGATTCGAAAGTAACCTGTTGCCCGGAAGTCCTGCGTCATCGTAAAAACCTGCAGATCTGGCATGGTTTGTTCCGCCAGCAAAATCGCAGCAAATAAAATGGAGCCATGTCGCGATTGAGCTGGTATTTTTCCCAACCGGCTCGGTTTTGGTCAATCAGTTCCTATTTGACCAAACACGTTCAGGGTCGATGCCAGCTAATGCAACCGGTCATTGGTTGATTTGCTTCATCGCAGCCCGACCTTCATTCGATGACATAGTGGTTCAACTATCCTTCGTTTCGCATCATGAAAAAAATCATACTGGCAGTTCAACTATTGTTCTTCTTGACCTCCATGGCCTGCGTGGCCAGAGGACAGGAACCTGTGGGATCCGACAAGTTAATCGACACAGCTGCTGAACCCACCGGTGTTACGTTTGGTGAACCCGTTAAAGCGAAGTGGCGAGTCGGCGCTGTCGTTCGCGGGCGAGGACAACGACAAAGCGTTTTGGTAACGCTTCCAATCCCAAACGATTGGCCAGAGCAGACCGTCGCCCTCGACAAAGAAGAACTGCCGGATGCAGTTCGGACGATCATCGATTATCGACAATTAAAGACGAACAACGTCCGACAGATGATCGCAAAAGTTCCTAACCTCCCAGCCAACAACCCGATCACGATCGCAGTCACAGTCGCCGTCGAAACTCGTGAGATCATTGAGCCAGAAGACAAGTCGCCTTATGTGATTCCAAAATCGAATCACAAGGAGGGCAAGATTCATCTTGGCGTTAGCCCATACGCCAATCATCGCAATTCAAAACTCCGCAACTTCACCAAAAAGCTCGTCACTGAGTCGAAGAATGACTGGGAAAAAGCGGAAGCGATCTACAACTGGATTCGCGATAATGTGGAGCACGAAGATGGCGATGTAAAAAATGCCGTCACCGCGTTTCAAGACAAAAAAGGTTGCAACGAAGACAAGGCGTTTTTGTTCGTTGCCATGTGTCGTTCGATCAAAATCCCCGCGAGGATCGTGTTTGCCAATCAGTTTACCTATGCCGAGTTCATGTTGACGGACGCTGAAGGAAAAGCATCGTATTGGTTTCCCGCGAACATTAACGGAGTCTATGAATTCGGTTCACTGGCTGAACCCAAGATCATTTTGCAAAAAGGGGACAACATCAAAGTCCCTGAAAAGAAGCAACGACAAAAATACATTGCCGAACACATTTCCGTCACCGGTACTGCCGCACCCAAGTTCGGTGCCTTTCGCGAGCAACTGGAACCTGACGAAGAGGATCAATAAACGATGGACTTCCAGAAAACTATCGAACCGGTTAAACGTGCGATTCGTTTCAACACCGTCGGCTCGCGGTCGCTTATTGCAAACGCAATTGGGCTGGCGATGTTGCTGGTGCTTACCTGCTTCCCTGGTTCGATCCGGGCACAAGAAACTGAATCGTCGAACGACGACACCGATTCAATCGGCATTCGGCTGGGCCCCGTCTTTGAATCAGTCTGGGAGTTTGGTCTGGAGATTCAGTCCGGCGGTAACGCGTCCGGGATTATGGCAACCGTACCTGTGCCAATGAGCTGGCCGGAACAGGAAGTCGAAATCATAGATGATTTCAAATCGGATAATGTCTCAAGAGTCAAACGCAAGAGTCAGACGAAGTGGGCAGAGAAGATGGAATTTCGCGTCAACCGACTACAGAGTGGTGCATCGGCAACTAGCTACCTTCGGTATCGCATCAAGAAGAAGATGATCAAGGCACCGGCTGACACGTCCATTTTCCAATTTGCCAAAAAAGTACCTTCGCAAGTCAGAACTTTCTTGAAACCTAGTCCCTATATCGATAGTAAAGACAAGCGGATCATTGAGATCGCCAACAATCTGAAAGATGATTCGTTGTCGGCTTGGGATCAAGTGGAAACTAACTTTCGTTGGGTAAGGGATAACGTCGAGTACAAGTTTGACAAAACAATTCGCACTTGTTTGGAAGCACTCGACAACGAGCATGGAGATTGCGAAGAGCTTTCGTCACTGTTTATCGCGATTTGCCGAGCCCAAGGGATACCTGCGCGAGCAGTCTGGATCCCGGATCACACTTACCCGGAGTTTTACCTGGTTGATCAGGATGGTCAGGGACACTGGTTTCCCTGCCAGGCAGCGGGCAACTATGAATTTGGAGCGATGACGGAAGTCAAACCGATTTTGCATAAGGGTGATCGATTCCGAATTCCTGGTAACAAGGAGGAAGTTCGTTACCTGCAACCGACGCTTTCGGCCAGCAACGCCACGGCACCGCTAGGTTTGAAATGGATTCAGCGTGAAGTCGCCGAACCACTGACCGACAGCCCTAAATAGTGGTCCCTCTTGGAAAAAAATTTGCTCTCTGCCATGATCCCCTCGCGACGTGCTTTCGGGCCCGTTAAAATTTTGTTTTGTTCAACCTAATTCATTCGGAAAAAAGCATGAGCACCGGAAACCAACCGAATTTCACTGATGGCCAACAAGCGCCACCTGCATTTCAACCCAAAGAATCCAACACTGGCAAATGGATCATGGGCGGTTGTGGCTGTCTTTTCGTTATCATTCTGATTTGCGGTGGTGCTTCCTATTGGGGCTACACCTCCCTGTTTAAGCCAATTCTCGACTTTACCTTTGAGAGCATGTCGATGGCAGAAGACCATCCCATCGTCAAAGAGAAGATTGGTGACGATGTCACAGCAGGTCCTCCGGCGACAACCAATGACGGACAAAATCTAACCTTGCGAATTCCGGTCTCTGGCGAGAATGGCAACGGCACGGTTGTGGTCAGTGCGACCGTCAATGACGACATCACGATCACCAAGAATGAGGCGTATCTCGAATTTAAGGGAGAACAATTCGACCTCAGTGATGACGGACTCAACTTGGACATTGAAGACGTCGAGTAGCGTTTCAATAACGTTTCCATTGACGAAATAAATCGACGCGAATCTCGACCGCCCCGGTTCAGTTCTTGGCGGCAGTGCGTTACAGTAATCGGCCCGGTTGCGATGAATTCCTTCGCAGGCGGGCCGTTTCGCTTCGATTTACTTCACTCAATTCAACGGTTTTGATTCATGGCAGAAATCACACTCAAAGGCAATCCGTGCAACACAAGTGGCGACCTTCCTGGCGTTGGCGGTGCCGCACCTGCATTTCAACTGGTCGCAGGCGATCTCAGTGAAACATCGCTGGGAGATTTCGCGGGCAAAAACGTGATTCTTAATATCGTCCCAAGCTTTGACACGCCCGTTTGTGCACTTTCGGTTCAGGCGTTCAATGAAAAGGCCGGCGAAAAAGCTGACACGGTTGTCGTCAATGTGTCCAAAGATCTTCCTTTTGCTCAAAAAAGATTTTGCGAGAGCAATCAAGTCGAACATGTGACCAACCTTTCGGCATTTCGCGATGACGCGTTTGGCAACCAGTACGGCGTGGCGATCGTCGACGGACCGCTTCAAGGCTTGCTGGCACGAGCCATTGTCGTTCTCGATGGCACGGGTTCAGTTAAGTATACTGAGCTGGTTCCTGAAATCGCACAGGAACCGAACTACGATGCGGCTTTGGCAGCAATCGAATAGGTCGACTGACTCAACTCATCGACATCTAATCTTTTAACAAGCCAATCGGACCTCGGTAATCGACTCAGCAATCTGTACCGTTAAAATAGAATGGTTCCTCCATTCGTTGAGCGTTTCTCCACCGGGGTCCGATGAGCGACTCATTGCCGAAGAAATCGTCGCCGCAGCTTGAGCCCGTTACGGCCGAGTCAACTCGTCTGGATTTAGGCCTGCTGGAACTGATCCCGACTCCGGCATGGGTAACCGATGAAGGTCTTTCTCTTCTCGGGTTAAACTCAGCGGCAGCGCAACTGTGGGATGCAACCTCATCCGATCGCTGGCTGCAACAACTGGACGAACCAACCCAAAAGGCTCTGCTTCGACTTCGCGAATCAGAATTCGACCGTTCGCCGATGCGACTCGCGCGAGCTAACTCGTTGAACCAGCAAGATCTTCATGTCGACGTCGTGCGTCTTTCCGACGACACGTCCACTCGATTTGCATTTGTCGTTGGCCCTCCCCAGCCTCGTTCGAAGTCACTCGAACCGGCGTCGGTATTTGAGTCTTCCAAGTATCGTTCGCTGGTTGAGAATTTGCCCCTGAATGTATTTCACAAAGACCTTCAAGGCCGAGTGACGTTTGCGAATCAACTGTATTGCGACGAGATTGGACTTTCGCTGGATGAACTGATCGGCAAAACGGACACCGATTTGTTTTCACCCGAGCTGGCTGCCAAGTACCAACGCGACGATCGCTGGGTGCTGCAAACCGGACAAGCGTTTCGTGACATTGAGCTGCACCCGAAAGGGAGCGAGAGCATTTATGTTGAACTGGTCAAGGCTCCCATCACGGATGAAGATGGCAGGCTAATCGGCATTCAAGGAATGTTCTGGGATGTTACTGACCGACGTAAAGCTGAAGAAGCATTGCGCAAAGCAAAGGAAATTGCTGAAGCGGCAAGTAAAGCCAAAAGCGATTTTCTGGCGAACGTCAGCCATGAGATTCGCACACCCATGAATGGAATCATCGGGATGACCGAACTGATGCTCGATACCGTTCGCGACAAGAACGACCGAGAACACCTCGAGCTCATCCATCTATCTGCCGAATCGCTTTTGTCGTTGATCAATAACATCCTGGACTTCTCAAAGATTGAGTCAGGAAAGCTTGAACTGGACATTCATCGGTTTCGGCTGCGAGAGCATTTTGAAGACACGACCCGCTCGCTGGCATTCCGTGCCCATGAGCAAGGGCTCGAACTGGTACTCAATTTTTCCGAAACCGTTCCGGAAGAGATCGTTGGTGACGCCGTTCGGCTACGACAAGTCATCGTCAATCTGGTCAGTAACGCAATTAAGTTCACTGAATCAGGCTACGTTTGTGTTGATGTCGAATGCGACCCCATCACGCGAAACGACGAGATGGTTCGCGACGAAACATTGCAGTGCATGACGATCCGCGTCAAAGATACGGGAGTCGGAATTCCTTTTGATAAACAGAAGAGGATTTTTGCTGAATTTGAACAGGCGGATTCGTCAACGACGCGAAAGTATGGAGGCACTGGGCTGGGACTTACGATCAGTTCGCGATTGGTCGCGTTAATGGGCGGCGAACTGCTGGTAGAAAGCCAACCTGGCGTTGGCACGGAGTTCTTTTTTAGCATCGATGTTGCGACCAATCGAAACGAAGTATCCGAATCAACTTCTCAGTTTGACGATGCACGAGTTCTGATCGCAACCCAAACAGAAGTCGTCGGAGAAAATTTGCATCGTCAATTGAATGGCCAGTCCATTCAGGCCACCGTTACCACCAGGGCTCCCGATGCACTCCGCGAGTTGATCGCCAAACAGCGTCAAAATCGACCCTACGACGTTGCCTTGATCGAGCTTGAGTTGGCCGAAGGGAATGGCTTTGCACTCGCGGGAATGATTCGCGACGCGGAACAACTGTCGCAGACGCCGATCGTTTTGCTGACAGGTTCGAACACCGGTGATACCGGGCGCGAATGCGAATCGCTCAACGTGCGGCACAGATTGACAAAGCCTACAAAACGAAAAGACTTGTTGGACACGTTGGCCTTGGCGATCGATGATCACCGGCGTTCGGTCGATGATCACGAATCGCAAACCACAGAGGAGCGTCCCAAGTCGCAGCAACCAACGGTACACGTAACGAGCTCCGACGAGTTTCGTGTTTTGGTGGCTGAAGACAATTCGGTGAATCAACGACTGATTGCAGAACTGTTGCGAAGAGCCGGACATGTAGTGACGCTGGTCGATAACGGCGTCGATGCGGTGGCTTCATTTGAGGACAACGAATTTGATCTGGTTTTGATGGACGTCCAGATGCCCGAGATGGATGGCTTTGACGCCACCTATCAGATTCGGCGAATTCAAGCTCAGACGGGAAACCGTGTTCCGATCATCGCGCTCACGGCGCATGCGAGTCCTGCTGATCGCAAACGATGTCTTGCTGCTGGCATGGATGAATACTTGGCAAAACCGATTCGCGCCAATGAATTGCACTCGATGATCGAATCGCAAACCGGTCGTTCACCCAACACCGGCGCTTCGATACGACAGGTAGAGACGAAGGTCGGTTCGTCAAAGCAACCTACCAAGACTTCAAACGTTTCTGAGTCTGCACCTGCTTCATCGGTGAAACAAGTTGATTGGGAAACCGCATTTGAAACCGTCGGCGGCGATCAACATCTGTTGAAGGAACTCCTAAGAGTGTTCTTGAAAGATCGAACCGTGTTGATTCAAAACCTCGGCGTTGCTCTGGAGTCAGGTAATATGGCTGAGGCGCGGCTTTGTGCGCATTCTTTAAGAGGGGCGTTACGTCACCTGGGCATCGAACAAGGGTCTCAGCTGGTCGGCCAAATTGAAGACTTGGCTTCGCAGGAGGCTTCAGCAGAAGATTCTGCCACAGAGAAAATTGACTTGAAGCAAGTCCAGCAGATCTTCGTGCACTTTGAGGAAGTCGTCGAGATCGCTGCCGAAGAAATTAACCGGTACCTTGGCAGGAGCTGAAGGTGATTCGGTTTGATTTTACGCATGGCGATCCGGTCGTCGATGTCGCGCTGGACGAAGCGATTCTCGAGTTTGCTGAGTCGGAATCCACTCAAGGTCGCGAACACCCTGAGTTGCTGCGATTGTGGGAACCAGCATCACCAGCTGTCGTGCTCGGGCGAAGCTCTCCCTTTCTCGAGGAAGTCAACCATTCGTTTTGTAAAGACCATCAAGTTCCTGTCGTACGGCGCTGCAGTGGCGGCCAATCAATTGTCACAGGTCCGGGATGCTTGATGTACGCGGTGTTGCTCAACTACCAAAAACGACCGGAACTCAGGATGCTCGACGCGGCCCACGAATTTGTGATGAAACAGATTTGTGCGGCAGTCGAACAGCTGGGGGCAAAGGCAAGCGTCAGTGGGACAAGCGACTTGACTGTGGCGGGCCGGAAGGTTTCGGGTAACAGCCTGCGGTGCAAGAAAGAGTGGATGCTTTACCACGGCACACTGATTTGCAATCTCGATATCGAGTTCATTGCCAACTGTCTCGGCAATCCGGTTCGTCAGCCAGAATATCGCTCCAATCGGAGCCATCGTGACTTCCTGGCACAGCTGAATTTGGATCCCAGTGAGCTGAAAGAGTCGATCGCGAGGCAATGGCGAGCGACACCTTTCGATGACTACGTTTGGCCCGTTGAGAAACTGAATGAGCTGTTGAAGACCAAATACCGCTCTGAGGCGTGGAACCGCAAAGTTTAATTTCGCCAAGACCTGCGGTTGCCGACCTCTGCAAGCCGCCCAAAAACAGGTTGAATGTCTCGGTTTTTGGGCTTTATCCGCAAATTCGGCAATTCCCGGTTTGTGCCAGTTTGGCAGTTGGAACTCACTGAAAACCCCGAAAATTGTTGTAAGAATCGCAAGTCGCAACTAATATTAAGTTGGACAAAAAAATCAATATGCGGATCCGCTGGGGCAAAACCGGCACGGAATCCCACATATCAAGCGACTGACTGGAGAACCAAATGCTTGGTCAACTTACAAGAATCATTGCCATTTTGACGATTGCCGTCGGCCTCGTGCTAATGTCGCAATCGGCAGCCTTTTGCCAAGCCGGCGGCGGTGGTGGTGGCGGCGGCAACAACGGAGGCGGCGGCAACAATGGTGGTGGTGGTAATGATGGGAACGGTGATGGACAAGACGCTGGAGATTCCCAGTTAGGCGGGATTGAAATTTCTGCCGATGGTGTTCTCTCGTCACGCGTTCGCGTTGGCAATGTTCGTCAGCTGAACCAACGACTGTTTGCAGCTGCACAGCAATCGCTCAACAAAGACCTTCAAACACCTTCGAAGTTTCGCAAGATTTCACTGACACGTCTTGAGCAGGAAGTCGCCAAACTCGTTGCCGAAGGTCGTCCGGTACCAGCGGAAATGAAGTACCTCGCGGGGATGACAAAAATCACACACGTTTTCTTCTATCCTGAGTCGGGCGATATTGTTATCGCTGGTCCAGCAGAGGGATTCTTTGTAACGGCGGACAACTACGTTGTTGGCATGCAAAGCGGCCGGGCCACATTGCAGCTGCAAGACTTGATTGTCGCGTTGCGGGCGTTCGCCCCACAAAGCGATTCACCTTCGCTGATCTCTTGCTCGATCGATCCGACGCAGGAAGGGATCACACGGCTTTGGAACACACACAAACAGATTGCTCAAACCAATCAGTTCCGACCGGGTCTTGAAGCACAAGTGATGCAGATGTATCGCAACGCGTTAGGCATGCAGGTCATTTCAATCGATGGCGTTTCCAAGGAAACCAACTTTGCACGCGTGATGGTTGAAGCCGATTACGAAATGAAATTGATCGGAATTGGCTTGGCACGTCCTGCCGTCCCGGTGACCAGTTTCATCTCCAAGGCGACCCCGGGATCATCAAGCTCAGTTCAACGCTGGTTCTTCCAGCCCGATTACGACTGTGTCAACGTCAACCCTGACCGAACCGCCATGGAGTTGGTTGGTGATGGTGTCAAGTTGGTCGGTGAAGACGAAAGCATCAATGCCAAAGGTGATCGCAAAGGCAAAGGCAAGATGAGCCGAGCCAGTCGATCATTTACCACGTCATTCACGAAAAATTACAGCAAGCTGGCCGAGTCGGATCCAATCTGGGCCGAACTTCGAAACGTGATTGACATGTCTGTGGTCGCTGCCTTCGTCAAAAAGATGGATTACTACGAGAAGGCCAACTGGGACCTTGGCGTCTTTGCTGACGAAGATGCTTACCCCGTCGAAACTTACAGTGCTCCAACCCAAGTCGCTCCATTGACTAACGGTGTTTGGAAATCAGGTCAGTTCATGTCGCCAATCGCTGGTGGTGTCAGTATCCAGGCAGGAGTGGCACTTAACAATGATCGCATGACCGTGGATACCAAAGGCAAGATCAACGAAGTTCGCAATCAGGTTTCACTCGACGGCCTTGAAGACGGCCAGTGGTGGTGGGACTAACCCGTTTCGAACTGCGAAAATCAAACGATTCTCAGCGGGGCATCTGCCCCGCTTTTTTTGTTGTTGTCGCGACTCGATTCCTGGACCTCCACGATCCGACGGAATTGCGTGTGTTTATTGTCGCCCGATTGGCACAAACAAAGCTGCTCAAAAACAATGCTGCGCCTTGACGCTACTTTTTGATGGACGTCACCGTTGCGCCCGAACGCTACTTGGAGAACATGTAGCGGACCCGGCGCGAGCCGGCCGGTGTTGGACTAATCTCGCAATCAAGTTTCTCGAAAATCGAGCCTCTCGGAAGTACCACCGAAGGGCTTGCGCCCGAACGCTACTTTTAGTGGCGATGTCTCTTCGAAGCCATTGCGCAAAAACAATACTGCGCAAACATTCTGAGTTGCCAGCTGGCCAGTTCCAAAGCGAGGGCTTCAACCATTGCCTTGAATCGAGCTGGCTGGCTCTTCGCACCCCTCTCTACTGACAACGATTTGGTAGTTTTTGTGAATTATTGATTCACTTCAATCCATGGGTATTGCGTCACGTCCTCGCGCCAATCTAACTTAATGGCATCGAAGCACGCGTGAAATTGGGACATTTCATGTGGGCCATCCCGTTCCGAATTACCTCAACGGTTCCCAGCCATTAACGTTGTAGAAAAACAACTAGCCATCACGGTGTATCCGGCCGTTGGATATCCTGCAGTCGACATGTACGACGATGACTGGCGCGTCAGTTTTTCAGGTATCGCTTGGCGTACCCCGGTCACGCTCAATCGCCGACAACGTTTAATGGTCCGCATGCTTGGCAATGTCATGAAGGCCACGCCTGAGCAATTGCGAAGTGAGATGTTTGAGCGACGCATCCACCCATTCATGGCTGGCGCATTCAAAAAACTTCCGATCGCAATCGGGATCGGTGGCCGTTCGTTTCCCTTGCGAAAACCGACACGGCGGAATGGTCGGTTCGAAGACACGATGATTATTCCGTCCAGTGCAATTGACGCTGCGTTATCGCAACAGTCAGCCAGCGACGATTGGCAAAGCACCAGAACGATTTCTTTCGACATTCACTCACGAGAAAAAGAAATTCCGTTGGCCCGCGGAACACTTTTTCTCATTCCCCGATTTGGTGTCAGCGTCATTTCGGACATCGACGACACGATTAAGGACTCCCAAGTCGGCAATCGTCGTGAACTGTTGGCGAACACGTTCTTGCGTGAGTTTCGCAGCATCGAAGGGATGGCTGAAGTCTATCAACAGTGGGCAACTCAGGGTGCTGCGTTTCATTACGTTTCTTCAAGCCCTTGGCAATTGTTCGATGCCCTCAAAGCGATCAATACGGAACTTGGATTCCCGCACGGGACGATGCACCTCCGTAATTTTCGCCTTCGGGATCAGATTCTCAATCGCTTCATCGTTCGTCGACGAGGCAAGGCGGTCGAGATTCAAAAGCTGGCCGAGGCGATGCCTGACCGCGAATTCATCTTGATCGGTGACTCCGGCGAAAAGGACCCTCGAATCTATCGCAAGATCTGCAGAAAGTATCCTGATCGGGTACGGGGCGTGTTTATCCGCAGCGTCGACCACAAACCGTTTCAAGAGGAACACACCTACAAGTTAGCGAAGTCACTTCCACAGGGTGTCGTCGCTGCATTCCGATCGGCGGACGAATTGCTCGAATCGGCCAATCAGTTGATTTTACAGTGATTCGGGTGTCGACCGATGATTGGGCCGGTGACTGATGGACGGCTAACATTCACATTCGGTAAATCCGAACTATTGGCCCTTCACTCGCATTGCGAATTGCAAGAACTGAAGGTGCCAAATACGATGGGAATCTAAGCTATCGAGTCGGCATTCAAGTTTCGGGGGAGTCACCCGACCTGATGCCATCTTCTGCAACCTGAGTATCAACCTAGAACCAATCTATGCGCCAGTTTTTATTCGCCGCCTTGCTTGTTGTTGTTTCCCCGTTTGCTTTGGCCACTACAGCCCACGCTCAAACAACTGCTGGAATTGACAAATTCAACCAACAAGACAAATTTCGTCAACTCGAAGAGATTCTGCCCACGCCCAACTCCGCACGCGCCGCTTCAGGTGCTCCAGGAAACGCTTACTGGCAACAAAAAGTCGACTACGATATCGACATTCGGCTCAATGATGAAACTCAAGAGCTCTTTGGCAAAGAAAAGATCACTTACACGAACAACAGCAAGGATGCCCTGTCCTATTTGTGGTTGCAACTCGATGCGAACATTCACCAATCTGATTCTGACGCCAATCTGATCGCAACCACGGATTCGCTGGAACGCCTCAGTTTCCGCGCTGCCAAGTCAATGTTGGCGAAAGAGATCTTTGACGGCAGTTTCAAGATCACTCGCTGCCAAGCAACAAAAACCAACAAGAAGCTGGACTTCACGATCGTCAAAACGATGATGCGTGTTGATTTGCCAAACAAGCTACTTCCGGGTCAGTCGTTCGAATTTGCCGTCGACTGGAACTACCAAATCAACAACTCTCGAGTGATTGGTGGTCGCAGTGGCTGTGAGTATTTTGAAGCTGACGGAAACTACATTTACGAAGTCGCCCAATGGTTCCCGCGATTGTGTGCCTACACAGACGCCAACGGTTGGCAACACAAACAGTTTCTTGGCCGTGGCGAGTTTACGCTTGAGATGGGAGACTACGTTGTCCAGATCACTGCTCCCAACGATCATATTGTGGCTTCGACTGGCGTGCTCTTGAACCCGGACCAAGTTCTGACTGAGGTTCAACGTGAACGGATGGAAGAAGCAAAAACAGCAGACAAACCGGTCTTCATCGTTACCCCTGAAGAGGCCAAAAAGAACGAGTCCAACACCCCCAATGGAACCAAGACCTGGATTTTCAAAGCGGATCAAGTTCGTGACTTTGCCTGGGCTTCCTCACGAAAGTTCATTTGGGACGCCATGCAACACAACGTAGGCGACTACCCAGTCATGGCCATGTCGTTTTACCCCAACGAAGGAGAGCCGTTGTGGAGCAAGTACTCCACACACGCGATCATTCACACACTCAACGTCTACTCGCGTTACACGTTTGATTACCCCTATCCCGTCGCCATTTCTGTCAACGGTCCCGTTGGCGGAATGGAGTACCCGATGATCTGCTTCAACGGTCCTCGTCCAAACTCAGACGGGACGTACTCGGCAAGTACTAAATACGGTCTCATCTCGGTCATCATCCATGAAGTCGGTCACAACTACTTCCCAATGATCGTCAATACCGACGAACGTCAGTGGACCTGGATGGATGAAGGGCTCAACACGTTTCTGCAATACCTTGCGGAACAGGAGTGGGAAGAAAACTATCCATCACGTTCGGGTGAACCGAGAAATATCGTTCGGTATATGCGAAGCACCAATCAGGTTCCGATCATGACAAACTCGGAGTCGATCCTGCAGTTTGGCCCCAACGCTTACTCCAAACCAGCAACGGCGCTGAACATTTTGAGAGAGACCATTCTTGGACGCGAGCTGTTTGACTTCGCCTTCAAAGAGTATGCCCAGCGATGGAAGTTCAAGCGACCAATGCCCGCAGACTTCTTTCGAACCATGGAAGACGCTTCGGGCGTCGATTTGGACTGGTTCTGGCGCGGATGGTTCTATTCAAATGAACACGTCGACTTGGCCATCGCCAACGTCAAACAACTCAATGTTAGCACTGCGAACCCAGACATTGAAAAACGGATTCAACGTGAAGAGCGAGACGCGCGGCCTGAGTCTCAAAGCGAAGAACGAAACAAGCCGCTCACCAAACGAGCCAATGAGTTTCCCGAGCTGAAGGATTTTTACAACTCGTACGATCAGTTGGATGTCACTCCTGAAGAACGTCGAGCTTACGAGCGATTCTTCAGCAGCCTCTCAGACGAGGAAAAGAAAATCCTCGCCGACCAGCGGAACTACTACCTTGTTCAAATCGAAAATCAGGGTGGATTGGTCATGCCCGTGTTGATCGATGTCGTTTTTGAAGATGGATCAAAGCAGCATTTCCGCTACCCAGCAGAAATCTGGCGAAAGAACAATCAAACGATCACCAAACTGATTGTCACTGATAAACCAGCGAAATCGTTTACGTTGGATCCGCGGCTGGAAACTGCCGATGTGGATCTTGAAGACAACTACTACCCTCCTCGAATCACGAAATCACGATTCGAGTTGTACAAGTCTTCAGGTTTTCGAGGTGGAAGCAATCCGATGCGTGCCGCTCGCGATCGAGAACGACGCGAAAAAAGCGGTCGATAGTCAAGTTGTCCGCCATATGATTCCCGACTCACTGGAGCTGAGCCCATCAGTTCCAGTCGAGTCGTCTGTTGATTTGTTGATTGGATTCAAGCCCATATGTTTCGTCCGTCAAAGATCGTCATAAGAATCGCTGTGCTTGTCTCCGTTTGCCTCAGCGCGTATCTCATCGCAGCTGCTGGTGAACCGGCGACACACCCATACCATGTGACGTATACCGAAATTGCGTTCAATCCAAAATCAGGTAACTTCGAAGTCGCACTTTGCGTTTGGCCAACCGATCTCGAAACGGTTTTAACCAAACAAGAATCCCAGCCAGTCGATTTGGACAAGACGAAAAACCTCGACGCGATGATGGAACGTTACATCGCCAAACGTTTCTTGGTCAAACCAGCTGTAACCCAAACCAGCCCCGATTCCTCCAGCGAACCGGTTGACGTCCCAGCCGACAAGCAACCCGATCTGGACAAAGACCAGGCCACTTCAAAGTCGACGACGGCCGCCAAGTCGTCAACGAAATCGTCGAACACTTCGAAAACTGATTCTCAGACGCCCAATTCAGACTCCGAGAAACAAGCCACTAATCGAGAGAACGAAGCCAGACCCGTCTCATCGATACGTTGGGTTGGCCACGAACAGGAACGTCGTCATGTCTGGATGTACTTTGAGGTCCGCGGCGACGCCAACCAGTTACGCTGGACTTTGGAAAACCGTGTCTTCACCGAGGTCAACGATGATCAACTCAATCATGTTCAGTGGACGATTGGTAAAAAGGAATTCGAGACGTTCGTCTGCAGTCGTGAAAAACTGAAACATTTGATCTCGTTGACTGACCGACTTCACGGTGATCGGGACTCAAGTTCCAATGTCAATTCGAACGGGAATTGATTCGCTTCGACGTCGACCGATATCGTTGAAAAACGGTTGTAGGTCATCGGCACAACATCGGCATGTTGTTCAAACATGCTCATTTCTGTTTCGCCGATCAACTTCTCCAATGCGGTCCCTTGATAGATGACCAGCGGCGATTGCTTCATCTCGACTGGTTTGGAAACGAACACATCGTATCGCAATGTGGCGAGTTGATTCGATCCATCGGTGGTCTGCAAAACGCATTTGCCTTGTTCGTCGGTCAATCCAAATGCGATCGGGTAGCGGACGCCGTTATCGCCATTGATTCCCGGGACCATGACCACCCGTGCATCGGCAAGTGGTTCATCATCGATTGTGACTTGAACCGAGACGGATGTGGTCGGCACGGGATTCTGTTGACATCCTGCAAAGCACGCCACAAAACTCGCCAACAGGAGCGTGCTCATTTTCGAAAGAAGACGATGTACTGCCGTGTTGTTGTTTAGCATGAGCGACCTCCACTTGCGGCCAAACCGTCGGTTGATTCGTTCATTGGTGGAAGTGCCTCCTCAAGAACACCTTTGGCTTGGGGCCAAATCAGGATCGCTTCGACAACCATCCAAACCTGCAAGCCGAGCGTGATCGAACCAATCGAGGCGAGCAGCCATTTCTGTTTCAACCACCAACCAGTCTCTGGATTGAAGAGCTGCCAGACCAACGCCCAACCGGGCAGCACAATCATGATCAGCATCGGAATCACGACAAACCAAACCGGTTTATTCCGTCGCCATAGATAGAATGCGGTTACCAAGAATGCGAAACCGGCGAGCAGTTGATTGGTCGCTCCGAACAGGGGCCACAACAGCAGCCCTCCCGCCCCGCTAACGCCCTTATCATTGGGGATCATTGCGATGATGCCTCCCAAAACCACAGCGACCAGCGTCGCTACATACATGTTCTTCAGTGGTGGAACGTGCAAAGTCGTTCCCAACTCCTGAATGACGTATCGTTGTAATCGCGTTGCGGAGTCGAGCGTCGTGGCGGCAAAACAGGCGACCAAGACCGCAATAATACCGATGCCCATCTTGAGTGGGATCCCGATTGAGCTCAGAAAATTAGCGCCGCCATCTACAAACGCACCAACTTTTTTGCCCAACTTGAAATCGTCCCATGTTCCGCCGCCTCCAACTCCATACGTGGCTCTCCATGCCGCACGTCCAATCAATGGTGCTTTGTTGGCGTCAGTCACGGGCTGAAACTCAGTTCGCTCGGTTCCATCAGCTTGTTTAATCTCGGTGGATTGAAACTTGCCCATCCCAACGCCGGCACAGCAAGCAAGGATCACCACAACGGCCAAGGCACCTTCGAGCAACATCGAGCCATAGCCGACCGCCTGCGCATCTGACTCTGATGAAAGTTGTTTACTACTGGTTCCACTACTGACGAGACAATGGAATCCGCTAATGGCGCCGCAAGCAATCGTGATAAACAAGAAAGGCCAGATCGGTGGTGTTCCACTGGGAAGATCATTGACAGCCGTGATCATTGGCGTCGATTCAACTATGTCGGCTTTCCCTGACAACGATGCCGCCCCCAAACCCAGCACCAACAACCCGAGGGCCAAAAACAACTGATGACTGTTGATGTAGTCGCGCGGCTGCAACAACCAGGAAACTGGCAAGACCGAAGCGATCGCACAATAGATCAACAGGATGACGGTCCAAGCAATAATCTGATTCTCAAAATAGGGCAAACTGATTGGCAAATGGTAGGCGCCGACAAAGATCGCCAGGTAGATCAACGTTAATGCAATGATCGACATCGGAACCAGATGTTTGCTTTTTCGTTTCAGCATGATCCCGAATACGATCGCGATTGGCAGCGAAATCCAAACCGCCAAAACGCTTTGCGGGTACTGCTGGAAGATGACTGCAATGACCAATCCAAAAATCGCCAGGACAACCGTGAGAGCAAAAAAAAGAGCCAACAAAAAAAGCAGACGCGCACGCTTGCCAATCATGCGGCCGGCAATTTCACCAACGGTTTGCCCGCGATTTCGCAAGCTAACGACGAGCGCGCCAAAATCATGAACCGCTCCAATAAAGATGCTGCCAAAAACAACCCACAACAAAGCCGGTAGCCAACCCCAAAAAACTGCAATCGCCGGCCCCACAATCGGTCCGGTTCCGGCAATACTGGTAAAGTGATGACCGAAAACAATTGACAGCCGAGACGGCACAAAATCGACGCCGTCCTCCATCTGGCAACTGGGAACTTCGGCGTCGGGATCCAACTGGAATATCTTGCGAGCAATCCAACGCCCATAAGTTTGATAAGCAATGATAAATCCCACGAAGGAACCGATGGCTATCAAAAATGTGCTCATGAGCTTCAACAGACTCAAATCAAAAAACAAAATGCCGCTTTGGGCGAACATTCCTCATTCTACACAGTTTTAACATCGAGACGCATCCTGACTTGATGAGCGATCAATCCAGAACTCAACTTTCCGACGAGCGACCGGCAACCGAGTCCGCTCGATCAATACGCGCCAAGATTGTCTCGATAGGAGCGAACCTGTTTCGATGGTCAATCTGGGCGATCGTACTGGTCTTCGCCGTTTGGGCACTGGGCGCGACCTGGTGGCTCCCATTTTTCCCAGCTTGGTTACAGATCTTTGCGACGCTCTCGTTGGCAGTCTGGTATGGGTGGCTGATCTGGCACGCACTAACGGACGTGAACCCATTGGTCCATCGTGCGCTGATCGCGGCGACCGCTTGTTTCATCCTACTCGTCACGTTGTTGGCCCAACCGTCGCTCGATCGCGATTGGGCAGCGGATCAATCACGGCTTCCTGACGTTTCAATCGTCGACGACGTGGTCGAAATCGGGAACTATCGCCATTCTCAATATCGATCGGAATCAGATTTTGATGTTCGTTGGTCAACGAAATCGTTTGAACTAGATCGTATCCAACGGGTCTGGTTTTTGGTGCAACGCTTTGCACCAACGGACGGTTTGGCGCATGTGTTTCTCAGCTTCGAGTTGGCATCAACCAATCAACAACCAGCCGATTACATTTGCCTCTCGATTGAAATCCGTCGCGAAGTCGGCGAATCCTACGGTCCGATCAAGGGGCTCTATCGGGTTTACGAGATCATTCATGTTTTCGGAGATGAACGAGATCTGATTGGTGTGCGTACCGTCCACCGCCCCAACGATCGCGTTTACCTTTTTCCACTCAACGCAACTCCATCACAAGCACAACAATTGTTCCAACGATTTGCCGATCGAACTTCGAAACTTGCCAAGTCACCTGAGTTTTATCACACACTACTAAACAACTGCGCCAATGGTTTGACCCGACAGACGTATCAAATGACTCAACAACCGATCAATTGGCTCGACCCGAGGATTGTGTTGCCAGGATTCTCAGCCCAGTTCGCACATGAACTGCAATTGATCGGTGAGCCGCAGAGTGATGAAACATTTGAGCTGTTGGAACAGCGATGCCGGATCGACCAACACGCGCGTGTGATTGGTATCACTGCCAGTTTTTCGCAAGATATTCGTGCCCATATGAAGTTCCAACGACAACCCGACACAGATTTGCCACGTTGAACATCGAACATCCATGACGCATTGACGCACACGAATGCATCGCTTGACGACATGACGGCAATCAAGATCGAAACGACTCGACCTCGACAGCCACCACAATTGCCAATAAACCACCAGTAGAATTCCTTTTCACCGGCGCTGTCTCAACGCCTCGTACAGGATCACTGCAGCGGTGACTGACACATTGAGACTGTCAGCTTGCCCCAACATCGGCAACTGAGTGCGCAAGAATCGTTCCTGATGCCAATCTTCGGAAACCCCAACGGCCTCATTTCCCAGAACGACTGCCAGCGGAGACACTCCCAGTGAGCAATCAAACAATGACGACGCGGATTCTGGAAACGTCGTGCAAACGAAAAAATCATGCTGTGCAAGCCAACGCTGAACGTCCTCGTTCGTTCCCGTCGCGATCGGCATCCCAAACAAAACCCCGGTGCTCGAGCGAATCGCGTTGGGGTGAAAGACATCCGTTATCGGATTGGCCAAAATTAAACCGGAGGCCCCGGTTGCATCAATCGAGCGAATGACGGCGCCGATGTTTCCAGGTTTTTCCACAGCTTCCAACACAACAAACAACGGTCGACTGATTTTTGACAAGTCGATTTGTTCAAGCGACGTCGGCGGGCGATGAGCAACCGCAACGCAGCCGTCAACTCGGTCACCGTAGGACAATTTTTGCATGATCTCATCCGTCACGAACGTGATCTGTTTAGAAGTCGCTGCGACCTGATCAGAGCCCAAATCGTTCAGCAGATCATCGGCGTCAGACTCCATTAAAAAAATGGACTCCACATTCACACCAGCAACGATCGCACGAGAAATTTCCCGCTGACCAAAAACGATCATCCGATCCTGCTGTTTTCGTCCGCGCGAAGAATGCAACCGAATGGCAGCTTTGATCCTCGGGTTCTGCAAACTTGTAATTCGTTCAGCCAAAATCAACTCGGGCATTCAAAGGATCGGTGGTGCGAAATCATAGCTTCGCCAGCTGCCATTCAACAAGGCTGCGATTGGCATTCTGCGACAGCGATCAGAATTCGCAGGGTAAACGTCGACAATGAGTTATAATCGACGGTTGATTTCCACGGAACAAATTGGCTACGGAAAACGCTAAAGGAAACTCGACCGATGTCTTATGAAAACGCTACAAACTCGTACCAGTCAATCTTCCGACTTTTCTTAACTTACGCCGTCATCGTCGGCTGCTTTTCAATCTTTGTTGGCGAGAGTCAGTCTGCCGAACCTGCAGATGGAGTTCAACAGGCCGAACGAAACATCATCTTTTTTATCACGGATGATGAAAGTCCTACGCTTGGGTGCTACGGCGATCGGGTTGCCGTCACACCGCACATCGATGCATTGGCCAAAGATGGCGTTACGTTTTTAAATGCATTTGCAACGACTGCCAGCTGCAGTGCCAGTCGCTCTGTGGTGATGTCAGGTTTACACAATCACAAAAATGGCCAATACGGGCACCAGCACCATTTTCACAAATTTGATTCCTACCACAACGTCGTTTCATTGGCCTTGCCCCGCGTATTGGCCAACGAAGGGTATCGGACGGCTCGAGTTGGAAAATACCACGTTGGTCCTGAAGCGGTTTATCAGTTTGAAAAAAAGATCCCCGGCAACGGTCGCAACGCTGTCATGATGGCTGAAAACTGTCGCAGCTTCATTACCGACGCTGATGACCGTCCGTTCTTTCTCTACTTTGCCACCAGCGACCCGCATCGCAGCGGAAATCGAGACGAGAATTCCAAGCTTGAGCTAAAACCAAATCTGTTCGGAAACAAACCGGATCGCGGATCGCATCAAGGCATCAAGGAAGTCTTCTACGACCCGGAAACGATTCCGATTCCCAAGTTCCTTCCCGACACTCCTGAATCGCGAAGCGAACTGGCCCAGTACTACCAATCCTGCTCGCGCATCGATCAGGGGCTCGGACGATTGATCGAGATTCTCAAAGAAGCTGGAGTCTACGACAAAACGTTGATCGTGTTCACGGCAGATCACGGAATGGCATTTGCCGGTGGCAAGACGACGGTATACGAAGGCGGCCTGCGCGTCCCATTTGTCGTCCGGGATCCCTACCAGAAAGAACGCGGATTCAAAACTGATGCAATGATCAGTCATGTCGACATCACTCCATCGCTGCTTGACTTTGCGGGTGGACTTGACGCCAAGTCCAATGGCCCCAAAAAATGGGTCGACCCGGACGCGTTTTGGAAAAAACAAAATCTGTTTGCTGCGGACAACCGTAGCGGCGGCAACAAATTTCGATCGTATCACGGCAAGTCATGGCTGACTTGCCTTCAACCGGACAGCCAACCCGCCCGAGATGAGATCTTCGCATCCCACACGTTTCATGAGATCACGATGTACTATCCGATGCGGGTGTATCGCGACCGCAAGTACAAACTGATCTGGAACATCGCAAACGGACTCGACTATCCCTTCGCTTCCGATCTTTGGATTGCGTCCAGTTGGCAAGCACAATATCAGCAGGGAGAGGACGCCATGTATGGGTTGAAAACGGTGGGTCAATACATTCATCGCCCCAGATTTGAACTGTACGATATCGCCAATGATCCCAACGAAGCGAATAATCTTGCCGGCAAACCAGAGTTCGAAAGCATCCTTCGCGAGTATCAGGACAAACTGAAAAAGATGCAGAAGAAACTCGAAGACCCATGGATCATGAAGTGGGACTACGAGTGAAGCGTTCGAACGAAGCAGCCGAACCCTTTAGCACGTTTGTGAGAGATTTTTCTTAACCGACTTCTCACGCATCGGATAGCCAATGACGAAACACGTTCGCTATTCTTGTTTGGTTTGGCCACAACCAGCACTCGATCAACACTACCAATTTGTTCATCACACCAATCCGTTTGGACCCATAGCTGCCGATGAAAAAATCATCTGAAATCACCATCGACTCCCGGTACCCCAGCGTCGACGACTTGCGTGCCAGAGCCAGACAGCGGATTCCTCGATTCGCTTTCGAATACCTCGATGGTGGCTGCAATGAGGATATCAACTTGCAGCGAAACACTTCGGAAATTCGGGATATCGAGCTGATGCCGCAGTATTTGACGGCTTACCCAGACTCCAACACGGACATTGAACTTTTTGGAAAAACGTATCAAGCGCCTTTTGGAATTGCACCCGTCGGATTGCAAGGATTAATGTGGCCGGATTCGCCCAAGATCCTTGCCCGTGCTGCCAAAGAACATGCGATCCCTTTTATTCTCAGCACTGTTTCCACAGCGAGCATCGAAGATATTGCTGAAATCATGGACGGTGATTTCTGGTTCCAACTTTACCATCCGACCGAAGACAAGATTCGTGACGACATCATCAATCGCGCGAAAAACGCTGGTTGCCCAACGCTGGTGATCCTCTGCGACGTGCCAACGTTCGGGTACCGACCTCGTGACATTCGGAATGGCCTCGGCATGCCACCCAAAATGACGTTCCGCAATATTTTGCAGATCATCGGCAGCCCAACGTGGACGTATGAAACACTCCGCGTCGGCCAGCCGACCTTTGAAACGCTTACACCGTACATGCCAGCGGGAATGAGTTTAAGCCAACTCGGGCTGTTTATGGACAAGATGTTTTCGGGTCGGCTGAATGAAGAAAAGATCAAACCAATCCGTGACATGTGGCCCGGCAAACTCGTCCTCAAAGGGGTGGCCAGTGAACGAGACGCAGAACTTGCGCTCCAACTGGGACTTGATGGCATCATCGTTTCCAATCACGGCGGTCGTCAGTTGGACGCTGGCCCATCATCGATTGCGTGCGTGCCGAATCTGGTCGAGAAATTTGGCGATCGGATGACCGTGATGATGGACAGCGGATTGAGATCGGGACCAGATATTGCGCGGACGATCGCTTCCGGCGCGGCATTTACGTTTCTGGGACGAGCGTTCATGTACGGTGTCGCAGCATTGGGTAAACAGGGTGGCAACCACACGATTTCCGTATTGAAACGGCAACTACAACAAGTCATGGAGCAGATCGGCTGCCAAAGGGTTGCCGACTTCCCGAAACATCTCGTCCAATCGGACTAGTTGCGGCATGAGGAATTCGGTCCTGAAATTCGGTCCTTTGAACGAGCGAAAGCTGAACACTAACGCAGTCGTTCTGCCAACGCGTTCGCCAACATGTCGGCACCTTGATTGAGCCCGTCAATCTCCTCGGCGTAACTGAGATAAAGAAACGGTTCAATCAGCTCCAGTTCAATCAATTGCAGTTTCCCGTTACCGCCACGCAGCAGATCAACTCTCGCGTAGAGTGGCATCTCCGGCAGCGAACTGAGAATGGCTTTTGCGGTTGAACGTTCATCATCCGTCGGCGTGTACTTTTCTTCCGTTCCGCCGTAAAGCCCTTGCACCCGATAGTCACCAGGAGCTGCTCGTTTGACCAATCCGTGTGAAAACTTTCCCTCAAAGTACAGAAACGAAAACTCACCGTCACTAAGAACATTTGCCTGAAATGGCTGAATCATCGCTTCATCCGGTGGCAACTCTTCGGCATCGGGAAACGGGTCGCCCGAGGACAACAAAACTTGTCGCCAAGCACCTCCGCCGACGGTCGGCTTGATCACCAATTGGTCACATCCAAATCGGTCGAATGCAGTTTGGCAGGCCGCGGGCGTGATGCGGTCAACGATCATGGTTTCGATTACGGCAGCGCCCTGCTGCTGTAGATCATCCAGATAGCGCTTGTTGGCATTCCATTGCAACTGTTGCGGCGAATTGAAAACGTTCGTTAGTTGAGCCGCCTCATTGATCGATTCAGCAAACGCAGCTTCATTGTTTTCAAAATAATCCCAGACCAACAATGGAAGCACCGCATCGTAGTTGGCAGCGACATCAGTAGCGGTTCGCCAGGGAACCAGCGAGACCTGAAGATCAGCGTTCGCAAACGCAGTTTCCAGCTGAGCGAGCTGGCGTGTTCCTTCGATCACGGTGATCGACTCCGGGTCCCGGTTTTCAGGGATCAAGCAATCGGCAATCAAAATCGCAATCGACTTCAACGATGGTCTCACAAAACGGGAACTAAAGAGTTACTGTGGCAGTTTACCAGTGGATCGCAAGTAGTCGATCGTCTGTTGAGCCAGTTCTTCGACGGGTTGCGAACCATCCAGATGAACTTCTGGACGCTCTGGTGATTCGTAGGGAGCGTCGATTCCAGTGAAACCTTTGATTTCCCCAGCCCGTGCTTTCTTGTAGAGTCCTTTGGGATCGCGTTGTTCACAAATTTCAATCGGAGTATCAACAAATACCTCTACAAAATCGTGCTCGCCACCGGTCGATACCACACGCTGTCGCACCCGGTCTCGATCGGCGCGGTAAGGACTGACGAATGCCGTCAAAGCGATCATTCCACTGGCGCAAAATATCTCAGCCACGCAACCGATGCGTCGGATGTTTTCTTCACGATCTTCGGCGGCAAAGCCCAGCCCAAAACGTTTGGCAAATGCGTCACCATGTTCAGGTACCAGTAGCTCCGGAGAAGCGTTGAGGCCATGGCGAATGTTATCGCCGTCGAGCACAAAACTTTGAGCACCGAGCTGATTCAAATGAGCGTCGACGCAATTGGCAACCGTACTTTTTCCGCTGCCACTCAAGCCCGTGAACCAAACGACGCACCCTCGCTTGCGTTGAACCGTTTGCTCGTGCCAAACAACGTGTGTTTTTTCAGTCATAGCCATCAAAAAGTTACTAAACGAATCGTCGTCCAGTATGGTCGCTGGCTGAAGTGAGAGGAAGGTGCCGCCTGCGATTTTCATCCGAACACGCAGACGCAACAGACGTTCAGATACGGCCTCTTTGCTTGACTAGCTCACGCGTTTTTCGCTCGCAGCCACCCGTAGGCTAAGAGAGTTTTTGCTTCATCGCTTCGAGTTGGGCAATCTCTCTACGGAGAACGGAAATCTTTGCATCGATCGCTTGATGCTCGCTCGTCCGCGGCAGGTCCGGTTGAACCGTCTCTGATCTGCTGAGGCGATGAAAGATTGGAATCAGAATCGTAATCGCTGCATCGACGATCGCCGCAACTCCAAGTAATTGAAACATGCCAGTTTCATCGATTTCAAAAAAGATGATCGCAGAGATGAGGGACGCGACACCGAAAATGATGACATGCGCAGCGGTCAGTGACCATTGGAAACCCTCGGCGATCCGAGCCATCGAAAGCAACGAGAGGTGAGCACAGGCGACGGCAAACACGCTGCTGGAAGCAGCGATCTTCCAGTAAGTAATCGATTCGATTTCAACCCACATGCCGGCGACCACCATCGTCGCAGCTAGAAACGTCAACGCGACCCCTGCGTAAGGGAGCAGTCGATTGGTCTTCGTACTCAAGTAGGCCCCGCAAGCCAGTCCGCAGATGCTGGCCAGAGCAATGGTCGCCGTGGTCAAGATCACTCGTATTTCGACCCAACCGAATCGACCTGAAAGAATCGCTGCAATACCCAGCAATGCGCTGAGCACAACGGAGGCAATCAGAGTTACAAAGAAGGTTTTCTTCAACGAATCGGAATAGGGCACTGACAAATCCATCACGACCTCCTCGAATGATTCGAACCAACGACTTCAACATGCAATCTTTTGATACGATTCGTATTCGACGGTGAAGAAACCATCTTGTCGAAAATTAAATCGAATCAGACGAAATCCTGGAAACTCCTGATCCGGGATGGATGCTCAAACGAACTTCGAACCGCGTTACGACGACGTTTCGAGATAGACGATTCTGTCCGTTGATGTTTGTCCAACAGGCAACTCGATCTGACTTACCAAACCAGTTCTTCGCGAGCATTGGCTTGTTGCCAGGATCCGGAGAGCTGCTTGAGGAGTTCCAGGTCCGCGTCATTGATAGAATCTGGAAGCTGAATTTTCAGCGTTGCCAAAAGATCACCGGCGCGATCTTTAGCCTTTATCCCCATCCCTTTGAGTCGAAGCGTTTTGCCGCTGGACGTGCCTGCGGGAACGGTGATCGCAACGGTCCCGTGAGGTGTCGGTATATCAATCTTGGCGCCTTCCGCGGCTTCCAGGATCGAGATCGGAACTTCGACCAACAAATTCAATCCTTTTCGAGCGTAGTTGGGATGCCCGGCAACATCGACTTTGATCAACAGATCACCCGCGCCGCCACTGCTTTGCTGCCCCTGACCGCGTAGTCGAATCTTCTTTCCCGATTCGATTCCCGCGGGGATCTTGACGTCGATGCGCTCAACTTTGCCATTCCGTTTAAAGCTGACTTGGTGCTTGCCGCCAAGCACGGCAATCGCGAATGGGACGGTGATCTGTTGTTCAAGATCCTCTCCTTTGGCGGGACTTGGTCGAGGTTGTCCCGATTGCCCCCCCATCTGTCTAAAAAGATCTTCAAATCCTCCACCACCTCCGCCGCCACCAAACAGCTGGCTAAAGTCGAACTGGGCACCACCCCCACCGAAGGGGCTACCACCGCCGCCAAAGGGGTTACCACCGCCAGCGGCCATCTGTTCGAACTGCGGTCCAAACTGATCGTATAGCTTCCGTTTTTCCGGATCGCTTAAAACATCGTAGGCTTGCTGAATTTGTTGGAACTTTTGAGTTGCCTGTTTTCGTTCCTGTTCATCCTTGTCCGCGTGGAGATCGGGGTGATATTTGCGAGCCTGCTTGCGATAGGCTTTCTGAATTTCGTCTGCAGATGCGTTTTTGGGGACGCCAAGCGTTTGGTAGTAGTCTTCGGCCATGAAAGGAGCGGATGAAATTGGCTAAGTCAGAGACTGGAAAGTCCGCATTGTAGATTCGCTCGGCAGTCTGCGAAATCCAAAATGCCAGATTCGCTCAGGTGATTCAAGGATTGGCGAACCGACGATACCGCTGGGAGGACTGGGGGCAAGATCCGGGCACCGATCAGGTCGTTCAGGCGTTGACTTTTTGCAACATGCTCCCAAAATGCTTCGTAGATTGTTTTTTATTTGCAACATCACCAATGACTGACGATTGCGGATTTGGACGGCTTGATTCGGTTTTTCCCGACTCAAACCGCACTCTGTACGATTGGATGGGAGTTTGGCATTGGCTTCGCTGACGTGGGGGAACAGAGAAATCACCCCGCGCTGAGGAACAAAATGGCCCGACCCAAGAAGAGCACCGCAACCGACTCCACCAAACCCCTCGAATTGAACGAAACGGCTGACTCCGCCGTTGAGGTCAAAGACGAGTCTGCGATCGACGATCCAGTGCGTGTCTATCTGATGCAAATGGGTCGCATCCCATTGCTGACGCGTGACGAAGAAGTGAGCGCAGCGATCAAAATCGACAAGGCTCGATTCGCGTTTCGCAACACCATGCTGGCCACCGATTTCATGTTACGAGGTGCCGTCGACCAACTGCAGCAGGTCTACGACAAGAAGCTCCGGCTCGACCGAACGATCGAAGTCTCTGTGACGAACAAGACTGAAAAGCAGCGGATCATGCAACGGCTTGGCCCCAACCTGAAGACGTTGCGAATCTTGTTGGCACAGAATAAACGCGACTACCTGATTTCCGTCTCGCATAGCCAACCGATGCCAAAGCGTCGCGAAGCTTGGCAACGACTGGTTCGTCGACGAAACAAGTGCGTGATGCTCGTCGAAGAACTCAACTTGCGAATCAATCGACTGCAACCACTCTTTGAACAACTGGACGAAATCAACGACCGCATGCAACAACTGGTTCGTTTGCTTGACGAAGCCAAAGAGACTGGCCTCGTCGGTTCACGAAACGTCGAAGAGATCCGCGCCGACCTGCACTACCTGATGCAACAGACGTACGAAACACCAGCAACCTTGAATCGACGAGTCGTCAAGACCAAGCGACTGAACGAGACTCAAGATGCCGCCAAACGAATCCTCTCCGCCGGCAACTTGCGGTTGGTCGTTTCGATCGCCAAAAAGTATCGCAACCGTGGCCTCAGTTTTCTCGATCTGATCCAGGAAGGAAACACTGGACTGATGCGTGCCGTCGACAAATTCGAGCACCAACGTGGCTACAAGTTCTCAACGTACGCAACCTGGTGGATTCGTCAGGCAATCACACGAGCCATCGCCGATCAAAGCCGCACTATTCGCGTCCCAGTTCATATGATCGACACCATGACCAAAGTTCGTAACGTGATGCGGGAACTGGTTCAGGAACTCGGTCGAGAACCAACTCCCGAGGAGACGTCAGAGCGAGCCAAGTTATCGCTGGAAGATACGCGAATCATCATGAAGATGGCTCGAACCCCTCTTTCTCTCGACCAACCTGTCGGCGACCATGACGATAGTTACTTTGGTGAGTTTCTCGAAGATCATCGCGATGACGATCCTCTATATGAAACCCACCAAGCCGCGCTCAAGTCTCGCATTGAAGAGGCGATGGAGCACCTGAACTACCGCGAACGAGAAATCCTCCGCTTGCGATACGGCTTGGCCGACGGATACTCCTACACGCTGGAAGAAGTTGGCAAGATCTTCTCAGTCACACGCGAGCGTGTCCGTCAGATCGAATCCAAAGCGGTTCGCAAATTGCAACAACCGTACCGAAACCGATCACTGTCCAGCTTCCTCGATGACTACGATCCAGCCTTTGACGGACGCGTCGTCGAAAATTAATCTGACCCACGGGTCGCTCAATCAACTACGGTCTGGGTATGATAATCATCTGCCCTGACCGTTTTTTGTTGGTAAATTTTCTCTGGCATGTCGACGTCGATGCTCAACCGATTCGAAGAGTACTGCCGACATCATGACTCGCCATCGCTCGTCGAGTTCCTTCATTCGCTGGATTCGTCGGTCGATTTTCAAACGCTTGAGTTGCTTGTTCGTCATGACCTGGAACGCCGAGCAACGCTTCACAATTCGGTCCAACCGGCTCACCCCATCGAGCCGACGGACTATATCGCTCTCGATGATCGCACCCGATCCATTGTTGAGTCGTTTCTTCAGAACAACGATCGTACGATTGCGCCCGGTCAGTCTTCAAACGATGCCCTCACGATCCCACCCAATTCGGACAAATCAAAACCTGGCATGCCGGCTGATTCATCGAGCCAACCATCGTTTGGGCACTATGAGTTAATCGAAGAATTGGCTCGAGGTGGTATGGGAGTGGTCTACCGCGCTCGAGACACCAAGCTCAATCGAATCGTCGCACTTAAGATGGTCATCTCCGGTCGACTCGCCTCGGAAGAAGAACGGCTTCGATTCAACTTGGAGGCAGAAGCTGCCGCTAAACTTGACCACCCCTCAATCACGCCGATTTATGAAGTCGGCGAGATTGAAGGGCAACAATACTTCGCCATGAAGTTTGTTGAAGGGGGTTCGCTGGATGACATTCTTGACAAGTTGAAAACAAATCCACGCAAGGCAGCACGGATCGTCGCGGACATTGCCCATGGAATTCATCACGCGCACCAGCGAGGAACGCTTCATCGGGATCTGAAACCTCAGAACATTTTGATGGACGTCGACGACAAGCCGATGATCACCGATTTCGGATTGGCCAAACTGGCTGATTCTGACAGCAATATGACACAGACCGGCGCCGTGATGGGAACTCCGGGATACATGCCTCCCGAACAGGCCCTGGGAGACAAGAATGTCACGACTGCCGCGGACATCTATAGTCTCGGCGCGATTCTCTACGCGACGCTTACGGGTCAGCCTCCGTTTCAGGCGGGCTCGGCGATGGAAACTGTTTTACAAGTGATCGATGGCGAAGCTGCTAAACCGACCTCGATCAACTCGACGGTGCCATTCGATCTGGAGTTGGTTGCCCTCAAGTGCCTCGAGCGTGATCCTGCCAAACGATACGCGACGGCTGATGAACTGACTCAGGATCTGCGGCATTGGCTCGCGGGTGAGCCTGTCAGTGTCCGACCGCCATCGGTCACTTCACTGGCAAGCCAGTGGCTCAAACGAAACATTCGGATGGCCGCGCTTTCGCTACTTTCGGGTGCATTGATCGCCGCACTCGCAGTCCCACTTTGCTTGATTGGCTTTCAGCAGTCCGGCCTACCAGGTGATATCTACGATCAACTCCCTCAAACAGAACGGCCGATCTTTGCCGGTTGGGACTTTGGACTCCCCGAGCGACTGGGAGATGGCGTTAAGTTTCTTTTGATCATGGTCGCCATCATGTTGGTCAGTTCTGCGGGCGCGATTTCTGTAGCCTGGCTCAAACCTCGAACGATGAACGAGTCTGTTGGCATCGGAATCATGTGTGGAATCTCTGTGGCCATCACGCTATTTCTTCTGTTCTTCGGCTGGATGGTCGGTGGCAACGCGACCAACAACTATATCTCTGCGGACGTTGCGTTGCTGGCAGAAGCCGGCAGCAGTGACAGTGCGGCACGCGCGATGGCCTTGAAGAAGATCGCTTGGCGTTACCCGGATCTGGCGAACAAAAACGAACAGGAATTGATTCAGTTTCTGCAGAACAAGATCAACAGCGATACGGTGTTGATGGCGGGACTCGGAAATTTACTGGCTGCGACAGTTTCGCTAATGTTTCTCATACCCGTCGTCTTTTCGGCCGCGTTCTATTTTCGCTTACTCGAACGATCTTCGAGCCTCGTCAAACGTTTGCTTGGCCATTTGGAGTTCGTCTTGATCGCCATGATGATGTCATTGGCGATGGTCTGGGTGCTGGTCACAATCATTTTGGACTGGCTACCGATGGGTGTGATGAACGGCCCCAAGCCAAGTGTTCTGAGTCTTTGCCTTTGCACAGTTGTGTTGGCATTTGCGATGTGGACGATCTGGCGAGTTTCGTCGATGCCGATGCGACTGATCGTCAATGCCGTAGCGATCGGGTTGTTCGCGTTGGTCGCTTCAAGTGTGTTTCAAGCGGGTTCGCTGGATTCCGACGTTGTTGCCTTGCTGGAATCTGAGGACTTCCGGGGAGCCGCAAAACGTTTCGATACGCAAACCTATCAAGGTGGCACTTGGTACGGTAGTTCTGCATCGAGCGTCGTCCTGGCAGCCTACGCCGATGAACGTGAATTGCACGATCAGTTGCGAACCAAGTTCATCGAATCAATGCGAAGGCGCGAAGCATCCTACTTTCCAGGATCAATGGCGTACTATCTTGAGTCGATGCTATTGACGCCGATCAGCAATGATGAGATTGCCAATTTGGAACGGATGATCGAGTTTGTCGAAACGTTCTCGACAGAAGCATCCAATGGCACTCATTTTCATTTCGTCCTGGCCTTGGCGGAATATCGACGAGGCAATCTTGACCTGTCGCTAGAGCATCTAGGCCAAGTTCCGGTCGAACCCAAAGAGCGATACGGTTCGAGCGATACGCAACCGACCTCCAATTTGCTTGATGACCAAAAAACATTTGTCTTGCGTTCGATCATCTATCGACAACAAGGCAAAGTGAAGTTGGCAGACGACGAATGGAAACGCTTCGAAGTAGCCAACGAGTTCCTCAGCTCGCAGTGGTTTCCCAAGTATCGTACCAGCGGAGCTGGCGCCAAGTCATTCACACCGTTAGTGCACGCCTATTACAGTTTGCAGGTGCTGGCCAGAGAAGCCAAGCAATGATGAGACGAAGCTAACGAAACGAACATGCGATGACTTGTGTGTGGTGCTTCAGCGAATTGAATCGTTTAAACAAGCCGCCATTCAGCTTGATAGTTCAACCCCAGCGTGATCAGTTTTTGCAACAGAGTCTCGTATCCGATGCCAATCGATTCAGCGGATTCGGCAAAGTCTTCGCCATAAGAGAGATTCGGATTTGGATTTGCCTCGATCACAAAGATTTCGCCATCGTCTCTCAGTCGCAGGTCCAGTCGCGCGAAACCACTGAGACTGAGCGCTTTGTAGACACGCTTGCAGACCTTTTGAATTTTCGTTTCGATTTGCGGCGTTAGTCCCAGCGCCCTCTCTGTTTTGATCCCCAGCTTCTTCTGGTATTCGATGTCCCACTTGATTCGTGATGTGGCAATCTGTGGTTTCTCTGGATCCGCATGTTCAAACAACATCTCCCATGTCGGAAAAACCTTGAGTCGACGGTTCCCCATCACCCCAACGTACAATTCCCGCCCGGGAATAAACGTCTCAACCAAAGCATCGGTGTCGGTGTCATTGTGAACCCCAGCGACCCGTTCGATCAGCTGATCCAAATCATAAACAACACTCGCCTCGGTGATGCCAAGCGAAGCGTCCTCTGAAGCTGATTTAACAAGCAATGGAAAATCAAACGCAGCCGGCATTCTGGTTTTGTTGCCGCGCGGAACGACGAAGAAACCTGGTGAGCGGATTCGATGATACGAGAGAATCTTCTTGGCCAGCGGTTTGTCACGAGCCAATAGCAGCCCGCGTGGATTGCACCCGGTGTAGTGTTGTTTCATCAGTTCCAAATAGCTGACGACATGATGGTCGTAAACGCCGACACCATGAAACTCCTCCAGCAAGTTGAACCAGATGTGCGGCTTAAACTCCTCCGTCGCGCGGCGAAGATCTCCCAAGTCGTCGTAAACACCTAACGGCAAGACCTCGTGTCCAACCTCACGCAATGTATTGACGACATCAAATTCCGTTTTCCACTCCAGAATCTCATCATCGGTGTGACCTTCGAGGGAATCGGGCGGGACCAAGGATTCATGCATCAGAACAAGTACTCGAAGACGCCTCATGCGGCCGCCTCCATTCCAGCCTGCAACTTCAGTCGAGAGACCAGGTCAAGGAAACCATGACACGATGAACCGATTGAGCTCGCTGAGTCGTTAGGCAGCGGGGAACGACTTGGATCGGCCCTGGTGAGAACGTTGCATGAAGAAAGTGTTGTCGGGGCAACCACTTGGTGTTCCGTTGTCGGCCGGCCTTGGGATCCGTGGGAAAACTTACATTAATCGCCGATTCTAAAGCATTTTAAAACGCCTGTGGGATTGCGACACAGCGGCAAAAAACTACCCAGTTTAACGAATGTCATCCAGAGTCGCTGGCAAACTCGATTATCCAGCAAGACGCGTCGCCACGCTTTCCCGATCGTTCAATCCAATTTGAGCCAAATCAGAAACGAGTCAGGCCACCTCGTAGCGGTGCCACCCAATTCAGCAAATGTGAGGTGGGGAAGGGCAGTGGCAACTTGAGCTAGAGCGCCACTCGGTGGCCAGCGTGTAGATAGTTCATCGTGTGAACCGTGATCATCAACAACAGATCCTGCTTGAGTTGATCTTCGTCCGCATCAACGTACAGCTTCAACGCGCGGCAACGTTCGACCATCTCTCGCAGCACTTGATTGATGTTGTAGCGATACTCACCTGTCCAACGTGTGATCGTACGACCGAACTCGGCGCGATGTTTTTGCAAAAACGCGGCCGCAGTTTTGCCACGCCCTTCCGGCCTGACGGTGGTGAACAGCTTTTTCAAATCCGCATCGAATACGCTGGGTGTGTTCAAGCTGTAGCGAGTATGGCGTTCGTCGTAATGCTGCCGCAGCGTCTTGGTCATGCGGTGAACCGGATCAACTTTTGCGCGCGACTTCACTTTGGCAGGTCGATCGGAGACTCGTTGCATAAATTCATCGACCAGCTCAATCTTTTTCAACGCTGCCCATCCAGCGTATTCTTTTCGCCAACGAGAACGAGGTTTGAGCCATACCGCAAACGTTTCCGCGAAGTCCTCTGCAGGATGGCTTTGCGCGTACCATGGTTCGAGGTGCAAAACAAACTTCTTGCTGCGAGGTCGTGGTCGATACGTGTCGGGATACGGATCCGAATAGTTGCCAAACATCGCCTTGTACTTTTTTCGTCGATGCAATCGGTACGCGGTATCCATGGCATGTCCCGCTTCGTGACGCAGGATTCGCATACACCACTCGCGAGTCCCTCCTTCGACTTCCGCCATCAACTTGCGTTCCAATCGCATCAGACGTCGGTGTGCCATATAGAACGGAATGGCAATGCCCGGAATGTTGTCAGGCGAAAACCATTCATCGCTGAACCAACAGTGCGGCCGCAATCGAAGCTGTCGTTCTTTGAGCTCAGCATGAAGTCGGTCCCGATATTCAACCATCGGCGTCGCTTCCAGCTTCAAGTCGAGATCACAAACTCGCATGTCCAACAACTTTTTGTCAGACAGGCTGGCCCACGATGGTTGTTCACCGACATGAACGGACAACACCGCGCCCGTTCGATGAGGTTTGGCGTTCTCGATATGAGCATCACGAAGTTCCACTTGACGTGAATCGACCCGTTGAGATTCTTTCGTCGACTTGGAAGCAGGCTTGTAGGAATGCCGCAATCGTCCCTTTTTCAATCGGGATTTCTTCTCGGTTTTACGAGGCCGGGAGGACATGAACTCAGCATCCAATCTGGGTCGCCACAACAGGGCTGACGTCGCATTCTTTTTCGTGATCAGTGGTTTCAGATTGTAGACATCTAGAGATTACTTCAAGACATTTTTTCGAAATTTTGTGTGATGCCCATTTTCCGGCTACAGTGTTGCTTGCCGTCATCAAATCTGCCTTGTGATAAACATCAATGATCGCAGCCCGATCAACCTCACTTAACCAGCGTGAACCACGATGCTGAAAATCAATCCTTGGTCTTTGTTTGCGATTTTTGCGATCCCGTTCTTGGCCTGCCACGCCCCTGCCGTTCTGTCGGCGCAGTCGATCAATTCAGATCATCAAATCCAGCCGATCTCCAGTATCAAGGGAATCCCCAAGTGCATCGGCTTTGGCTCCTGCAGCAAACAAACAAAACCGCAGCCAATTCTCGAAAAGATCGTCAAATCCAATCCCGACCTGTTTATCTACCTCGGTGACAACATCTACGGCGACACCAGGGACATGCGAGTTCTGGCAAACAAGTACTCCACGTTAGGCAGCAAGCCGGAATTTCAGAATTTGGCAGCCAAAGTGCCACTTTTGTCGATATGGGATGATCATGATTATGGATGGAATGACGGGGGCAAAGAGTACCCCTTTAAAGCGGAGTCTCGTGACATCTTTTTTGAATTCTGGCAGGTTCCGCCTGACAGCGAGCGACGTCAACACAAAGGGATCTATGGCGTTCATGAATTTACAGACGGCAAGCAAACCCTCCAAGTAATCCTGCTGGATACACGCACCTTTCGCGATCCGCTGAAAAAGAATCAAGGAGAACCCGACCCCGACTCAGGCATCAAGAACTCTTATCAGCCCGATAATGACAACGAGAAGACGTTTTTGGGCGATAAACAATGGAAATGGCTCCAAAACGTGCTTTCTCGACCGGCAGACCTGCGAGTGATCTGCACTTCGATTCAATTTGGTCATGAGTACAACGGCTGGGAATCGTGGACAAACTTTCCAAAGCAGCAGCAAAAAATGTTTGATCTGATCAAAGAAACCAAAGCTAATGGCGTCGTCTTCATCTCTGGCGACGTGCATTGGGGCGAGTTGAGTCGACGAGACGTCGATGGGCTCTATCCTATTTTCGACATGACGGCCAGCGGACTAACCGAAACTTGGTACAACGTGGAACCCAACCAGTTTCGTGTCGGGAATGCCGTGCGAGAAAATCACTTTGGCCTGATCCGCGTCAATTGGGACGATGCCGACCCAAATGTTGTTTTCCAAATTGTTGACATCGATGGAACCATCCGATTGGCCAATTCCATCAAACTGAAACAACTGAAGTTTGCCAAAAATGCCGAAGCCGATCCCGCAAAGTGATCGAGAAGCTTGGCAGTTAAACCAACGTTTGAGATTTCAAGTTCGTGGCTGTCTTGGCCTATCTCCAGGCCAAACGAGCTCCGGAGACCGTCCTCGCTGGGCTACATGAAGATATACCCCTCTTCGCCATGCTGGTTGATGTCCAGCCCTTGTCGCTCTTCTTCTTCGGTCACACGCAGCCCCATTACCGCGTCAAGTATTTTCAGAATGACAATCGTGCCGATGACAGAAATCCCGGCCGCGGCCACAACACTGACCAACTGCGGCACGATTTGATACAAGTTCCCCTCAAGCATCCCTGCGGTTCCCTTGGGACCGACAATCGATTTGGAAGCGAAAACGCCGGTCAACAAAGCACCGACCGTTCCTCCGATTCCGTGAACACCAAATGCGTCCAGAGAGTCGTCATAGCCCAACCTGTTTTTAAGTGCCGTACATGCAAGGAAACAGACGACTCCGGCAATCAAACCGATCACGATGCCGCCGAGTGCCGTCGCCGAACCACTAGCTGGCGTCACACCCACCAAACCTGCAACCGCACCGGAACAGGCGCCCAACAAACTGGCCTTTTTGCGCAACATCCATTCGCATACGCACCATCCCACTACGCCTGCTGCTGCTGCAAAATGAGTGCTTACAAACGCGTTAACCGCACCGGTGCCCGCAGACAGGGAACTGCCCGCATTGAATCCGAACCAACCCACCCACAACAACGCCGCACCGATACAGGTATAGGTCAAGTTGTGCGGCGGCATCGACTCTTTGCCAAATCCGAGACGCTTGCCGACCATAATCGAACAAACCAACGCCGAAACACCTGAACTGATATGAACGACCGAACCACCTGCAAAGTCAAGCGCTGGAAATAACGCGTTTGGATTTGCTTCACACAGCCAACCGTTTCCCGACCAGACCCAGTGAGCGATGGGGCAATAGATCAACGTCCCCCACAACACCATAAAAACACACATCGTGCTGAATTTCATTCGCTCAGCAAACGCGCCGCAGATCAACGCAGGAGTGATAATAAAAAACATGCCCTGAAAAACAGCAAACAGACTGTCAGGAATTGTCCCGGACGCTGGCGTCACCACTTGGTTCAATTCAGCATCAAAATAAGGTGTTACCCCAATGAGAAAAACATGATCAAAGTTCCCGATCCATGGGTTATCTCCGCCGAACGCAAAACTATACCCCCAAGCGACCCAGACCAGCGTCATCAATCCCATCAGGAAAATACACTGCATCATCACCGACAGAATGTTCTTCTTGCGAACCAGGCCTCCATAAAACAACGCCAACCCAGGTGCCGTCATCATCAAGACTAAAGCCGAACAGACGAGCATCCAAGCGATGTCTGGGGCGGAAAGCTCCTTGGTTTCACTTGTCGTTTCGACGACCAATGGCTCCACGGGATCCGCCATCGCTGGCTCAGCTGCGTAGACAAAAGTGAGTACAAACGCAGCGATGATGGCGAACCATCGTGCTCGCTTGATCAGTCGAATGGCAAGTTCCGGGGTAGGCATGGGCTTTCCTTAATGGTGTCGAATTCACCATTCATTCTAGAAAAACCTGAAGAATTGTGTTGCTAATGTGAAATAAAGTTTCAATGACAGTTTAAGCAACACAACCGCCAGATAGTGTCGCTCTTTCTCACATTTGCTCGCTCTGAACCGGCTTCGCCGAAGTGCGCCATCCAAAGGCATTCCATTTTTGGACCCTGCTCAACGAGTCCGCGAGCCTGGTCCTCCACCTCCTCATCTGCAATCGATTCGTGCTATCGCGCCACGCTGCGAATGAGGATCGGGATTGACTGAGTTTGTAATTCGGAACAAGTTACGCTTCTGCAAGGAATGCAAACATGATCTGGAGTTGTTCGCGTGTTCATCGATCGCGAATTGTCCTAACACAATTAAGAGGTGCACGGATGCAACCATCTTTCCGTTTAGTTACGTCGTTAACGCCGCCGTTTGGGTTACCCATCAATCAAGTTTCTCGCTTGGCGATTTTGATTGCCACAATTGCGTGCAGTGCTTGCTCAATCCATTCGCTCGTCGCCCAATCACAGTCCGATCTCGCTCGAGAACACTCGATTCTTGAACACAACGAACCCTCAACAGAGAGTGCCCCGGATAAAGAAACGGTTCCGCAAAACTATCAAGCGGATGCAGCGATAGTGACAACCAGTTCTAACTTGGTATCACCTTCATCGGCGCCAATCGAAAATTCTCGGCCCACCACTGCCCAAGAAGAAGACGTGACTGAGAAAACACTCACGTCATGGCGTCCCAAAGTGGATGACCCTCAACAACCCAGTTTTGCGCCCCAGCCACCAGCGAATTTGTTCGATGTGGGACAGGAGCAATCGCCGATGCAAGATCAAACAGTTCAACCTATGCCACCACAGCCGATGGCCGATCAAGATGTCGTTACATCCGACACCAGCCGACGTCGCACAGACGAACTGACGCCTTTGCGCCCCATAGATTCGATCGTCCAGCGACAACCTGACCCGCGGCAACTGATGGGGAATCAAGAAACTGAGTCCTTAAAAAACGAACCACCGCGCAGACCGAGAGACACGGGAAACAGCTTGCTTGAATTTGCCAGCCAACCACCATCAATTCCCACAACGTCAGTTCAGTCCAATTTGTCGTCAACGGAAACGCGAGCTCAGTCGTTTCCGTCTCAAGCATCCGCCAACCGTCCTTCCTCATTCATTGATCCAAATGTTCAATCCGCCAGCTTTAATCAGGTTCCTGACCCGAACCAATCGAGAACGGGTTTTGCAGGAGACTTAGGTCGAGCCACGACTCAACAAAACGGATTTCCGTCTGGCAATCGACCGATTGCACCAGCAACCAACCCACCGATGCAATCGAGGCAGTCATTTAATCAACCGACTACCGGCGGCATGGTGACTGATGAAGCGATGGCAAAGCGTCGAGAGCGTCAGCTACTCAAACAATCACTGCGGCCCGCCGTTTCACTGGTCGCGAGATATGACATCAACAAACACGAGGTGATTCCAGGAACGCCAGTCTCCCTGTTTGAAATGCTGAGTCAGCCGATTTCGTTTCAGCAACGCAGCGAACTCATTCATCAGTACTGGGAGACGTATTACGATTGGGCCGCACTCAATGTTGCCCAGGAACACGCCCGCTGGTCCGCGACGCTTCCAACTGCACTCTCGCCAGCGGAACGAAAACTGGTCGAAGCCGAACAGAAGCTGGCTCAAGACCGATTGCTGGCCGCTCAGATTCAGATGGGTAAGTCGCAATCTCGATTGCTGGACTACTTCGCCAACGCCCGCGCCGATGACTTCCTGCCGATCCCCAGCGATGTTCCAACGGTGATGCCATACGACACGTACTACGAGACGATCAAACGAACGCGCAGTCTCCCTTCTAGCCTTCGAGGCATCGACCAGATGCTAGAAGGGACCAACCGCTTAATCGTTCAACGAGCCGACACGGTAACGACAGCGCAGCAGGCCAGAACGGAATTGCTGGCCGCCGTCGGCGCGCGTCAGTCGACACTCGCATCGGTCATTCAAGCCGCTGAGCTTTGCCGGGCCGCCGAGCTGGACCTGGTCAGCTCCGTCACCAATTACAACCAGGCGATCGGGCACTACATGGTCACCATTTCGCCATCGATGCCTGCCGAGTCGTTGGTCACATCCTTGTTGGGAAAAACTTGGAAGACGCATTTGAACGAAACTCGGCAACGTACGGCGCAGTCCATCAGTGCGTGGCAAAAAGGAGCACAACCTTTCAACCAACCGCTGACGAGCCAGTTCCCAAACAGCCGCTTCGCAGGCAATGCAGACAATGGCAATTCACAATTCAATGGGTCAAGTCAGTTCAACAACGCTGCGGGCAACAATGGTTTGACTCAGTTCAACAACAGCCAGTTCAACAACAGCCAGCTCAACAACAGCCAGCTCAACAACAGCCAGCTCAACGGCAGCCAGTCAGCGTCTCCGCCAGTGCGAACCGCCCGTATGGAAGAGATGCTTCCGACGCGTCAAGAACTGCAATTCGGTGCAGGGCAAAGGGCCACACAGTCACAACCTTTACCAGGTTCGGGCGCTCGACCGATGGGTCAACGCAATCCAGCCATGGCGCCGCCGACACAACGACAACCGATGCAGCGCCAGTCGATACCCGGTTCTGGTGCCATGGACTCCGGGGGCCTCGGTAACTTTCCGGAAAACAACTCACAACGAGGCTCCAACAGATTTCCGTCCGGAGGTTCGACGCAGCTTCGGTAGCGTTTGAGTCCGCAACCGGTTCCTTCGATCGACACTGATTTCTTACTGAGATAGTTCTATGCAATCACTTGCTCAACCCGATAAGATCGATCTGAAGCTGAGAGTTTGCTTACACTTTTGCCAATATTAGCAAGCCGGCAGCGAAACTATGGCGTAACTTCCGCCGAACCTGCCTTGGAGACGTCAAGATGAAGGACGATATGCCGACTTCCGCGAACGACAAAGATGCCAATATGTGGGGCATGTTTGTCCACTTAGGGATTATGGCTGGATATGTGGTTCCGGTCGCTGGGCTACTGGCGCCCATTCTGATTTGGCAACTCAAAAAAGACGAGTATCCGATCGTCGACCAACACGGCAAAGTCGTGGTTAATTGGATTCTCAGTTCGTTAATCTATATAGCGATTAGTATTCCTTTGATGTTGATCGTCGTCGGCGTCTTTCTCGCAGCTGCCGTTGGGATTGCTTCCGTCGTTTTCGCTATCATTGGCGGGCTAAAAGCGAACTCAGGGGAAGTCTGGCCTTATCCGGGCTCGATCGCTTTTTTCAAATAGTTCAGTCCGTAGCTAGCGCGGCTCTCGCGATCTCCTGGACTCAAGCAAACTTAAGACAACGCATGGCTTTCGATGCTGGCCGGCTTGCGCGGATTCGCTAAATCAAGATTTCTTGCCCGCTAGTGCAGCGTTTCTTGCCCGCTAGTGCAGCGGCATGCCATCCTCGGTCTGCCGAGGCAGTTTTTTGACGACCAACCGGACTTCATTTTTAACATCCGACTTGATTTCACAACTCAAACTTGAAGTCTGATAGTCAAAGTATGAGGAGTCGATTAACGATCCATGATCGTGTCGAATTCGGTTACCGCCTGATTTGGCAAGCAGGTAATTGCCGACTTGCTGCATGATCACGACTTCGTGAAAGCCCACGACCGCGCCATCATTTTCAGAATAGGTTGAGAGGGTAAACGTCCCGTCTTCTTGAATCTTGCCTCGTGCATTGATTTTGAACTGCGCCGAATAGAACTCGATGTTACCAAACTCTGGTCGGGTTCCATCTTCAAATTCAACGACCCCTGCGACCTCGTAAGTCGGCATATTTCCACTACATGCGGTCAATGAAACCAAGAACGCGACGATCAACAACATCGCCGGTGCGTGCATCCACTTCATCTGCTCAGCTTCCTAAATCGGTTGGGCTAAAACGGTTGGTTATCGGCACGATTACAAAGCTTGCCCAACGTCACCGTATCGATGGTCGTCTGAACTGAGTGAGTGCTTCCGTCGGCGTAAACAAAATTGCAAACCTGCGGGTGCCAACTGCCAAAGCCCAAAACACCAGTTGGCGATTCTTCTTTGGGGCCAAGGATTGGAACACCGGGACCGCCGATCCGTGAGAACGCGGCCAAGTCTTCACCGTTAAAGATGGGACCATTGAATGGTATTACATTTAAGTTTTCAGCGGTCACATGCAGCTCTCCGGCCAACACCGTATTGCTGGTTCCATCACTGATCGCGCCGTGAGTGATGCGGTCAATCCAGTCAAGTCGAGGAGTCAAGCTGTTCGATTGCGTAATGGCTTGCGAACTGATAATCACTCCGGTTCCGTTTCCACCGAAGTAGTAGTCCGTATCTGCGCCAACAGAACCTGGTGAGAGGTCGCCGTGGTTACCTGCATAGTCGCCCGTCGCTCCGCCAATAACGGTGATCTGAAAAATCCCACCGCAACCACAAGGAGCCGACACTGCAACCGACTGATTGACATCGGGAGCCTTCGCTGTATCCAGGGTGCGCCGTGAGGGACAAAAGTACAACTCTAATGCTCGCGAGATGACTTCGTTGTCGTGCTCATCGTAGGGCTTGGAAAGATCCCACTGCTCATAGAACGGCTGTTGTTCAACGAACGGCAAGATGCGGACTAACCAAGACGGTTGGTTCGTACCGCGATCATAAGGAGCAATCGCGTTCAGTTTCGGAAACAAACGCGCGGGCGGATAAGCCTCATGAACACCTTCAAACGAAAGCGTTGCCAGTCCAATCTGCCGTAACTTGTTCATGCAACTGGTTCGTCTCGCAGCCTCGCGTACCATCTGAACGCCAGGGAGTAACATCGCCACGAGAATCCCGATAATCGCGATAACTACTAAGAGCTCGACCAGCGTAAATGCTTTTCGTTTCATCACAGTATCAATCCGAGAAGTGGTTTTTGTATGTTGGGCCTAAGTATAGCACGGCGGGCAAACAACGCCCGAATTGGATGAATTCGAACGGATATTTCACAACCCTATAATATCCACAGATCATCGCCCAGAAACTGTGAAATATCTCCCAAAACCTCTTTCTTGCCTGACTGTTGGCCCTCAGCGATTCTCACCCTGAGCCATCAACCACGCCGGTAATTGGTTAGCTATCAGGTTTTTCGTACTCTCGCCCACTGTTTCTCCAAACGAACCTCGGAGACCTTCACGACCGTCCCAAGCTGTTGGGCGAACAATGAGACGCGAAATTCTTCGATCATCCAGCGAAATTGAATCAATTCCCGATCGATAATCGCTTGGGTTTGGTGCAATTCTTGCAATGATTGGTAACGCTCCCAATGACGACGCAACTGTGCCGACAGTTCCAATTCTTTTTCAGTGGCCGATTTTCCACCCGCGGCAAATCCCAGCTTCTCGATCCGCTGCAGTATGCCTGCAAAATATCGAGGGAATTGCTCAAGCCATTGCCATGGAGTTTTGGAAAGAAAGCCATTCAGCGTCAAGCTCTTGATCTGTTGCTCGATATCACGCTGAACCGACTCATGCTTTGCTGGTAACCCATTGAGCTGCATTTGTACTTCATGAACGGCCTCGGAAAGCTTCGGCAACCACTTGGCAATTCGTTGAGTCGCAACACCGATTCGCTCAGTGGCATCGGTTTGCAACTTCAAAAAGCTGGCTTGGTCGCGCGGAATCTTCTCTCGGTCAACGAAAGCGATCCGACAAATCAAATCGCCAAGTTCTTGTTTCAAATCGTCTCCACCCAAAACGCTTACCATCGCAAGCTGATGTCGCTCAAGCTCGGGCAGCCAATTCACCTGAGACTTCAACGCTTTTCGATGAGCCAGCTGAAACAAGCGAACCAAGCCTTGTCGCGTCGTTACATCACTCGCGTTGGCAGAATCAGAAAGCCGAAGTCCAACTCGATTGCCTTGGTCGACAATTGTTGGAAAGGCGGCCAACTGAGTTTGACCACGGGTGATCATTATCTCTTTGGGAAATTCGTCCCATGTCCAGGTCTTCAAGCCATCCTGCTGCCACTGCTCGTCCTGAATCTCGACGATCGTCGACACATGCTCGCTACCAAGCTGCTGTCGAAGTTCGCCGACCGACCGACCCTGGGCGACCAACTCTCCTGTCTCGTCGATGACTTGCAGATTTAGATTCAGGTGCGCGTCCAGTTTTTCAAGTTTGAACATCGACTCGTCGATCGGCAGCCCACCAATTCGCGTCAATTCGGCCGCAACTGATTCGATAAACCGTCCTTTGCCAAATTCAATCTGCTTGGCGACCCGATCGGCAGTATCCGGAGCGGGAACCAAGTTGCGGCGAACCTGTTTGGGTAGACTTCGAATCAACGCAACGATCCGCCGCGGCATGAGCCCGGGAATCAGCCATCCCGTTTGCACATCATCGATTTGACCAATCCCCGCCAAAGGTATTTTGATCGACGCACCATCATCCGCTGCACCAGGTTCAAACCGATACGAAATCGGGACTTCCATCGATCCGATTTGCGCTTCGGTTGGAAACATCCGTTCCATGTCTGCCGACTCAGATGACGGCAACACGTCGGCGCGGGTCAGACGGAGCGATTGATCAAGCTCCTGGTTGGCTTTGATCGCTCGACGAAGCCCGGCCACATCGGCAACGTCTTCAGGAAGTTTTGTCTGATAGAAAGCGACCAGATTGTTTCGGTCAACGATCAACTCTCGATTGCGTGTCTTGGCAGCATCGGTTGTGATTTCTTCCAACAACCATCGATTGTGATCGACAAAATCAAAACTTGACTCAATTTCATCTTCAACCAATGCGTGATCGATGAACAAATCACGCGACACCAGTGGGTCAATCTTGGCGTATCCGACACGTCTTCCGGCAACGATCGGGACGCCAAACAAAGTCACCGATTCGGTTGCCATCACCGTCTGCTGCTTCTTGCTCCAATAGGGATCGGAGTAGTTGTGTTTGGTGAGATGGGCCGCGATGGGCTCGATCCAATCTGGAGAGATTTTGGCGACTGTTCTGCCATATCGTCGGGTGGTTTCAACAACTTCAGCGGCCATGATCCACTTGGGCTTGCTCTCAAAAACACCGGAACCGGGCCAAAGATTGAACTTGATATTCCCCGCTCCCGTGTATTCATGCCGATCGGTCAACAACGCAATACCGCTGAGCAGGCCGGTCAACAGGCTGCGATGAATCGCGTTCGAGTCATCCCTTCTGGAACGCGGCTTGAGTTTTTGATCACGTACCATCGAGCCCAACTGCCGGTGAATATCGAGCCACTGTTGCATCATCGGATATGAAAGGAAGTTCTGCTGGCACGCCTTCTTCAGTTTGCTTCTGGAAAGATCATCCTTTAGCTGGTGAAAAAAGTCCCAGATGTTTAGCAGCGACAAGAAGTCAGAGGTTTCATGCAAAAACCTTTCGTGTTGAGCGTCTGCAGCCTTTTGTTTTTCAACCGGCCGAACCCTTGGATCCTGAATCTCCAAAGCCGAAGCAATGATCAAGATTTCTGACAAACAGTTCTCATCGTCCGCAGCAAAAACCATCCGCCCAATTCGAGGATCGACAGGCATTCGAGCCAATCGACGTCCGAGCTCGGTCAGCTGTTGTTTTTCGTCGACAGCACCGATCTCAAACAGCGTTTTGAATCCATCTCGAATCGATTCTGCGCGCGGGGGATCAATGAATGGAAACTGATCGATGTGTCCGAGCTTCAATGACAACGTTTGCAGAATAACCGAAGCGAGGTTGGTTCGGCGAATCTCTGGCGTTGTAAATTTCGGTCGCGACGCAAAGTCTTCTTCGTCGTAGAGTCGCACACAAACACCCGGGCCAATTCGACCGCAACGACCCGCGCGTTGGTCAGCCGAAGCTTGCGAGATCGCTTGAATTGGCAAGCGTTGAACTTTACTTCGCGCCGCATAGTGGCTAATCCGAGCGGTCCCGGTGTCGACAACGAAACGAATCCGTGGCACCGTGATGGATGATTCAGCGACATTGGTTGCCAACACGACACGTCGCGCGGCACCCGGTTGAAAGATCAGATTTTGTTGATCCGTCGAGAGCCGTGCATACAACGGCAGAATTTCCGTCCGCCCTCGAAAGTTGACTCCGCGCAGTTTTTTGCTGACGCTACGAATGTCACGCTCGGTTGGCAAAAACACCAGCATGTCACCGTCGTCATCCTTCGCCAGTTGCTCGCAAACCGAGACCACATGATCTTCCACCTCCCGGGGCGAACCATCGGCAAGCTGACTGGGTGGTTCGTACTGAATCTCAACAGGGTAAGTCCGACCTTCGACCTCGATGATCGGTACGGGATTGTCGGGGTCAGTCGTAAAGTGTTCAGCAAATCGCTGCGTGTCGATCGTTGCGGACGTGATCACCAACCGAAAATCCGACCGTTTGCTGAGAACGCGTTTCAAATAGCCCAACAAGAAATCGATATTCAGCGAGCGCTCGTGAGCCTCATCAACAATGATGACTTCGTATTGCTCCAGAAAACGATCCGACTGAGACTCGGCCAAGAGGATCCCATCGGTCATCAATTTGATGTAGCTCTTGGGGCTGGTTTGATCTGCAAAACGAATTTTGAATCCGACATCGGTTCCCAGCGGTGTTCCAAGTTGCTGGGCGACGCGCGCGGCAACTCCTCGTGCGGCAATTCGTCTTGGCTGAGTGTGTCCAATCAGCCCTGACACGCCAAAGCCTGCGTCCAACAACATGGGTGGGAGTTGGGTCGACTTACCGCTTCCGGTTGCACCACTGATGACGACCACTTGATGGTCCCGGACCGCCGCAATGATCTCGTGTTGACGATCGGCGATGGGCAGCGACTGGTCGATAACCGGCTTGGGTAGCTGCGTACGTCGTTGTTCTCGCAGGGCGACCGACTCGTGTATCTCTTCTTCCAGCTTTGCCAATCGCTGGGCGGAGTCATTCGCGTCCGAAGACTGCAATCGCTTGAGACGTTGACGAAAACGAAACTGTTGGCGCAGCATCGAATCGGGGATCAGTTTTTGTAAATCGTTAATCGTCGAAGACACGCGAGTCGTCGCTTATTTCTTGTCACCAAAATGCACTTCGCAAGTGCCGTTTTCATCGCACTCTGGACCACCTTGTTTGCCAGCGATTTTGTATCGACGTTTGGCAACCTGCATATAGGCCCATTGCCAAAGTGGCAACGTGAACGGGATGTGCAATAGTGGAGCAAAGATCCAAAGTTTGGGTAGTCTTCGAGTCACAAAACGGACGGCTTGCATACCACCAAGACGCTGCTCGGAGTATCCATGTTCACTGGCCGGGACCAGATAAATCTGCTCCATCAGTTGGTCGTAGCTCAATTCTGGGAAATGCTCGGCCACCCAAGGGTCGTGCAATGAGATGAAGGCCAATCGATTTTTCCCATCAAACCAATGCAAGTTGCGGACCTGTCCAACGCAAAAAACACAGCGGCCGTCATAAATCACGACATCCGCATTTGGAAACTCTCGCGGGGAAGGCAATCCGTGCGTGGGCTCAGCCGTCGGACCGTCCTGATTTGCGGGGCGGTCGGCAGTTTTTTGGCTGAAAACAGGCTGGGTGTCTGCAGAGGACATGGTGGTGCCGACTTGTGAAGAACCGTTTTGGTTAAATCGCGTACTGTAACCTAATAGTAGAACCGAACAATCGATAGACAGCATAACGCCGAGGAACTTTCTCGAAAAGCGACGATTTTCCCAAGTTTCGTCGGCAAAATGCGAAGCCCTTTTTCGATGATAACAATAGCGACGTTTACCGGTAAACGTCTTGTAACAAAGCAAGAACGCAGGTTTTCGCCGTAGCATTTTACAATTTGAACCGCGTATAATGGGTTCGAGCAGAATCGAGTTCGACGAAACCGGTTCCCTCAGAGTCCACTTCTCCATTCTAACCACTCATTCGATAGAGAAAGTCCATGAACGAGATCAACAAGCAGGTCAATCGAGCTCGTCGACGCATGCTCACAGGCACGTTCTTTTCGATCCTCACCTGGGCGACTTTTTTTAGCATGTTGTTCGCTTTGGTTGGTATCGCCATTCCAAAGATCTGGCATTTGGAGTTTCTGCAAGACAGCGCGAAATGGGACGCTTGGCTGTACTCATGGATCATTGGCAGTGTCGTCGTCGGTTTCCTCGCCACCGCTTGTTTGACTTGGACGCGAAGAGGATCGAAAGTTGGAACGGCGGTCGAAGTCGATCGAAGGTTCGGGCTGAAAGCGAGACTCTCCAGTGCCATGGTACTGTCTGATGAAGACGCCCAATCACCGGCTGGACAAGCACTCATCAACGACGCTCAAACTCGAGCCAGTGATTTGGCGATCGCTGAAGAATTTGGATTCAAACCAACTTGGCACGCATTGCTGCCGCTCGCCCCACTCGTGTTGATGATCGGCTTGATCTTTGTGCCGAATGCCGAGAAAAAACTGGCTGCCGAAGAACCCGTCGCTGTCGATAAAAAACAAACGCAACAGATCATCAAAGACTTCAAAAAGAAGGTCGAAGAAAAACGGAAACAACTTGAAGCCAAAGGACTCAAAGACGCCAGCGAAGAACTCAAATCGCTCGGACGAAAGTTTGACAAACTCCTGACGGACGAAAGTCAAACTCAAAAAGAGACTCTGGTCAAACTTAATGACATCAAGAAAGCGATCGAAGACCGTCGCAAGGAATTAGGCGATAGTAAGGAATTCAAAAAGAACCTGAATCGTTTGAAAAACGTCGGCAAGGGACCCGCTAAGAAACTGGCCAGTGCCATCGGCGATGGTGATTTCGAAAAGGCTAAAGAAGCGATCAAAGATCTGGCCCAACAACTCAAAGACGGCAAAATGGATAAGGAGACGGTCAAGCAGTTGGCCGACGACCTCAACAGACTTGCCAAGGCCATCAAAAAAGCTGCGGAAGACAAAGAACGCGAGATTGCAGAGCTGGAAGACAAACTCAAAAAAGCCAAACAAGAAGGGGATGTGGAAAAAGCAGCCAAACTGCAAGAAGAGCTGGAGAAAAAGCAGCAACAAAAAAACCAGATGGACAAGATGAATGACATCGCCAAAAAGCTGCAAAAATGTGCTGATTGCATGAAGCCCGGCAATGGACAAGAAAATAAGAACGGCGAAAAGAAGGAAGGCCAACAAGGCGAGCAAGGCGACCAACAACAGGCGATGAAAGACCTAGAGAACGCGATGAAAGAAGCTGGCGAGTCACTCGAAGACATCGCCAAACAAATGGAAGAATTGCAAAAGCAAATGGAAGAGATGGAAGCGTTAGAAGATCTCGAACAGGATGCCGAAGACTGCAAAGATGGTTGCCAAGGCGAAGGCGAAGGCAAAGGGCAGGGCAAAAACAAGAAGCCGAAATGGGCCGATTGGGCCAAAGGGCAGGGGAAGGGCATGGGACTTCGCGATCGTGCAGACGACGAAACGAACAACTTCAAGTCACGTGTCCGAGCTGATGTCACTCAAGGCGAAACGGTCATCACCGGAACTGCCGATGGGGACAACATCACCGGCCGCAGTGTCAGCGAGACCAAAGAACTCGTTCGGGCGGCGATGGACAAAGACGTCGACCCCACCGAAAACCAGAAGCTGACCAAGAAGCAGATGGAACACGCCAAGGAATACTTCAAGGCACTACGCGAACAGTAATATGCAGACGAGAACAAAACGTATCGCCCGAGATGTTCTGGTGTTGCTTGGATTCTGTGGAGCGTTTTTTCTATTCATCTCGATCGTTAACAATCTTGAGTCCAGCGAAACCGATGACCCCAATGATTTTTCGGTCCACCGGGTTCGCGCCGACGAGTTCAAAAAACAAAAAGACTGGGACGCCGCCAAAGAGCATCTCAAGTCCTTGATCGCCAGAGACCCGTTCGATGGCAGAGCACAGTTTGAATATGCGGCGACGCTGTATAAACAGCGGAGCATCCTGATCGATGAGTACGATGATTTGGTCGATTTGAATCGACACGAATCGGACGAAGGAACCGAACTACTCAAGAAGATCGAAGACTACAACAATCTCTCAACCAACGAATTGATCAAGGCCAAAGCGTTCGCGCGGTACCGAGGACGAGCACTCCTGTTTCTTGCCGTTGTCCAAGCAGAGCGTGAAGACTGGGAGCAGACACTGAATTTCCTCGAAGAGTTTGTCGACTCCGGCAATTACACGTACGATGGACTTCGCGAAGCACGCGTCTTCGGATCCGGCGGCGAAGACATGACCGACTTTGATGCCAAAATAACCGGCGATACCAAACTTCACGCCGACAGCCGGTTTTGGGATATCTGCCGTCGCGAAAAAGCAAATCGCGCGTACTAGAATCGTGCGTCCCGGTTTTCCGCGACCCCAACCAATCTGACTTCATTCCAAACTGAGCCGTTACCGGGGCTGGTCCGCTAGCCTCAGCAGCGCCAGCAAAACCAACCCTTTATCGCAACAATCGTATATGTCTCGACGTGAACAGCTGCAGGCCATGCTGGCCGATTCTCCAGACGATATCTTTCTGCAATACGCGTTGGCCATCGAATGGCAAAACGAGGACGAACACGACAAGAGTTTGGATATCCACCAAACATTGATGAATGGAAATCCACCCTATGTTCCCTCATTTTTTATGGCTGGCCAACAGCTCACTGACCTTGATCGAATCGACGAAGCCAAAGAGATCCTTGAAGCTGGCATCGAACAGGCCGACGCTCAAGGGAATCTACACGCGGCCGGTGAAATGCGCGGGTTTCTCGCAACGCTCTAGTTGCCCGTCGGGTCGTTCTTGCTTGGTTTCTTGGACTTCCCGTTTGCTAATCGCGGCGTTCCTTTAAGCGGCCGACTTTTCGTTGGCAATACGCAACGACAACACTAAATCGAATCGCACTGAATCGATGCCATCAATTGTTAAGCTGCGGGGTTTGCGAAATTGGCAACGCCACGACTCAAGAATTGACTCGTTTCTCGGCAAGTTTGGGTAACCGTTGAAATCATAAGTGACCGATGAAGTTTTTGTGTGCTTGTCTGATCCCCCGCGGGCAGGTGACCCAATCAAAACGGATTCACTCATGACCCAACGATCCAATTTTGACCAGGCCGCGGTGCGCAAATCGTGGTTGCCCAATGGCTCCAAGCGTTGCCATTTTGCCATCCGCTGGTTGTCCATTTGCTCCATCTTAGTGCTTGCTGTACTGACTTCGAACAGCCATGCTCAGCTCAGACCATCGAATCAAACGAACGATATCGAAGCGACATCGGGTTCCAGTTCCCGAAACGTGCGACTGAATGCCGTCTCTAATATTCCGTTTGCGGAACTCAATGACGACGCCCAGCGCCGGATTCGTCAAGTCGTCACCAACCCCAGCTTCTACCGCCGACTTCCTGTCGCGACGATCGATGCCGACCCCGACCATTTTCGTTTTCTGATTCGGAAACCTGAAGTCGTCGTCAGCATCTGGCAACTGATGGGCGTGACGCAAATGACGACCAAGCGGATCGGACCGTACACTGTCGATACCGATGATGGAGCCGGGACACTCAGCCAACTCGAACTGATGTACGGCAACAATGACCTGCATGTGTTCTATGGAAGTGGTAGCTACCAAGGCCCAGTCTTGAAACGAAAAATGACAGGACGATGCGTGATCCTGGTGCGTACCCAGTCGTCACCCAAGCAGGGAGGTGGCTTCGATCTGACCAACCAACTCGATGTATTCTTGAAAGTCGACAACGCAACCGCCGCATTCGTCACGCGTACGCTGCAACCTGTCGTCGGCTCGACCGCGGATCACAACTTTGTCGAATCGCTGAAGTTCATTGAACGACTCAATCAGACCACGCGAAACAATGGACCCGGCGTAAAAGGCATGGCCAGCCGACTTTCACTGGACGAAAAAACTCGACTCGCCTATGAAGACGTAATTGACCGAGTCTTTGCCAGAGCCTACACGCAAACGACTGGACAATCCTTGCAAGGCGGCACCGTCCAAGCAAGATTTGCCACGCCCGATGCCGCTCGTCAAACGACTCAGAATCAATCGGCCGCAGCATCGTCCAATCTGGAACTGTACCACCCTTCCAGTCGCCAGTACAACTACTTTGGCGGCGTTGCCGAAACACCAAGTGCCAGGAAAAAGGCCCAGCCCGCGACGACCAGAAAACGATACGTGTCCCCGCCGGTCAATCTTTCTCGCAGCATGCAAGGGAATGAGCAATCATCATCCCAAAGTGTGAGTCGCCCAAGACCGAAGCAAGAGAATCTCGTTCGCGGTAACGGGCAACCTCCGCGACGGCAAGCCGTTTCTGTGACATCGAATTTGCCGCGTCAGAACGTACAGCTACCCCACGGGCCGGTCGGTCCAGGCGAGGGTTACTCGATTCTCGTTGGTGGCCCACGATCTAATCACGTTGTCGGAAACACCAATCAAACGCCGTCCAGAACGACCAACCATTCAATGACTGAATCGGTGCTGCAGCGTTCGGAACAGGGCAATCGTCAAGCGATACGTGAGACGTTTTCCAGCCCCGGAACAACGCTCCGTTTTTCTGATGCGTCAGCCAACGGGACGATGCAACGTCCGACCCGTCGTTAGTGGCAACAAGCGATAATTGGGATCCAGATCGACAGCCTACTTCGCGTAACAAGGTTGATTCGATCGAACTCCAGCTCAAATTGTCTGATGCAAAGAGCTACTAAAGGTAGTTCGCCTCGAAGGCGTCCCAGTCAGTCGGCTCAGACAGATCGATCGAAGGGACATCGAGCGGATCTTTCATCTGTCCAAAGTACTTCTGCCCCGCAGCGGTATTGAAGATGACCACACGTTGATCAGACGCAACTTTGCCTTCGTCGATCAGATTTTCCAGCCCACCGATGCAGGTCGCTGCTTCTGGGCAGATCATGATGCCCTCGCTCGAGGCGACCCGTTTTTGCCATTCGATCAAACGTGACTCTTCAACAGCAATTGCTGCTCCACCGCTTTCTCGAACCGTGTCCAGTACCATAAAGTCGCCGAGCGCGGTCGGAACCCGCATGCCAGAAGCGATCGTTTTTGCATTCTCGTGACGTTTGGCAAATCGCTCACCAGCTTCGAAAGCGGTGACCATCGGTTGGCAACCATTGGACTGCACGGCGTACATTCGCGGCATCGTCTCGGTCGTCAAGAACCCCATTTCGCGAAGTTCCTTGAACGCTTTCCACATCGCGATCAACGCCGTGCCACCACCGGTTGGGTACATGATGACATCCGGCAAATCCCAATTGAATTGCTCCGCCAGTTCCAGCCCCATCGTCTTTTTGCCTTCGAGTCGATAGGGCTCTTTTAGCGTTGAGATATCGAACCAGAGGCCAAGATGATGTCCCTCACGTATTCGCTTGCCACTTTCGTCAATTAGTCCGTTGGTCACAAACAGCTTGGCGCCGCTGAAATAACACTCCATCTGGTTGGCGATCGGAGTATCGTGTGGCATAAAGCAGACGGATTCGATGCCTCCCCTCGCGGCGTACATTCCCATGGCACCACCCGCATTTCCATTGCTGGCCATGGCGATTCGAGTTTGACCAAAGTGTTTCGCCATCGTCGTCGCCAACGACATACCGCGGCTTTTGAAGCTACACGTTGGCAGTTGCGATTCGTCTTTGATCCAAACGTGTTTCAGTCCGATCAAATTGGCATACTGAGGACATTCGATGACCGGACTCATCGACTTGTTTAATGTCACCGGCTGAATTTCGTCTCCGATGGGCAGCAGTTCCCGGTACCGCCACATGTCCGGGTGTCGTTCAGCAAGCACCGATTTGGTCATCACTTGTTTGACGGCGTCGAGGTCATACCGGGCCCACAATGGTCGATTCTCATGCATGGTTTGCTCGCAGTCGGCGGGCAAAGTAACTTGGGGATCAATTGCGCTCTCAAAGTGCGTGATAAATCGAGTCATTAGGCGGATAGAACGTTAAGAAGTTAGATTTTGTGCCAGTCGGTAATCAGAGACCGTTTGAATCAGTTAACAGTTCCACAATCCTGACGGCACTTCGACGCGATGCATTGTCGTGAATAATTGCCGCCAAGAAAACCCGGCCCATCAAGAAAACCAACTTAATGAACTTGGTACAATTGAAGTCGACCACTTGATCGATTGAGCGAAGTTGACACACCAGGACTTTGATCACCGAAGTTTTTTGAGCTGAAAATGAACGACGCCCTGAACGACGCCCATTCGGAACCGGAGACAACCAAAGACGAACTAGCCGAGTTGGTGGAAACGGCCGCGACTCCAATGGCAGAAGTTGTTGAAGACAGCGAGCAGCTCGCCCCGGTCGCCACCATTGTTGAACCGAACGCTGCACCGAGAAAAGCATCAGCGAAGACGACCTTTCGCGCGTCCGTTCCTCCACCTGTCCCCGCTCAATTCCAAAATATGGCTGCGAAAGGCGGGGCGGTCACGGCTTTGATCCTCGGTTTTATGGCGATCGTCGGCGCGTTCTTCAGTCCTTTGAGTGCCTTCAACGGTGTACTCGGATTGGTTTTTGGCATCTGGGGTTTGACATCCAATTTGAAGGTTATAAGCCAAGTCGGGTTGCTATTGTCGCTGGTATCGATCGTCATCAGCGTATTCATGAACTAGTTGCCAGGCGGAAGACAAATGGCTTTTGTCCGGTAGTGTTGGTTTGTTTGTCACCGGCCGGCTCGCGCCGGTCCGCTACTTTTGATGTAGCGTTAGGGCGCAAGCCCTACGGTGTTGGCTTTGTAGCGTTAGGGCGCAAGCCTTTTCTTACTCTTTGTTTTGGTTCGTCACCGGCCGGCTCGCGCCGGTCCGCTACATGGGCCGGTCCGCTACTTTTGATGTAGCGTTAGGGCGCAAGCCCTACGGTGTTGGCTTTGTTGCGATTGGGCGATAGCCTTGCTTTGCTCATTGTTGTCGTTCGTCACCGGCCGGCTTGCGCCGGTCCGCTACTTGGGCCGGTTCGCTACATGCGCCGGTTCGAGGTTATGGCGCTTGGTGCGAATGCCCCGTCAGTCGTTCAATCACACGAGTCGTTGATTCGGCCATCGATTCGCTGTTCCGTTGAGAATGCACATAAGCTTGTCCGGCACTGGCCAATTCCTGACGCATTTGATGATCTGTCAGCACCGACAACCATGCAGACGCCAACGCTCGAGGATCGCGAGGTGGAACCAGCACCCCGCCTTTCGACGGTCGAACTAACTCTGGAAACGCCCCATGCTCGGGCAAAACGACAGGGACGCCGGCAGCCAAGGCTTCCAACGCGTAAATCCCTTTCGGTTCAAGAAACTCAGTTGGTACCGATAGCAAATCGATCTGGCCAAGAAATTCCAGCTTCTCGTCTCGTTCAATCGATCCCACATATTCAAAATCCTCAGCCAGTCCAGCGTCGACCATTCGTTGAAACTGTGCCTCGGCATAATCTCGATGATCAGGCCCCATCCACCCTGCGATTTTGAGAAAGATCGATTCGACGAGCGGATCCGAGTCGAGCATCTCTGTCTTTAGATGGATAAACGCGTCAACCAGATGATGCAGTCCTTTTTCGTTGGCCAATCGTGCCAAGTAACCAATCGTTGGCCGACGATCCTTAAAAGGAGAATGTCCGCGACTCAGGTACGGCTCAAACTCAGTCACGTCGATCCCCAGCGGCGTCACATGGAACTTGGCTGGATCAATCGAAAAGTAGTCTGACATGTAGTCGCGAAAAAATTCCGACTGCACCAGGAAGCCATCGACGTGCGGCACAATCTTTCGGATTTCCGACAAGCATTGGCTACGATAAGGTTCTTTTAGACTGTCCAAAAAGACGTCATCACCTTGCAACGTTACCAGGACTGGAATTTGAGTCTCCTGCTTGATCGATTCAATACAACCGCCAATCAGAATATTGGAAAAAATGACCAAGCCGGGCTTTGACAACTGAATCCACTTGCAAAGCTGCTTGACTTCTTTGCGTTGATTTCCGTGCTTGCCTTTGAGCATCGAGACAGCGAGCTTGCCTAGCATGGTCGGGTTGGTTTCCATCGCCCGAGAAGTGACTCGCCGAATCAACCATGGCGAGTCAAGAAATCGATCGAGGAACGCCGGCACATAACGGAGTAACGGGATCTTTTGCTGCAAGTAAACATTGACGCCACCAAACAATACTTGATCGACACTGACATCTTTTTCATCCGTCCGAATCGGCGTATAGGTTGGCACCAGTTGAATGTCCCAGCCGTAATCGGCCAACGCTCGGGACAGTGCATTGTCATGCATGCAACTGCCGCAAAACATGCCGCCGGCGCCCGCAGTCAAATAAATCAGTTTCATGGCGAACTATCCGAGCAGCACGGCGTTTAACTTCGATCGACAGTCATCAACGATTTTGCCACACTGTTGATCCGCTTGTTCACCTGTTAGCGTTGTCGAACCAGACCGCAATGTAACTGACATCAGCACGCGTTTTTTGCCGGGGCCATCCTTCTTTTCGTTACGAAACGTCTCGCGATAACAAACTGACTCCAACAGGTCACCACCGGCATTGCGAACGGTTGATTCAAGTTGAGCCCAATGGACTTCATTGTCGACGACAAAATTGAAATCCCGGGTTACTGCCGGGAAAGGACTCAACTGCCGGTGCTGTGGTATCTCGACCATCAAACGCTCAAGCAAAGCCACATCGATCTCAGCGACGGTTGCCCGAGAACGCAAACCAAATGTTTTAGTTGCCGACTTTGAAACTTCGCCCAGCCAACCCAAAGTCGAGTCACCAATTTTCAATTCGCCAGATTTGGTTCGATCCAGCAAATCGAACTCGCAAGGCTCGACACTCAACGACAGGTTTGGGTCCACCTCATCGAGCAACATCTCGATCACACCTTTGACGTGGTAGTAGTCATCCCCAGTCACACAAGACAGTTTCAACGGCTGGTCGGGCAGCTCCTGCGCTTCTTTGGTCAGGTAAACGCAGGCAGTCTCAAACAATGCGGCATCAGGATTGTTGCGATACTCGTTAATGCGTCGAACTTCCAAGAGACTCGGAACAAGGCTGCGCCGCAACAAGTTCACTGCGCCAATGTTCTTCGAATATTCTTCCAAGACACCAAGCATCGGCTGGCTACTGACCATCGGCGTCTTGTCGCTCCATGGTGAGAACGCCACTGACCAGGGCTCCGGCACAAGACTTGGCGTCACCGCTTCATCAAAACCGACCGACAACATGACTTGTTGCAGTCGAGTTACCAAACGATCTATCTTTGGCCGATGCGACGCTGCCATTGGCACATTGACGTTGTCGGGGATCTGGTCAAAACCATAAATTCGCCCAACTTCTTCAATTAGATCGACTTCACGAGTCAAGTCTTTCCTCCACGACGGCGGTCGCACTTCGAGCGACTGATCGTTGACCGAAACGACTTCGAGTCCGAGTCGCTCCAACGCAGACTTTGAGAATTCATCAGGAATCTTGATTCCCAGCAGTCGTTCGATTTGTCCGAATCGCAGCGTAATCGTTTCGCGTTCGACAGGTTGTTGTCCGACGTCGATGAATCCATCGAGTACTTCTCCTCCACCAAGCTGTTGGATCAACGAGCACGCCCGACGGCTTGCCCAATCGAGTACGGCTGAATCGATGTCACGCTCAAATCGAAATGATGATGGGCTGTGCAACTTTAGTCGTCGAGCCGCCTTGCGTACCGCCAGTTGATCAAAATAAGCGGCTTCGATCAGGATGTCTGTTGTCGAATCGGAGACTTCTGACTCCGCACCACCCATGACGCCACCGAGGGCAACTGGATCTTTGGCGTCGGCGATGACACACATCCCGGGAACTAACTCGTACGTTCGGTGGTCGATCGCTTCAAACGACTCTTTTTGATGAGCACTACGAACAATGATTTTGCCGTCCGCTACTTTGGCGAAATCAAATGCGTGAAGTGGTTGACCACACTCCATCATTACATAATTGGTCACGTCGACGACATTGTTCACGACTCCAATCCCGATCGCAGAGAGTCGATCCTGCAGCCATTGCGGGCTGGGACCAATCTTGACGCCTTTGATCAAGCGAGCTGTATATCGAAAGCAGGTTTCTGGCGATTGAATTTCAACCTCACAGTGATCCTCAATCGACTCCTTCGAAGTTGTAAATTCAACTTCAGGCAGTTTTAGAGGTTGCTCATATAACACAGCGATCTCTCGGGCAACGCCGATATGTCCGAGACAGTCAGGACGGTTGCTGGTCACTTCCAAATCAATTGCCTGATCCGCGCCTTGAGGATCAGTCGACTCGTGATTGAGTCCTGACATCGTGAGTCGGTCGACCAGATCATCATGCGACATGTTGAGGTCAACATATTCTTGAAGCCAGTTCCAGGAAACGATCATGGGAATAATTCGCGTTTAAGTCAGGTGTAAAGTTTTGAGGTGACCGGCAATCGCCATCGCATGAGAAGCAACGGATTCGAGCCGTTCGGCGTGTACAACGTGCGACTAAAACTGTCGCAGGAAACGAACGTCGTTGGTGAACAGATAACGGATGTCGGTGATCTGGTGTCTAATCATGCAGAGTCGTTCGATACCTAAACCAAACGCAAATCCGCTCACCTCGTCGGGATCGTAGCCGACCGCTCGCAACACGTTGGGATCAACCACCCCCGCGCCACCGAATTCAACCCATTTGCCGTCCCAGAAATAGTCCGCTTCAACGCTTGGTTCGGTAAACGGGAAGAACGACGGCCGAATTCGAATCGGAACTTCGTCACCCAGATAATTCGAGGCAAACAGTTTCAAGACGGTTTTAAGATCCGCCAACGTCACATGCTGATCGACCATCAAACCTTCGATTTGATGAAACATCGGATAGTGAGACCAATCAGCGCTATCGGGTCGATAGACGCGGCCAAGCGAAACGATGCGGACCGGCGGTTGTCGATGTTCCATGACGCGAATCTGCACGGTGCTGGTTTGCGACCGCATCAACAACGGATTGTCAGAAAACGTTGCGTCATACTGCGACTGCGCTACCGATAAATAGAAGTTATCCAATGGATCCCGTGCCGGATGCGAACGCGGGATGTTGAGCGCCTCAAAATTATGATGGTCGTCCTCAATTTCTGGACCGAACGCCGGAGTGAATCCGAGTCGACCCATGATATCCTTGAGCTCGTTGATCGTTTGCGTGATCGGATGAAGCTTGCCGACTCGGTGACGGCTACCGGGCAGAGTCGGATCAAACTTGGGATCACGTACGGTGTCACCACCATCACCTGACAACCGGGCCTTGGCCGTTTCGAACGCCGATTGAATCGCTTGCTTGACCGCATTGAGCTTCATGCCGGCTTCTTTGCGACTCTCGCCCGGTACACTGCCCATGTTTTTTTGCAGCGACTTCAGCCGTCCTTTCTTCGCACCCAGAAATTCGACACGCGCTTCGTCGAGTTGCAATTCGTCGGTAGCGGTTGCGAACGACTGCGTCGCTGAATCAGCAAGTTCGTCGAGCTGTTGAACAAACGTTTCAATGGACATGGCAGCGGTAGTATTCGATAGGGTGGAAACAGTGGACTACGTGATACGAAAAAAGGAAGACACCTTGGCAGGTCGCCTTCCTTATCATTCTACTGAATTTGTCGAAACCGTTTTGAATCGCAGCGTTAATCCCGCCAGGGGCACTGCAAATCAGGCAGGCAGATTCTCTTTGGCAGCTTCGACAATCTTGTCAAAACCTGTCGGATCACAGACCGCAATTTCGGAAAGCGACTTGCGGTCCAATTCAATTCCGGCCCGCTTGAGACCATGCATGAATTCGCTGTAACGCATTCCCCGCATTCGGCAGGCGGCGTTAATACGGGTGATCCACAATCGGCGGAATTGACGCTTTTTGACTCGACGATCGCGAAAGGCAAAAACACCAGCTCGGATCAAGGTCTCCTTGACCGTGCGGATCATGTTTCGGCGACCGCCGCGATAACCTTTGGCTCGCTTGAAGATTCGCCGTTTTGCTTTGGTGCGAGCTGCACCTTTGGAAGTACGCATTTAATTTTCCTGGTTGTGCCAGCAAGGCCTCAAACGGGGTTGAACTTCAACCAAGGTTTGACGTTGTAAGCCCAGCAGAGCGGAGGGAAATGAAGGATCCGTTGATCCCGTCGGAATTGACTCGGTGAATGATTAGTAGCTGTATTTGCCCAATGATTTAACGATCGATTTGACCATGCAATCATCGAGATAAGCATTGCCGCCACGGAGATTTCGGGTCCGTTTGGCACTCATTCGTACGTTTCTGTGTGATTTTCCCGAGGCACGATGTTTGACCTTGCCAGTGGCGGTCAAGCGAAATCGCTTCTTGGTGCCCTTGTGGGTTTTCATTTTGTTTGACATCAGAATACCTGAAATCGGTAATTTTTGCTTCTTAATTGAGTCGCGCATTTTACGCGAAACGGGTCGATTCTTGAAGGGCTGATTTATCGGGAATCTCGATTTGCCGAGAAATCCCCAATCCACTTCGCACTTTTACTCCCCTGAGAAGAAAAAACGCGAAGGCGACCTCAAAACGGCGGTATCGACCATTACTCTTTCAGAGATTGAGGAATTTCGAGAGGTTCGCGGCAAAAGCAGCATCAATTCGGTTTTCCCGTTCATCGACGGGCAACTCGGGTCCGCTTCCGCTCAGGATAGGGTTGGCAAACCGACTGATTTCGAAATTTGTCTTCTAATTCCCGTTTCTAACTCTGAAACAACTCCCGCAGCCAACCACTAGGCCAGTTTCGCTGGATCATATTCTGGTTGCCAAACCGCTCGACCGACAAAAAATGGCCCCATATGGTCGATAAATTCGGAAGTCTGGCGTGTCCGACGCATTTTTTGCACCAGTGCAGACAACGGAAACAATTCACCGCCCAACAATCCAATGATGAAGTCGTTGTCGTCTTTATTCAGACCATGTCCGGCCAGCCGGATATCGGTGGCCAATCCCGCTTTCCCAAACGCATGGCCGATTCCACCATGCTCCATCAACATTTTTCGTTGCTCACCGATCGGCTGTCGCTCAAACGCACCGCTGCGGCGAACCGGGTAGTAAACCGCCCAAGGTGTTGCTGGGTCGCAGACACGCCGACACGGCCGATGCACCAATACGTCTTCCAAGTCCGATTCATAGCCGATCGAGTAAGTTCGCCCCAGCATCGTGAATTCTTCCTGAAGCTGACCAGCCTCATGGTTGATCGAAGCTTCTTGAAGGATCGGCTGAATCACATCGATCAAGTAAGCAGGGTCCAGGCAATAAACCAACACCCCATAACCGCGCGGGTCATTCACGTCCTGATACAACACCGCTTGCACGTTCGCATCGCGAAATCGGTTGGCGACTTGCTGGCCATTCCCATTGCGAAAGGCCATGAATTGCATGAACAAACGTCGATTCAGCTTAATCACTGAACCATCTGGATCTTTGCCACGTTCGGCCAAATCAATGTCGCCAACAGATGGCGCTGCGTCGTCGGTTGCGGCTTGAGGTTGGATAGGTTGGTTCATGATCGCCAAATATTGGAGTGATAATCGCTACACACTGATTGTAGGCTTTGGACGAAAATTGCAAAGTCATTACGACGAAATGTCGCTGCAGTGGGCAGGGTGACTCGGTCAAGACTTGCAGCGTCACCTGGATGAACGTTTGCACATCGCGCAATGCATTCGAGAATCGATTGTTGAGCGGTAAGGCAGGAACAACCGCGGCAAGCACCGAAATCTCGTCGTCCAATGTCCTATCAGACAACGATCGCCCATCGTTCACTTGACGCTGAATCGAAAGATAGCCGGGTTGGATTGGTTCGCTGATCCGTCAAACGCAACCGCTGACATCTCATAGCTGCCTTTGGGCATCTCCTCGGTCCAAGACCAGTTACCTGAACCATTGACAGGCAATTCCGTTTGAGCGGGGCCAACCACAAAACCATCCGCTGTCCAGTACAGGTTGTTCTCCCGGTTGCGAATCAACACACGAACAACCGTCGCACCGACTTCGTCTTCCGCTGTTCCAGAAATTTCAACTTGCCCATCAAACTCCGTTTCTGCTTCCGTGACGACACTGACCACTGGACGAGTTCGATCATAACGAAAAGAAATTCGATTCGGCGCAGTGTAGTTGCCCACGGTATCAAAGGCCCATCCCCAAACGACGAATCGATCGGAACCGGCAAGGCTGTCATTGGGCATTTGATCAAAATGCCATTGGGCAAGTTGACCATTTCGATTCGAAAGCGATGCGGAAACCTGGACAAACGAATCCTGCCAAGCGGAACCATTCCAATACTTCCGATTGCCGACGTCTCGGATCGCCAATTTAACTTCTCGCACTCCATCCCAATCGTCTGCCACGCCGTAGATTGAACCGCCGACGACAGCCTCCCCACCATCAACCAATGGCGCAGCGTACGTCACTTGAGGTTCACGCTCCGGATTGTTCAATACTCGTAGCCAAGCGGCATAAAGTCTTTGTTGACTTTCGGGCAGCGTGTCATAACGGTTCTCCAGCTGCTCAGGGTCCGTGGACAAATCGTAATACTCTCGATCGCCGTTGGACCATTCCGTATAGATCTCCGATTTAAATCGAACCGTCATTGCCGCTCCGTTGAGCGTCGATTGGCCGAACATATTGAGTGATGCAAAGTTTTCGATCAACATTCCCAAGCGATGTTGCGGCGTGTTGAGAATACCATCTGGTTGCAGCAAGCCTGCAAAGGAACGCCCATCGACGAACTGAGGTACCGTTCCACCTGCCAACTGGGTGATCGTCGGCCCGAGATCGATATGCGCAACCAGATGATTGGAAACCTGGTTTGCCGGAACGTCTGGCCCAATGACATAACATGGAACTCGACTGACTCGATCGGCAGCAACACCTTTGCCGTACGCGCGATGGTGCCCCAACAAGAACCCATTGTCTGAAGTCACAAAAATGTACGTGTTGTCGGCGATGCCCAGCTCAACTGTTTTGGCTCGAATCGCTCCCACCATATCGTCCACCGAACGAGTCGCTAACGCGCGCTCGCGATAGTGAATCTCATTGGCAATCGTGGTCCCCAGTGGCAGCAATGGTAACCCGCGAAAGAATCCGCCCTTGTCGCTGACATCGGATTCGTTGTACGCCCGCGAATGAGGCTGGAGGATTCGCGTCCACCAGTTCTGCATTCGCGGTTCGATCATCTCGGGATGCGACGTTTGACCACGATGTGGCCCTAACGGATTGACGTTCAAAAAAAATGGCTGATCCACACTGGCCGCAACATGCTCGCTCATCAACTCCACGGCATCGTTGGTTTCTGAAACAGTTCGATAAAGATCCACAGGGTTCTGAGCGACTTTGCCGCCAGCATGATCGCGGTTGCTAAAAACGTATGTCCCAAAATAGCGACCGCCAAGATAGCTTCGAAAGTCATCCCAACTCGGTGGGACATAACGTTCGAAATCGCTGTGCAAAAACTTGCCCACCATCATCGTTCGATAGCCAGCATCCTTCATCCAAACGCTGAGATCATTCTCAAAATATCCCTGCTCTCGATAGTAGCGAAATCCGCCTTGATAACCGTTCGCATTTCGTTGACGTGGTTGGTTGACACGAATGCCGGTGTTGTGGGCATATTGGGCGCGGTAAAAACAAGCCCGCGAGGGACCACATAACGGCGTCGTTACATGGAAATTGTTGAAACGAATGCCATCGTCTGCCAACTTGATGATGTTGGGAAACAACGTGCTGGAGTAAGGCAACTCGAACAGCTCCGCATCTGCATCGTCGAGCGTGATGACGATGATGTTCGGTTTATCCTGTGCGTCGCATCGATCGACGTTGACTTCAACAATCAAAGCCGCCAAGCAGAGTACCCAACCGAGGGTCTGGCATGAGAAAGGATTAGGCATGTATCAAATGAAGCGTTTCGGGTTTCGGGGCAACGACGCACACATCCACGTGGGACGCGGGTGAACGGTAAGAGTTCCCAGCGATTGTTTAACTTCACGATAAACCAAAATTACGCACGCAAAGCAAAAACCGGAAAATCCGCTTCGAATCAGGCCGTTTTCCTTACGGTTGAACCAATTTTGCAATCAATGGGCTTCCAACCAATTCTGCCCAGTCCCCATTTCCACTTCGATCGGGCATTCCAGTGGCAACGCCGTTTTCATCGCTTCTTCAATCACCGGCTTAACTTGATCCTCTTCTTCCTTGAACAGATCGAACACAAGTTCGTCATGAACCGTCAACAGCATCTTGGTTTTGAAGTCCCCTTCCTTAAGCGCTGCGTGCACCTTGATCATTGCTAACTTCAGCATGTCGGCTGCCGTTCCCTGAATCGGACTATTCATCGCCAGCCGCTCCGCCTGGTTCTTGATCGTACGGCTCCGCGAATTGATATCACGCAGCTCACGACGCCGTCCCGTTTTGGTGTGAACATAGCCGTTCTCTTCCGCGAATGCGACCGTTTGGTCGATCCAGTTTTTAACGCCCGGATACTTTTCAAAGTAATTTTCAATCAGCAGGTTCGCTTCCTTGCGCGGGATGTCCAATCGTTGCTGCAGGCCAAATGCCGAGATGCCGTAGAGGATACCGAAGTTGACCATCTTGGCTTTTGCCCGCATCTCACGGTCGACTTCATCCAGTTCAACTTTGTAAACTTTCGCAGCCGTTGCGGAGTGAATATCAATCTTGTTTTCGAACGCTTCCAACAAACCTGGATCACCGGATAACGCCGCCATGATACGCAACTCAATCTGCGAGTAGTCGGCGGCGAGGATCAAATGATCGTCATCGCGCGGAATGAAGGCCGCCCGAATCTCGCGTCCACGTTCTTTGCGAACCGGTATCGTTTGCAAGTTGGGATTATTGGACTGCATCCGCCCCGTTGCTGTCCAAGTCTGGCTGTAGTGAGTATGGAGTTTTCCCGTCTTTGGATTGACCGCATTGGGTAACTGATCCACATAGACCGACTTGAGTTTCATCGCATTGCGGTAATCGAGAACGTCCGCAACGATCTGATGCTTGTTGGCCAACCGAAGGAGTTCTGACTCGCGTGTTGAATACTGTCCCGTGCTGGTCTTTTTCGGTTTGTCGACCAATTGCAATTCTTCAAACAAAATCACACCCAACTGTTTGGGTGAACCGATGTTAAACGTTCGACCAGCAGCTACGTAGATCTTTTCCTCAAACCCAGCGATCTCTTTTTCCAGCACTTTGCTGTAGGCCGTCAGTGCGTCAACGTCCAAACGGATACCTTCGTACTCCATGTCAACGAGTACGGGGATCAAGGGGCACTCGACCTCATAGCATACCTGCGCCACTCCGCGCGACTCGATATCTTTGGCGAGTACATCTGCGACCTGCAAAGTGATATCGGCGTCTTCACAAGCGTACTCGGAAAGGACTTCCAGCGGCACGTCGCGCATGTTGCGTTGCCCGTCACCTTTGGGCCCCAGCAGGTCCGAAGTTGGAATCGGTTCATAGCCGAGATACAGCTTGGACAGGTAATCCAAACCATGCTTCATCTCGGGCTCCTTCATCGAATGAGCCAGCATCGTATCAAACAACGTTCCGACCACTTCGACACCGTGCCATTTCAGCAACGTGACGTCATACTTAAGGTTGTGACCAATTTTTTCGATGTCTGGATTTTCAAACACAGGTCGAAATTCATTCAGCACAGCATCGGCCATCTCATCGGATTCGGGGATGGTCACGTAGTAGGCGCGTTGCGACTCGAAGGCAAACGCAATTCCCAAAGGAAACGCTTCACGAGGATCAAGGCCCGTGGTTTCCGTATCAAAACAGATACGTTTCTGTTTGAGCAGTTTGTCAATCAGTTCTGCTCGACCTTTTTTCGTCGAGATGGTCAGATAGTCATGATTGGTCGATCGAATACTGGTTTCTTTGACCGGCTCATCAAACAGCGTCGCCTGTATCTCTTTTTCACGTTTCTCGCGGATGACGGCCTGACGCGCGGGAGCAGCTGAAAATGACTTGCCAAACAACCGCTTGCCTAACGTATCAAACTCAAGCTCAACGAAAAGCTGTTTCAGTTTCTCATCGTCATATTCAGTCCACGCCAGGTCATCCAGCTGGATGTCATGAGGGACATCGGTGCAAATGGTGACCAGTTGTTTCGACAGTTGTGCCTGCTCCTTATTCTCCTCAATGCGCTCTTTCTGTTTTCCTTTTAGCTGATCAGTATTGGCCAGCAGATTCTCGACGGTACCAAACTTGGCAATCAGTTTTTGTGCTGTCTTGGGGCCAACGCCCGGGACGCCCGGAATGTTGTCGCTGGAGTCCCCCATCAAACCAAGTACATCAATGACCTGGTCCACCGACTCAATCTGCCATTGTTCAAGCACTTCGGGGATCCCCAAAATCTCGTACGAACTGCCTTGTCGACCCGGCTTGTACATTTTCACATGTTCGGTGACCAACTGCGTGTAGTCTTTATCTGGCGTCACCATGTAAGTCTCAAAGCCTGCTTGATCCGCTTCGCGGGCCAACGTGCCGATGATGTCGTCGGCTTCAAAACCCGGCTGCCGAATCGCCGTAATATTGAGCGCTTCAAAGAGCTGATCGACCAATGGAAACTGCTCGGCAATGTCCTCCGGTAACGCGTCACGTTGAGCTTTGTATTCGGGAAAGACTTCGTGACGAAATGTTGGTTCTCGTGTATCAAACGCAACGCCAATATGCGTCGGTTGCTGTTTGCTGATTATGTCCAGAACCGTATTCGTGATGCCAAAGACCGCAGACGTACACCGATTGTCAGATGTAAATCGCGGGCTTCGAATCAAAGCGAAGTGGGCGCGGTAGATCAACGCCATCGCGTCGAGCAAATAAAGCTTCTTTTCCGGTTCAAACATTTCGGCGGGCAGGAGAAAGGAAGTTGTTCCAAGGTCGCGTCAGGCGATCAACGAAACATGATACCAGTTGAAGTCGCACTCAGTAGTGGACCACGGGGCTACCGAGCAACGCGATTCATGCGTTCAGGTTATTGGAAAAAGGCCCAGCTGCGGCCAACTACCAAACGTCGCAGAGACTCGCATTTCCCCGTTCAAACCGCGTTCGTGCCCGCGCAGAACTCAGTACTTGGAGATTGACCATCCGCGACTAGCGCGAAACGGGTCAATGGTTTGATCGTGCTACGACTGATCCCTAAGTATGAATCGCGCGGCCGTCGACGGCCAACGCTGCTTCCTGCATGATCTCGGACAATGTTGGATGCGCGTGACAACAACGCGCCAAGTCTTCACTGGAGGCGCCAAAGTTCATGGCGATCGCTGCTTCGGCAATCAAGTCGCCTGCACGAGCACCGATGGCATGAACACCAAGGATTCGATCGGTCGTCGCGTCAGCGAGTACTTTGATTTTTCCATCCACTTCGCCCAACGCACGTGCACGTCCATTGGCACCGAATGGGCAAGCACCCTTTCGATAGTTAACACCTGCTTCTTTGAGTTGCTCTTCCGTCTTGCCTACCATCGCAATCTCTGGGTGCGTATAAACGATCGCTGGAATCGCGTCGTAATTGACGTGTCCCGCACCGTTAACGATTCGCTCGACGACGGCCACGCCTTCTTCTGAGGCTTTGTGGGCAAGCATCGCTCCTCCAACACAGTCGCCAATCGCAAAGACATTGGCGGCTGACGTCAGTAAGTGCTCATCGACTTCGATGAAGCCACGTCGGTCCGTTTTCACACCTGCGGCATCGAGACCCACATTTTGTGTATTCGGCGAACGGCCCGCCGCGACCAAGACACGATCGCACTCGATCGGTTCCGCACCTTTGCAGCGGACGACGCAGACATTGTTTTCACGTTTTGCGCTTTCGACCCACATTTCGGTTTGAAATTTGAGGCCCTGTTTTTCGAACGTTCGTTTGGCCAGTCGCGCGATCTCGGCGTCGAGCCCAGGAAGCACTTGAGGTGTTCCTTCGAGAATCGTGACTTCTGAGCCCAACCGGCTCCAGACCGAGCCCAACTCCAGACCGATGTAACCACCGCCGATAACGACCAGTCGTTTGGGGACGTTGGAATAGCTGAGTGCAGTCGTGCTGTCACCGATGTAGTCGTTGTCAAACTCGATTCCTGGCAACTGCATCGGCACACTTCCGGTGGCGATGATGATGTGCTTGGCCGTCAGTGTATCGCCTGTAGAGACTGCAACTTGACCGCCCCCCATCAACGATCCACGTCCGACAAAACTGGTCACCTTGTTTCGTTTCAGCAGCATATTGATGCCACCGGTCAACGTATCGACGATCTTCGATTTGCGTTTCATCATCGCAGCGAGATCAACGGTCAACTTGGTCGCGCTAATCCCATGTTCAAGCATATGATCACGGGCTTCGACTAACAGATGGCTCGACTCCAGCAGTGCTTTACTGGGGATGCAACCGACGCGGAGACACGTTCCACCAAACTGTGGATTCTCATCGATGACTGCCGTCGACAATCCGAGTTGAGCCGCTCGGATCGCTGCAACGTAACCGCCAGGACCGCCACCGACGACAACGAGATCAAAATTTTGTTCAGCCATGATTGTAGTTTCGAAAATGATAACGCAGGAATGCTTGGGATAAATACGAGCCAACGGGGTCGACCAGGACCCCGGAAACAAAGCGACCTTAGTCACAAAGAATTTGACTCGTCGTCGACAAGTTTAAACTTCGAGGAACAACCGCGCGGGCTCCTCAAGCACTTCTTTGATGGTTTTGAGAAAACCGACAGCTTCGCGACCATCGACAATTCTGTGGTCGTACGTGAGTGCGACATACATCATCGGGCGGATGACGACTTCACCATTGAGTGCAATCGGACGATCCTGGATCGTGTGCAATCCCAGGATGCCACTTTGCGGTGGATTGACAATCGGTGTCGACAGCAGCGAACCATAAACCCCACCGTTACTGATCGTAAACGTACCGCCAACCAGATCATCCGGAACGATTTTATTGTCTCGAGCGAGCACAGCGTAATCGCCAATCTTTCGTTCGACATCTGCAAAACTCATTCGCTCGACGTTGCGAAGAATGGGCACCACCAGACCTTTGCCGCCTCCGATGGCGATGCCAACGTCGTGGTAGTTTTTCGAAATCACTTCGTTGCCGCGAATCTCTGAATTGATCGCAGGAAAACGTTTCAGCCCTTCGACTGCAGCTTTGGCGAAAAAGGACATGAAACCAAGTTTGACACCATGCTTTTTCAGGAACGGCTCTTTGTATTTGGAGCGCAAGTCCTTAACCGGCTTCATGTCAATCTCGTTAAACGTCGTCAGCAGTGCAGCGGTTTGCTGAGCTTGGACCAAACGTTTGGCGATCGTCCGGCGAATCATGCTCATCGGCACCGCTTTTTCTTCACGCGCCGTTGTACCGACAACCGGGCTCGGTGGTGCATTGTTGACCGAAGCCTTGGGTGCCGGCTTGGAGGCTGTTTTCGCTGCTGGTGCGGGTGCGTTTTGTGAAACGGTAGCAGAACCGGGCTTGAGCCCTTTTGCCTGAATGTAGTTGAGGACGTCTTCTTTTAGCAAACGTCCCCCAGGACCGGTCGGCTTGATCGCATCGGCTGAAATCTGGTACTCGGTCAACAGTCGATCGGCAGCAGGCATGATAAAGCTGGCGGATTCAGCAGTCGAAGCGGGAGCGTCAGCAACGGTGGTTGCCGAACCGCCTGCGTTGGCCGCCGTCGTGGCTTGGCCGCCGGCTTCCGATTTTTCGCCCGGGCGGATCGTACACAGCACGTCGCCAACATTGGCAAACGCACCGTCGCCAGCACGGATCTCATCCAGGATGCCGGCATATTCCGACGTCAACGCCTGCGATGCTTTCTCGGATTCCAATTCAACAATTTCATCGTCGACATCGATCCAATCTCCCGGCTGTTTCAGCCAACTGGAAACTTGGACTTCTTGAATCGATTCACCGAACTCGGGAACTTTAATTTCAAACATGATGGTTGGTTTTGAGAAAGTGATAGATTGGATGCGGTGTTTGGAAACAGACGATTGGATCGCATGTAAGCGATGATTGGATGTAAGGTTTTGGATGACAAAGTTGTGAGGCACTCATGTGAGACGGCAGTGTTCCACAAGAACTGGTGTTAGGCATGGGCCTTTTGACCAACGCCCATCGCCGCGTCCATCAACTCGCCTTGCTCCAACTTGTGAGATTTTTTGGAGCCAGTGGAAGGACTGGCGGATTCAGGCCGCGACACGACTTTCAGTGGCCACTTTTCTTCGAGTCCAAATTCGACCCATTTGATTTTCATGAAGTACCACGCGCCCATGTTTCGAGGCTCCTCTTGAACCCAATAAACGGGTGTGCCCGATGGATACTGACTTAGGCAAGCTTCGATCTGTTTGGCGCACATCGGGTAAAGTTGTTCGATGCGAATCACAGCGAAATCCGTTCGCCCGTCGTGCTCACGTTGCTTCAGCAAATCGATTCCAATTTTCCCAGCCGTCAGCAAGACGCGGTTTGGTGCGGCTTCGCCAGTGACGACGGCGTCAGGAAGTACTGTCTGAAATCTTCCGCTGGTGAACTCGCTGATGTCAGACATGACAAACGGTTCTCGCAGCAGACTCTTGGGTGTAAACACGATCAACGGTTTGCGCCATTTTCGGATCACTTGACGTCGCAACAGATGAAAATACTGTGCCGCTGTTGTCGGGATCGCTATCTGCATATTGTGCTCGGCAGCCGACGTCAGAAATCGTTCGATACGAGCACTGCAGTGTTCCGGACCGGCACCTTCGAAGCCGTGCGGCAGCAGCATTGTCAAACCGCTGAGTCGCCGCCATTTATCTTCAGCGCTGGAAATGAACTGGTCGACGATCACTTGAGCGGCATTAAAAAAGTCGCCGAACTGGGCTTCCCAAATGATCAAGCTATCGGGGGCGTCGAGGCTGTACCCATAGTCGAAACCCAAGACGCCTGCCTCTGACAGCGGGCTGTTGATGATGTCGACATTGGCTTGATCTGGGCTCAAATGTTGCGCCGGGGTGTAAGGCTCAGCAGTCTCTTCATCGTGCAAAACGCCATGACGCTGGCTGAATGTTCCTCGTCCGCAATCCTGTCCCGACAAACGAACCGCATGCCCTTGGACGGCCAACGTTCCGAAGGCAGCGAGTTCTGCGGTCGGCCAATCAATCGGACGCTCTCCTTTGGCAGACTGCGCACGGAGCTCCAGGATTCGCTTCAGTTTGCGGTACAGGTTGAATCCTTCAGGAGGGGTCGCCGTTTTGGTAATCACGTCCGCCAACACGTCTCGTTCGACTCCCGTATCGACGTCATCATCGGTCCGCTCGGTTCCGCCGTAGTAACCATTCCAGAGTCCGCCCAACGTTTGGGTGTCTGGCTTGTACCCAGTCTCTTTGATCGATTCAAATTCCTTTTGCAGCTCATCACGACGCGTCTCCGCAATCGCGTCTGCTTCGGCTTGCGTGACTTCCTGCAGCTTCAGCAAATGCTTGAGATAGCTGTCTCGAATCGTCGGTCGATTGTCGATCGCTTGATACATCAACGGCTGCGTAAATCTCGGCTCGTCACTTTCGTTGTGACCGAGTCGTCGATAGCAATACATGTCAATAACGACATCTCGATGGAACGTGTTGCGGAACTCCATCGCCAAGTTGACCACCTGAGCGACGGCTTCAGGATCTTCTCCATTGACGTGGAAAATCGGAATCTGCAACATTTTGGCAATATCACTGGCGTACGTCGTTGAGCGACTCTCATGCATGTTCGTGGTGAATCCGATCTGATTGTTCAGAATCACGTGCAACGTTCCGCCAACTTTGTAGCCATCTAATTGGCTCAGATTCAGAGTCTCCTGAACGACTCCCTCACCAGCGAACGCAGCGTCGCCATGAATCAGGATCGTCATCATTTCAGATTGATCGAAATCTTCGGCGCGATCCTGTTTGCTGCGGCATCGACCGAGTGCAACGGGATTGACGTACTCAAGGTGACTGGGATTGAAACAGAGTGAAATGTGGACGTTACGTTCTTTGCTGGTCGTCCAATCGCAGCTGTAACCGAGGTGATACAAAACGTCGCCGCCACCGCGATTCTCTTCAGGATCAGGATCATCGAATCCCCAAAAAATGTTCTGGGCGCGTTTGCCCATGATGTTTGCCAGGACATTGAGGCGGCCGCGGTGAGCCATCCCCAAAACAACTTGTTTGATGTTGTGGTCGCCGGCTTTTTCAAGTGCCAGGTCGAGCAGCGGGATCAACGTTTCGCCACCTTCAAGCGAAAACGTTTTCGCCCCCATGAATTTTCGCCGCATGAACTCTTCAAAAATCACGGCATCCGTCAATCGCGTGAGGATTCGCAACTGAGTACTGCGATGCAGTTCGACATGGTTGCGAGTTCCTTCCATTCGACTTTGCAACCAATAGCGGACATCGTGGTCGTCGATGTGCATGAACTGGACACCGATGGAACGACAGTAGGTCTGCCGCATCAAGTCAACGATTTCTTCGAGCGATCGAAAATTTTGACCGTCAACCGTTCTTGCCGAAAAGGACTTTGGGTAGTCCTCCATTGTCAAACCGTACGACTCAAGACTGAGTTCGCTGTTGGTTTTTCTCGGTCGCCCCAGCGGATCAATCTTGGCTTCCAGGTGGCCGCGGACACGATAGCCACGGATCAACTGGTCAACACGATCCTGCAATATCGCTACGTTTTGTGATGGCTCGGTATTGTGGTCAGCAATATCCAGATTACCCGACGACGTTGGCAGCGCGTCCCAATCAAGATCCTCAAGGTTTGGATCGAAATTGTTGAAAAACTGCCGCCATTGATCCGGCAGCGAAGAGGGGTCTTGTTGATAATCGTCATACAGACTGTCGATGTACGCTCGACTGAATACATTCATGTCTCAGGTGCCGATCATGACCGCGGCGTTCGCGGTGTGAAAGAGGGGAGAGGATGGCAAAGCAGTCACCAAGTCGCTAAGAAAATGCCGGCTGCTCATGATTAACAAATGACGGTACGGTAGTCCGCGGTTGCAGAAGTCGACTTGAGAGTCTTGGATTGAATGGCGGGAATTGCAATGGTTGCAATTCGCTTTGCAAATTCAATTGCTTTGTAAAGTTATCCAAATACCAAACCAATTTCCATCGCACACAACCGGTTTTTCGGACGTTTCGACAACTTTTTCCAAATCGACAGATTCGGCTACCAGGACATCTTTGGATCTAAATTCCACACCTCATCCGAAATCGGCAAGTCGGTTGTTCGACGTTGTGGCCAGACCACCGATTTTTCAAGAAGGCACCTCGAAGGCGATTTTCAGCGCGGTTGAAACGGTTATCAGGACCGAAGCTTGTCACTTGGTTTCGTGAAACGAATCGCAATTCGACAACACTATGGGCTCTCTGTTGTTGCTGATCGTTCCAGAAGGCAAATGATACGGGAATTTCGGCTCCAAACGCCTCGTTTCAATTGCATTTATAACGCGTACGAAAATAATACAGTTTCCACTGAGCTAGAGTCCTGGCGACTCCAGTTAACTCGATCTATTGCTGACCCCACCCTTCGTATGTCGAAACTGACGACCACACCGAAAGCAGATTTGCTTCGTAGAGCCTCACCAGGGTTCACGTTGGTCGAGCTTTTGGTGGTCATCGCCATCATAGGAGTCCTCGTCAGCATGCTTCTGCCAGCGGTTCAGCAAGTCCGCGAAGCGGCGCGACGCGTCAGCTGTGCCAACAATTTGCGGCAACTCGCATTGGCGGCACACAACCACGAGTCAGCTCACGGCGAATACCCGATCAGTTTTCAAGCTCGACTAGGCGAAATCACTCGCGGGTCCTGGTCCATCCATGGCCGGCTGCTTCCGATGCTTGAACAAAGCAATGCACGAGCCCGCGTTTCGCTGGATGTCGATTGGCACTCCCAAGTCGACTCTGAAATCCCGGCACTTGGGATACCTGTTTTTAGCTGCCCCAGCGACGCCAATGCGGGAGTCCGCTACCGGGACGGTCAACCGTACGTGCATTCGACCAGCTACGGTTTCAACATGGGGACTTGGAAGATTTTTGATCCGCTCACCGGTGACGGGGGCAACGGAGCGTTTCAAATCAACCGGGGCACAAAACACGCCAGTTTTGACGACGGGTTGAGCAACACGATGTGTGCGGCGGATGTCAAGTCATTCACTAGCTACATCCGCAACGTTACCGATTTCGATGGCGAGTTTCCAGGCTCGATCGACCACTTCCAGGGTTACTCAGGCCAGTTGAAACTTGGCGCCGGTCGAGAAAACAACACCGGCCATACGGTTTGGACCGATGGGCGTGTCCACCATACCGGTTTTACGACCGTCTTTTCTCCCAACACGCGAGTTCCGTTTGATCACCAAGGTGTGACATACGATATTGATTTCAATTCGCAACAAGAAGGTCGCGACTTGAACCGTTCGACTTACGCGGCCGTCACGTCACGATCCTATCATCCCGGTGGGGTCAACGTCTCCCGCATGGATGGATCGGTCGGTTTTACGACCAACACCATCGACGTGCTTATTTGGCGCGGACTGGGTACTCGCGACGGTGGCGAAGTCGTACCGTAGTTAGGCGAAAGGGCAGAACCAAATTGTCTAACCGTGACGAAAGACTGAGAGTCTCTGTTTCTCGTCATTTTGCGTCGGCGACGATGCGGCCGAGCTGACTGTTGAGTTGTCCACGCGTCAGGACTTGATCAAACCCCGCTTGCTTGGCTGACTCCAACAGCTCGACTTCAACGTGCTGTGCATAGGCGATCGTCAGTGGGGCAACGGCATCGGCCAACGCAGCGATTTGCTCGCCCAGCTCTGCCACATTCAGCTTGGGAACCTGCAAGTCGACCAAGAAGACGTGCGGACGGTTTTCCTTGATGACCTTCAACGCCTTCTCAACACTGCCAACCTGAGCCACTTTGACCTGATGTTGTTTTCCGTGTGAGCTGGCCGTGGAGGCCAACATCAATTCCGAAGTTAGAATGACTACCATGTTGCGCAGGGAATTGTGAAGCGAATGATCAACGTTAAATTTGTAAGTTGTACAGATTACGAAACCTTAGTCATCGACACCAGTATGCGGACCGATTTTGCCTGCTTTTGACGCGGAAGCAACGAAATCTGTTCCGACTGGGCAATCTTCGGCCGCCTCGCGGATCAACTCGCGTCAAACGACAACTGACATTGCGACCGCTACCCAAGGTCGCTATCCTCCGCCGTCCGATCAAGGATGATTGGGCGAAACCAAGGATGGAATCTTCACATGAACCGAATTCGTTGCGTGCGTCGAGCGCTCGGCATACTGACCTTGACTCTCCTGATCACGATACTCTCTTCCTACACACGTTCGACGATTGCCCAAGTGTCTACGCCTGCAACGGCGACCCCCGATTCACCATCGACACTTGCGAAAAAAGAAGAACCCAAGTCGTACAAGTTTTCCTCCAGAGTTCATTTGAAACAGGGGACAACGCAAGGCTACCTGGTCGTCAAGGTTGAACTGAATCCTGGGTTCCACATCTACTCAATCACGCAAAAAGGGGCTGTCCCACCTACCAAGCTGAAGGTTGCTGAAAGCAAGCAATACAAACTTGGAAAATTCAACCCGGATACACCAGCCAAGATCACCAAAGATCCCTGGCTGAAACAAGATGTCGAAAAACACGTTGGCCAAGTTCAGTTCTTTGCACCGATCGAGTTCGCCTCGAATGTCGATCCTGGAAAACTTCAAGTGGCGTTAGAGCTGTCTGGACAAGTCTGTGGCGAACAGAGTTGCGTTCAGGTCAACGAAAAAATGAAAGCATCCTTTGCCGGCTATTTTTCACCCAAGCCAAAGAAGCCAGAATCGAAGAGCAAACCATCAATTGCTCAAGAAAAGTCGCGAACGCGTAAACGCTAACCTGGTTTTCCAAGCCGCTCGGCAAAGTGTCCGCTAAATGACCCCAGCCCGAGCAAGTTGTTCTCGCTCGCGTAGCGACAAGAAACCGCCAAGGCTCATCGCTGGCCTGATTTCATTCGCGCGGTAGGGTCGCTTGATCGGCATGCCCTGTTTCTCCAAACGATACTCGATCCACTTCTTGTGTCGATTCCAAACCATGTCATTGATCGTTGCCAATTCGGGACGCCGTTTTCCATGCTCCGACTTGACCTCCACGCGATCACCAACTTCATAACCTTCGTACTGCACTCGCAGCCAAACTACGGCCAACGACCGAAACGACTCATCGCCGTACGATAGTTGTTGATAGCCAAGTTGCTGGTCGAGTTTGCTTTCGCAGACGTCGCGCCGAAACACGCGACAACCCGGAACCAGACGCTCGGCAATTTCGACATCGTCTGGATGAATCCATGACGGCAAGCGGTCGGACCACCAGAGAAACACACCATATACCGTCGGCAACTTCAAATTGGGATCCACATCAAACGTGCGGATCAAACCGGGATCCAGTACTTCCTGACCATCACCAACGAATGGGTCGACGGATTCCAGGTTGAGTTCAGAGCTGTTGTTGCGAATCGATTCCGCGAGACGAGTCGGTTGCGACGAGGATTTTTGCGGTTGGGCGTTTTCAGACAAACGAAGTTCTCCCGATCAATTGGATGGCAGTCGTCTATCGTAACCGAAATCCAATTTGCGTCGACAACATGGCTAGTGGACCGCTGCCTGCGGAAGGTTCAAAGCGTCGTACTTTTCAATACATAAACTGCCGTCGCAACTACCTTAGAAATCGAGTTGTGCTCGCAACCCAAACGTATCCGCTTTGCTATCGCCAAACGTCAAGTCATTGAGTTGAGAATGAATCCAGTTAAATTGCACTTTCGCGTATTGATTCCAGTACCAATTCAAACCGACAGTGAAATCGGTCAATCGGCGCCCAGCAATACCCGAATCATTTAAGTCGATATGGGAGAGTCGGCCAGCAATTTCCCAAGCTCCCCATCCGCCGTGCTTGTCGAGATTGTTGAACGGTTTGACTCGACCGAACACACCACTTTTTTGGTTGTAGGGAATCGTCTCGCCGGTCAACATGTAGCGGACTTGCACATAAGCGCCAGGGAAATTTGCAGTGACCCCTGACGGCTGTTCGACGCGGACCCAGCGAGCTTCCGATTGGATCGCCGCACGTCCCATCGCGATCGCACCTTCGATGTTGAAAAACTGCGCCGAATCGGTTGCGAGCGGTCCCGTATTTACGAATGGCGTCACTCCCACGAACGGCAGAACACTCAAACCGGCAGGCCCAAGATTCGGATTTTGACCCAAGAAAATCTCATTGGTGCTGACCAACTGCACCAGACCACGTCCAGGATCGTTGTAGCTATAGTCAAAGCCGACGTGGACCAGACGATTCTCTTCACGCTTCATCAACACTCGAGTCCAGCGTGTTGCCAAACCATAACCACCATTGTCTGCGAACACGTTTCCGAAGTTATCGCTGAGAAAACGGTATCCTGAAATCGCCCAAGTACCTCGATCAAATGTGTCAAACAGCATGACGCCCGTTTGCCGGAATGGACTTTGAGTAAACGTGACCGGTCGCTCCATGAATGGCAATTCCCGAACACTGGTCAACTCTGACATTCCAAACGGTTGTCGGTACCGTCCGATCCGGATTTTTCCAAACGGTGTTTCATTAGCCTGCATCCAAACGTCAACAAAACGTGCCTGGCTTTGGGCAATATCAAACTCAACAATGTAGGAAACGTCTTCGGTGACTTTGCCCTTGGCGGCCAATCGAGCGCGGCGAAAACCAAGTCCATCTTCGATATCACCCAGCGTCAATCGATTGGTGGCGTCCTGAGAAAAGTAACCGGCATCCAAATGAAAGAAGCCAGTCAATTTTGCCGATGGATATTTGGAGTCGGTCGCGGGTTGAGGCCCGCCGGCGGTTGCACATTGACCGTCGCAGAGTCCATCACAAACATCACAAGGCTGTCCTATCGAGGTTGGTGTTGACAACGTTAGATCGTCATACGACTCACGCTTTAATGCAGGATCATCCGAAACAATTTGCGCGGTGAGCAGCGAGGGAGCCCAACAGACGAAGACGACGAGCCAGCAGAGCGAGCATGCGTTTTTGATATTCATAGTCGACCCATTGAAAGTGGAGCGTGTGAATATCAAATATGCAGCCGAAACGCCATACCATTCGGCCGATTAAGGGCATCGTTGCGCACCGTGGAGTTGGCCGGCCGCGAAAAAAACAGCACCCGCAATTTGAAAGGGTGCTGTTGAAATCATGTTAAATTGGGAAGCTTACCGTCGCGTCCGAAATGCCGACTCTATCGCTGGAAATAACCGCGGAGGGAATCGGCTGTTTGGAATTCCTTAAACTTCTCTTCCAGTTTCAGCAGCTTCGCATCCATCAGGTCCGAGAGTTCTTCGAGCGTTTTAATTCTCGGTTGCTTTTTGCGAGAATTAGGACGTGACGATCGTTTCTTGTCGATCTCGTCGCGTGAGTTAAATTCCGAGTTGGGCTGACTTGTCTCAAACATGATGACACCGTTTTCTGGCTGAGTGACGTGCTCCGGTAAATTGACAGAGTTGAAGGAAGACGGACGGGAACTGCGGGGGTTTCACGGGCTTATCGTGTAGACCCCAATCTGAATCGAAAGTTCACTTGGTTCAGCGATGCTGCTGAAATGGGTTTGCTTTCTATTTATATCTACGCAAATTCAGGGCCGTTGATATCACTAATTCCAGATATTTTACCCAAGTCGCTGACGGGCAAGCACTTAAAGCAATGGCCGTTTTGCTGGCCTAATCGTCAAATACGTCAATCGGCTGACAGAGTGTCGCGTTTTGCAGACACTATCGTTCAAAAACGCAACGCTTCCCATTTCGGTCGAATCGTCATTCGTATGGGAACAAGAGATCTCAACCCTTATTCGGGGAGATTTGAAACAGGTAGTTGGTCTCCGCTGATCGGTGCCGTCGAACAGCAATTTGATCCAAGACAATGGTCTCGTGTCAATCGATTGGCCTGGATTGGTTTCAACCAGCACTGGTTTTCATGACGCTTCAAGCACACCGTGTTCACGTCGACGGCGAGACTCACGTCCAATGAACAAGTTCATTTTTCAATGCGTCAAAGGGGATCCCTGAGGCGCCTCGTTTTCAGAGGCGCCTTGACTCGGGACTTCCGACTAGCCGATCTTGGCGATCAGGTCCGCGGTTCGGGCACTATAGCCCCATTCGTTGTCGTACCAGCTAATGACTTTGACCAAAGTGCCATCGAGAACTTTGGTTTGGTCTGCAACGAAAATCGAGCTGTGAGGATCATCGATGATGTCAGAAGATACGAGTGGATCTTCGGAGTAGGCCAATACACCCTTCATCGGTCCATCGGCTGCGGCTTTCATCGCTGCGTTGATCTCGTCGACTGTGACTTCTTTCGACAGATTGATGGTCAGATCGACGACGCTGCCGGTGGGAACAGGAACACGCATCGCCATTCCGGTCAGTTTGCCTTTCAGTGAAGGGATGACCAGGGCGACCGCTTCCGCAGCACCGGTCGATGTTGGAATGATGTTGACTGCGGCGGCACGTGCACGGTGCAGATCGCTGTGAGGTGCATCCAAAACATTCTGGTCGTTCGTATAACCGTGAATCGTCGTCATCAAACCATTTTCGATTCCGAACGAATCGTTGAGCACTTTGGCGACGGGTGCGAGGCAGTTAGTTGTGCAACTGGCGTTCGAAATGCACTTCATCTCTTCAGTGATCTGGTCATCGTTGACGCCAAGCACGCAAGTCAGATCTGGAGAGTCTTTGGCGGGTGCACTGATCACAACTTTTTTTGCGCCCGCTGTCAGGTGCGAGTCATACCCAGCTTTGCCATCTTTGGCTCGGTTTCGAAAGACGCCTGTGCTTTCAACGACAACATCGACGTTCAAATCGCCCCATGGCAACTTGGAAGGATCGCGTTCTTCGAACACCCGAATTTTGTCGCCATTGACGATCAAGTTTTCGTCATCGTAGTCGACAGTTCCGGGGAAACGACCGTGAAGACTGTCGTACTTCAGCAGAGTCCGCAGCGTTTTGTTGTCAGTCAAATCGTTGACAGCAACGACTTCGAATTCGTCGCCTCGGGCCAGCAGATTTCGAAATGTCAATCGACCGATTCGACCAAAGCCGTTAATTCCAACGCGAATTCCCACGGTATCTTCTCCACAAATCTTGATAGGTTTACGATATTGAACTGGGCAGGGTAACAAATTCGGCTGTCAACGAGCAAGTGGGCAGAGCGGTTTCGATTGCCCTCTAACATTTGTGACGTCTCATTAACATTTGAAACAAGCCTGTGAATCCTGAACCGGGACCCGATCAGCGAAAACCGGTCACACCTCAATGGTTGCGACCTGATGGTGTTTCTGTTGGCAATTGGGACTACGTTCGGTCGGGCGAAATCGCGAAGAACTATGATCAATTTCTGGAAAACGACCCATTAACTCTGGCAGATGGGCAGTTGCTTCGCCGTTATTTACCGCCAGTGAGCGATTCGCCTGGCACGGCGGCGAACAACGATGTCCCTTTGGTGGTCGATTTTGGTTGTGGAAACGGTCGCTCGTTGATTCCGCTACTTGAACGAGGCTATCGAGGGCTGGGGATCGATTTGTCGCATCCGATGCTGACATCGTTTCGCCAAAAGTGTCTTGCGGAGGACTCAGGTGAGCTTCATCTGGTCGAAGCCAATCTGGTTGAGCTGGACGCCATCGCGACGAACTCAGCCGACGTTGGGCTTTGTATGTTCAGCACGTTGGGGATGATCCAGAAACGGAGCAACCGTCGGAAATTTTTATCACACGTCAGCCGAATTCTGAAACCGGGCAGCCCGTTGATTGTCCATGCGCATAACCTTTGGTTTCAATTGCGATCTCCAGCAGGTGTCCGCACGATCGTGAAACAGCTTTGGCAGAGCATGCTTGGAAAAATCGAACTGGGAGATCGCGTTGCCAATTACCGAGGTTTGCGGAACGTATTTATTCACAGCTTTCGACGACGCGAGTTGATCGCCGACTTGACGACATTTGGACTGTTACCCAGATGTTGGCATTCGGTTTTGCCGGGACGGACAGAGACGGTTGAGGGGCTACCTTGGTTCAGCTCTTATTCTACGGTCGGCTGGGTTGTGGTTTGTGACAATCGAAAACCGATCACATCAGGTTGATGGCATCGATTCGACTTCAGCACGATCATCACTGCTTCGATCCGTTGAGGAATTTGACACGTTGTTGACGGTAGAAGTCTTTTCGCGGGTTCAGCAGAATGCTTTCGGCATTCAGCTTCAGGGCTTCGTCACGTTTGCCTTGTTGGAATCGGATTTCAGCCATCGTGTCCGCGTACCCGGCGTGATTGGGACGGAGTTGTCGAGCGAATTCGATATGCCGATCCACTGAATCGAGGCGTCGTTTGGCGCAAGCACAGATCCAAGCATAATTGTTTCGGTGCAACGCTGATCGTGGATATTGCGTCAAGATTTTTGCGTAGGGATTCGTGATAGCGCGAAACAATCGTTCCGCATCTTCGCGAGCTCCTGCTTCATCGAGCATGGCGATCGTCTTTTCTCCAGAGGCTGTGTAGAGCGGGTGAAACTGTGCGATACGGATCAGTCGATCTGTTCCTGCCTCATGCTTGCCTTCAGAGATTTCTCCCATCGCAGTGAGTTGATGAAGACTCAGCGATGAAGCGACCCAATTGAGACCCGTTTTTGACGAGACATTATTGATCGTCAATTGGTCAAACAAATTGATCGCCGATTGAATCGCAGCCTGTTTGGAAAGTTGACAACTATCGCTGCCAAGCGTCTGAATCAGTTGCGGTTGATAGCGGGAGTTCACTACGCCCGTGCCATTGAGCACGTAGACGCTTGACTGCAAAAGGAACTTACACAGTCGTTCTGATTGATAACTTTCGATCGTACGCAGGGCGGTGACGACTGAGTAACTTCGCGATTGCCATGACGCTGCGGCGGCAAATTTGGCCTGGATTGAACGTTGAAGATAGACTTGCTTTTTCGCGGGATCAGTTTCCCGTTCAGCGAGGCGGCGAAGACATTCTGCCGCCAGCAACGCTTCGGCAGGATTTTTCAATCGTCTCCACGTCGCCTCCAGCATTTCAATCGCTTCTTCGTCCTTCCCACTTTGAAACGTCTCCTTCATGACGGCGTTGGTGGCGTAGATATTTCCCAGTTTGCGAGCCTCCTCGGTCATCGCCTGACTTTCTGCTTCCCGACCGTGCAACCGAAGAATCTGTGCGGCGTACGATTCGGGAGTTCCTGTCGAGAAGAATTGTCCGTAAGACAGGTACCTTGCGAGCTCGATTTCAAAATCATATTCGTCAAAAATGTTCAACGGCGAGTTCGTCAATGCGGCAAGTATCTTCATTTGCTCGATGGGATCGCGATGCTTTTGGGAAATCGCAGAAACCAACGCACTCAAGTTTGTAAAGCGTTCTGAAAAGAGCTGTTGTGACAGAGAAACCACTTGCGACTGAGGAAGTCCATTGCCCAGCAAATTCCAAATGGTTTGATAACGCTCGTGAGCCAACAGATTGACAAAAATTCGGTTCCTGGTCGTGTAGTTTGATTGATCCAAAACAAACAGACGCTGTGCATAAAGATCACATTCAGCGTCGAAACCCAACATACCCAACTGATCAATTACCGAGAGGATCAAACTTCTGGCGTTGTTGACTTCCGTCAATTTTTCTCGCCTGGCTTTGGCGTTGCTTTTGAGTTTCTTCTGGGCCTCGTTGAGTTCAGAAAACTCACTGAGTCGTTGATCAAACCAACTCCGGCGGGACTCACGGGTATTCCCTAGTCCGATCAGTTGATACGCCTCGTCGTATCGAAGCAGTTCGGAATAGATTGCAAAGTTTTCATACTCTTTGCTGGGATCAAGGTATGGCTTGGTTAACGACCAATCGAGGCTCGTCAAACCGATCGTCAACAATTGACCTTTGGCAATCGCGATTCCAATTTCGTTCTTTTCAGACTTCGCCGTTTGTAGCCCCTGTTGAATCTCTTCTACCGTTTGTTGATAAGCGGCGGCGTCACCGGCGAGCTGTTGAATCAGTGCGAACTGCGTCTGGTTGGCGGCGATCTTGCCATCACCAGGTCGTTTGTCGATTGGATCAACGAGATTAGAAAGTACCTTGCTCCAATCACCGGATTCTAACAACAATTGGCGATTCAAATCATCTTCAAAAGAAGTTGGCAGAACTTTAATCAGCGAACGGGCTTGCTCAAAACGACCCTGCATTCGCAAAACCGCAATCAAGGACAACACTCGCCGTTGCGGCACAACCGCGCCACTTTCCTTGAGTTCCTGAAGCTCCTTGACTTGCGTTTCGATGAACGAATCGAGAGTCCCGGCACAGTGATGGTAGTGGTAGCAAATCGCTGGGGCTTCCGCTTGTGTGATTGGGTGTTGCACCGCCCAAACGACATCGTCCCAACGGTCTTCGACGGTGGCATTGAGCAGCAACATGTTGAATGAAGCGGCATCGGCGTTGAAATAGACGGAGCGAATATCGGGAAAGGCTTCCAATGCGCGCATCACAAACGCCATGCTTTTTCGACTGGCGGTCGATTGGAACATCGTCAATCGAACTTGCGGAGTCGCGTCTTTCAACCGTCGCCACAACTGTTGTTCTTCATTGGAAAGATTGGTGACTTCCAAACGGTCCATTTGTTCGAGCAACCTTTTTGCTCGGACCGCAAGTTCGGCATCTTCACTTTGGCTGGCGCGCAAGAGGCTGTCACGCGCTCGATTGCCAAATGCTTTCAACCGCTCCATGGCCTGTTGCCGAACAAGAAATTGATCCGATGTCAGATCAGCGACCAGCTCAGCGATCTGCTGGTCGTCAGAGACTTGTTGGGCGTCACCTATCGATACGAAACTGACAGCACAGAGCACGATCGACATCAGCGGAACAAGCCATCGATTGGAAAACAAAAGACGCATGATTAGGGAATCAGCAAGTTGGAACGGAGCGGAGCCTGTGCAAAACAGGTGTCACTGACATTGTATCAAAAGTGTCTGCGGCTTCTTTGAGTTACGCAAGCGTCGACCTGGATGTGGTGAACTCCTGAATTCAGCCTCGAGTTTTTTAATACGGTTTCATCGGGAAAAACATCGCTTTTTTTCCTGCATTTGTCCAAAAACGTCCTCTAGCCGGCTTTACCCGAACCTTGTTGACGTCTTCCTGTCATCACCGGATAGTTATAATTTTGTGTGGAACGACGATCACCTATGTTTGATTGTTTGATCGTCGTTGATCCATTGGCTTATTTCGAACTGGCTCAGGTGCGGTGTACAACGCCACCGCTTGTGAATGACCGAAGCGACCATATCCTCTGTCGAACAACAATTTGTTCTTCCACTGTTTGGTGCTAAAGACCAACATCTCCGTCGACTGCGAGACCGTTTCAGCGTCAACATCACGCATCGCAATGGCAAAGTTCGTGTCACAGGTGACGATAAGGATGCCGTCGCCCAAGCGACCGATGCGATTGAACAGCTTGCCGAGATTGTTCGTCGTCGCGGCAGTCTGACACCGGCGCTGTTTGAGCAAACGATTGCTCAAGTTACCGGCGAAGCTCCCAAGCAGTCCATTCCTGCGACCATTGAAACACTTCAAGTCGGTCATGAAATTCGACCGCGTTCACCCGGTCAAGCCGACTACGTGGAAGCGATCCGCACCCAGGACGTTGTGTTTGCGGTAGGTCCAGCAGGAACCGGTAAGACTTACCTCGCCGTCGCCATGGCGGTGGAAGCACTCAAGAACAGTCTGGTTCGAAAAATTGTATTGGTCCGACCTGCCGTCGAAGCAGGGGAGAGTCTCGGCTTCCTGCCTGGTGACTTGCAGGCCAAGATCAATCCGTACTTGCGACCGTTGATGGACGCAATCCATGAGATGATCGGATACGATCAAGCTCAACAGTTGATTCAACGCGACGTCATCGAAGTCTGCCCGTTGGCGTACATGCGAGGACGCACCTTGAACGAGGCATTCATCATTTTGGATGAAGCCCAAAACACGACGATCTCTCAAATGAAGATGTTTTTGACTCGGATGGGCAATGCGTCAAAAATTGTGGTTTCGGGAGATCCAACTCAAGTCGACCTGCCCACACGAACCCAGAGTGGGCTGATCGACGGGTTGCGACGGTTGGGCAACATCGATGGGATCGGAATTGTAAAATTGACTGGGAAAGATATCGTTCGCCATCGATTGGTTACCGATATTGTTCGAGCTTACGACGCCCAACCCAAGTCCCAAGTCAAAAACGGGGTTCGCCGCGATTAATTGACGCGCTGCGATCCAGTGACACGACGCCTTCATTTTGACTCCTTCCTGTCGACGTTGACACAATATGTCAAACGCAACTTCCAATCGAAACCGCTGGATTCCAGCGACGCCCAAAGCCCCATTGCGGAAGTTTATCGATGTCTTTCAGCGGGCCGACGTCTGGCTCCGAATCGGTTTGTGTCTGGCCATCACGACGATTCTGTACGTCGTCATGATTGGCTGGAACCCACCGTTTCAATATCGGCTTCGCGAAGCACCACAGCGCAACCTCCACGCTCACACTGAGTTCGAGTACGACGACTACCGGGCGACTGAAGAGGCCAGAAATCGAGTCCGGCGAAACTTCCTCTGCCTCTACGAGCACGACACTCAACAACTCGAGGAAGTACGCAGTGCCCTGACCAACGATCTTTTCAAGATCGCTCAAAGCGAGTTCGAGGACGTCGACGCCAAAGAAGTCTGGGCAAAGTTTTTTGCTGCCGATGACGACAACGCCGACCAACCTTCGCCTGAGAATTTTGCCGAATTCAAAGAGTCGATTTCCAAAGACGGACAGCTGGAACGGCTGCAAGATGCGATCGCCAAATCGTTTATCGAGATCAACTCGAACGGCCTGATCGATGTCCTGACTCACGAGATTGGACAGGGAAACTTTGAAGAGATTGAAGTCTTCCCGAAAGGGAACGTCGCCAACTCCAAACGAGTCAACATTTCCGATGTGCGTATTGCAGAAATCATCGGCGACCTCAAAACTCGCATGTCCAACGAGATTCAAAAAGAAGACGTCATTGAGAATCCAGAGTTGGTCGCCAAACGAGTATTCGATTGGCTGAAACCGCGACTGCCCATCACGCTTACGTGGGACGAGGCTCGGTCCAAATCTGGTGCGGAAGCGGCCGCGAGTGCTGTTGAACGCATTCAAAAAATCGTCGCGCCTGGCGATGCGCTGGAGTCAGAACGTCGCGACCTGGACACGCGCGTGATTACCGCCGGCGTGCCGCTAAACGATGAAGACATCAGCTTGCTGCGGGCTGAACACAACGCACTGGTTAATGCCGAAACGATTGGAACCAAAGTAGTCCGCTCGATATTCTTCTACGGACTCTATGCGGCGATGTTTTTATTGGTGACCCAATACCTGTACCTGCGCGATCCTGAACTTCTCAATGACTTGAAGCAATTCAGTATTTTGTTGGGTTTGATCCTGGTGACGTTGACGGTTGCCTGGTTGGTGGCGCTCAATGAAGAATGGCGATCTGAAATCGTGCCGATCACCATTTTCACGATGACGATTGCGATCGCCTACCATATTGAGCTGGCCCTGTTGCTGGGCGCTCTGGTTTCGTTTGCGTTCTCGGTTTCTCACGGTTTTGGTTTGGCAGAGTTTGTCGTTCTCACAGCGGCATCCTCTTCATCTGCCTTAATGTGTCAGCGAATTCGCAGTCGCACCAAATTGGTCAATGTTGGATTGACGGTGGCGGTCATCGTCTTGCCGACGGCCATCGGAGTCAGTTACATGTTGGGGCAGCCGTTGGAGTGGGCGCTCTTTACAAATGCACTGTGGTATGCCGGCGGGGCAGGAATTGCAGGGTTGGTGATGACGGCGCTGTTGCCGTTCCTCGAACGATGGTTTGACATCCAAACGGATATCAGTTTACTTGAGTTAAGCGACGCCAATCATCCGCTGCTGAAAGAGTTAGTCCAACGGGCGCCCGGGACATACAACCACAGTATCAACGTCGCATCCATGAGCGAAGCGGCCGCGGAAGCGATCGGAGCCAACGGTCTGTTGTGCCGTGTCGCCGCCTACTTTCATGACGTTGGAAAACTCAGAAAGCCTGAGTACTTTATCGAAAACCAATCGGGTGGCATCAACAAACACGATGATCTGGTGCCAACCATGTCGACGCTGGTCATCATTGCCCACGTCAAAGACGGATCGGACATTGCAAAGAAACACCGTTTACCTGGACGAATCATCGACTTGATCGAACAGCATCACGGCACCACATTGGTCGAGTACTTTTACCGGCGCGCCGAAAAACAGCTGGAAGAATCTGGCGACGCCGAAGCGACGGTTGATGAGGCCGATTACCGCTATCCAGGACCCAAACCACAAACCCCAGAAGCCGCCGTGATGATGCTTGCCGACGCTGTTGAAAGTGCCAGCCGCGCGTTGCGTGAACCAGCGCCGGCAAGGATCGAAGGGCTGGTCCAGGACATTGCCAACAAGAAGTTTGATGACGGACAATTTGATGAGTGTGAAATCACGATTGAGCAGCTCAATACGATCGAGGAATCTTTGATCAAGTCGCTCAATGCCATGTATCATGCTCGCGTAAAATATCCTGAACAGCAAACCGCCTAACCTGTTTGAATTCGACCTGATCCTTCCATCCAACGCCTGCCGAAAGACCACGGCCTTGACCGCTCCCGACTACCAAATCGAGATCGCCGATGAACAGAAGTTAAACTTCGACCATCCACCACTGATCGACGTCATTGGCCAAATCCTCGACGACCATCAGATTGCCACGGCTGAGATCAGTTTGGCGGTTGTGGATGACCCAACCATTCGCAGACTCAACGTCCAATATCTGCAGCACGATTACGAGACGGACGTCATCAGTTTTGTGCTTGATTGGGACGAAGATCAACAGCACTTGACGGGACAGTTGATCGTCAGCACCGAAACCGCCTTGCGTGTCGCCAAGGAAGTTGGCAGTTCGTTGGAAGAGGAGTTGCTGTTGTACGTCATTCATGGAACGTTGCATCTGGTCGGTTACGATGACAAAGAACCGGCAGACGCACAAGTCATGCGGGAGAACGAGAAACGATACCTTCAGCGTGCCGGTAAACGTCACCGAGGATTTGAGTCGGATGCGAGTCTTCATGATCCGAAACTGCCGTCAGGTGGAAGGCAGGATCGTTGATGTCGACCATCATGTTTTGGACGGCGTTCGCTGGCTTCCTCGTCACCACGATTGCAGCAACTGCCGAGCTGGTGCTCAACGAGATCGCTTGGCATGAACTGGAGGAATACTCCAAGCAACGAAAACAGCCAAGTCGTTTCGGAAGGATTTTTGAACGTCGTGATTCGATGTTGTTGGGATGCGGCATCTTACACATGGTCGCCACAGCCATCATGGCGATCGCGATGGTCAGCTGGTGTTTTGCCGGGCATGACCCTGCCTCGCTGGGCCTCAAGGATTATGGGTCGGCGTTTTTAGTTTTGGGCTTCGCGCTGGTTTTATCCGGCAGTTGGATCCCTTGGGCGGTGGCGCGAGTCGGCTCTGTCCCTTTCCTGTTTCACTCGTGGCGACTGTGGTGGGTCGCATCGTTGGTCGTCTGGCCCTTGGCCGCTGGTGGTAGCGTCGTCGGTGACCTGTTAGCGAGGGCCAGCGGCGTCGAAGAACCGTCAGATGAAGAAGAGGAAGAAGCCTTTGAGGATGAAATCCTGTCAATGGTTTCCGAAGGTGAGCATGATGGTTTCCTCGAAGCGGACGCTCGAGAAATGATCGAGGGCGTCATGGAACTGGACGACTACGACGTCTCTCACGTGATGACGCCGCGAACGGGTGTCGATGCGCTGGACGTTTCCACTTCGCGGGAAGAGATGATTGAGTTTGTTATCAGTTCTGGCAGAACTCGAATCCCCATTTACGAAGAGTCAATCGACAACGTCATCGGGTTGCTTTACGCGAAAGATTTGCTTAGAGAGTCGATTGAGCCCCAACGTCAAGAGTTGCGAAAGTTGCTGCGTGACCCCATCATCGTTCCGACCTCAATGAAGCTGGACGAGATGCTCAAGCTGTTTCTGCATGGCCGAACCCATATGGCGATCGTGATGGATGAATACGATGGCACTGCGGGCGTCGTCACCATCGAAGATGTTCTTGAGGAAATTGTTGGTGAGATCGTCGATGAGACTGACAAAGACAAAGGTGGTGACATTGAAGTCCTCAATGAATCCCAGGCAGACGTTTTTGGCACCGTCCATATCGAACGGCTAAACCAGGAACTGGGAATCGAGCTCCCAGATGAAGACGAGTTCGCGACCGTTTCCGGATTGATCATGAGCCAGTTGAAAGAGGTTCCGCGATCAGGGCAAGAAGTCACCATCGGAAATGTTCAGTTCAACATTCTCGAAGCCAGCCGCCGCAAGATTGATTCTGTTCGCGTGACGTTGATCAACCGAGACGACGAAGAGGCGTGATCCCTCCGGTGCGTTAGGGCGCGAGTTGTAGCGTTAGGGCGCGAGTTGTAGGGTTGCCGGACGATTGCGTTGAGGTGTGTCACCGGACGGCTTGCGCCGAGCCGCTACATACTCAATAAGTAGCGTTAGGGCGCAAGTTGTAGCGTTTGGGCGCGAGCCCTACGGTGTAACCACCCAAAAGGCGACGCACTTGGAAGACCATACGACCAGGCATCGTTTGCGTGCAATTGTGTTCCAAGGGTTGCCGGACGATTCCGTTGTGGGCGTTGAGGTGTGTCACCGGACGGCTTGCGCCGAGCCGCTACTTACTCAACAAGTTGCGATTGGAAGAAAATACGACCAGGCATCGTTTGCGTGCAATTGTGTTCCAAGGGTTGCCGGACGATTCCGTTGTGGGCGTTGAGGTGCATCACCGGACGGCTTGCGCCGAGGCGCTACATGCACAAGTCACGAGCCCGTGGCTTCCAAACAATTGAAGGCAAACGCCAGCACCCTAGTCGTTCAATCTAAGTTCTTCGACTGCGACAGCCGAAAAACGTTTCTGGCATTTTCTGTCGTCACTCGCCCAAACTCATCAACGTCCATCTCAAAAACTTCCGCCAAACAACTCGCTGTATGTTGAACCATCGACGGTTGATTCGGTCGTACACCGCGATGTGGATGAGGCGAAAGATATGGTGCATCCGTTTCCACCAAGATTCGATCAAGTGGAATTTGACGAGCGACTTTTCTCAGTTCATCAGACTTTTTATAGGTCACCATTCCAGCAAAGCTGATGAACATCCCCCACTCCAAACATTGTTGCGCTGCTTCCAGCGATCCGGCAAACGAGTGCATGATGCCGATGATCCGACCTTCTCGCTGACACTCGCTGAGCATTTCCAACATGTCCGATTCGCAATCTCGCATATGAATGACCAACGGCTTGTTGGTCTCAAATGAAAGATCGATATGCTTGGCAAACCATTCACGCTGCAATTCAATCGGAGAAAAATCCCAGTGACGATCGAGACCAGTTTCGCCAATTGCGACGACCGAAGTTGATGCTGCAAGTGAAACAATTTGTTCCCAATCGCCCTGCTTCGCGTTCTGACATTCATTTGGATGAACCCCAACCGCTGCATGTACCATCTCAATTTGTTCGGCCAATGCCAAACACTTCTGGCTTGTTTGCAGTGTCGTGCCGATCGCAGTGATGCCGACTAAACCGGACTCAGTCGCATTTGCGATGACCAGGTCGAGGATGGGTAAAAGTTGTTTGTCTTCAAGATGTGCATGGGTGTCAAATAACATTTCTACTCGTCGTCTGTCGGCTTGTTTGGCGGAGATCAAACTCGATTTCCAATAAAAATTCAGGCGGCTGCTGCGTTTCTCAGGAACACTTCACCTTTGCCACCAGTTTTGTCCAGTCGCAATGAGTCGCCATGAAACAACTGAAATGGATCGAGCAAACGATCAACATCATCCCGCAAAAAAACTAACTGATTATCGATGGAACAGTTCGCCAGCCAACGATGCAACATCCGCAGAACCGGAAAGGGTTGAGTCATGCCCGGCAAAAAAGTAGGCAGCAGGTTCTGCTGTTGAAGATCAATGGCGTTTTGGCTGGCATCTACGATCGTTCCACGCTTCATCCCGGCCCCCGCCAGCGGACCCAGGCCAGAAAATCCGATCACGGTTCCGGCAATCATGTTCCATCCCGCCAGCTCACCCATCGGTCCTCCGGCAACGATCGTACCACGCCGCATCGACTGGCCAGCTCCCTTGCCAACACGTCCACGGACCAATATCTCACCGCGATTCATGCCAAGTTTTTCACCGGCCAGAACTCCACCCAGATGGTTTCCGGCAGAACCCAACACCACCAGTCGTCCTCCTCGGAGTCTGCAGCCGGCATAGTCACCGACATCACCATGAACCAGGATTTCACCGCCGGACATCGATTGCCCCACATGACAACCAGCGTTTCCGCGAACTCGCACGATACCCTCGGTCATCGATTCGCCAATGCGCTGCACGGCGTCCAAGTTCCCTGACCATTCGACTTCGATTGATGGCTCGCCGGAAACCTCGAACAGTTCACCGAGTTGATAACGTCGTCGTCCCCGAAGAACATACAAACTGCGAATTTCAGCAAGGCTCAATGCTTGGAGAACCTCGGGCAAGATCCCTTCCACTTCGATAGGGATAGTTCCTGCGTAATCAGAATGAATGAGAAGTGGCATCGCGCAGTTCGAACGATTGATGATTAAAAAAGGTCAGTTTAACATCGCGGATGGGCATCGGCGACCAGCACGAGTAGAATCGGCTCATGACCCAAGTTCCAGCCAATCACGACCCAGAAAACGAATCCTCAGACCGGCAAAACCGACTCGGTGCGGTTATCCTCGCGGGTGGCCAAAGCACCCGGTTGGGGCGAAATAAGACCGAGCTGCAGTTCAAAGGGGCGACGTTTTTGGAGTGCGTTGTCAATCGAGTTGCCGAGGTTGCATCGGACATTGTCATCGTGGGTCCGATTGACGCTGCATTGCACCAGTTGCCTGACCATATTGAATTGGCAGAGGACGAACGGACAAATTCAGGACCGCTGGAAGGGATCCGTGTCGGCTTGAAAGCACTGTCCGTTCGGTGCGAATTCTGCTTTGTGACCAGCTGTGATGTGCCGCTGTTGCAACCTGACCTCATCCGATTCCTGTTGGCACGACTCAAGCAGAGCGGAAAAGACGCGATCGTACCGCACGCGGGTGAACGCATCTATGGAATGACGGCGATTTACCGAACCTCGATGCACGAGCTGGTTAATCAACGAATCGAATCAGGTCAACTTCGCGTTTCTGATCTGGCAGCTGCAACGGAAGCCGTCATGGTGACCACTGAAGAGCTTAAAGCGATCGATCCGCCGTTGGTATCACTGAGAAATATTAACTCGACCGAAGATTATCGAGAGCTGCTTGCTGAATTCGATTAAGTGAGCAACCAATCGGGACGCAGTCGTTTCTTAATAGCCGTCGACGTCGCTGGTGGCTCAAAGCGGTTTAAATCAGGATGGCATCGAGTGCAGGATGCGCTTCGGCTTGGACAGCGCAAAAAAACCCGGTTCAGCATGCGAACCGGGTCAAGCGAATTTCATCATTCAAGCGAAGTTCATCATCGACGTTCAAGTTCATTATCAACGATCGTTTCGGCAAAAGCCGACGTCAAAACTAAATGCAACCGTCGAACTAGTCGATCTCTTTCTCGTCGCTCTTCTTTGACTTCTTCTTGTCGATCATTTTTTGGACATCCGCAGGTGGAGCGAAGTCAGCTTCCTTGACACTGTCACTGTTGTATTCCAGCTTGCTGAATTCAATGATCTGTTCCATACCGACTGAAGGCAGTACCTGAACCAGTTTGTGAGCGGCGAGTAATTTTCCAGTCTTCTTGTAGTCGCCGATTTTGGTGGTGATTTCCATTTCACCCATCCCTGCGGCTTCGACCTTCATCACCGATTGAATCAACAGCCCGGATTCAACGCTGTAGAACTCAGTCAACTTGTCGCCTGACTTTCGCTCCAGCTCCAGCTTGTAGGCTTTCTCGCCGTTCGCTTCTTCAATCCCAACCGTCTTCATGCTTTTGAAAACTTCTTTTGGATTGGTGTAGCGTTTGTAGTCAGCCTGAGTTTTCATCTGCTCAGCCTGCTTACCATCAATCAATTTGGTCCCTGTCATGGGATCGGACGACCACATAAATTCACCGTTGGATCCTTGGACGGTTTCGCCAATGCCAGGAATGGTCGCTTCGACAGCGAGTTTCCCGGGAAGCATCATCTTCATGGTCATTTCACCATTGATCCCAGCTTGTGGGATGGACATTGTTCCTTCGGCCATCATCGATTTGACAGCTTTGTAGTTTTCGACGCCACCGGTTTCCGCGACGTGTTTTTTCATGATCTCCAACGCCGAAGGCAACTTCTCTTGTTGATCCGTTTGTGCCGAAATCGTTGAAACGAGTGATACATTGAACAGCATCAGTGCTGTGACAGTCGCAATGGACTTGAGTGTTAATTTCATCAATATCTCCAAAAATCTAGTTGGTGTTTATTTGTTTTTGATTCAAAAGCTAATGTTGTCTATTTCGGTTCGATCCAATCAATGGCGGCGTTGAGGACCGGGTCCGGATTGTCCTTAAATGCGCTGGTCGATAACTCGATCGGGAAATCAGGTGTGACGCCAGCCTTCTCAAGCGACTTGCCTTTCTCCGAAATGTAGTTGGCAAACGCGTACTGAAAACCGTCACCGTTGGGCAGCTTGGTCACGTTGGAAGGGAGTGCCAACCCAGCCGTTCGTTGGCCGAAAACTTTCGCCGCGCCGATATCCTGTAGCCCGCCACTGAGAATTTCGGCAGACGAAATGGAACACGCGTCAACCAACACGGCGACTTTACCTTCATACGGTTCAAGTGCCGGAAACACAGCAAACTTGAGATTGCTTGAGCGTGTCATCATCGTGCCCAGTTTGGTCTGCTCTTTCGCAAACGGTCTAGCCATTCCCATGGTCATTGCCCCAAGTCCGCCGACATTGCCTCTTAGATCGATGATCATGCCATTGGCATGTGCCGGGTCTTGAACGCAATTGTTGTAGGCCTTCATGACTCTGGCTGGATCAAAAAACATGTTGAAACGAAAGTAACCGATGCCGTCGTCCAGCGTGCTCGATTCGAAACTAACTCTCATCTCTGGAAAATTTCCGAAGCGAGTCAGGTTGCCCGGTTGCTCGATCATTTCCAGCTTCACCTCCTGCTGTTCGCCGCTTAAGTCTTCAAACAGGAATCGTTTAGTCTTTCCGACTCCGGCAGTTGTCCGCCGTGTTAACGCCAGACCAGCCAGCGTGTCCGTTCGCATGACGTTGGATTTGAGTTGTTCAAGCTTACTCAGTTGATCCGCAATTTTTCGATCGCCAAACTCTAGAAGTTTCCAACCTGGCTTAACTCCTGCTTGATCCGCAGGAGAGTCTTTGACGACGCGAGTCACCAAGGCAGTGCTTTGATCGGCCAAGCGAAACTCCAATCCAGCGTATCCGTCGCCCCCCGATTCCGTTTCGACATCATCGTAAGAATCGGCTGGGATGACTCCAAAGTGAGACTGTCCCAGTTCGGCAATCAGCGATTCCATGGCCTTTCGGACATCGCGCATACTCTTGGCGTCCCGAACGGCAGGCAGGTACTTTTCCTTGGCTTGATCCCACGATTCGCCGACCAGCTCTTCGTCCCAATGTAGTTTTTTGATCGTTTTCCAGACCTGCTCGTAAGAGGCGACATTCTTTTCGACGTCCAGATCGGACTGGGGATCTTCAGGTTTGTCATCTTTTTCTTGAGGTCGATCAAACGTTGAATTCCACGTTTGACCGGTTGATACGGGTTCGGGTAATTCCTCACCGCTCTGGTAGCCAAGAATCGTGCCAATGACAAATGACAAGATCGCTCCGATTGTGGTGATTTGAAACGCGCTACAGCAGGGTGAACCGGAACAAAATCGAGACATGAACGCTCCTGGAAGATTTAGAAAGTGACCACGATTCGCTTCGCAGTCGCAACTATTTTGAGTTACCCGGAAAAAACGCAGAAGTTTTGCGAATCGTTGACTTTAGGTAGTTTTCTTTACCGAAATAGACGCGCAGCCAACGTGACCTCGTCGTGTCACGGTTGACGCAACCAATTCGACGGATTTCCGGGTAAGCCGTTGGACACTCTGGCATCTCCAGGAACTTATTTGCGGCGTTTTTTCGCGGCTTTGCGATCGGGCCGATAACCCTGTCCGGGTGCAAATCGTCCTTGCTTTTTGTTCCTTTTCTTGCGATCGCCCTGATTACCGGATCCTGATTGAGCCGATGAGTCGGGGCCATCGATTTGATGAACATATCGGCCGCGAAACTGTTTTCCGGCCATCTTGCGCCGGTGAGTGATCGCTTCTTTCGGTGCCTTCGCCGGGATCAAGCAATCACAGCCATTTCCAATCAACTCTTTGCGGCCAGCATCGAGCAGTGCTTTGCGGACCTCAAAATAATTCTCTGGTTTGAAAAACTGCATCAATGCCCGCTGTGTCTTTCGATCCTTCAGTTTCTTGGCGATAAAAACAGGCTTCTTTGTAAACGGATCCATCTCGGTGTAGTACATGCACGTTGCGACATCGAGTGGCGCAGGAATGAAGTCCTGAACCTGATCCGGTTTGTAACCGTTTCGTTTCAGGAACACAGCCAAGTCGATCATCGAATTGACATCACTTCCAGGATGGCTGGAGATAAAGTAGGGAACGAGGTACTGCTTCTTCCCCGACTTCTTCGACTCATCGCGGAACTTGTCAGAAAACTCTTTGAACTCGCCAATGGATGGCTTGCGCATGTTGTCCAGGACATCATCATTGGCGTGTTCCGGTGCGACTTTGAGAAGTCCACCAACGTGATGCTGAGTCAGCTCCTTCATGTACTCAGGACTTCGCTGGGCCAAGTCCATTCGAATGCCGCTTGCCACAAGCACTTTGCGAACCCCTTTGACATCGCGTGCTTCCTTCATCAACTGGATCAGTGGAGCGTGATCGGTGCCTAGCAGTTTGCAGATTTTCGGATGCACGCAAGACTGCCGACGGCATTTGGCTTCGACTTCCGGTCGGCTGCATTTCATCTCGTACATGTTGGCGGTCGGTCCACCGATATCCGAGACGACGCCGTTAAATTTGGGATCCTCGGCCATCGTATTGATTTCGCGAATCACGGAGTCTTTACTTCGCGATTGGATGACGCGACCTTGATGCGCCGTGATCGAGCAAAACGTGCAACCTCCAAAACAACCACGCATGATCGTGACGGAATCTTTGATGGTTGCGAAGGCAGGAATCGGTTCCTTGTATGACGGGTGCGGTTTGCGAGTGTATGGCAAGCCATAAATCTGATCCATCGCGACCTGACTGATGGGAAACTGCGGAGGATTGACCACCACCGTTTGGTTGCCATGTTGTTGCGTCAGGCGTTTCGCATTGTAGGGATTGGTTTCATTGTGGATGATCTTGGTCGCTTCCGCGAAAGCAAACTTATCCTCTTTGACTTCTTGAAAACTTGGCAGCTGAATGGCATCGGTCGGAACCGGATCTTTCGCTCCACACACGTAAGCGGCTCCACGCATATCGCGTAGATCTTTAACGGATTCTCCGGCGTCCAATCGTTGAGCAATCTCGACGATCGGATTTTCACCCATGCCATACATGACCAGGTCCGCTTTGCTGTCCAACAAAATCGATTTGCGAACGTTATCGCCCCAATAGTCATAGTGTGCGAGTCGACGCAGCGACGCTTCGACGCCACCGGCGATGACGGGCACACCTTTGAATGCTTCTCTAGCTCGATGGCAATACGCGAGCGTCGCGCGGTCCGGTCGTGTGCCGATCCGTCCACCGGGAGAGTACGCATCGCTGTTACGAACTTTTCGGTTGGCCGTGTAGTGGTTGATCATCGAATCCATGTTGCCGGCGCTAATACCGAAGAACAACCTTGGTCGGCCAAACCGTCGCCAATCGTCACATGAATTCCAATCAGGTTGCGAGACGATCCCGACTCGGAAACCCGCGGCCTCCAATGTGCGACCTAGAATCGCCATCGCAAAACTGGGGTGGTCGATATAGGCGTCGCCCGTGATGAACACGACGTCCAGCTCATCCCAGCCTCGCTGGCGAGCCTCTTTCATCGTCATCGGCAACGGCAAGTCGCCGGCGGGAGAGGGCTCGGCCGTCCCTTTAAGAATTTCGAGCCGGGCGCATTCTTTTTTGGCAGCGTCGACAATCGGCAGATTCATTTTGCTTCTTTCACGCCTCAACCGAAAGTCCGACTCTGCGTTTTGGTTGGCAGGTTCGTCGAATCAGAGAAACTAAAGAACGAATTTTCAGGAAGAAAACCGGCGTCAAACGAGTGTCTGACGCGGGTTTATTGAATGGGCAAACGCCCATGTTTGATCGCTTCAGAATGAGCAGGATCGCTCAATCCAAACGCTACTTTTTGACATCGAAATCGTACGTTTCCTCGTCGGGGGAAACGGTAACGGTGAAGGGTGTATCGGCCATTCTCGTATAGATCACAGGAACCGGACGGTTCTTTAGTGACGCCAAGTATCTGGTCGATGCGATTTGATCGTTCCCACTGCCGCGAACGGCATCAGGAATCGGACCTTCGGAGATGGTTACCTTGCACTCGCACGCACACGCGCCGGGCGTATCTTTCCCAGGAAGTGACAATGTGTACTTCCCGTCTTTGTCAGTGACTCCGGTGGCGATCGTGTTTCCATCGAGCCCCGGTTGGAGAGGATAAAACTTGACTTCCACACTCTCGTAAGGTTCGCCATTGACAGTAATCGTTCCACTGACTGGGACGATCTCTGGCATGCTCGGACCACACCCTGTAAAAACCAAAACGGTCGCCAGAACGACGACCGCCATGATGGTGTTTGCAGGGCAATTTGGAAAACTGGTTTTCATCAAATTACCTTTTAATTCTTACACGATTAATAGTCGACGACACGACCATCGTTAATGATGCAGAGATCCTGAAGGACAGGCAAGTCCGCAGTGCTGGTTAAGCTCAAGAATTGTACCGATCCATCTCCGAGAGCAACATTAGCGCCACCAGGATGGCCGCTGCTGAAGGAGCTGAACTTTTTGTCGGTCAATGAGAACGGAGGATTTGGACCTGAACCTACGGGCAAGTTGTAATTGATCGGCTCGGCAGCACCGGCCAGGAAGTTTCGTGGAGCGTTGAAGTTCGCCCATGACCATCCTCGGTAAGTGCTAAAGTTTGTCCACTCTGGATCAAACGAGTATCTCTCACTGATGAAGATGGTATTCGAAGAGCCATCGGTGATCTTGCCAAAAGTCGTCTTACTGTTGTAGTAAAATACGCCGTCAAATGTCGCGGCGGCGTGATACCACGACTGAACTCCAGCGTTACCGTAATAACTGTTGACACCAAAGCAGTACTCGTCACTGCCACGTCTGTAGGTAGTGACTTGATCTTCTGTCCGATCCGAAGGACAAACGAACGACTCGATGTAAGTCGCACCGATCGAATCACGACCGAGGCAGTTGGCGTAATCGCGTTGTGTCAGATCAATCCGATCAAAAACGTTTTCTTGCTCCATGAACGGCAAGATCCAAACATACCAAGAACCGAAACGTCCGGCGTGCGGTGGCTCGCCAGTCAAGTCGTGAACTCGTGAGTTGGGCCAGATGTTTCCAGAGGCATTTCCGATCGGCAGATTCAAACCTGGTTGGAATTGCATGTGAGCACTCTCATAGTTTAGAGAGGCGAGCGTCAACTGACGCAAGTTGTTCGCACACGTCGTGCGACGTGCTGCTTCGCGAACTTGTTGAACCGCTGGTAGCAGCATCCCAATCAAAATTCCGATGATTGCGATAACGACCAAAAGCTCAACCAATGTAAATCCATTGCGATTGAGTAAAGGCTTTTGTGACATGATTTTCCTAGGACGTAGTTGGTAGGGAAGAATGATTCGTGAATGAACAAATAGATAATCGAATCGAAGGCTGAAGGGGCCCGAAGCACACTCGAAATCAGAGCGAATTCGTCGCGCATTCTTTGCGCAAAATGTCCCTTCTCTGGCCGACCACATCGTAGAAGACACCGTCGAAAGGGAATAGGTGCTAAATCGCAAAATCCCGTTTCTTAATCGAGTTTTCATCCAATGAACCGATCAACTGCGAAACCGCAATGAATTACACACAACAACGAAGCTTTGCGGGCCAACGCACCCTCCATTGTTCGTCGTCATGAACGAATTGACGCCTGCCAAGGTTGCCGGAGAACCGCCAATTCCCTGTTCAAATTGCCCTCTCCCGCAACTCGCCTCCACTGTCGCAATTCCGACCATTGGCAGATAATTGAGCGTTTCGCCGAAACGCCCCTTTTGCCGAGTCGACTGAGATATGCCTACCGATATCGAGATTGCACGCCAAATCGAACTAAAACCGATTACCGAAATTGCCAATCAGCTTGAAATCACGGCAGATCATCTTCAACAATACGGGCACTACAAAGCCAAATTGCCTCTCGACTTAATCGACGACGCCAAAGTCGAAAACTGCCATCTGATCCTGGTCTCCGCAATCTCACCCACTCCGGCAGGTGAAGGAAAAACGACGATGTCGATTGGGCTGACCCAGGGGCTCAACAAAATCGGGAAACAGACGACTGTTGTGCTTCGCGAACCTTCGCTCGGCCCAGTGTTTGGCATTAAGGGAGGAGCCACAGGCGGAGGTTGGTCACAAGTCCTTCCCATGGAAGACATCAATCTTCATTTTACCGGCGATTTTGCGGCAATCGAAAAAGCTCACAACTTGCTCGCCGCACTGATTGACAACAATCTGCAATCCAAGAAACGGTCACTTGGCATCGATCCCCGAACCGTTGAGTGGAAACGTGTTTTTGACATGAACGACCGCGCACTTCGCGACACAATCGTCGGGCTTGGCGGGACCGGAAATGGTGTCCCTCGCGAGACCGGATTCGACATCACGGCCGCCTCAGAGATTATGGCGATCTTATGTCTCAGCAACGATCTGATGGACCTCAAAAAGCGGCTCGGCAACATCTTTGTCGGGTTCACTCGTGATCGAACACCGATCTACGCGCGTGACCTCAACGCACAAGGAGCCATGGCCGCGTTGTTAAAAGATGCCATTAACCCCAACCTTGTCCAAACGATCGAAGGCACGCCGGCAATTATTCACGGCGGCCCCTTCGCCAACATCGCCCAAGGCACCAACACCGTCATTGCCACGCGGATGGGAATGTCGCTCTCAGACTTTGTGGTCACTGAAGCAGGCTTTGGTTCTGACTTGGGGGCGGAAAAGTTTTTTGATATCAAATGTGCATCGGCAGGGTTGAAGCCCAAAGCGATGGTGCTGGTCGCAACCATTCGTGCCCTCAAGTACCACGGCGGTGCCGATTTGAAGTCACTGAATGAACCGAATCCCGCAGCCGTTCGCGCTGGGCTGGTCAACCTGGAGAAACACCTTGAAAACACTCGACTGTACAACGTTGAAGCGGTCGTTGGGATCAATCGTTTTACCGCCGACACAGAAGAAGAGATCAACATCGTCCTCGAGCACTGCCGATCACTCGGATTTGAAGCCGTCGTTGCAGATGTCTGGGGGCAGGGTGGCAAGGGCGCGACAGAGCTGGCCACTGCGGTCGCCAACAAAATTGAGTCGTCCGAAAAAACGTTTCAACCACTCTACGACTGGTCGTTAAGCGTCAAAGAGAAGATCGCCAAAGTCTGCGAAAACGTCTACGGCGCATCCGGCGTTAACTACACCGCCAACGCCAACAAAGATCTGCGACGAATCAAAAAACTGGGCTTGGAGGGACTGCCCGTGTGCATCGCGAAAACCCAAAAGTCGCTCTCCGATGATCCAAAGAAGATCGGTCGGCCTACCGATTTTGAAATCACCGTCCGAGAAATTGAGATCGCCGCCGGGGCGGGATTCCTGGTGCCCATCACCGGCGATATGATGCGAATGCCAGGCCTGCCAGCGACGCCGTCAGCCGAGTTGATTGACATCGATGCCGATGGCAACATCAGCGGGCTGTTTTAAATCAAGCGACTGTTCGAATCCACGCCATCGCTGGGAATCGCTGACCGCCAGAGAATCGCCGATCGCCTGTCGGAGACTTTCACATCGAAGCTTTCACGATTGCCAACGCTCCCCTTCGCACACCGCGGAATTTTTGCCTTACAATGAACGTGCTGTGAGTCTCAAGCGTTCGAAGGAATAAAATGCCGCTGCCGAAAAATGTGCTCGGAACCGAGCTGGAGTTGTGTTGCACTAACCCGATGACCGGATTTTTTCGTGACGGCTACTGCCGCACAGGTATGGATGACATCGGGTTGCACTTGGTCTGTGCCGTGATGACCGACAAGTTTCTCGCCTTCAGCAAAGCGGCAGGGAATGACCTGACAACGCCAGTTCCTGGGTACGATTTTCCCGGGCTGATTGCCGGGGATCAATGGTGCCTCTGCGTGTCGCGATGGAAAGAAGCGTTGGAGGCCGGTTGTGCACCGCAAGTCAAAATCAAGGCGACGCATATGTCGGCAATTGAGTTTGTCTCATTGGAAGATCTAAAAGCCCATGCAATCGATCTCGACGATGACGATAAATGGAAACCTGATGCATCTGGTTACGATGATGACTACGGTGACCCTAACGACGATGTGCCGTTTTGACGGATCGTTGTTCGTTGAACCTTCCTAGGACATTGACATCTTCGTTCTCCAATCAAAAAGCCTGCCAACATGAACTCTATTTCCTTTGCCAGATATCCTCACACTCGCCAAAGTGCTTGGCTATTCGCGTGGTTGTGTTTCGTTTTGATTGGCACTTGTTTCGCTTCGTGCGGACATGCTGGCGAAGAGGGCGATCGCGAAAGTCACAAAGAACCACCGAATGTCCTGTTCGTCTTTATCGATGACATGGGGTGGCGCGATGTGGGATTCATGGGGTCAGATTTTTACGAAACGCCTCACCTCGACGCTTTAGCTCAACAGAGTCTGGTTTTCAGCAACGCTTACTCTTGCTCTGCGAATTGCGCTCCAGCGCGAGCCTGTCTGTTTTCCGGGCAATACACCCCGCGTCACAAGATGTATAACGTTGGCACCAAGCCGCGCGGCAAGTCTCAGTTTCGTCGACTTGAACACATCGCAGGCGTTGACGTGCTGGATCGCCAGAACCGAACCACCTGGTCAGAGCTATTTCAGAAAGCGGGATACGTGACGGCCACCATGGGGAAATGGCATTTGAGCCAGGATCCAAAACCATACGGCTTTGACATCAACATTGGCGGCTCTCACAGCGGCAGTCCACCCAAAGGCTATTACGCTCCGCATCCTAATGCACCTGGATTGGGAAACGCACCGGCGGATGAGTACCTGACTGATCGGCTCAGTGACGAAGCCTGTTCATTCATCGAGAAAAACAAAGACCGACGCTGGATGCTGTATCTGACACACTTTGCTGTCCATACTCCCATCCAGGCAAAACGAGAGTTGCTGAAAAAGTACCAGGACAAGCGCCCCGGAAAGCTTCATGACAACGCGGCGATGGGGACGATGGTTCAAGCGGTCGATGACGGAGTCGGCAAGATCATGGAGACGCTCAAGTCGAATGATTTGTTGGACAACACCGTCATCGTTTTCTTTTCTGACAATGGCGGATATGGCGGCGGAACCGATATGGCTCCTCTTCGCGGTCACAAAGGAACGTATTACGAAGGCGGCATTCGAGTACCGTTCTTCATTTATTGGCCCGGCAAAATCGCGGCTGGACGAACCGACGAGCCCATGATTGGTGTCGACCTATATCCAACACTCTGCGAAATCGCCGGACTGGAGCTACCCAAGAATCAAGTGTTTGATGGCGTCAGCTTGCTTCCGTATGCCACAGGAAAAACTAAGAAGGTATCGTCTGAACCGAGGTCGCTGTTTTGGCACTTTCCAGCGTACTTGCAATCGACCAATCGACGGGATTTGTACGACGAACAACGTGACCCCATTTTTCGAACACGCCCCTGCAGTGTGATCCGCAAAGGGAACTGGAAGCTAATTCAATTTTTTGAGTCGGGTGATTTGGAGCTGTACGACCTGAATCAAGACATCTCCGAATCGATGAACCTTGCCGCAAAAAAACCAGAGCTTGTGAAAACACTGTTTGCCGAACTTCAACAGTGGCAACAAGACACGGGGGCTGATATTCCAGTCAAACTCAATCCGGAGTTTGATGCCAAACAAGAAAAACAAAAGATCCAACAATTGCTTGGCAAGAAAAAGTAATCACCGGCTGCACTAGCGGCTCGGTGCTAATTGGCTTGATGCTAACTGACTAGCGGTTTAGTTGACCCATGATGGGGTCACTTGTCTCGCGTCGCAAACGATGACGATCGGGGATGCGGGTGCAGTGCGAGGAGACGCGATGTGCGCCGAGAAAACGCAGCCAATCAATCAACGAGCCCTGCTTCGAGCTCCGCTAACTCCATCGCAAAACCCCCGGACAGGATCGGAAAACGGCACCAAGTTTTTGGGTCAAGGTTTTCGTCGTCAACATGAAACGAAGGCGCATAGCGTTCCCGTTTCCATTGATTGCGACACCACAGTTTAAAGAATCGAATCACCCAAATGCCCAACTGCTGGCGATCGTACATTTCAAATTCTACGACCAGATTTTTCAAAACATCGACCGGCGTCAGTTTGTCACGAATCGCCAAGCGCTCCGCAGCATCAAGCACGTCGTACGGCATCAAATCATCTTCGTCAGTTTGTTTGCGATCCGGCGGACGTAGTTCGGCAGTCGGCTGCTGGACATTCACTCGGTTCAGTTCCGGCATCGGCCCGACCTCGTCTGGCCCCTGATCCTCCATCCACTTGAGCCAATGCCTTAGAAACGCTTTGTCGATCCCGGCGATCGGGCTCAGCCCACCTGAAGTATCACCGTCCATCGTCGCGTAGCCCACCGCGGCCTCACTTCGATTGCTGGTCGAAACGAGTAGCGCGTTGTTTAAATTTGCCAGCATCCAAACGCTCGGCGCGCGAACGCGTGCCTGAATATTCTGCAGAGCGATATCGTGTTTTTCCCACGTCAATGGATGCCCAATTGCTTCTGTAATCTTGTCGCGATATCCGGCCGCCAGTGATTCAACATCCAGTTCATAATGCGTTGCCCCGGCGCCGTTGGCCACTTCGAATGCGGCGGCTCGAGTGACTTCGCCGCTGTTCTTGGTCGCCTGATAAACCGTGGTCAGCAGCCGCTTCATTAATGCTTCTCGATCTGCTGGTCGACGTTCTGCTGAAACGAACCAGCCCATACGATCACACATCGCGTCGAACCCAATTTCGTGTTCGGCCAGTTTGACCATCGTCGCGATCAGCGCAACGATCGTGGCGGAGTCACAACCGCCGCTGAGCGAAACCACAAACCCATGCGACTTGCTCTTCCTCATATAGTCAAACAAGCCAAGACTGACGGCTCGCGTAAACTCCTCTTCTTTCACGTCCGTTCCTGCCAGCCAAGATTCCGGAACGACCTCATACTTTTGAGGTTCCATTTCTGGATACTCAAAATCGGCGCAAATGACATCCGTTTCGTCTCCATCCAGATCGGGACGAAAACTATGCAATCTAGCTCGTGACATTCGAGTCACATCGACATCGACCGACGCCGTTGTCAGCGTGGCGGATCGATACGAAAACCGTTTTCCGATCGCCAGCATTTCACCGTTGGCAGCAATCATTGCATCGCCATCAAAGATGGCTCGCCCCGATTCATTGCCGACCAGATTCGCATAGACGTAAGTGACGTTGAAAGCGCGACTGCCCTCAAGCACAAATCGCTGCCGAACCGAATGTTTCCCAAACGCAAAATGGCTGGCAGACGGGTTGAGAATGAAGTCGGCCCCGCGAGCTGCCAGGATTCCGCCAGGGCGGTTACCGACCCAGGCATCCTCGCAAATCTCAAATCCGATCCGAATGCCGCCCACCTCAAACAGCACATCTCCGATCGGGTAGTCCCGACCATCGACCTCAACCTTGCCATCGATATCTTTGGGCCACGGTTTGAACCACCGAGGTTCGTAGTGAATACCGTCGCCTGCAAGGTGCTGTTTGGCAACGAAGCCAACAATTTGCTGATCAACCAACAGTGCCGCGGTGTTGAAAACTCCACCGGCATAGATCAACGGCAACCCCACAGAGACAATCATGTTCTGGGTATGGGGAAGGATCTCCAACAGCATTCGTTGTGCGGTCGCCAGAATTCCGGGCGAGTGAAACGCGTCCTCACAGCCGTAACCCGTAATACAAAGTTCTGGCAAACAGAGGATCGAAACTCCTTGTTCACGAGCTTGATCAATTGCGGAAATGATGTTGTCCCGATTGCCAATCCAGTCGATCGGAGTTTGATTGAGGATTCCGGCGGCAACTTTGATCAGTTTCATGGAAATGCGAAGATGGAGAAAAAGTGACTTGTAGCGGGCGGCAGATCATCGCTAACCAGAAAACTCTACCGCGTTCGAATTGTACAGGATAACCGATTGCCCGAATCCGAATGGCATCGACCGCTTAACCATTGAGCCATTGACCATTTTGGATCACAATCGAATCGTATAAGAAAGCAATCTGTCGCAAAACTCGCCTTCGGAATTCTTACATTCCTGGAATGCACGCGATAGACCTTGGCCCTGAAAATTGCGAGCGAGCATTGTCGCCCCAAGAACCTGTCGACTTCAATTGCCCAAACTGTGCAAAATTGATCCGCGCCTCTGCCAGCTCCATAGGTGGTGAAGTCGCATGTCCGTTTTGTAGCAAGCTTGTGTCAGTCCCCGGTCAAAAAACGGGGCCAAAGATCGCTGCGGCAAGCGCGATTCCGATTGACGACGATGGCGACGACCTACCGTCGTTGGAAGCACTTCAGAACTCGTCGCAGCCGGCTGCAGTTAACATTGAATTGCCGGACGAACTTGACGCCAACATGGCGGAACTGAATATTGCTCAACCCAACAATGAGTTGGCCAGCCTCGTCGACGATGTCCTTGAAGAGGTTGCGGACAAACCGGCAGATGACCCCAACGCTCCGATCAAGCTGGATGACGATGACACCCATTTGCACGACGATGTGATTGGCGTCACTTGCAGTATCTGCGACACTCGAATTCATGTACGGCAACATCAAATTGGGACCGAAGTCGAATGTCCCGTCTGCTTTGTAAAGGTTCGAGTTTACGACCCGAAGACGCGCAAAAAAGTTTGGGGACGCGGTGGTCGGACGGCCTCTGAAGAACGCCAGCAGGAATCCAAGCAGCGAATCGATTCCAATCGCCCCAATCCGACGATCGATATCGAAACCGTCAAGGACGAACCCATCAAACAGAGCGGCGGTGGAGCGGCCGCGCTCCCTTCGCTCGAGTCACTTGGGTTTGGAGCAGAAGAGGCACCCGAGGCGATCGATGAATTGATCGAAGTCAATGAGGATGCGGCAGACGCAAATGGCGATGAATTGGGTGAGTTGAAATTAAGCGACCCGATCGAAAGACCCTCGGTCCAACCGGTTCTTGGCCTCGACCCAATTGCGGACGACCTCCTGACTCCCACCCCAATCTCGCCCGTCACTCCACCGCCAACACCGACCCAAACGTCACCCAATTCCAATGCAGATGAAGACGTGATTGAGTTGGAACCATTGGAGGATGATGTTCTCGAAGTCAAACCGCTGCCACCGGTCGTCAAGCCCGCGAAGCCGAAGACAAAATCGCCAAAGCCGAATGCATCCCAAGCGAAACGGAAGAAGCGGAACTCAAAAAATATTGCTTCAACTACTGCACCCAAACCAACCACGGAAAGTGCAACGCGACCACCTCAGGCTCGACCTGCCCAATCGCATCCCGGCAGCGTAAAAGAATCGGCTAAAGAAAAACAAAAACAAAAACAGAAACCATCTTCATCGACTGCATCGCAACCGAACACAGCAACAACAGAATCGAAGTCCGGTCGCCCGCAAAAAACCGACGCCAAATCATCAAAGTCACGCAAGGAGCGACTTGAAGCAGCACAACGAGACGCGCAACTGGCCGATGATCAAGACACACTGGTCTACGAGCTGCCAGCTGAACAGCAGAAGTTTCCGGAGTTCGAACTGACGAGCTTGTATGCAGCGGTTCGCGGCATGTTGTTGTCACCAGGTCTGATTTGGCGAGTGATGATCGCGGTCGTTCTGATGATCATTGGTGCGAGCTTGGGAATCTATTTCTTTCCAGCAGGCACGACCATTAAAGAAGCTGGGCTTGGCGATTTTGCGAGCCGCGCGTTCATGTCAATCACGTTTGGTGCGGTTCCCTATTACCTGGGTCTCATGGCCCTGTGGACGATTGCAGGTTACATTTTTCGCGAAGCTGCATTGGGTCGTTTGAATATCAAAAGTTGGTCGATCAATGGATTCAGCGAGATCCAGGGAACCTTTTTGTTGTTTGCATTCAGCTTTTTTGTTGCCGGCTCAGTCGCAGTCTTCCTTCCGTTCTTGACGATGCCATTGCGAGTCCTGTTAGCGCCGATCTTTCTGGCTTCGGCGTTCTTTAATCGTTCCGTTTGGGGCATCGTTGCGGCGGATATTTTTTCAAATGCCAGCAAGCTCCAGTCCCAATGGGTGACCTTTTACATATGGATGCTTTCATTAGCGGGCATCGGTATGATTGCCGGTCTGTTGTTCTACGCTCGCGGGCTGGATTTGGGTGCGGGGTGGATCAATCCGATCCTCAGCACGTTTGGTGTGGTACTGAATACAGTGGTGACACTGGTCTTTGCTGCGGTTACTGGTTGGCACGCAGGCTTAATCAATCGCGATCTACAGGAAGAAGTTTAAGTGTCCGACGAAACCTCGAATTTGAATGATGATGCTGATGAGTCCGAAAAAACAGCAGTCCCAGTCTCCAAGCGGGTGGCCCTAAAATCGTTCAATGATTCGATTGGCCGGGTTGTCAGGGTACTCATTGGTGGTGGCATCATCACGTGGGCCGTATTCAACTTATCATGGAACCTGATGGCCGCTCGGGCGGAAGTCGACGTCGAACAGAACTGGCGAATCGCTTGGGTCGTAATCTTTTTTACATGCGTGATTCCCTTGATCTTTGGATTTCGACTTTTGTTCGGATCACTTGCACAACCGTCCAAATCCGGCCCCAGAAAATCGCAACCTTCAAAAACCCGACGTTGATTTGCAATTCAACTAGTTCGGACGATCATCTAAAATAAATTTCGCCGACCATGCATCTATAACCCGGTGCATGACCGAACAAAAACTGCCTTTGAGCCGACTCAAACTATGAAAATCGAATCTACTTTTCTGACGCTCGCAGCCATCTTGCTGGGAGCGCTGATCGCACTTCCACTGCACGGCCAAACGACTGCAACCAAGCCCAACGCTCCCAAGTCAACGGAAACGATTGAGCCATCGACGCTGGGTATTGTCAAAGAAAAACCTACCTCGGGTCGATTCGTCAAAATCGATGGGGGCTATATGGTGCCATACACCGCAACGATTCCCGGAACCAAGATTCAATTTGAAATGGTTCCGATTCCAGGCGGACAGTTCACGATGGGCAGCCCGGAAGACGAGGATGATCGCCGCGATGATGAGGGACCTCAATTCAAGGTGAATGTCGAACCATTTTGGATGGGCAAATATGAAGTGACCTGGTCCGAATACAAACGCTATATGGAGATGGAACCGATCTTCAAATCGCTGGACCGAAAAAAGATCCGCAAAATGCTCGACACCTTTGAGGTCGATGCCATCACCGCACCATCTCCCCTGTACAAACCGACTTACACTTATTCGCATGGAGAAGGCTCTGATCAACCTGCGGCAACGATGTCGCAGTATGCCGCCAAACAATACACGAAATGGCTCTCGCGAATCTCTGGTGAGTTCTACCGATTGCCATTTGAATCGGAATGGGAATACGCTTGTCGTGCAGGAACCACGACCGCGTTCTACTTCGGCGATGATGATTCAGATCTGGAAGATCACGCCTGGCTTGCCGACAACTCTGATGATGAACGCCACCCCGTTGGCGAACTCAAACCGAATCCATGGGGGCTCTACGACATGTACGGTAATGTCGCTGAGTGGGTGCTCGATGGATACAACGAAGACGGCTATACCCATGTTGAAGAAGGCGCAGAAGTCGACGTGAAGAAGAGCTTTCTGGCACCCGAAGATATTTACGGTCGCGTTTTGCGAGGCGGATCATTCCAGTTGGAGATCGAAGACTGTCGCAGTGCAGCGAGAATTTACTCCGAAGAAGAATGGAAAACGGAAGATCCGAACTACCCTCAAAGCCCCTGGTGGTATACCGATTTTCCAGCGACCGGTACCGGCTTCCGTTTAATCCGTCCGCTCAAAGCGCCAGAGACTTTGGCCAAGCAAAATCAGTTTTGGAAAGCCGACATCGAAGACATCGAGGACAACGCAAAGAACCGCATGTACACCCATGGAAAAGGTTCACTCGGCTCCGTGGATCCACAGTTGACGAAAGACATTGAAAAATTGGAATCTGGAAAGTAATGGCTGCGGCGAGTGGCCGTGTCCATTGATTTTGCGCCGCTCAATCGCAGTGCTAACCAATGATTCGCGTTCCAAGCGAGCCAGCAACCAAGTCTCTGAAGATGCGTTCTGGCTGCCCACGATTCGACATTGTCGCAAGCTGAAATACTGATCTCACTCTTGATCTGGATCCGTCAACATGTCGCACGCAAGACTTTTTTCCTTCGGCTGCAAATGTGCTCTGGCGGCGGGATTGCTCCTGAGTCTGACGGGCTGCCCAACGCCTGACAGCGGATCAAACAAACCACTAAACGATGGCCCCAGCAATCGAATCGTTGCGGTTAGCGTACCGCTGCAAGCGATGGCCGAAGCCTGTGTCGATGACTCCATCACCGTTGTATGCCCAGCCGCTAAAGCCCCCGATCCACGGACCTGGCGGCCTGATCGCGAATCGATTGCCGAAATGCAATCCGCCGATATGGTCATCGCAAATGGGGTCGGAGCGAACTATGCCAAATGGTTGGTCACCGTTTCGCTACCCGATTCCAAATTGATCAACGTGGCCACCAAAGGAATGTCGATTCGCGACTATATAGCTGTCGAAGACATCCAGATCGTCCATTCCCATGGCCCCGAAGGTGAACACTCCCATCCGACCATGGTCGCCCATACGTGGCTTGCCCCAGCCATCGCAAAAAAACAATTGCTCTACATTCAAACACGAATTCAAAAAACATATCCCGACGTGAATTCACCTCGCTTCGATGATTTTGCGGAGCAACTTGACGCGTTAATTCAACGGGTCGAAAAATCAAAGTTAGCCGAATCAAAAACAGTGCTGACTGCGACACATGAAATGAAGTACCTGACCCGCAGCTTGGGACTCGAAGACCGCCACCTGAATTGGAACAAAGATATTTCGATCGTGGATATGGAAAAACAACTGGTCGAAGTCATCGCCGAACTCAAAACGAAACCGGAACAATTCACCAACGCCATTTTGATTCCCAGCACGCTTCGGTCAGCGTTTGGCGATCAACAGAACCAGCTATTTGAGAAATTGGGCTTACAGCGAATCGACATTGATTTGATCGATTCTCCTCAGTCTTCCTATCTCGAATCGATGGACGCAAACCTGCAAAAGATGTTGCCGCTGTTCAATTAGAAACCAGACAAAATTCGATTTAATCGTTTGTTTTTCGTGTTTCGCTGTAAATAAAATTCGGCTCGCCGTGGTAAGCATCTACGGACGTCAACTTCGTCTCGTTTCTTCCATCAGGTTGGATGACATAAATGTGGTCACCACCATCTCGCGTCGAATGAAATGCAATCCACTGACCACAGGGCGACCAATCCAACTCCACATCTGCAACATCGTTGTCCGTAACTCTGGTTTCTGTTTTCATTGCCCGATCAAACACGTAGATGTCTTCGGTGCCCTTGTCTGGTTGGCGAGTAAACGCAATCTGTTCGCCATCAGGTGACCAGGCAATGTATTTTTCCCGTTCTTTGCTGTTCGTTACTTGAGCGACTTGACGGGTTTTCAAATCGATCTCGAATACATCGTTATTGCCAGATCGATCAGAAATAAATGCCAACGAGGAACTGTTTGGAGACCATTTAAATCTCCCGTTGTACTTGCCTTTCGTTGTCAATTGAATCTCGTCTTTGCCTTGAGTCGCGCGAGTAAACAAATGCGTGGACTCTCCAACTTTTTTTGTGAAGGCAATGTATTTGCCGTTGGGTGACATGACAAAGCCATCTGCACGTGGACTGGTAAACTTGATTTGCTTGCCACTCAGGTCCATGAGACGCACTTGGAAACGCTCGGCTTGATCGTATGTGTAGTAGACGATCCCATTGAGTTTCTCGTTCCATTGCGGATTCCAATCCATCGGCGAATGATCAGTCAAACGAACGTGATTCTCGCCGCGTACATTGCAACGATATATTTCAAAATTGCCGTCACGTTTCGTGATATACGCCAGTTGCGGCTCGCCAGGGTTTTCTTCGGTTTGCGCTACGAGGATTGCGATAGACGCTTGGCTATAGAGAGCAAACAGGATAGCAAGTCGAATGGGCATAGAACGGTTCATCGGATGGTCCTGGCAGAATGTAATCGCTCCCCTGAGATTCGTACGTGCCCCTAAAACAGATTCAGCCGATCCAAAAACTGATCGATTTATCTTTGGGTAAGCCCAGAATCTACTGGATGACGATCAAAACGCTTGCCGATCCAAAACTTGCCCTTAAAAGTCCTTGGCTGAGATCCATTCGGCTTTAGGAAAGCCCGCTCGCCAGCGTGCTTCTTCAATTTGCACCTCACCAATCAGACGTTTCTCACCGAGCATCATCGTGGGATTTTCCTCCAGTTCACTTTCGGTGTCAGCGTAAATCTTGACCAGATAGTTTCCGGGCGGCAGCTTGTTCTTGCGCAATCGCCAAGCCTTAAATTGTTTGTCGTCGGTCGGCGACAACAAAATCATTGCACCGTTAACAATTCGCTTCGGTGTCACGGTCCCTTGAGTAAACCCAATCGCTTCGGTCCACTCACCGGAGTCGGTTTGCGCGTGAACTGTCATCTGGAAAGTCGTTCCTGTTTTCCACGATTCTGGAACTTCTTTCATTCGCAAGATACGCTGGGTGATCAGCCAGTTGTCATCGGGGAGATCTTCGGGCGACTTGTACGCACCTTCGCTGACAGCGGCATAATCTTCGATCCAGCTAATGAATGCCTTATGCGAATGGTCATTCTTGTGGATTTTCAATCCACCGATGTGATACACCGGTTCGCGATAAGTGGGTACACGACGGTCACCTTCTTTTGGAGGAATCTTCGACATCGGTTTGAGCACAAGTAGACTCTTGTCGGGTTGTTCCAGGTTGAGTAGCGGCAACGATGTTTCCGTCGTTTTTTCGCTTTGCTCAATCAGATACCGCATTGTGGCTTCTGGCGTTTTCTTGAAGATCAACATCTGGTCGCCATACTCTTCGTACCACTGATCAAATTTGTCTTTAGCGCCTTTTTGCTGGGGACCAATCTCATGCTTGGTATGACAGGGAAAACAACGCATCCGTTGAGACCAAACTTTTCGAACAAACGAGTTGACGACTCGGCTTTTGCGATTGTGACGAATGACTTCGTTGGCGACTGCAGGTCCCGATCGATCTGCATCGTCTGCTTTTGGCAATGAAACCAATTTCTCGTCATTGCAACTGGCAACGATCCACTCGGCAAACGCTTCGTATTCTGCTTTGCGTAACGACTGATGAATCCGTTTCGCATAGGGGTCGTGATCTTGATCGCCCATGCCGATCAGCTTGAGAATTTTGGATGAGCGTGGTTGCTCGAGATCAATCAGCCCTTGGTCTCTGAGTGAAACAAACGTCTTCTCGTGAGAAGGGAGGATGTAGTCTTTCAAGTCGACCGACGAAAGATGACATTGCACACAACTCGATGGATCTGGCGAGTTAAAAATCGGCATGATGCGTTCTTTGAAAACGTCGTTCGGCGAACTCGCATTCTTGACGGCAACAGGCTCCTGCGCGATCGCAGAGGCACAGCAAGCCACAAAAAACACAACGATACAGCTCAAAGTTCGAATCATCTGATTACTCCTGATCTTGGACCACTGCCAAGATTTTAACGACGGATCACACCTCCGCACAAATTAATCTGCTTGGCCTTTATCTTTTGCGCCGAATCATTCACCTTCCGACTCGTTTGTGACAAAACGTTGATCGCCAATGCCGGAGTTCATTTTGAACTCAAGAAAGCCGCAATAAACGACTGGCACAACAAAAAGTGTGATCAACTCAACCACCATTCCGCCAAACACCGGGATCGCCATTGCTCTGGCGACATCTGCACCACGTCCAGTGGCGTACAACACCGGCAATAGCGCAATCACTGTTGTAAAGGTTGTCATCAGACAGGGGCGAATTCGCCGCAACCCGGCTTGAACAACCGACTCACGAATGTCTTTGATGCTGCTTAAACGATTCTCTTTGAGGACTTGATCGAGGTAAGTCGCCATGACGACGCCATCATCGATGGCGATTCCAAACAACGCGATGAAACCGACCCAGACCGCAGTATTGATTTCCACGCCCCCGATCGCCAGCGCAATCATCCCGCCCCCGAAAGCGACAGGAATCCCGGCAAACACAATCAGTGTCAGTGGGATTCGTCGAAACTGAAGGTAGATAATCAGAATATTCACCAGCAGCACGATTGGGATGATGATACGTAATCGGCGATTTGCTTCAATCTGATTTTGAAACGAACCGACCGCTTCCAGCTCGAAGTTGCCTTTTGGAAATTGAAGCTTTCCCATGGTTCGCGCGTTGGTCAACGACTCCATCACTCGATCGACCGTTTCCAATGGATCCAATCCGGTTCGGGGAGCGAAGGCAACATGCGCGACCAAACGAGCATCTTCACTGTTCATCATCGCTGGCCCCCAAGTTGATTGAACCGTTGCCAATCTTCCCAGTGGAACCACCTCTCCAGTCGGTGTGACGACAGGAAGTTTCTCCAAGCTTTGAATGTCATCTCGATAACTTCGCTGATATCTAATCTGGATCGCATATCGTTCACGTCCTTCCACGGTGGTCGTGGCGTTTTTGCCTCCCAACGCAGACTCAATGATTTCGTTGACGGCTTTGACGCTCATGCCGTAGCGAGCGGATGCAGTCCGATCGACTTCAAATTCGATGTACGGTTTTCCTAAAACGATATCCGGGCTGACGGCACCCGCATTGACCATCGGGTGCTGCTTGATTTGCGCGGCGACTGCTTCCGCCGCCTCTGCGAGCCCGTCCAACGAATCGCCATAAATCCGAATCGCCATCGAAGCCTTGATGCCACTTTGCAACATCACCACGCGGCCTTCAATTGGTTGCAGCTCGTCGGCAATCGTGATGCCCGGCAACGTCGCGAGATCGTTGATCTGTTCCCAAATCTTTGCTTCGGTCATCCCGCTTCGCCACTGATCGCGCGGCTTGAGCATCACGTACGTTTCAATCATGGCCGCTGGAGCTGGATCGAGTGCTGACTCAACTCGGCCAATCTTCCCAAGCACTTCGGCGACCTCTGGAATCTGACGAATCATCGCATCTTGAGTTTGCAACGTCTCCATCGCTTGCGACAAACTGGCCGCAGGGTACAGCGACGGCATGTAAAACCAGCTCCCCTCATCGAGTGCGATCCAGTCGTCCGAGGAAAGCCCGGTAAAGGTATGCTTAAAATCGACGTAAGCTTGAGAGCCATTCAGGTCTGCTCCAAATTGCTGTTTAACCCATTGATCAACGGGACTAAGCAACTTGGGCATTCCGATCCACGCCCCAAATCCAAAAAAGACGATCATCAAAGGCACGACCAAAAACGATCTTTTAAATCTCAAGAACAAGCGAAGGATTGGCTCATAAATCCAGTTCACCAGCCGGGCGACAAGGTTCTGTTCAACCGGACGAACCCGTTCGCAGAGCATTTTGTAGACGAGCATTGCACCCAAAGTGCCAATCGCTGCATTGATCATCCAGGGATCAATGTCCCCGCCGATGAAGTAACCGACTTGCTCCGCCCACGATTCGATTTGCGATTGCCAGACAAACGCGCCAAGCGAAACGAGGATCGCACCGAACACGACTGCCGCAAACGTGGCGGCACGTCCGTTTCCTGTTGCACTCTTCAACAAAAATCGAGCCAGCAAGGGGACCAACACCACGGCGACGATCAAGCTGGCCATCAGCGAAAATGTTTTCGTCCAAGCCAGTGGCGCGAAGAGTCGGTGGTCGCGTCCTGTCAGAAAGAAGACGGGTAGAAAACTGATCACGGTCGTGCTGACCGCAGTAATGACCGCAGGCGCTACTTCGCTGGTCATTTCGGTGATGACCTTCAATCGACCTTCGTTACCACCCGGTCGGCCTGATGCTTCCCAATTCGCAACACCGCGAAAAATGTTCTCTGAAATGATGATCCCCATGTCGACCATCGTGCCAATTGCAATCGCGATACCGGCCAATGACATGATGTTCGCGTCAACACCAAAGTGATGCATGGCGATGAAGGCGATCAGTACTGCGACGGGCAAGGTGGTTGCGACAACGATGCTGGCGCGAACATGCAACAGAAACAGGACAATCACCGCAATGGTAATCGCGATCTCCTGGGCGAGCGCCTCGGTCAACGTCGCAATCGTTTCATCGACCAACTGCGTCCGGTCATAGATGCCACGTATCTTGATTCCGCCCAGCTCTTTCTCCAGCGATTTGATCTTCTCTTTGACCAGTTCGATGACACGCCGCGGATTCTCACCGTAACGCATGACCACGACCCCGCCCACCGCTTCGCTGCCATTCCAGTCGAGGGCTCCACGCCGAAATGCCGGTCCAACTTGAACGGAGGCAATGTCACCGATTGTGATTGGCAGATTCGAACGGGTGACCACAACCGTTTGTTCGATTTGTTCCAGTGTTTGCGCGGGCGTTTTACCAGCGCCGATGAAACCGATGCCGCGAACCAGGTATTCCATGCCGCTGGACTCAATCGTTTTCGCACCGACATCGACGTTCGAATCCTGAACCGACTGCATGACTTGACGCAACGTGACGTCATGGATCTGCAGCCGCTTTGGATCAATTTCAATCTGATACTGTTTGACGTAACCACCGATCGACGCAACTTCGGCAACTCCTTCAACACTCTGTAGCGCATACTTAACAACATAATCCTGTTTGCTTCTCAGCGCCGCCAGATCAACTCCCGACGGCGGATCGAGAACGTAGAAATAGATCTGCCCTAGCGCAGTTGCATCGGGAGCCAAGACAGGACTGGTGCCGGACGGAAGCTGATTGCCAACCGTCAGTAACTGCTCGGTGACCCTGGACCGCGCCCAATAGAAATCCACTTCGTCAGCAAAGGTCACTTGCACAAAGCTGAAGCCGAACATACTCTTGCCGCGGACGCTTTTGGCACCTGAAACCGACTGCAGCGCAACGGAAAGCGGATAGGTGATCTGGTCTTCGATATCTTTGGGACTTCGCCCAGGCCACTCGGTCAACACGATGACCTGATTTTCACTGATGTTTGGAATCGCATCGATGGGGATCTCACGAAACGAATACCATCCCGCTGCGATGACCAGAATCGTGGCAACGATGATGACCAGTCGTTCGCGAACGCAGAATTGGACAATGTTTTTGATCATGGTTTGCAGCTCGAAGTTGCTTCTGGCAGGGCGTCGGTTTACTGGTTGTACTCGTCGAGGATCTTCAGATACTTGTCCGGGTCATCCAGCAGAGGCTTACGACATCCTTCGCAACAAATCATCACATCACGTTCGGCCAGCTTGACACGAATGGGAACGCCCATGCCACCGGCACCCAGCTTGACCTCTGATACCGGGCATATGACCTGAACTTCCGCAAGTTCTCGATCCAACGGTTCAAGTTCAGCGAATGCTTTGGCGATCTCTTCCGCTTCGGCTTCCGCCTTGGCCAACTCCGCTTCATTTCTTTTCCTGGCTCGCTCGGTGTCGATCAACGAAACCTTACCTTGGATGTTGAAGGTCGAGTCGAGCATGAACACTCCGGATCGGACCACTTGCTCTCCAACTTCGATCCCTTTCGCGATCACCACTTGATCAGTAACGAATTCGCTGACTTCGACTAAACGAAACTCAAAACGCCCTGGCTTGGTTTCAACATAGGCAACGCTGTCTTGGCCGTTGATCAACACGGACTCGCGAGGAACCACGACGAACTCACGATTGGCATCGCGAACGAAGGCAATTTTCGCGGTTCCAAAGTCACCAATCTTGATCAAGCCTGCATCGTTGGGGATCTCGACACGCACGCTGACGGTTTGCGTTTTAGGATCCACCATCGGGTCGATGAACGAGATGCGACCCTCAAACCTCTGACCCACTTGTGATTGAATCGAAACGTCAACCGGCTGGCCAAGTTTCAAATTGGAGGTATCTTCAGGAAACATCGACAACATCAACCAGACGTTGGAAAGGTTCGCCACTTTCAGAATCGGTGTCCCGGTTTTGACATAACCGCCTTCTTCCACCAGGCGTTGAACAACAGTCCCGGACGCGGGAGCATTGATTCTCATACGGCTCTCAGGCACCCCTTTCCTTTCAATTGCGTCAATCTGTTGGTCAGGAATTCCCAATTCCACCAGGCGACGACGAGCACTCTCGTAAAGTCGCTGGTTGGTTTGAGCTATCCGCGGGTTGCCCGATACGCTTTTCTCAAGCGTCGCTTTTGCATTAAGCAATCCCACTTGGTCAGCATACAAATCGGGCGAGTAGAGAACCGCCAGAGGCTCTCCTTGTTTGACCTTGGCTCCAACGAAGTCGACCAGCAATTTCTCCACGCGACCATCCATGTAGGATGAAATCGTTGCTTCGGAAGTTTGATCGTAGGTGACTTTGCCCAACACTTCGATCTCTTTCGAAATGGGAACATTCATCGCTGTTACCGTTTCGATGTTTGCAAGTCGTCGAGAGTTTGGGCTAATGGTGACACCAAAGATGTCTTTCGGATCGCCCGGTACTTCGATTTCCTGCAGCTGCATGCCACAGACAGGGCATCGCCCCGGCGCTTTAACAAACACGCAAAGCATGGAACAGGCAAACAGAGAATCTTCCTGTACGACTTCGTCCATCGCTGAGGTCTTCGCGTCCTGAAACCAATCGTAATGGCGTTGGGCATAACCAAACAGAAACGCCAAACCAATCATGCATGCGACGGCAATCAAGGGTTGGCCGAACAGATTCAACAGGTAAGCTGCGAACGAAAACAGGCGTCGTCCGAATGCACCTAATCCGGCTTCAGCAGGCGGGTTCGTTGGTGATGTCGACATGGTATTTTTGGGTGTGTTGAGCAATTTTTTGATGGGCAGGTGAGCCGCACTGTCCGTCACCGTTGCGCGGCAGCAACACGCAAGCAACGTGATGCTGGGACTTCGTGCCCGAGTACGCGAACAAACGCTGCGCACGAAGAAACGGCAAGGAACAAAGAGAGTGGCTCTCGTTGGCCATTGAAGCCAACTTGAAGATTGCAGCTTTGATCAGCGCGCAGTGGCGCTGTCAAAATCAATCAACACGTGAACCGCGAAAGAAGGGCACAAGTTTGCTGTGCCGATTGAGCCAACTGTGGCTTGGAAGAATGATTCGGTTGCGACTGAAAACTTGGCAGCCGGACGAACTCGATAGAAACCGTTGATGTGATGATCAACTGAATTTGCAACCGATTGGATTCCGTAATAGGAACCGCCGGCTCCGATCGCGGAATTGGATCCGCTTGAGTGCATTCACAGCCACCACAATGACACGCCGTGGCGTTTGGGTCACAAGGACAATCGCCGAGAGATGAAGCCGTGGGGAGCTGTGCAAATTGACGGTCAGGCGACGCCGTCAAGAAAAACGCTTGAACCAAAATGGCAAACACGACCAAACCGACAGCTACGATTGTGGGAAAATCGAATTGTCGAGGGAAAGTTTGCATGCGGTAATGATTGGAGTCGAAACGCGGCAAGTCAAGCGAGATTAAGGGAAACCACCGCCCTAATTATAGTCTAGTTGTCTAATCCCGGAATTTCGTTGAATTGCGAGGCTTTTTGGGGATCCTCAGAACTCGTCGTTGGTGATTTGTTCCGAGGACGTCGCTTGCCTGTTTTTCGTTTGCTGGTGGACTCGTTCCAAAACGTTTGAACTCGTTCGTCGTTAAATCGAAGCGACGTGATCCCTTCATCCCAAGCTTTGTCAAACCAGTCATATGCGGTTGCTTCGTCTTCCGCAAACATAACTTCATGGCGAATGATGATTCGATACAGCTTCTCTCTGTCTTTGGTCAGAAAAAAGGTCCCAGGCTCGATTCGATCTACTTTCACCAACAGTCGCTTAAACTCTTTGATCGCTTTCAGTTTGTCTTGAGTGTCAGATGAATCGTAGAGAGCCATCGCGTTTTCATATGCGCTATCGGAGCTGTTGTAATTTCGATAGGCCATCCAGCCAGTAACGGCAAGCGCCACAATCACCAAAGGAATGACCCAACCACCCGGGCGTGAACCAAACAAAATTTGCATGCTGGCGATCAGATGAATCAGTCGTTCAATCTCAGTCATCCCGCCATTGTTGACGCGTCCGCCTGGATAGTAACGACCGTGACGGTATTCTTTGGGACCACCGTAGCCAATTCGAAATCTCATAAATCTTCCTCTGAACAATTCACCCTATTATGGCGAATTCGAAATCAATGGAAAGAGAAGCTGGATTCATATTGCCGAACAACGCTCAGCATTCGATTTTCTGGCCACAAGCTTGCTAAGAATCGCCAGTAAACCAAAAAAAACCAGCTCGATTGAGCTGGTTCTTTATCATTTTCAATTACGACCGAGTTCGGCCGCTGGAAAACAGGACCAATTAAGTTCCGTCGTTTTCTGGAGTTGGTGTTGGTGTTTGATTCGCACCGTCTGGAGTTGGTGGATCGACTTCCTCAACAACGCCACCTGGATCAGCAACTGGCTGAGTGGTAGCTGCGGGAGTCGTACCATCGACAACCGTACCGTTGATGACGCTGCCACCTTGGATAATCGTGCCGTTGGTCATGGTTCCGCCAAAGACTGGCTGAGCGACGATGTTTCCGCTGCAACCAACGCAACCACTACTGTAAGTCGAACCGTAAACGGGAGCCGAACTGTAAGTCATTGGTTGCGAATAATAAGTCGGTTGCGAATAATAAGTTCGCCGCAAATACGTCACAGGCCGTGAGTAAGTCACAGGCTGCGAGTAAGTCATGGGTTGCGAGTAAGTCATGGGTTGCGAGTAAGTCTGCACAGGCATCGAGTACGACTGCATTGGCTGTGAGTAAATCGCAGGTTGTGAGTAACTCATCTGAGTGCTGTAGCCGTAGCTCACAGGAGCACTATTATAAATAGGGGTGCCGTAGTTGACAGTTGAACCGTAGCTTACAGGAGCGCTGTAAACCTGGCCGCCAAAGCTCGGCGTGACGCCACCAGAACAGCCGACGCACTGAGCGCTGACTTGGCTGCTGATCATTGCCATGGCAACAACCGCGATAAAGGTAACCACTTTTTTCATGGGTCTCTCCTAAAAGGGTGTGAACAAATTTTCACGTAATGGAAAAGGCTCGTCGGCAGGAAAGTGGCAATTTCGCTCGACGGAAACCATATGTTTCGACCGATTAGAGTCACTGGCACTTGAAAGTCAAGCGAATCAAGTTGATTCCGACCGATTTGCGCTGATTCGTACCGACGTTCTTTTTTCCGGTCAAAGCCAGCATTTATCGGTCAAAATTCCGACCCGCGTTTCGGCGAGCATCATCGACAACGTCTCGACAAGCACCCGCGTGATCGGAGCCTCGCCCTCAAACCCCGCAAACATCCTCGAGGCTTGGAGTTGCAACACTCGACTTCGCAACATGCGACCGTAGCTGGACATACGTCACAGCAAATCTCTGATGGCTGACCACAATTCGGTGCCATGCCAACGGCGATTTCACAACCACAAGTCGCGATCATTGATGACGCCGTCCAATGATCGACCATTGGCAGCGTCGAGCCCAGAGGCACACCAATCTGAGTTGGCATCGAACCCATTTGCATCAGATTTTCTGCTGGCGCGAGCAACACTGGTTCCAGGGTCGAGATTGCCCCTTCGATCTCGGGCACCGGAGGCGCAACCTCCGCTTCGGCACCTTCGCCAGTGGGAACCTGTTGAACTTCCGTTTCCGGTTCGCCCACAACCGCGTCGCTGACAGATGGCTGATTGTCCGCCGTCTCCGGATCGACATCTTGCCCGAAGGCAGGCGACGACAACCAAATGGCTGTAAGAAACAAGCTGAGAATTAGCCAACTTCTGTTCGACGACAGACTTTGTTGAGTTGATCGATCCATTTAAGTCTCCTTATAGAGGTGGATGGTTGCGGTTGATCTTTTCGTATTCGACCCCGACGCTGGGCTCAAGTAAACGTTCGATTGACCAAAAAACAAATGCAGCGACGGGAAAAATGAACAAGTCAGACTGATTTCCCCGGGCTCAAACATTCGATTCGCTCCATTACGTAAGGAAATTCGAAATGGTTCGTCAGTGAGTCATCGAATTCTCTGTGCGTTAGCAAAACCACTCAATTTTTTGCCCCGTTCGGCTGCAACCGGTCGACCAACAGGCCCGTTTCGCATGGAGAATATTGCGGTTTATTGATATAGTGGCAATCGAAGCCATTCGACATCATCGACCGCTTCGATTGTTGCAGCCTTCGTTTTCAAAACCCAATCAGACATAGCCGCCGCGCGATTCGTGGCAGGTTCAGGCCAGGTTTTTTTTCATGATGACCGACCCCAATTTTCCTCCTTCTATCGGATTGGCTTTCTCGCGGTTGATTATGCCGATGCTCATGCTGGTTGCCCTGAGCCCAGTACTTTCAGCCGGTCAAGAATCTGCCGACCAGAGTGATGCCAGCCCAGCGTACTTTTTGAAAAACGAGCTTCAGCCTGGCGACGCCTCGACACAACCTTCCAGCGACGAAGTCACGCTTGCATCCAAATTCAAATTGAAGACGGGCACTCGGAAGGGCATCTTGCAAGTCAAAGCGACCATTAAAGATGGCTGGCACACCTTTTCAATCACGCAAGCACCCGGTGGCCCCTTGGTCTCCAAGCTTACAGTGGCTGAATCCGAAGACTACACCGCGGGTAAATTCGCAGCTGATCGCGAGCCGCACAAGTCGATGAGCGACGAGTTCAAAATGATGGTCGAGGAGCACGAAGGTGAAGTCATCTGGACGGCCCCGATCGAGTTGAGCGACACAGCCGACATCAAAAATCTGAAAATCAAAATCATCTACAACGGCGGCGCGTGCGAATCAAAAAAGGGTGGTCGCTGCGTGCCGATTTTTGACGTGGAAACGATTGCGAAGTTTGACGGCTACGACGAAAAAATAAAACTTCCACAGATGCCCAAAAAGCTGAAGCTGATTCCCTTCGAGCCAGATGCACTGCACACGACCGCGGTTGGCAAAGTTTACAAAGCCAAAGGCACAGGTCCGATTCGACCGGGCGATGCACTCAAGCTGGAAATCACTGCTGAAGCGTACGACGATTATCACGTTTACGCATATGGCTTGCCTGCCGACGGACCCTACAACCTGACCTTCATCCGTTTTGAAAACCGAGATGACTGGAAGCTCGTCGGCCCCGTCGCATCCGAAGAACCAGAATTTGATGAGGAACTTGAAGACCCGGTGTTTTACCACCACGAGGTAACTTGGTCGTTCGATCTGGTGGCTCCCAAGAACGTCAAACAACTCAAAGGCCAGATCAAACTTCAAACGTGTGACGTCAATGGTTGCGACCCGCCCATGGATATCGATTTCACCGTCGACATCCCGGTCGGCATCGGTAACGCCGAGGCCATCAAGTTTGTTGAAGCAAAAGCAGAAGCCGGTGAAAAATTTAAATCGGCCACTCCTGTCGATGGAGAAGACTCCAACTCCTCTGATACGAAGTTCGATTCGCCCATCGACTCCGACCCGGGTAAGGTGATCAAGCTAGAGACACCCAGCACCGTGGTGACGCCTGAAATAATCGCCGAGATGGCCAGTCTCTACGATGTCACCGATCCGATTAAGTACTTGACCTTTGAAGACATGAAGACGACGCCAATCGGTGCCGGCGTGACCAGCAAAGCCAGTGATGTGACACTTTCGATTGCGTTTTTCGGGATGTTTCTCGGTGGCATGTTGTTGAACCTGATGCCCTGTGTTTTCCCGGTCCTGGGAATCAAGGTGCTCGGGTTCGTCAAACTTGGGGGTGAGGACGACGCCAAAGTTCGCATGCATGGCATCGTCTTTGGCTTGGGCCTGATCGTATCGATGTGGGTGCTTGCCGGTACCCTGTTACTGATCAAATTTTTCACTAACGACGAAATCAACTGGGGTGCCCAGATGGGCAATCCCTACTTTGTCGGCATCATGATCTTGTTCCTGTTTCTGCTGGGCCTGAACATGGCGGGCGTCTTTGAAGTTGGAACTTCGCTCAGCTCTGTTGGCGGCAAAGCAACATCAGGCGGCGGCTATTTTTCTTCGTTCCTTTCCGGTGTCTTGACGACGCTGATCGCAACTCCATGCTCCGGCCCCTTCCTTGGGTCGGCCATGGCAGTCGCGTTTGGTAAAGGACAGTCACCAGTGATAACAATGTTACTGTTTACCGTTTTTGGTTTGGGCATTGCCTTCCCCTACGTCATCCTCGCGTTCTTTCCGCCGCTTATCAAAAGTCTCCCTAAACCTGGGCCATGGATGGACACATTTAAAGTGACCATGGCGTTTGCACTGTTTGCAACGGTCGCATTTTTCATGCAGTCATTCGGCGTACAAACCGGACCACAAGGCCTGTCCTGGTTGGTCATGGCGTTGGTCATTGTTGGACTCGCCGCCTACCTGTTTGGGCAGTTTGGGGAACCGGATTACAAGACAGGCAGACGTCGTTGGATCGTTGGATACATCCTGCCTGGCTTAATCGCCGGGCTCGGTTTTTGGATGACCTACGATGCCGCCGCCGAAGGGGATTACCTGGCGGATACCATGGAAACTCGACAGTCTGAGGGGGATTGGTACTGGGCCAAATGGTACCCCGGCATGGTTGAGTATTCGCTGGCCAAAAAGAAACGAATCGTCTGGGTCGACTACACCGCCGATTGGTGACTGACGTGTAAACTAAACGAAGAGCGTGTCTCTTTGAACGACGAGTTGTCTGAACGACTCAAAGCTTTGGATGTCGAATTGATCCAAGTCGATTACACCAAGACATCGGATCGCGTGATCACGAATGAGATTGCTCGCACAGAGCGCAAGAATCTTCCGATCAACTTAATCTACCCGCCGAACTACCCAGAAGAACCTGCAATCCTGTTGAATGAGCTGGTCACTCCGGCTGATGTGATGCTTGTTCTCGATCGAATGGAAGAGATTCAAAACAGCATGGGTGGCTTTGACTCCAACCCATGATCATCTCAAGAGGACCAACCCGACGTGTTCTTTGGCCGATCGTTTGGCTGTTGGTTGTTTCGCTTTTGCCAGGGTTCGCTTCAGAAACCCTGGCTGGTGTTTTGCAAACGCCAGATGCTTCCGTCCCCACCGACGAGCAGCTGGAACAATCAATCCAGCAAGTCGGTGTCAATCGAATCAAAGGACTCAACGAATCGAGCGGACTGGCGCTCAGCTCAACTGACGATACCGTCTGGTCGATCAACGACTCTGGAAATCCATCAGACCTGTTCTTGTTGCAACTTTCCGGGAAACTGGCCGGTACTTTTCCAACGACCGCGCCCAACGTTGATTGGGAAGCGATGGCCAGCACGATGGTCGACGACTCACGCTGGTTGGTTTTGGCCGACGTCGGTGACAATTTGCTTCGCCGCGACCGGTATTCGTTGTATTTGTTGCCAGAACCGCCAATTGCAACCGAACAAGATCGCGTCGCCGATCCGCAACGAACGCTTCCGGCAAACCGTGTCGATTTTGTGTTTGACTCCGACGGAACTCAACAGAATGATCTCGATGGGTTTGACCAGAACTTAAAGAACCGAAAAGCAAACCCGCGGCTTGAAGTTGCACGCCCGGCCAACTGTGAAGCAATCGGAATTGACCCGCTAACCCAGAACATCTGGTTGGTCGAAAAAGTCTATCTGGACAGTCGCCAAAAAACGGCACCTGGCATCTTTGTCTTAAAACTTCCTGAAACAGCATTTGAACCACCCAAGAAAACAACGGATGGTTCCGAAAAAACCGATCCTCAAAATGACAAGCCACTGATCGCCAAACGCATCGGAAACTTTCCTGTTCGAAATGTAACCGGCATGTCATTCTCACCGGATGGTCGCAAGCTGTTGATTCGAAACTACTTCAATGCCCACCTTTATCGTCGAACGGGCAACACGAGTTGGCAAGAAACGATCGCCGCCGCCAAACCAGACCGAATCGTATTGCCGCTTCAACGACAAGGGGAAGCCGTTTGTTTTTTGAACGACTCAAAATCGGTTTTACTTACCAGCGAAGTTGAAGGCCAACCAATTTGGAAGATTGATTTGACGCCTTACCTCGATTTGCCCATCCGCAAGCGTTAGCTGTCAGTACCATCCTTAAACGTTAATCGTAAGCTCTAACAGCGACCGATTTCATCACGCGAACTAACCAAGCCAGATTTCATTAATGAGTACGCTTTCCATCGACTCTCTTTTGACCCAACTCGAATGCCTTGACGACCGGCAAGGTCCGATGATGGCACTCGTTGAGTCGCTCTGCAATCAGAACTCTGGGACGATGAATCTGGAGGGGATTGAAGCAGTTAAACAACAGCTGATCGAAGCTTATTCGTCGCTCGGTGGTGAGCTCCATGTTCGCGACTGCGGCCCTCGTACGATCATTGACGCCCAGGGGAATGAAACCAAGGTTCCTTTAGGTCAAGCGATTCACATCATCAAACGCCCAGATGCAAAACGAAAAGTTCTGTTGTGCATTCATATGGACACCGTTTATGGAGTCGATCACCCGTTCCAAACTTGCCGGATGCTGGACAATGGAACGTTCAATGGTCCTGGCGTCGCCGATGCCAAAGGCGGCTTGGTCGTGATGCTTGAAGCACTTCGCGCATTTGAGTCTAGTTCGCTCGCTGATCAACTCGGATGGGAAGTCCTGATCAACCCCGATGAAGAGATCGGTTCACCAGGCAGTCTCGCGCTCATTCAGGAGATTGCCCCTCGATGTGACTTTGGATTGTTATTCGAACCTGGCCTCGACGAAACGCACCTGGTCTCGTGGCGTAAAGGATCCGGAAATTTTACTTTTGTGGTTTGTGGCAAAGCGGCTCATGCAGGTCGCGCATTTGCTGAAGGCCGCAACGCGATTACCCATGCCAGCAAATTGGCCGTGGCGATTGATGAACTCAACACGGATCCAGAAGTCACGTTCAACATTGGCAAAATCGAAGGAGGTGGCGCGTTAAACGTCGTTCCTGATTTGGCAATCGTCCGCATCAACGCGCGAGTCCGAACCCCGGAAGAACAAACCCGTGTAGAAACATCCCTCGCTCAACTTGCCGAGTCGTTTGCAGCAGCGGACGGCTTCTCCGTCAAACTCTATGGTTACTTCAGTTCTCCGCCAAAACCGATGACTGATGGGATGAATCAAGTTCAAAAACGTATCGAACAATGCAGCCAAGCCTTGGGAATCGAGATTGGCTGGCGTGGAACTGGCGGTGCCAGCGACGGGAACAAGTTCGCCGCAGCAGGACTGCCCAACATCGATTCGCTGGGCCCCTGCGGTGGAAAAATCCACAGTCAAGATGAGTTTTTGGTTCCCGACAGCCTCGTTCCCAGAGCAAAACTGTCTGCGTTGATATTGCTCAGTTACGCTGCTGAGACCGCTCATTCGTCAGAAGTTATCTGAAATCGGCATGGGTGGATTTAGCCATTCGTTTTACAATCGCTTCAAAGCAAGCCAACCCGGTCTACGAACGTGCGAAGCGAAACCGCGCGCTCGATGACCGCAAGACCCTTAACGCTCACTTCATTGGCAAGGACTCGCAATGCAAGATCAATTTACGGTGGACCAAATTGTCGATCTTCAAACGGAAACGGTCGCTCGTTGGCATCAGGAACCTGTCGACAACCCCTATCCTGGAATCCTGCATACCATTTGCGAACAGCATCAGTTCAACTACCTGTTGTGGCACGAAGAAGACATCGCTCGCAGCCGAGATGTGACAGATCAGGAGATCGCACGCGTCAAGCGATCGATTGATCGCTACAATCAACAGCGAAATGACGGGATTGAAAGAGTTGACGACGAACTGACGTCGATCATCGAACAGTTGGGGGTTCAAGCGGACAACGCGCCACTGAATACCGAAACACCTGGTTGTGCGATCGACCGTCTGTCAATCATTGCCCTGCGAATTTACCATCTTCGCGAACAACTTGAACGCACCGATGTCGACCAAGCTCATCTGGATTCAGTCAATCACAAGATCGCTGTCTGTCTGCTTCAACAGAATGACCTAAAGAAGTCGCTTGGCGAACTTCTGGGGGACATTTTTGCCGGTCGCAAGCGTCACCGAACGTACCGGCAATTTAAGATGTACAACGATCCGACACTCAACCCATACTTGTATCAGTCCCCAGCCGAAGCAAAATCGGCCTAGTTTTTTGCCGCAGCCATCACGTTGAATACTGACCACGACGAACGCGATCCGGCTGCTGCAATAGCCGAAATACAGAAAGGTCGCTCGCTGATTTGCAAGCTGGCGATCTTCGGAAGCTACGTGACACTGGCCTTGTTTCTGTTCGCACAGTTAGGGCGTTGGTTTTTTCTCGCCGAACTTCTCGGTAACTTTCGAATCCAGATGTTCGCACTGACGTTGTTTGCGGGCGTTGTCAGTCTTCTGGTCGCACAGAAGTGGCTTGGAAGAATTCTGCTGTTTGTAACTGCTTGGAACGCGACATTGCTCGGCGTGATTTTCTGGCCGGCAACACAACCACCTGCCGGTCCTGAATCACTTAAAATCATGTCGTTCAATGTACTTGCTGCTGCGAACGACTATGAAACAGTGGTCCAGCGAGTGAACGAAGTTTCACCGGATGTCGTCACGATCATTGAGTACGATCACAACTGGTACCACGCACTTGATGGATTGAACGAAACCTATCCGCATCAATTGCTCGACCCTCGTTGGCATGGTTTTGGGATCGCGATCTTCAGTCGTTTGCCACTGAAGAATCCACGTACTCATCAATTGATCAATGAGGTAACCGATGCACCGATGATTGTCGCCGAAGTCGACGTTGGTACTCGTTCGCTTCGAATTGCCAGTATCCATGTCCTTTCGCCGACCAGTCGCAAGAGAATGGATCTGCGCAACCGACAGTTCGAAGAGATTGCCGAAATTCTCAACCAGGATTCGATACCAACCATCGTCTTGGGTGACTTTAATTGCACGCCATGGTCCCCCTTCTTGAATGACTTTGTTCAAGCGACCGGCTATCGTGATTCCAGACAGGGATTTGGGATTCAGCCCACATGGCACCGAGAATATTGGCCTAGCATGATTCCAATTGACAATGCGTTTGTTTCGGAACAAGTGCATATCCACAGTCGGCATGTCAATGAGGGTTCGATGTCGGATCACTTTCCGATTGTTTTGGAAGTTTCAATCTCGGACGAAACGATCCAACAACAAAACGAGTAAACAAGGCTGCGATGGGCCCAGTTTGTGCTAACTGGTTTGGCCAACTTTGATCTACGCAATCAGTGAAGGAGGATCGTTGAATTCGATCTTGAAAAAAATTGTCGCCCACAAGCGTGATGAAATCCGCAATCGAGGGCCTGTCAAATATGTTGCTCCGGAACAACCGCCTCGCGACTTTCTAGGGGCACTCTGCGCTGGAGCACAAGCCGACTGTGTCAGCTTGATCGCGGAGGTCAAAAAAGCGAGTCCATCCAAAGGCGTGATTCGTGAGGACTTTGAGCCGGTGCAAATTGCGAGGAGTTATCAGTCAGGCGGTGCACAGTGCTTGAGTGTTTTAACGGACGAACATTTCTTTCAAGGCCACCTCGATTTCCTCAAAGCCATTCGTGAGGTAGTCGACCTACCACTGCTAAGAAAAGACTTCATTTTGGATGAATCGCAAGTCTACGAAGCACGTATGTCTGGGGCCGATGCAGTGCTGTTGATCGCAGAATGCCTTGAGCCAGAACGTTTAAAATCGCTTCACGACTTGATCGTTGAATTGAAAATGACGCCGCTGGTTGAGCTCTATGATGCTTCCAACATCGAAGCCGTCTTGGCTTGCGAGCCTAAGTTGGTCGGCGTCAACAATCGTGACCTCAACACGTTCGAAGTCGATTTGAATCACTCGTTGAGAATTAGGGAAATGCTGCCGCCTGGTATCGCCATGGTCAGCGAAAGCGGAATTTTTACTTCGGAAGACATTGCATTGATGCATCAACACAATGTCGATGCGGTATTGGTTGGAGAATCCTTAATGCGTCAAGCGGATGTCGCAATCGCCATCCGCGAATTAATGCGTCGAGCATCGGGTTAATCGTTGAGCCATTTCGGCGATAGCCACGGTTAAAGAACTCTTGGCTGTCACGAATCGCTATTAAGTTTGCCCAAGCCATCGTAGGATAGCCACTCTTGGCTGTCACGGACCGCCATTACGTTGGCCAGTATCGTAGGATAGCCACTCTTGGCTGTCACGAATCGCTATTACGTTGGCCAACCGCGCTGACCGTTCAATTCGCGATTTACTTTTCAAACGTGGAATCACGCGACTCGGGCAAGAGTGCCCAAGCTACACCCCGACACATGCCGTAGTCAAAACAACTCAATACTAAAACCACTTCTTGACGGCACCTGTCGGTGCTGTGTACATTTCATAGGGGCAACGAACTTGGAGAACTCCATGTCGTTACAGCAAGCACGACCTTTAAAATTTTCATCTCTTATCGCTTACTCCTCTGGCTTCGGTAAACATTGCCGGCTTGTTTTCTTTGTCGGCATTTTCGCTCTGCTTTCCCCTCACTTAGTCTCCGGCGGAATAAGCCGCCCGAAGATGTTCGGCGCACAGGATGCCGAACAAGCTTTCCCAAAAAAAATCGTTCCGAAGACGACTGCCGATACGCTGGCTAAATTAGCAAACACGGCATTGGATCATCGCCTGGCTGAGATAGCGAATCCTAATGATGATCGCGTGATCGATGAAATTGCATATCAGTTGTGTTTACTTGAGATGAGCAAACGCAAAATGGTTGCCGAATTGAATCGACATGCACAAGCGATGCGCAAACGACGCATAAAGGAAATCGCTGAAGAAGAGGACTTTGAAGAGGACCGAGAATTTGAGTCGACGATCGACTTTGATTTTGACGTAATGATCGCTCTGAGAAAAGCCGAAGGCCTTTCGGCTCCGGTCATTGTTGATATCGAACAGAAAGCCAAGAACATTTCTTGCAACACTATCGAACTCCCGGACCTCAAGTGTTGGATTGCCAATGTAGATTCAAAGAAACAGACGATACAATTCAATCAAGGTGGAGATTATCGCTCCGGAAAACAAACTCGATTTCATGTACAAGTAACCGACGCAAAGGGAGTTTCTGTTAAACCGAAATCCGTAATTGGAGTAGTCAATGTTGGAGGTTTGATGATACGGTCTAGACTTGAACCTGGCGAATCCTGGGACACAACACTCGAACTTCGAAAATACGTTCCGTTACTTCCGCCCGGAAAATATTCGCTCCAGATTTTCTACCACAACGAATCGACAATTGCTGACATCTCCGATCTCGAAGGCTTGGTCGTCGCTAAGTCGCCCGTGATTGAGCTGCAAATCGAGCGACTTAAAGTTTCTGTATCCGACATAAAACGGAAGACAATTTGCGATTTGATTGCAAAAATTGACCAGACTAAAGAGCCTCGCATTGTGGCAGGAACCTATGGAGAATGGGCGCATAAGTTGGTCCCACCTACATCCGCATCTGGGAAGATTCTGCTGCACGGTTACGACGCGATCCCAGTTTTGATTGACCAACTACAAATCGAAGAGTCGGCCGAGTTGCGGAACAGAATACTTTGCTTGCTCTTCTCCCTGACCGGGCAATATGACCCTCGCCCTTGGAAATCAGAATTTGCATCTCCTCTGGGACACCTTGACGCCGCTGACTCAGGTTGGGCAATCGTTTCGAACTCTGGGAAATCGCTCAGTTTCGGCCTCTCAACCACGACTGACGACCCTCGGAAAGAAGTCAAGCCTGACTACCGCAATCAAGCCCCGTTCATTAATGCTTGGAAATCGTTTGACAAGTTCATTGAAAGAATTGAATTGCCCGCTTCAAACACTACCGGCGGGAATTAAGTCCTCTTATCTCAACTGTCCCAAAGCCCGTGAACGGTTGCCGCAGCCTTTCTCGAGATCCCCAGATACTCTCGTGCGCCCAGCAAACGTTAAGGTTGTCAAAAGCAATCGTTAACATCACGTTAAGACCGTGTGAAATGAACTGCAATTCATGAATACTAACGCCGCGTAGCTTGAGTAAAAACTGTGACGACTTAAAAATAGAAATTTGAGTAACGACGGCACATCTGACGTGGGCACCTTTCAAACGATCACGCTCCGTTAGCCGAATTTTGCCGAATTTTGACTGCATCGACGCAATGAAACATCTCAGTGTCTTTCTTGATGTGATTCACCGAAGTGGATTGGCCGAAAATTCGGTAATCAACTTGGCACTTGATGAGCAAAAGGCAGACAATCCCAACATCACGCCGCAACAGTTTGCGGTTTCGTTAGTCAAGAAAAGAATCCTGACCCAATGGCAAGTAGAGCACTTGCTCCAAGGGAAACACAAAGGGTTCATTGTTGGCGCCCATAAGATTTTGAAATTGATCGGTCGCGGTGGCCATGCCAGCGTCTATCTCGCCGAGCATCTGTCGCTGAAACAAAATCGCGTCATCAAAGTAGTCTCGCAAGCAAAACATAGCGGTACTTCGATGATGGACCGATTTATGCGAGAAGCTCAGGCAGCGGCTCGTCTGGATCACCCCAATGTCATCAAGTGCTTTGATGTCGTCATCGACGCCAAGTTGTCTTACATCGTGATGGAGTACCATCCAGGCGAAGATCTGGACAAAATGATCCAGCGGGTTGGGCCTCTGTCAATTTTGAACTGCGTCGACTACACGATTCAAACGGCCATTGGGCTCCAATACACGAACGCGTCCGGATTGATCCATCGCGACATCAAGCCGTCGAACTTGCTGTTGACCAATCGTGGTGTGGTCAAGATTCTGGATCTCGGCCTGGCAATGATTGAACGCGACGATGGGGACGCGTCGTTGACACAGCAGTATGAGGATAGTCTGGGAACCGCAGACTATGTCGCACCTGAGCAAGCGAAGAATTCTCATGGCGTCGATTTTCGCGCTGACATTTACTCGTTGGGGTGCACGCTCTACCACTTCCTGACAGGACGACCGCCGTTTCATGAGGGCTCAATCATGCAACGCGTTGCCAAACACCAGACCGAGATGCCTCCTCCAATCACTCAGTTTCGAAGTGACTGTCCGAAAAAGCTGGAAGCGATCTGCTGGAAGATGATTCAGAAGAATCCAAGCGATCGTTTTAACAGCTACGAAGAGTTGCTCGCCAGCTTGAACTCGCTGCTCAAAAAATCGGTTCCAATCCCTGTCGCACTTCCGAACCAGTCTGGAAGTGCCAACTTTAGCCCGCAACTCCAGTCACCAGCAGAACCGTGGAACAGTGGTCCAGTGGACGGATTGTCGAATGAAAATTTGCCACTGATTGGCCTCGAAGCATTGGACACTGATCCGATCGACATGTCGCAATCCGAAACATTGCCAACCATGCCTGTCCCGCCTCCGATGCTTGCTCCACAAGCGTCACATACCGGAGCGCTAAACTCTGGCCCTCAACCACCGATGCCATCCTATCTTGGGAATCCTGCCAATTTGCCGGGGGCTCAAAGCGATCCGTTTATGGCGGCAACCTCACAAGCACCGATGATCGCCTCGCCGACGGTTGCCAAACCCAAAAAAGAGGCCGAGGAAGAAGCTTACGAACGCTTCGTCAAAGCCGAGCGGACGAAGATGATCTGGATTGGTATCGGTCTGGCAGTAGGGTTAGGTGTGAGCATCGCGCTCACCGTTGTGATGAACACGACCAAAGAAATCGAGAAGGATCAAGCCATTCCAACATCGACGCATTTTGAAGATTAAAAGAATGTGTCGCAAATCAGCAAAGATTCATTGAATGGCCATGAACTTTTTGGAATAACGTTTATGTTCGTGGGCAAGGATTACAAAGCAAACATCTGCATGGTTCGCACGTGCGTCTCGTAACTGGCGTAAGGAAAGATTGCGAGTACTGAAATTATGTCGATTGCATATTCACCACGAAGTCAGGTCATTCTCGCCCTTTGCTTCTTTGGTACTGCCATCCTGCTTTGTGGATGCCCTGACTATTCCGCATTGCGTGAAGCTCCCGACTACTCGAAGATGTCTGATTCAGGAGACGAGCCGGGGATTGAGGGTGGCAAGCGAACTGAGACCCAACCTACCCGAACAACAGAACTTGCCGTAGCTAACCCTTCGCCAAACGCGGCCGTTACCCCTCGGCGGCCGGTCAACCGTCGAAGTTCCTCCAGTGGGATTGGCCAGTACCTGATCTACGGTGCCGTTCTGGCATTGATCCCCTTGGTCGGCGTTGCGGTACTCAAGTGGACTCCGATTTTCAAAAAAGAAGCATCAAGTGCCAATGAAAAATCGGCTCCCACGAAACCTGCACCTAAAAAGAAGTCGGTATCAACTAGCCGTCCAACAACACCACCAGTTACAAGTCAGTCGATACCTCAGGAGTTGGCAGTCCTCGATGATTCCGACGCGTTTGAATTTGACGACTCCGATGTCATCCTCGATGATGACAGTGAATTTGAATTGAACATGAACGGCGACGCGATTTCAAACGATCAAGCTCTTGACTTGAACCAGTACGCGGCTGACGAGTCCGACGATGAATTTGATTTGCTCCTGGACGCCGATGAAAGCATGAGCGACATGGACCTTCAGTTGCCGACAACTTCAAAAACCTCGCCGCTGGATAACAAACCCTCAGAGTCACCATCATCGACGCAACAGCTCGGCGAGAATGCTGGTATTACTGACCATTCCCACTTGAGCTCGAGCCCGGAACTGAACGCGGGTCAAGTGATCAGCAACTCAATGCGCAGTCTGGCTGCCAGTCATATCATCGACAACCATAACGCTACCAACGCAAATCCAAAAGATGTCGACCCGGCTACAGAAAACCATGCGCTTCGCGAGGAACTGGATCGAGTTCGAGAACAGAATCGAGTGCTTGAACGGAAGCTGGATGAGAAGTCGAAGATCGTCGAAGAGATTCACTTGCGTCAGCAGGAAATCAAGGAGCAACAGGCCGCGTTGGAAGAACTGACCGACGAAGAACTTCGAAACGAAGTCGCACAACTGCGACTTGCCAATGCCGCACTGGACACGCAACTGGAGCAAACGACAGAAATCAAACGTCGACTTCGGGCAAAGCTCCGCGCCAAATTGAACTTGATCCGCAAGATTGCTCCCGTCACAAACTAGCGATCATGTTTGCGGTTGCGAGTTGTCTCGACGGCATAACCCGCTCCAAGCCAAGTAGGTTGTTTTGGATCGGTCAACCACTCATGCGGTTGAAACCTGTTGGGACTTGTCGAAAGGGATCCACTTTGCGTTCTTCGCGACTCGGCGTGAATTTAATTGCAAGCTAAATTGGTAAGCTATGCTGCCAGTTGAGCCGAGCAACTTACTCTATCTACCTACACGCTTGCCAATGATCTGCAGATGGTAAGCGACATGTCCAACGAGGATATACAGGTTCGCTCTCGCGGAAACGGAAGCGTCCGACGCGACGCCCAGATTGGCCAGCGCCGATTCGGAGTATCGATGAGCGGCCAAGATGTTTGCTTTGCGCAGCAACTCGAACTCGTCCAGAAGCGATTCCAACTCCAACCCACCGAAGTCGACGCCGCGCACGAACATCTGTTGATCAATTCCAGGAATCGGTGTTTCGTCGCCGACCGCAATTCGCACCATGCGGTCGCTAAAGATACGTTCGCCGTCAATCAAATGGCCGACGACTTGCTTCAGTGACCATGTGTAAGGTTCATGAAGCTTCTCCAACTCATCGGCCGGAAGTCCTTGTAACAGATCACGCAGAGTTTGAGGTTGCGATTCCAATTGTTCTGTGAACTGATCCGGGGCAACTTGATCGATGTACTTTTGGTAAAAGTCGTGATACTCGCCGGCAAGCGGTTGTGCAAATTGACGCATGATAGACCAGTTAGAAGTTGCAATTCCTAGTTGATCTCAATTTTAACGCATCTCTTGGAACCGAGAAACGTAGCTTGGGCACACGAAACGTAGGATAGCCACTCTTGGCTGTCATGAATTTGGGTTCGCGTTGGCCAGCACGTTCTCGGCTCGAGTGGCGATTTCCAAATGACACTTTAACAAAAATCCACTCGGGCAAGAGTGCCCAAAGTGCCCAAGCTACGGTTTGTTGGGGCAAGAGTGCCCAAGCTACGGTTCGGTGGACAAATGAAACGTAGGATAGCCACTCTTGGCTGTCATGAATTTGGGTTCGTGTTGGCCAGCTCGTTCTCGGTTTGAGTGGCGATTTCCAAATGAGACTTTAACAAAAGTTCACTCGGGCAAGAGTGCCCAAGCTACGGTTCGGTGGACAAATGAACCGTAGGATAGCCACTCTTGGCTGTCACGAATTTGGGTTCGTGTTGGACAACACGTTCTCGGTTTGAGTGGCGATTTCCAAATGACACTTTAACAAAAATCCACTCGGGCAAGAGTGCCCAAGCTACGGTTTGTTGGGGCAAGAATGCCCAAGCTACGGCTCGGTGGATAAATGAAACGTAGGATAGCCACTCTTGGCTGTCATGAATCTGGGTTCGTGTTGGCCAACTCGTTCTCGGTTTGAGTGGCGATTTCCAAATGAGACTCAACAAAAATCCACTCAGGCAAGAGTGCCAAGCTACGGTTTGTTGGGGCAAGAGTGCCCAAAGTGCCCAAGCTACGGCTCAATGGCTCATCGTTTTGGTTCCACAATGCGGTAACGATGATTGAGGTTGTTGGTCAACTTGGACCGCGGCCATCGAAACGAATCAACTTGCACGTAGGGGATCGACCAACATTGTCGGATTGTCGAGTCCCAGCTTTTTCATTTTCTTGTATAGCGTCGTGCGATTGACACCGAGTTGATCGGCGGTTGCGTTTCGATTCCAGTTGTTCTCTTTCAAGCATTGCAGGATGATCTGCCGCTCGGGGCCTTCGAGTGCCTCTTTTAACGTCTGCCTTTTCCCGGATGAGGAGACATAGGAAACGGCGGCGCCACTGCATGTTTGAATGTGAGTTGGGAGATCATCGACGCCCAGAATTGGACCTTTCCCTAACAGCACAGCACGTTCGACGATGTTTTGCAACTCTCGAACATTTCCTGGCCAGTTGTATTCCTGCAGTGCCGCTTTGGCTTGTTCATCAAACCGATCGATCTGCTTGCCTTCTTCCTCACAAATCTTCTGCAGGAAGTGATGAGCCAACGTCGAGATATCGGCAGTACGATCTCGAAGTGCTGGCAGTTCGATATTGATCACGTTGACACGATAGTAAAGATCCTGACGGAAGCGACCTTCAGCAACCGCTTTGGAAAGATCTTCATTGGTCGCCAGCACAATACGCGTGTTGACTTTGAAGGTTTCTGTGCCGCCGACCTGTTCGAATTCCAGTTCCTGAAGCACACGCAACAGCTTGACTTGCATGGCTGCCGATGCTGTTCCGATCTCGTCAAGAAAAATGGTTCCGCCATCCGCTTGCTTGAACTTTCCGATCTTGTTTTTGGTCGCACCGGTAAATGAACCAGCGACATGCCCAAATAGTTCGCTTTCGAGCAGGTTTTCCGGCAGTGCTCCACAAGCGACTTCAACAAACGGAGCTTTGCGTCGGTTGGAACGCTGGTGAATGGCTCGTGCGATCAGTGACTTTCCCGTTCCGCTTTCTCCGGTGATTAGGACGGTTGCTTTCGTATCGGCGATGCTGTCGATGACATCGAATGTTTTTTGCATTCGGTAGTCATCACCAATGATGCTGTTGCGAGCGAACCTGCGGTCGAGCTGATTCTTTAGTTGTTCGTTTTCTTCGAGGACCTGCTGTTGTGACATCGCCCGGTCGAAGGCGATCAAAATCTCATCGTCGATCAAAGGCTTGGTCAGCAGTTCGAACGCACCGGCACGAATCGCTTCGACGCCGGTATCGACGGTGGCATAACCGGACATCAGCAGCGCCACTACATTGGGATGATGTTTGCGCGTATTGGCCAGCAGTTCGAGGCCATCTTCGCTGCCCAATCGCAAATCAATCAAGGCGATATCGATGTCACGTTCGTTAAGGCATTTGGTGGCTTCGTTGGAGTTAGCTGCGAGTGAGACACGGTAGTTGTTTTCGTTGGCGAGCCAGGCGCCCATGGTTTCCAGCAGGTGTCGGTCATCATCCACGAGCAGAACGTGCCGCGGGTTGGCGCGATTGTGATCGTATTGCGGTTTCATATCGGAATCGTATCTTTTGGGTCATGGTGAATAAATTCGACGATACGTTTATTTAGGTCACCGTTACGATTGCGCCGTTGGATTCTTGCAAGATGTGTTGCCGAATGGCCAAATGAGATGATTGCGGCCAATTTCCCTCGCAATTCGAACAGATTCCCTGTCCGCAACCGCTTTCATTTGTCGATAAGGCCACAGAAAGTTGTGTCGTAACGAAATTGAGTCTAAATTAGATTAGTTAGTTTTCTTCCAATTTTAGCTTTTCGGATTTCTCAATTTCGACCGTCATGACGACGACGGAATTGGCAAACCCGAGCGGCTGCATTTTTTGAAAAGCACCATATGCCAGTGAGAATTGTTCTCGCGGAGGATCAGCCGATCGTCCGCAAGGGCATCGGCATGTTGGCTCAAGCAGCAGATGTTGAAGTGGTCGCTCAGGTTAATTCTGTCGACGAAATTGCAATCGCTGTCGGTCAATTCAAGCCGGATGTCCTCGTCACGGAAGTCCGCCTCGGCGGACAAGACGCTCTGAAGTCACTCGAACATTTACCCGAGAATCAAACGCCTCGAGTTATCGTTTTTTCGTCGTTTGGCAATCCGACCAATATTGCTCGCGCCAGTGCTCTTGGCGCCTACGAGTTTATTCTGAAGACGGCCAATGAAGACTTTCTGTTTCACGCCATCAAGGCGGCCGCAGAAGGAAAAAGCACCCCGGATGACAGCCTATTGGTCACCACCAAGACCCGCATGCGAAAGTCATCACGGCTGTCGACCGATAGCCCACTGACCAACCGGGAAACCCAAGTGCTTCGGCATGTATCGATGGGTTTGAAAAACCGGGAAATCGGCAAGTCGCTTGGAATTAGCGTCGAGACGGTGAAGGAGCACGTTCAGAACATCCTGCGAAAACTGGATGTCAATGATCGTACCCAAGCAGCCGTTTGGGCCATTCGCAACGAGTTCATCTGAGCCGACGGCCGGCAACCGATCAGCGCTGTGGCACTTCAAGTCTCGAGAAGTACGTCTTCATTCGCGACTCGAGTCCGGCAACGTCGGATCCAAAGGCTGCGGAAAAAGCGCGTGCACGGTCAGTCGACGTGTACTGCGTGAAGTTGGTTCGTGCGCCATCCCTCATCAAAAACTGTTGGTACTCATTGGGCATCTTTTCGTTGAAATAGAACGTCATACCCCAGGAAAGTGCATACGCGAGATCCATGTCAATGCGAAATAGCTCATCGCCCACGATCAGCTGTTCCAGGGCACCTTTGACTTTTCCTTCACGATAGAAATGCTTGAGCGTTGTCAAACGGTCTCGATTGATGCGATCCGTTTGACGGGAAAAGTACGCGCTGTTGTTGACTCCGTTTGCTTCAAAGTAGGTCGCCAGGCCCTCGGTAACCCATCTCACTTGAGGAGCAAAGCGACTGTGGACACCTGTGTTGTAGGCTGTCTGGTGTGTCGCCTCGTGAATGATTGTTGTGTTGTTGGCCAGTGAAGCTTCATCGCGACTGCCGTTGTCAGATCGATCGTAGGTGATGATCCGATTGCTCGTCGAGGAATAGAAACCGATGAACTTTGAGTTGGCGTTGTTGTACTTGGCCAATACGCGATCAAACTCGTTTCGCGTTCGATAGACGACCGCCACCATCGGAAAGTTTGGCTTTGCAATCTTCAGACCGCGAGATGAAAAGTAAACCTGAAAACGCCAGTACAAATCCTGAAACGGCTGGGCCCAGATATCTGCATCGCCATAGGGGTGCACGACCAGAAAATCTTCCGTTTGCGTAATCTGATACTGTTGGCCAAACTCGCGCTCCAACCGTTGGCGAAGTTCGTCGTCAGAATAAGGCACAAAACTGTTGTGGACTTTCTCCAACTCGTTTGTCGATTTAACCGGCAACATGCTCAGTTTTCCGTTGCGTCGCAACAAAAGCATCTCAGATCCGTCCCAAGCCATCGGTTGCCCAATGAAAGACTTGCCTTTGTATTTGACCCGGTACATGCTTTTGGACATTTGCCCAAATGTCGTTGTCGAAACAGTTAACGATAGACAAATGGTGAGGGCGGAAAGCAGTGTTTTCATGGCGTTCAGACAAGCGAAAAAAGTGGAATACCGAGCCAATTCCATTACAGAACCGGTCAAGTCTAGAATACGAATGACACATGCCCGCCTTGGTGCCTGTTGACGACCGCCTCAACCGATCAACATTCGTGTTGCATTTCGACATCATCCGGAAAAATTGGATACCATTGGTAGTGTAAATTCTGCTTTTCAAGGGGTTACCGTGAGAGTCTTAGTGTCCAGATCGCTTTTCTTCAGTTTGTCCGCGCTGCTGCTTTCCACGTTCGTAGTAAACAACGCGTTTGCGCAAGTCGACGAGATGAAGTTGATTGAACAGATTGCAGAACTGCAGCAACAGTTGGCGTCAGATCAGATCCCCGAACGTGATGCAGCGGAGAAGAAGTTAATCGAAATCGGTGTCGATGCTTTGGACCACCTCGAGCCTCCAAACGATGAGACGCCCTCCGATACCGTTAAGCGGTTAGGCAGGATTCGACTAAAACTGGAAACACTGGCCGTCGAACGGGTGACCAAGCGAAGCGAGTTGACGCTCAAAGGTGAACTCGCACTCAAAGATGTTCTTTCTGAAATCCTCATAAAAACCGAAAACCGAGTCGACCTGTATCCAGGTGCACCTGAAGAGTTGACCAATCAAATGATCAAGCTGGATTTCGAGAAGGCTTCATTTTGGGAAGTGATCAATTCGGTCTGTGATCAAGCTTCATTGACCAGCAATCCATTTCAAAGTGACCAGGGAGTCCTGCGTTTGGTCCCCATGAACCTTCAGGGTGGCAAAAAACCAAAATCGATCCCCCGTGACAATTCAGGGATTTTTGAAACCGCCGTCACGCAAGTGGTCGCCAGCAAGAATTTGATGCAACCGAGTCTCGACTACACCAATGTTCAACTGCGTATTCGCTGGGAGCCACGCATTTCCCCCATTGCCATCTCCCTTCCTGCAAAATCGGTCAAGATCATTGACGAGTTTGATCAGAACGTCAAAGTTTCGAATGCCGAAGCAGTCTTTTCAGGAACGGTCAACACAGATACACCCGAACTTGAATTCTCGATTCCACTGCAATCGATTGATCGACAAGTGGAGACACTGAAATCGCTGACGTGTGAATTAAACACGATCCTGCCGGGTCGTTTGGAAAAATTCAAATTCAAAAACATCGGCCGACTGGAACAGGGGCTCGCGCAAACCAAAGGCGGTGTCACCGTTGCTTACGAAGGGCTCCAAAAGAATCAGGACCTGTTCGGCGTATTGGTCGCGATCTCTTTTGATGACCCTGGACAGGCACTTGAGTCGCATTTGAATTGGGTTTACGAAAACAAATTTGAAATGTTAGATGATCAAGCGGAAGCTCATTTGCCACTAGCCACCGAAACCGCAGGCCGGACCAAAGAGAAGATCACCATGATCTATTACTATGCCGACGACCCATCCGCATGGACCATGAGTTACGAAACACCTGCTGCCATCGTCTCAGTTCCAATCAAGATCACGCTCAAAGATATTCCGCTGCCGTAGCGAAATTTCCCAGAAGACGGGTGACTTTGGACCCGCTTTGGCTAAAAATAGCTCAAGGGGCAACAACCATTTGAGTCATTCCATGCTTGATATCCATTCGCTAAACAGGTTTTCGAAGTTGCCAACATTGAAGCACCGATATCGTGTTGTGTACATCTGCCTGTCGATTGCCTTGTGGTCATCCGCTCTATCCCCCGATTTGTTTGGACAGGAAGTCGCGCCAACAAAGCCGAATCCTGATGTTCTGGTTGCGACCGTTGATGGTATGGAGATCCAACGGCAACAAGTCATCAATCGAATTCCCAACTATGTCTCGCTGAAGAAACAGCTTGATGCCGCGGAACTGAAAAAACTGGAATCAGTCGCGTTGGAAGTTTTGATTGACCAACGGATCGCCTTCGCCTACCTCAAGGCTTACGGGCAAACGGTTGGGGAGAGCGAAGTGCAGATTCAACTCGACGCCCTGACCGCTGAGTTGGCAAAGTACGAAAAGTCGCTGGAAGGCTACTGCGCTGAACAGAACCTGACGCAACAGCAGCTACAACATCAGATCACTTTTCGAGCATCCTGGAAGAAGTACCTTGCGGCAAAACTGACCGATGAAAATTTGAAGCTGCACTTCAACCGAAACCGCCGTAAGTTTGATGGAACCGACGTTCGAGTTGCCCACCTGCTTCTCAAGTTAAACGCTCCTTCAGGGCGAGATAAAACGATGAAACAGGCCGAAGATTTAGTCCAACAACTTCGCGATGGAACACTCGCGTGGAACGACGCGGTCAAGCAGTTTTCCGCAGGAACAAAAATCAACGATGGCGAGTTGGGCACGGTCTTGTTGAAGCCAGTCATGCCAACAGCATTCATCGAAGCGGCTCGCCCACTGGACCAAAACCAGTTCAGTGACCCAGTCGAAACCGCGTACGGGATTCATGTGATCCACTGTCTCGAAGTGATCCCTGGAACGATCGACTTTGGTGACGCACGAGAGAAAGTTACTCAAGACGCTCGAAAATTTCTGTTTAAGACGATCGTTGACCGCCATCGAGGCAAAGTCAAAGTCGAGATGAAACAACGCTAGAAGCGTTTGCTCAACGAGCAAGCGCCGTTGGCGGTGGACTGTATAAATTGCAGGCGATTACTTGCCGCAGTAGTCGATGGTTCGCGCGATTTCCGGCTTCAATTTGGGGCGCTCAACGATCCGGTCGATGAAGCCATGTTTGAGCAAAAACTCGCTGGTCTGAAACCCTTCGGGCAATTCAATTCCAATCGTGGCTTTGATGGTTCTGGGGCCAGCGAATCCGATCAGCGCTTTGGGTTCGGCAAAGACGACATCCCCTAGCGATGCGAAACTTGCCGCAACGCCACCCATGGTTGGATTTGTCAGAACGGAAATGAACAAGCCTCCAGCTTTGTCAAACCGCGCCAACGCTGCGGAAACTTTTGCCATTTGCATCAACGAGAGGATGCCTTCGTGCATTCGCGCCCCGCCCCCCGAGCCGCTGATGATGATCAGTGGCAGGTTGAGTTCGGTAGCACGTTCGACCAATCTCGTTAATCGTTCGCCAACGACTGATCCCATCGATCCCATGATGAATTGCGAGTCGGTAATTCCGATGGCGACGCGACGCGCCCGGATCATCCCGGTACCGGTGATCGCGGCATCGGAGAGCCCCGTCTTTTTCCGCTCGGCGTCGAGACGTTCAGTGTAGGGTCGAGAATCAGCAAATTCGAGCGGGTCACTGGCCAACAACGAACCATCCCATTCCTCAAAGGTGCCTTCATCGAGTACCTGCTCAATTCGTTTCTTGGCCGAAACGTAAAGGTGGTGGTTGCAATGAGGGCATACTCGTAACAGTTCTTCAACTTTTCGAGTCAACACCGGTTGTTTACAGCCAGGACACTGAGTCCACGCATCTTCCGGGAAGTTTCGTTTCTTGCGACCTGACACAATCGTCCGCGTTTGAGACATGTTTCTATTCCAATTCATTTACGCGACCATTGTCGCATACAACGCAAATGTTCTTCAAGTTCGAAACGGGTCAGAACTTAACCATCTGAATTGTTTTTACAGCTTCAAGTCGTCCCGAGGTCCAACGACCACCGTCATGGACTTCGAAAAATCAAGGGCTCCGAGCGCATCATTGACATCCTTGAGCGTCAACGACTCGTAAATCTCTGCGATCTCGCTTACGGTTTTGAATCGCTGCTGGGCAAGCCATTGGGCGCCAACAGAAAACATCCGGGTCCCCGTTCGCTCACTCGCCAGTACGATATTAGATGCAATTTTTCGTTTCGCCAGATCCAGTTCTTTTTGAGTGATCCCTTCGGCGACAACTTTCTGCTGGAGTGCGGCTAAACGTTCCAGATTGTTTTGAGCTTCCTGCGGCGAGCAGCAAATGTACGTCATGATTGCGCCACATCCGTGGTAGTCGTAGCTGCCCATGCCGGCCGACTCCGCGAGTCCCGAATCAAGAAACTCCCAATAGAACCGGCTGCCACTGTCATCACCCAACGTCGAAATCAAGACGCCAACGGCGTATCTCAAGTCGTCTTCAGTCGGTACACCTGGAGACATCTGCAAGATGTATTGCTGCTGTGCTTGTGGTCGGTGCAAGGTCACAAAACCGGTTTGATAATTCGCCGGCGGGGTTATTCGCGGCGCATCAAAAGCCTGCCACTGTCCACAACTTCGCTCTGCATCAGCGACCAATTGATCAAAGTCGATATTCCCCGCGGCAGCCAAACAAATATTCGACGGACTATACCGCATCCGAAAGTAGTCCATCATCTGTTCAGGGGTGAGTGCCGAGACAGTATCTACAGTACCCAACACAGATTGGCCCATCGGGTGTTGACCAAAGAACTCAGACATGATGCGTTCGTAGCCACCGTAAGGCGGCTGGTCATCGTACATTTTGATCTCTTCGATGATGACCTGTTTTTCCGTCTCAAAATCTTCTTCACGTAAAGACGGACGCATGATGTCGCTGAGTAAATCGACGACGGGTGTTTGAAATTCAGGCAGCACGGAAGCGTAATAGATCGTGCTCTCTTCACTGGTTCGCGCATTACTGGACGAGCCCATTTCGTCCAGCTCAAGATTCACTTGAGCCGCGCTCCGATTGGGCGTCCCCTTGAAGACCATGTGCTCGAGAAAATGACTGACGCCGCCGATCTCGTTTGACTCATCGCGAGCACCTGCTTTGACAAAATAGCCAAAAGCAGATGTGTAAGCTTGAGGATTGCACTCGGCGAGAATCTCCAGCCCGTTATCAAGCCTGTGCTGTCGATAATCCATGTTGAAACTCCAATGGTTGCGGTCCAAGCGTCACGACATCAAAATTGCCGGGCGGATGTTGAACAAGATATTCGTTGATTGCCGAAACCGTCAACGAATTGATCCGCTCATTCACTTCGTCGAGCGGTCGAACGTGCCCCAAATGAAACCAGTCTCCAGCGATTGAACCGGCCCGAGAACGGCAGGACTCCTGTTGCATCACCATGCCGCTGCGGATCTGAACTTTGAGTCGTCGAAGTTCATCTTCAGTGATCCCGTCGGATAATCGCTGCAATTCATCAAGAATCACATTCAATGTCTCTTGAGCACGATCGTTTGTGGTTCCGCTGTAACAAAGCACTGCAGCCGTGTTCAACAGCGTGTGACAGGACGCGAACACGGTGTAACAGAGCCCTCGTTTTTCTCGAACTTCGGTGAACAATCTGGAACTCATGCCGCCACTGAGAACACCGACAGCACCGCGGTTCAAATAATAATCGTCGTGCGAATAGGGCACACCGGGATAGGCAATCGCGATATGCGTTTGTTCCGATGGATGCTCAATATGATCGTATCCATGTTTGGAGTCACCGGAGGTTACTTCCGAAACAGGTTGAGCGTCCCAATCGGCGAACAGTTCACCGACATGACCTCTAACTTCGTCAAACTCCAGTTTGCCAGCAACGGCGATGATCATCTCATTGGGCCGATAATGCGTGTGATGAAATTCGCGAATTTCATCGATTGTGATCGCCGCAACCGACTCATACGAACCTTCGCTGATTCGTCCGTCGGTCGAACCATAATAATTGGCACGCAAACGAATCAACGCCCGCTGAGCCAAATCATCACCGAGCGCCGCAATTTCCTGAAGACAGACCATTCGGCCGTCATCCAATTGGTCGGCTGGCAACATGGGGCGTCGCAAAACATCTGCGTAAATGGTGAGCGCGTCAAGCAACTGAGCATGTTGCATAGCGCCGCCAAAGTTCGTGTTGTACAACGACGCCGACGACGTGTAATCGACGCCCAATGAGTCCAACGCCTCCACCCATTGACGACTGTTTCGTTTGCCCGCACCGCGCTGAACCATTTCACATACGAAATTTGCCAGACCCAATCGCTCTTCCGGATCATATCGAAAGCCAGCTGGTACTGCGATGGAAAACGCGGCCGATTCCAGCCACGGCATGGGTTGAGCCACCAACGTTAAACCGTTGTCAAACTGGTGGTGCAAAATGACTTCATTCATGTCGAATTACTTAATAGAAAAAACAGGACACTTGCATGTCCTGTTTTGGGTGATCATCCTGGTTCCAAATCATTCAAACGCGAACGTGAGCTGTGACCCGCGTGAAGGTTTTTGGAGTCAAGCAAACTTGTCCAGCTTGCCAGCTTTATGAGCCAACAAATAGTATACGGTGACGCGTGATTTAGCAGAGTCGTGTTTCAACATTTCCATCACTTCGCCAATCATTTTTTCTGCTTCCGCCGACTCAAGCTCAAGATGTTTTTTACAGAATCCATCCCGAATCACGTCCAACTCTTTCTGATCGGACGCTGCAACGGTTTGACCGTCCTGTGACTGCAACGCAATTCCCAGATGTTTGACAATGTTGTCGACGGTGGACGCTTGGGCATCGGCATCAAATCGTTGAATGCTTTCAAGATATTGTGACATCAGACGCACTCCTTAGTCGCGATTCAAAAAGTGTTAGCATATTCTTGGTGAGTGGACGAACATTCGCCCCCGGGCGTTGCAGTAGAATATCAAACTGATCACGCTTCGGCTACCAGCGAACCGATCGACGCCAACAATTGGCCAGTTTCGAGTAAACTGGCGTTTTTCGAACTATCCAACCCAAGCGCCACGTTGCTATGCCAAACCAAAACAGAACTTTGATTTTACCGTTGGTGGCAGTCTTGATCGGGCTGCTGATTGGCACCCACTCCGCTCATGGTTGGCAAACTGACTCGCAGAAGACCAATGATGCTCAACGTCAACGCAAACTACGCGGTGAAAACGGCCCAGAACGAGCTTGGTGGGACCTGCAACACTACGATCTGTCGATTGAGGTCTTCCCGGAAACCAGATCGATCAAAGGCTCCAACAAGATCCGGTTTTCCGCCATCGAGACCGGTAAAAAAATGCAGGTGGATCTGCAGCTACCACTCTCAATCACATCGGCAACTTGCAATGGCAAAGATCTCCAGTACGTTCGAGAAGGAAACGTCTACTGGGTTTCGCTGGATCAAGCGATTCCAAATGGTGCAGAAGCAACCCTCGAAGTGACCTACGAAGGTCAACCCGTCGTCAGCAAGAATCCACCATGGAGTGGCGGACTCTCATGGAACAAGGACAAACAAGGGAACCACTTTATCGCCACGTCTTGCCAGGGCATCGGGGCGAGCATCTGGTGGCCCTGCAAAGATCATGGCGCCGATGAACCGGATGACGGCATGGACATTCGCGTCACGGTTCCCAAAGATTTGACCGCCGTTGCCAATGGTCGACTGGTAGAAACTCTGCAAAACGAAAAAGAAAAAACCAGGACGTTTCACTGGTCAGTGACCAACCCAATCAACAACTATGCCGTCAACATGAACATTGGAAACTACGTTTCATTTTCAGAAACGTATCAAGGCGAAGGTGGTGAGCTCGACGTCCAGTATTGGGTGCTCAAACATCAACGCGAACAAGCCTTGAAGCACTTTAAGGAAGCACCAAGAACGCTGGCTGCGTTTGAACATTGGTTTGGAAAATACCCGTTCTATGAAGACAGCTACAAGCTGGTTGTCGTCCCTTATTTGGGAATGGAACACCAAAGCTCAGTGACCTATGGAAATGGTTTTCAAAACGGTTACCGCGGAACAGACCTCAGCGGCACCGGTGTCGGCATGAAGTTTGACTTTATCATCGTTCACGAATCCGGGCATGAATGGTTCGGCAACAACATCTCGATGAAAGATGCCGCCGACATGTGGATTCATGAAAGCTTTACCAACTATTCCGAGAACCTGTTCGTCAATTTCCACTTCAACAAGAAAGAGGCCGAGGACTACGTCATTGGCTGTCGCAAACGGATCTCCAACGACATTCCAATCATCGGGAAATACGGCCTGAATCAAACAGGCTCCGGTGGCGACATGTACTACAAAGGTGGCAACATGCTGCACACGCTGCGACAAGTCGTTAACGATGACGAAAAATGGCGACAGATGCTCCGTGGACTCAACCAGAAATTCTGGCATCAAACCGTAACCACCGAACAGGTCGAAGGTTTCCTTGCTGAAAAATCAGGCATCAACCTGACAACGTTCTTCAACCAATATCTTCGCGACACGCGGATTCCCGTCTTGGAATACTCGATCAAAAATCAAACCGAACTGAACTACCGTTTTACCAACTGCGTCGAAGAGCTCAGCTTTCCAGTCAAGATCATGGTCAATGGGAATCTGACCTGGATTACTCCAACCGAACAACCACAATCAAAGACGTTTGATCAAGCCATTGAATCGGTCAAGATCGATCGAAATTTCTACATCGATTCCAAAGCCACGCCGGCCGGAAACTAGTGCCGCTGCTTCCTCGATGTAGCGGGGCATTGGTCAATCAAGGTTCTCAGACGAACGGATCATCTTCCACCGGGACCGTGCCCAGCAATTGGGTACCGCTAAGCTGTTCGTCCAATTCCTCACGCAGGTAGAGTTCCGTCAGGTCACTGCGTGTCGCTGGCCAAATATGAAACGCCCCGGTTGAATAATCTCGTATGTTCCAATGCCCCTTGATCTGATCGCCGTCAATGTTCCCGGAATACGAGACCGAGTGCTTCCCAACATACTGTTTGATCCAGGTTACGTTGGCTTCGTCGTACTGCCCAACCAAGGTCCAAGGCCCGACGTAGTCCGTGCCTTCGCCCGTGACGACGCCGTCGTTGAATTCGAGGTACAAATGCATCCAACCTTTGCGGGAATGATGAGACTCAAGATAGAAACCGGACCATTGTCCAGTGGGAAGGGAATTACTCATGAGATCAGAAATCGTTTGCAACATCGAAGTAGATTACGGTCGTCAGAAACAACCGTTGGATTTGTACGCGAATGCGTTGGCTAAGACAAGCAAAAAAGGGAAGAGCGTTGAGATTATGAGTTTTCGAAAGGAAGATTTGGATGCCGCAAGGCTGGCACGGTTTCATGTAGCGTTAGGGCGCAAGCCGTAGGGTTTTGAAGTAACACCGGACGGCTTGCGCCGTACCGCTACGGTTAGGAATTAACACCGGACGGCTTGCGCCGTACCGCTACGGTTTAGGAAGTAACACCGGACGGCTTGCGCCGTACCGCTACATCAACAAGTAGCGTTAGGGCGCAAGCCCTACGGTGAACCCTCCTGGCGCTCACCCCATTGAAAGACACTACAACCGGCCCAACCTCTCTAGAAGTGCTCTCAATCGATTGCCGGCAACTTTTAGCCGTCAATCGATTTGCGAACGATCAAATCATGCCCCAAACTCGTCGAATAGGCCCTTTGACTTCGAACGAAAATGCAACCCATGGTCGCGATCGACAATCAACGAAAATCTTCCTCCATTCTTGTTGTCGACGACGAACCCGTTGTCGGACGCGTCGTTTCCAGATACCTTCGCGATGAAGGTTACACGGACGTTGTCTTTCTTTCAGACCCGGAACTGGTGCTGGACTGGCTCAATGAGTTTCAGCCACAGCTCGTACTTCTGGATATCTACATGCCAGGCATCACTGGCCTTGAACTACTGCAGCAAATCCGGGCCGATCACACGCTGGACAACGTCATCGTTTTGATGCTCAGCTCCGCAGGGCAAGAGGAACGCTTTCAGGCACTGGAAATGGGTGCCATGGGTTTCATTCAAAAACCAACGACCCAAGAAGAATTGAACGCTCAGATCCAACGGACACTCAAGGTCGCATCACGTGTGCGAAAACTCTAGTCATCGGTGACCTGGGACCATGCGGTGCATGACGTACGGCAAAGAACCGCCGGCCGCATTCGCTACTTGCTCGCATCAGCTAATTGCTCGCATCAGCTTCGATTCTGAATTAGAATCCGACCATCGAACGTTTTGACCGTTTCAACAACCATTCGTTTATCGGAGCAAGCTATGGATCGCGTGTGTCACTTTGAAGTTCCCTATGATGACAAGCAACGCATGGAGCAATTTTACTCAGGAGTCTTTGGATGGCAGTTCATGGAAGCGCCGGGCGACGCTCCGTACACTTTTGCCATTACCGCGGAAATGGACGAGACGTTCCAGATCAAACAATCGGGCGGCATCAATGGTGGCACCTATGCTCGTGGCGGAGACGGACCTTCAAAAACACCGTTGATTGTGATTGAAGTCGACGACTGTGCCCAACGAATCAAGGACGTGGAAGCGGCAGGCGGCTCAAACGTCCTCGGACCTCACCAGGTCGGTGACATGGGGATCTATGCCCAAGTGAAGGACTGCGAAGACAACATCGTCGGGCTCTGGCAACCGTTGCCGCACGGATAAGGCAAACTATTTGCGAGTCGACACTGATCGCTTTGCAGATTTCGACTGCGATTCTCGAACGACTCAAATCATCGCTCCGCCGGATCTCGTCCGGCGTGAGCGAATCGGTTCATTCATATTCTCGCGTCTGGAATCGACGCAAATTAAGAGCCGTCTAAAGTGCCAGCAACAAGCGACTTGGCGCTTCGAGATAGCTAATGACTTCATTCAGGAATCTCGCTGCCGCACCACCATCAATCAAGCGGTGATCGTAAGAGAGGCTCAGCGGCATCATCAAACGAACTTCGACTTGGTCATTCTCAACAACGATTGGCATCTTTCGAGATCGTCCGATTAACAGGATCGCGGTCTCGGGCGTGTTGATGATCGGAGTCGAGTAGGTTCCACCGATCGCACCCAGGTTTGAGATCGTAAACGTTCCACCTCGCAAGTCTTCGATCGAAAAATTGTTCGAACGAACATCGTCTGCGACTTTACCCAACTGCCGAGCGATATCGGGGATCGTTTGTTGATCGACATTGCGAAGAGCTGGAACGACCAGACCACGTTCGGTATCGACTGCAATGCCGACGTTGACGTAATCCTTGTAGATGATTTGGCCATTTTCCAGATCGATCGAAGCGTTGATGACCGGATGAGATTTCAGTGCCATCGCGACCGCTTTGAGGATGAACGGCATCGTTGTCAGCTTAATGCCGCTGGAGGCATATTCTTGTTTGCTCTTTTGCCGAATATCTTCCAGTGCCGAAACATCGGCATCATCAAAATTGGTGACTCGCGGACAAGTCGTCCAGGACTCGTGCATCTTACGTGCGATGGTTTGACGAATCTTGGGCATCTTTTCAACACGAACCGGACCGAAGCCATCGGTTTGGGCGCCGGGGGCAGGAGCCGTGACCCCGGAAGAGGCAACTGATGAACTTGCTGGCGTTCGACTGCCGTCACGCACCACTCGCAAAACATCTTCTCGCAAAATCCGACCGTGTGGTCCACTTCCGGAAACATGGCTCAAATCGACGCCGACTTCACGTGCGAATCTTCGTACCGAAGGCCCAGCCGGAATCGGGGCTGATGCCGGGACAGTTGAAACTGCCGGCGCGATCGGTTTGACTGGGGCGGAGGCCACAGGAGCAACCGGTGCGACGGGCTGAACGGGAGTGACGGGCGCAACCGGCTCGACCGATGCAGTAGCCGTGCTTGCCGGTTTTGGCTCAGCAGCTTCTGGAGCAGCCGTTTCAACTGGTTGCGATTCGGCCGCCGGTGAACTGTCAGCTGCAGGCGCATCATCGCTGGGCTCGACGCTTAAAATCACGTCTCCGGGTGAAACGGAGTCACCTTCGGCACAGTTGATTTTTGTAATCACACCGGCCACACCTGAGGGCACGATGATGGTTGCTTTGTCGGTTTCCAGTTCGACAACACCCTGTTCCAATTCAATCGAGTCGCCCTCAGCAACGAGGACTTCAAGTACGTCGCCCGAATCAATTCCGTCACCGAGAATGGGAAGTTTAAAATCGATCGCCATGTTGTTTGCCTAATGGTCCTGTCTAATATTTTGCGTTGAAGTGGTGCCTTGATTCGTGAATCACGCGTAGAGCGGATCCATTTTTTCCGGGTCGACACCAAGGTCCTTGATCGCTGATTCGACTTCGCTGCCCTCCACTTTGCCTTCCTTGAACAGTTGGTAAAGGGTCGCGATGGTGATGCATTCTGCATCGACTTCAAAGTGTCGTCGCAACGTGGGTCGCGTTTCAGATCGGCCCATGCCATCGGTGCCCAGTGCCATCATTTCGCCAGGCAAAAACGGAGCGACTTGTTCCGCCAACGCCTGAACGTAGTCACTGGCCGCGATGAAGGGTCCTTCCGCTCCATCGAGAACAGTTTCCAAGTAGCTCTTTCGTGGCGACTGAGTTGGGTGGAACATGTTCCAACGCTTGCACGCTTGAGCATCCCGTCGCAACTCGGTATAGCTGGTGACGCTCCAAACATCGCTGCTGATGCCGTATTTTTCTGCAAGGATTTTTTGGGCATCGAGGACACAATTCATGATGGCGCCACTGCCAAACATTTGTACTCGATGTCGTGCGTTTTCGGCTTCTGCACTACGGAATTTGTACATCCCCTTGATGATGCCCTCTTCGCAACCTTCAGGCATCTTCGGCATGATGTAATCTTCGTTGCCAACCATCAGATAGTAGATGGCCGTTTCACCTTCTTGATACAGCTTCTTCAAGCCGTCAAAAATGATGATCGCCGTTTCGTAGTGGAAGGATGGGTCGTAAGCACGAACGGTCGGGAAAGCGATCGCGTTGAGCAAACTATGTCCGTCCTGGTGCTGCAGTCCTTCTCCATTGAGTGTCGTTCGTCCGGCAGTTCCACCTAACAAGAAGCCTTTGGCTCGCATGTCGGCTGCTGCCCAGATCAAATCGCCAACCCGCTGGAATCCAAACATCGAGTAGTAAATGTAGAACGGAATCATGTTGATTCCATGAGCCGAGTAGGCGGTTCCGGCAGCATTAAACGAAGACATGGCACCCGCTTCGGAGATCCCTTCTTCCAACAGCTGCCCGTCCTGAGCCTCGCGATACGAAGCAATGATGTTGCTGTCAATTGGCTCGTATTTTTGCCCTGCGTGGGCATAAATACCGACTTGCTTGAACATGCCTTCCATCCCGAAGGTGCGAGATTCGTCAGGCACAATTGGAACGATGTTTTTGCCGATTTTTTTGTCGTCAACCAGCTTGGAAAGCAAACGAACAAACCCCATCGTGGTCGACAGCGGTTTCTTTTCACTGTCGCGATCGATGTATTTACGGTAGTCATCAAAGACGGGAACTTCCATCGTCGGCACACTGGTCGGCCGCGAAGGAACGGGTCCGCCAAGTGTTGCACGGCGTTCTTTGAGGTACTTGATCTCAGCACTATCTTCTGACGGTTTGTAAAACGGCGCTTTACTGATGTCTTCGTCAGAGATCGGAATGCCAAATCGGTTGCGGAACTCGATCAAGTGATCGACTTCCATTTTCTTCTGGTTGTGCGCGATGTTTCGGCCTTCGCCAGCATCTCCGAGACCATAGCCTTTGATGGTCTTGGCCAGGATCACCGTTGGTTGGCCTTTGTGCAATTCAGCGGCACGATAGGCAGCGTAAACTTTCTCTGGATCATGACCGCCGCGACGAAGCGACAACAGCTTTTCATCCGAGAAGTTTTTGACCATCTCCAACAATTCGGGATGCTTGCCAAAGAAGTGTTCACGGATATATGAGCCGGGCATACCTGCGTACTTCTGGTACTGGCCGTCAACGATCTCGCCCATCCGTTTGACCAATTGGCCGAGATGATCTTCTTCCAGCAGAGGATCCCAATCGTTACCCCAGACCACTTTGATAACGTTCCAACCGGCGCCGCGGAACAACGCTTCGAGTTCCTGGATGATCTTGCCGTTACCACGAACCGGACCATCGAGTCGCTGCAAGTTACAGTTCACGACGAACTTGAGGTTCTCCAGTCTTTCGCGACCGGCCAAAGTGATCGCACCCAACGATTCCGGTTCATCACATTCACCATCGCCAAGATACGCCCAGACTCGCTGGTTGGATGTGTCCTTGATGCCACGATCTTTGAGGTACTCATTAAATCGAGCTTGATAGATCGCCATGATTGGCCCCAAGCCCATCGAGACGGTTGGGTATTCCCAAAAGTCAGGCATCAGCCAAGGGTGTGGATACGAGGACAGACCGGGCTCGTCCTGCAGTTCGCGTCGGAAGTTCAACAAGTGTTGATCATTAAGCCGCCCTTCCATGTACGCACGGGAGTACATCCCCGGTGATCCATGTCCCTGGAAATACACCATGTCACCGTCGTAACCGGTTTCACCACGCCCGCGAAAGATATGGTTGTACGCAACTTCGTACAGAGTTGCTGACGATGCAAACGTTGAAATGTGGCCGCCGATCCCTGCGTTGGCCTTGTTTGCACGAACGACCATCGCCATCGCATTCCAACGAACGAAACTTTTGATGCGTCGCTCAATCTCGCGATTACCCGGGTAAGCGGGTTGTTCATCACGCGAGATGGTATTGATGTAGGCCGTGTTGGATTTGGCAGGAAGGTCGACGCCCTCAACACGTGCTCTGGCTTCGAGCACTGACAACAAATACTTCGCTCGATCCTTACCGCGACTGGACAGGATGTACTCTAGCGATTCAAGCCACTCTTGGGTTTCCGTGGGATCAGCATCCACGGTGTTCACGTAGGAGTCCGGCGCTTCGTTCGATGGGTTTGGATTAGACTTAATCACATCCGACATAAAATTTTCCTCAGGTTTAAAAATTTCCGCGGCGAGCCATCAGTATCGACGCCGGAAAACGCTTTTCGTTTAACGACGTTTGGGGCAGCGGTTTGAGTTCGCAGGATTGAGCGATCCCGTTTCAGGATCAGCACAAACAATCGCAGTGCATCCACAGCAATTCGTTTGGGTCGAGTTCATTGCCAAGGATTCCACGCAAGGATGAAGCACAGTTTGCAGACTCGGCATGGATAGAGTCGAAGCAGGCTCTCGCCTTGTGTATTCTTCGACGTCAGGGACCATCCGAATGCAAATCCTGCCGCACGTTATCCCAAGCCCCCTAATTCTCGTAAAAGGAACCGATAAAGTAAAGAACGTAGCACTAAGGGTTTCCTTCAATCAAGAAATAGCAGCCATTAAAGTAGCTTTAATGGGGAAGCAATCGTCTTTTGAAGGAAAGATGAAGCTGGCTGTTTTGATAGAAAACAGCCTGTCGTGCTTTCAGTAGTATCGCGAGACCCAAAGTCACTGAAGCGTGAAGGGCAGCAAAACGTCGTCAGCGTTGTCAATCGAAGGCAACGCTGCCAATCGACAAATTCCAATCGCATGGAGAATCCGGCTCAGTTTTAACCGAACCAACGCCCGTCAGAGAACTTCTTAAGCGAAGCTTCTTCGTCTTTGTCGATCGTAAAGACTTTGTTTAATTGCATCAGCTTGAACACTTCGTCCACGTTTTCGTTGATGTCGCAGAGTCGGAGCTCGATTTTCGCCGCTTTGCACTTTTTATCAAACTCAACCAACTTTCCGATCATCGCGGACGACATGAAGCTGACATGCCGAAAATTGAGGATCATTCGGTTGTTCTCTGTCGAGTTGATCAGTTCTCCAAGTTCCTGTCCCAAGCTGGCGATACGACGCTCATCAATGATTCGAACATCCTGAAAGTAGATAATCAGAATTCCAGCTTCGGTGCGTGTGAGCAGAGTTGACACTATAAAGACCTTCGTGAAACGTTGACCTGTCCAGTTCGTACGCGTCGGGAACGCGTTTGGATCAGAAACTTAACAAGCCAAGATTTTGACACAAGGTTAAGGGGATGTAAAGCAAAACTGACAAAAGGCCTCGATGACGGTCCCGGTGGCACGAGGGCATTGCCCCCTGAGTCGTTTTCACACTGGAGCAGCTCTCAACACTGAGCCAATTCGCCCAAGTTTGCACCATTCTCCCGGTTCCGCTTGGGGCAACCAGGGCCCGGGAAGTAGACGACACACAACGTCAAACAGGATCACAGAGAACGACGATCATGAATCAGCTATAGCTGCTTGAACTTTTGCAGGAGCCAACGCAGCTATCGAAACAAACGTCGAAAACCGGACTGCTTCACTTCGACTTTTGGGATCATGACGGGTCTTGGATTTGAATCGCAAGTAATCCCTGCAGCGAGCAACTTGGCTGGCAACGGATAACCTTCAATGCGTCGACCATCCCCAGCGTTGCGGCCACTGAATTGCTGCATCACTTTTTGAACTTCGGGATTGGTATACATCTCGCCGTTTTGATCTCTGGTAACCCATTCGAACCCACCAACGCATACGTAACTTTCGTAGCGATCGTGAAACTCATAGGCCTCGACTCCTTGCTTGCGAAGATAGGATGCCAGGATCGACGCTCGTTGCTCAGCTTGCATGAGTCGTTGAGTTGGCTTTCTGTTTCGCTTCGCTTCAATTTCGTTTTCGTTGATCGTTGTGATCCCTTTGAAAGACGCGATCTTGACCGAATACGGCTTGTCGTTGTCTAACAGACTGTTGGGCAAACCAGTGTTGATCTTTACGAGATATGGATCGATTCGGTTGGCTTCGAAAAAGTTATCTGCCAACACCGGGTTGGCCATCAGGAAAGCAAAGCGCAACGGCTGATCGGACTTGAGTGCCTGGTTGTTCATCGACATCCAATTCTTGGTGGTCTTGTCACCAAACATCGCATCGCTTTGTGCGCGAATTCGAGCACCGGACAGCGTTGAATCAGAGGCACCATCGTTGAGGTGATTTAATGATTGTGGCTGAACTTGTTTCACCCCAGCCAGCGTCTTCTGTGCGGTTTCGTCGTCAATGTTTTTGAAATCACCAATCAGCACCGCATATTCATTGCGGACAGCTTCGCCGTTGTAGAGCTTCATTTCCCGGTCGCGAACATTTGATTTCCCGCCGGCGACGGGTTTCGAGAAGCCGAGTCCTTTGTCGGAGATCTTTTTCTCGATATTGTTCTGGCGGTGGTAGATATAGACTTTTTGCTTGTACACCGTTCGCAGCTCTTCGGCCAATCGAAAAGCATCCTGCTGTCCATGTTCGCCGTCAAAAGCGGCACACATGATCAACCAGGGGCCAGCGGTATCGGTCAAATCGTAGGAAACTTTCTCCTGTTTTGCCGGCTTGCGGCCAAAAAGCCGAATTCCCTGTGCATTGGCATCGATTGCTGCCAGCGCCAGCGTGGCGACCGTCAGACAGATGACCATTGCGGGTTTGAGTCCATTCCCAGCTTGCGAAGACGACAACATCATGACCGCTCCTGAAATTCCAGTTTCAAAAAATCGTGGCGGAGGGTATCAAAACTAAAACTGCCGGGTAAGGCCATTTCGCGACCAATTTTTCGGGAGGCCCGTTTGTGCTGTCACTCGGCACCCATCGTCTTCCCAGCCGACTCCGGTCGACGATCTACTTTGGCGTGACATGCGAAAGCTCAATTTGGTTGGTGTCGGGAATGAGATCAAGTTGATACAATCTTGTCGATTGGGAGCATGAGCTCCCATTTTCATTTAGGCTAAAACTGAAGTAGACACCGATGCCGTTTTTTGACTGGATCAGTCGTAAAGTATTCACGACCGTTCACGGAAACAACCTCGTTTACAACACTTGCTGGGAAGACCCGCGGCTGGATCGTGTCGCGTTGGAGTTTGGTCCCGACGACAACGTGATGGTGATTACTTCGGCGGGCTGCAATGCGCTCGACTACTCGCTGGCCGGTTGCAACCATGTCCACGCGGTTGACATGAATCCCCGTCAGAACGCACTGCTCGATCTAAAACGCTCGGCGATCCGCAACCTTGAGTTTGACGACTTCTTCAAGATGTTTGGCATCGGGCGACTGTCGGGAATTCGCGACGTCTACAAAGACAAACTTCGAGCGGAACTTCCGGAATGGAGCCAGACGTTTTGGGACAAACGCATCAAGTGGTTCGACCATCGTCGCAAGACGTTTTATGATCGTGGCACGTCGGGTGCGTTTGCTCGAATGATCCGAATCTACAACACGCACATCATCCGTGTCAGCCAACACCTCGACGACTTGTTGGAAGCCGAGTCACTGGAAGAGCAAAAAGAGATTTACGACACCCACCTCAAACAGAAGTTCTGGTCGGGTTTAATGAAGTTTCTGATGAATCGCGACACCACGATGTCGATGCTGGGCGTTCCCAAAGCTCAACGTCGGCAGATCGAAACTCAGTACGAAGGCGGCTTGGTGAAGTTCATCCAAGACTGCATGGAAAGTGTCTTTGTAAAGTTGCCGATGAAGGACAATTATTTCTGGCGCGTCTACATGAAGGGATCGTATACGCGAGAATGCTGTCCTGAATATTTAAAAGAAGAAAACTTTCAGGCACTCAAGAACGGCATTGTCGATCGAATTTCGACACACACCGATTCCGTTCAAGGCTTCCTCGAAAAACATGATGGCAAGATTTCTCGGTTCATTCTGCTGGACCATATGGATTGGCTCAGTGGCAACTTTTTTCCGTTGTTAGAATCGGAATGGCAAGCCATCATTGAACGTGCCGCACCCAACGCGAGGCTGATCTGGCGATCCGGTGGTCTGAGAACGGATTTCATCGATGAAGTGCACATTCAACGAAATGGCCAGCAAGAGAAAATTGCTCCGTTATTGAATTACAACACGGAACTGGCCAGCGAACTGCATCAAAAAGATCGCGTCCATACTTATGGAAGTTTTTACATCGCTGAACTAGGTGCGTAACATAGGTTTCGCCAATGCAACGCGTTGCCGACGCCTTGCCTATGGATCAACGGCCATGCCGATTGATTTGAACAACCGACTGACTTGCTTGAAACGCTGATTCTTCCAACGACGTGAACCGACCATGGCATTTTTTTCTGACATGAAAATCATGTACCACATGCTGCTCAAGCCAGTACGTGGTGACAATCACGCTCAACGAATGGAGAGCTTTTACGGAGGTCAAGCGGACGCGTATGACGACTTTCGAAAACGCCTCCTCAAGGGACGCGAAGAGCTCTGGAATCGCATCGAAAAACCGGAAGGTGGCGTTTGGGTCGACATGGGCGGCGGAACAGGCTCCAACGTTGAGTACATGGCCGACGACATCGATCGCCTCAAAAAAGTCTACGTCGTTGATCTTTCAGAGTCGCTTTTGAAGGTCGCTGCAGAACGTTTTCAAGAGCGTGGCTGGAGTCATGCGGAAGCTGTCGAAGCGGACGCGACCAAATGGCAACCGAACGAAGGGCAAGCTGACGTGGTTACGTTTTCGTATTCGCTGACGATGATCCCGGATTGGTTCGCGGCGATCGAGAATGCAAAACGGATGCTCAAACCTGGCGGCATCATCGGCGTCGTCGACTTTTACGTAGGACGCAAGCACCCTGCCGAGGACATGAAACGTCAACGCTGGTTGGCTCGCAACATGTGGGGGCCATGGTTTGCCACGGACAATGTGTTTCCATCGGCCGACCACCTGCCATTTTTGCGACATCATTTTGAGCAAGTCGACCTCGTCGAAGAACGCAGCCGAATGCCCTACGTTCCGTTCTTGCGAACGCCTTATTATCAGTTTGTTGGCCGCAAACGCGAATCGAATTAGTCATTTCTTTGGACCCGTATGTCGTCCAGGTTCATTTGTCGAGTAAACAACTTCGTTGGTGGAATGCCATGTGGCGCACACTGCTTTTAGGCAAATTGGCGATTTCGATTATCGCTTCGCTGGTTGTCGGATATTACTGTTTCTCGTACGGGGGTGACGGGACGTTCACCGTATCCGAGTCGATGCGCTGGAAGGGAATTGGTGCCTTCTTTTCGCTGCTGGCTCTCGCCCAAATCGGAGTCGTTTTTCTGTTGAACCGAAAACAACGTCGAAAAGCGTCGAATTCGTAGACGGTAATCGGTTGCCATGCTGCTCTGCCGGTAACAAGCATCTTCGGCTTGGCTGGAATTTCAGTCCAGTCGCTTTGACAGGCACTACTTCGAGCATCATTTCATGCGTAACCAACTACGATGAATTCGTTCGCAGTTTGATTGGCGTTTGGCTAGGGGGCAATTCGCAGCCGATCCCACTGGCCGTCCTCTTGCTTCAGGTAAACAGCTCGGTCGTGGCAACGGTCCGGTCGGCCTTGCCAAAACTCGATCCTTGTAGCAATGATTAGAAAGCCACCCCATCGTTCGGGCAGGGGAACCGGTTGACCATTGAGTTGCTCGTTCAACAACTTCGCTTGCTGTTGCAGTTCAGCTCGTGACGGAATCGGGGACGACTGAGGCGAGACAGCGGCGCTCAATTGGGCACCGCGTGGACGGGAGTGAAAGTACTCTTCCGAAACTTCCCGTGACGTTTTTTCGACGGCGCCCACAACGCGAACTTGCCTGCCAAGATACGCCCAATGAAAGGTCGCAGCGGCTTTTGGGTTCGCGGCGATTTGAGTTCCTTTCTGAGAATCGTAGTGGGTGAAAAACTGGACACCGACGTCCGTAATCCCTTTCAGTAACACAATTCGATTCGAAACATTGCCTGCTGAATCACTGGTCGCCAGTGCCATGGCGTTCGGTTCCGACCAATCGGCTGGTTGGTGCTCAACGGCGTTTTGATACCACTGTCGAAACAACTCCATGGGATCATTCGGAAGCTGGTCGTGAGAAATCCCGGCCTCCTCGTACTCTTTGCGGATTGCGGCGTAATCGTCAGTTGGGTTCATGGGCTCATCGTTTCGGGTTGGTCGGGTTTCCCGGTTGGTTTATCATACCGTTTGGAAACATTGACCATAACCAGCATAGCCAACGCACGGTAACATGAGCGACGCGACGAAGACGGCCGAAACACGAACCGAACGTGACTCCATGGGTGACATTCTTGTCCCGGCGGAAGCGTACTACGGCGCCCAAACTCAACGTGCGGTTGAAAACTTCCCGATCTCTGGTTGGCGACTTCCCAGCCCCATGATTCGTGCGATGGGCCGCGTCAAACTGGCCTGCGGTATCGCCAACCGCGACCTTGGCAAACTAACCGGCACCGGAAAAAATCCGCTTGCGAACGACCAAGTGAAGTCGATGCTGGCCGCATGCCAAGACGTCATCGATGGAAAACTGGATAACGAATTCCCGATCGACGTGTTTCAAACGGGCTCCGGTACGTCCAGCAACATGAACGTCAATGAAGTCATCTCGAATCGAGCAATCGAGATTGCGGGTGGCGATCGTTTTGGCAACGAGAAAGTGATCCATCCCAATGATCACGTCAATATGGGCCAAAGCACCAACGATACGTTTCCAACTGCGATTCATGTTGCCGTTGCGATTGAGATCACGAACACGTTGATTCCTGCGCTTCAACGACTGGCCGACACGCTCAATGAAAAAGCGGCTGCCTGGGATCAAGTGATCAAGATCGGTCGTACGCATTTGATGGACGCGACACCTTTGCGGCTGGGCCAGGAAATCGGCGGCATGGCTCGACAAATTGAACTGGCCGTGGCCAAGGCCAAACTGGCCGTGGCCGATGTCTGCGAACTCCCTGTCGGAGGGACCGCTGTGGGTTCAGGCATCAATACGCATCCCGATTTTGGTGGCATGGTTGCCAAAGAGATCGCATCCGCAACCGGAATTCCATTTGTTGAAGCGGTCAATCACTTTGAGGCAAATGCCCAACGAGATGGCTTGGTCTCATGTCATGGTCACCTAAAGTCGATCGCATCAACCCTGTTCAATGTCGCTAACAACATTCGCTGGCTCGGCTCTGGCCCTCGTTGTGGTTTTTACGAAATCTCGCTGCCGACGCGCCAGCCAGGCAGCTCCATCATGCCTGGCAAAGTCAATCCCGTCATGTGTGAAAGCATGATGCAGTTTACCGCACGTGTCATTGGAAACGATCAGACCATCACCATCAGCGGTGCGGCCGGCGGCCAGTTTCAACTGAACATCATGATGCCCGTGATGTGTCATACGACACTCGAAAGCATCGCTTTGTTGGCCAATGGGACCAACGCGTTTGTTGATTTTTGCGCCGCTGACATGCAAGCCAATATCGACGTGTGCGAATCGTTTGTCGAACAAAGCCTGTCGATGTGCACCAGCCTCAACCCGTACATCGGTTACGAAAAGGCTGCAAAGTTGGCCAAAGAGGCATTCGCGACGGGGAAAACCATTCGTGAACTTTGCATCGAACAAGAAATTCTTCCTGAAGAAACACTTAAGGAAGCACTCGACCCAATGCGAATGACTGAGCCACAAGAGTAGGCGACACCGATTTCGATTTCGCCGAATCAATACAACATCAATTATCCAACGGAGGGATTCAATGTTTGATCAAGGAACCTTGCGCCGATCAACTCAAACCAGAACAGTTGCGGCCCTTTTGACGATGGCAACTGCACTCCTGTTGCCCTGCGTCTTGATGCCAAACGCGATGGCTCAACAAGAACCCCAAGACGCTCAATCCAAGCCAACGAAAATTGCTCCCGACCAACTGCTGCAACCGCTGGTCGAAAAAAGTGACGAGCTGCCACCAGCTGCCCAGTCGAAATTGGTCAACGCGATCTATAACGCGACGAAATCCGCCAAGCACGCAAAGGACTATACGGCGTTGATTGAACAATGCGATCAAACGATCAAAGCAAAAATCAACCAGAAGAATCGCTCTTACGTCACTTCCATTAAGGGTTGGGCTTTTAATCGGCGTGGCGAATCCAGACTGGACGTTGCCCGGCAGTTCAAGTCGATCGGCAGTGTGCAGCAGTTTAAGAAAGCGTTCGCTCAATCAATGCAAGACTTTGACATGGGATTGATCAGCGATCCGAAACGCCATCGCAGCTGGAATGCTCGAGGAGTGGCGTTCATGGTGAATGAAAACTGGAACGCTGCGACCAAAGATTTCACCGAGGCCACCAAACTCAAACCGGATTACGTTGCTGGATGGTTTAATCGGGCAGAGGCAAACTATCATGCCGAAAGATTCGAACAAGCAATCAAAGACTACGAGACCGTGATCCGATTTGACTCCGATGATGCGGAAGCACTAACTGGTCGCGCACACAGTCTGTTGGCAATCGACAAATTTGAAACGGCGATGAAAGATTATGATGCTGTCGTTGTGCTGCTGAACGATCAACCGATGCCTCGAGTCAATCGCGGTGACGCTTGGCGTTCCGCTGGCAAATGGGTGCAAGCGCTCAAGGACTATCAAACCGCAGTCCAATTGAAGCCTGAAACATCGGACTCGCAGCAAGTCCTCGTCGCGCGGCAACGACTCGCTTGGCTGCTGGCGACGTGCCCGGATTCAAAAATTGCAGACGGCACTCAAGCATTGGAGTTAATCCAAAACGTCATCCAAAACGATGGAGAGACATCCGCTCGACTCGAAACACTGGCTGCAGCCCAAGCGGCGACAGGAGCCTTTGACTCGGCAAAAACCAGTCAGACCAATGCGATTCGCTTGGTGAATTCCGAAGAAATATCTGACGAATCTCCGTCGAAGGTACGTTTAACTCTGTATGAGCAGAACCAACCGTTTCGCTTGTCGCCTGACGAGGAGAAGGACTCAACATCCGGATCCGACAAACCGCTGAACGATGCCGATCGATCTAAAAACCAGGATTGAATCGAACAACCTTTGCGGCGTCGTGACTGTCTGGACATTTCATATCGCCGATAGGTTGATCAAGTTGGGCAACAACGGTTGATGAACACGAGCAGGAGCGTGACAAGTACAATCTAAATCAAGGTAGCGGTCGCGCGTCTCTCAGCACCGAGCTTAAAAATCGTTATGCGATCAGAGGCATCCCCAATGAAATCATCTTGCCGATTTGTACCGCCTCTCCTGCAACTTGCGTTTGCTTTGATCGTTGTTTGTCAGTCTCTATGCTTCGGCACGCAGTTGCAGGCATTTCAGGACGCGAACGACCAGCCGGCGGCAAAACCGGAAGTTCCGCTGTCGCAACGAGCGGTCGACTACCTCTATCATGACGGCAAACTGTTGGTTGGCCTGTTGTTTGACTCTCAACCAGAGCGAGTCTCGATTGCTGTGGATCGTCATTGGCTGAAGACGAGGTATGCCGATGAGTACCCATCCTTCTTGCAGCGTGAAGAAACGTTGATGGCTGACATTATCGACAGTTATAAATCGCGGTTTGCGATTTGGATTGACGAAATCAAACAGGACGAAGGTTACGCGAAAGATCTTGAACTGGAGCTAGGCCGAATTCTTGACGAAAACACTGGCGAAGGGCTTCAGAAAAAACGATTCATCTTACTGCGATTGGATCGAGACAAGATCACCAAACTGCGTGCCCAACCCGTTGCCAAAAAACGAATTGCTGCACTTGCGTGGGACCATGAGTTAGAGAATGTTTCGAACCGATCGCTTGCTGACCTGCAGAAATCACTGCGAGCCAAAAAGGTCAATCTCAAAGATGCGTTCTTCGATCTCTCATCCGAGATGCCCGCTGTAAAACTCAGCGATCGTCAATGGCTGATTCGTCGTTCGATGTTTGAATTCGAGTATACCGGCGAAATGGAATTTCAGGGTCAGGGTGACACGCTGTTTGCCATTACCGACGATTTCGACATGAATCAGGTGATGGCTCGATTGATGGGCGGCTCACAAACGGACCAGATCACGCGACTGGGACGCGAATTGGGCTTGCCAGAGTTTGCGGCGGCTCCCGAAAAAGATTGGGTTGCCGACGTGACCCGGAAAGCCGACAACCAAGGGACCCGAAGTGTGTTGGTAAAACGATTGTTGGACGGTCGCGACCGAAATGTCGTCACGGTGGAAACGACGTTTCTGGCCAAGACAACGGACGATCGCTGGGAAAAAGTCGTTCAATTCAACAGCGTCTCGCGTCTTTCCGACCAATCCCAGGAAGACATTGATGCGATCAAAAGTGATCCTCGCGTCCAAGCTGCTGTCTCCACCGTCCAAAAACTCGGTTTAGGAAACGGTGCAGGACTGCTGGACGAAGCGATCCGAAAAGGAGCGGCGACCAAGCAAGCGACCGATCAAGCCAACGAGCAAATCAGAGAATTGATCGGTCAAAACGCGCGGCGAATCGAAGTCCCTTGGACACTGGATTAATCGTTCCCAACCGATTCGAGAAATGCCGATCAAAGGAAGTCTTTAGTGACTAATCGTCCTCTTCTTCTTCCATGATCGCTTTGACTTCAGCTGGAGTCTCCAGTGGTTCGAATCCGAAGACGCCTTCCACTTTTTCAGCCAACGCGCCGAGTCGCCCGACGCATCGACGAAGCAGAAAATCAAGATTGCCATCGAGATCCCAAGCCGCGTTCATCGTCGCATCGATGTCTTTGGTTTTCGGCAGTTTTGCGACCAGAAAATGGGACAACGTAATCTCACCCAACCCATGTTCGAATGGATATTTGAGCTGCGTCGTCGCTTGCTGAATATGCACCATATTGGCGGTCAAACGAGCCAGGGCGGCACGGACGGCGCGATCGGTTTGGAAGTTCTGGAATCCTTGCGTTGCTTGTAACAGCAACGAGTTGACTCGCGTTTCGAAATAGAACGATTCGAATGTCGGCCTGAGCTCGATGATCTTGTTCCATACCTGCAAAATCAATTTGACTTCGTCGACGACCTCTGGCAGTTCATCGATTTTTTCCAGCATGCTTGGCGACCGCAAAAACTCCAAAGCGTCAATCAAACGAAGTCCCATGCGTTGCCGGAACGGTTTCAATCGTTCCTTGAGTTGGTTATCAAGCTCCGTGTTGGAGGTGATCTTCGCATGCGCTTGTTGGATCGAATTCGATTCAAAAATTGGGACTTCTGTCAGATCGAAACCGGCTTCGATGAGTCGTTTGGCACAAGTGGCCTGAGCGATGCTTCCCCAGGCGCGATCTTCGTCCTGACGAACTTTGGCATAACCGCAAACCACACCCATCAATTGATCGCGATGTTGCCGAGTCGATTCGGTAAAGGAATTGGTGTCGATCGCTCTGCCAAGCGTTGGCCGTGGCAACAAGAACGTGTCATAGCCGCAAAACTGTTCGATAACAAAACGCAGTGCCGCCTTGCCTTCCTTGACTCGGACGTTGCGAGCGGCAATCAGCTCGTCGGTATCTTTGACTTTGAGTTTTTGGCGGATGCCTTCAAAGTGCAGCGTGTACAGTTCGTTGGTGACGATTTGTGAGAGCGACTTAAAATCAGAAAACAACTCAGTAGAGGAAATCTCCAATCGAAACAGACCGTCGGTCTGCTCCTGAGCCGCATTCTCGATCCGTTCACGATCACAAGGATGGGTATCGGACCACTCAGTTTCCATCTCGAGGAACGTCTTTTCAAACTCGCGAAATTTTTCTTCATCGATATGGTTTTCATTGTCGACCAGCATTGCCGGAAAATCGTCAGGCAACTGATCCATCCGACGATAATGATCGAGATCGTTGTATGTCTTGACTTGACAGAGTCCCATCAAACGTAGTTTGCGACAGGTTTGTGCAAATGTTCTGCTGCCGACCATGCGCGTTTCATAACGATCGGCATCAAACTCCATTTCTCGAATGAGTCGGGCAACAAAAAAGTGCCCCAACAAAGTCAAACCCCAAAGCAACCAACGAGCCACCCAAACCGCAAATCGAATCAGATAGAGTGGCCAATTGAGAGGTGCCGGCCACTCTTCACACCACTCATAAATCTTTTCGTCCCAAGCATCTCTCGTTTGCGCGGCTGTCGCAAACCAGGCATCGAGCGAGCGGACAAAGTAACTGATCTTCATCCCAGAGCTTTGCGCAAAATGTCCAAACTCATGTGCGATCACGCCGGTCAATTGGCGCGTATTGAGGGATCGGACAAGCGGCAAGCCGATCGTCAATCGCATCTCTTTATCAAATGGTCCAACGACAAAACTGGCCGAAGCGTTGACGTCAGGATCGACGGCAATCTCGCTGGGCACCGGTGCGTCAACCGCGTGGCAGATGCGTTTGACGTACTCAAACAACAGTGGCTCCTGTTGGGGATGCAAGACAAAATGCCCGTGGTCGGGTGTCTGTCGCAACAGAATCGGTTTGATCATCGCCAGGAACACGGTCCCCAACAGGACGATGCAGAAAATATCAAAGATCGCCCACAGAACACTGCCGTTGAGCACGACACCGAAAGCGAGGTTCATCAGGAACCAACACAAGATGGCGAGACTCGCCAGGTAGATGAACAGCAGGATCACCATCACGAACGCGGCGCCCATCAGCCCGACTTGGTAGCTTCCCTGTTTTTCAATCGGCGGAATTTTTCCGTCGAGATGTTTTAGGATCAGCTCGGAGTTCTTCTTGTTGGCCATAAACGCAGAGAAAAAATGAGATCAAAAAACCTTCGTTACTTGACGATCAACGCAATGGTTTCCACTGCGAAGCCGCCTTGAACTCGTATACCAATTGGGATTTTTCCGTTGGTGGTGATTTGCTCGGCATGCTCGGCAGCATTGGCATCACCAAACCACTCTCCAAAGTACAAATCGCCTGTATCAAGCGATTGACCGTCAATCTTCATGTAGATCGCTCGAATTGCGACCAGTTTGTTCATGGAGAATGTGGCCTCAATTCCGCCGATCGCATAACCCGATTTGGCCACCGAGGAGCCGGAGTCGTCTCGATCGAAGATCGGCAACAGATTTCGGCAACTATCTGCATCAGTCATCGAAGCGACGGCATGAAAACCGACCAGTGCTTCATTGTTTGCGCCGATCATCGCATGGCCAATTCGCGAGCCAAATTTTTGTTTGCCCAACATCTTTGTCAGGTTCTGGGCAGGGAATTGGGTCGACGATCGCACACCGAATTGGCTTCGAGTGTTTCGCTCGTATTCCATTCGAGAGATGTTTGATTGATGAGTTGCATCGGAGTTGTTGTCGAACGGACTGGCAACGATCTCATCGTCACCTCGATCCTCTGTGATACGTGCAGCTCCGGGATCAGCAGCAGGTTCGACTCGCTTGCCGCCACCAAACGGATCAAAGTCGTCGCCGTTGACGATCTTTTTCCGTGGCGGTGTATTGGCTTGTTGCTGTTGATTGGCTTGCATCGCCGCCTCGCGTTGCTTCCGCTGAATCTCGTCCCGACGGCGTTTGGCTTCTTCGACTAATTGTTTTTGGCGATTTCGCGCCTCCTGGATTTGATCGTCGATGTCGCGATTCACTGGATCAACCGCAGGTACATTGTTCCGATTTCGCATCTCAGCAAACGGATCAACATCGACGGGAGGCTGGATACGGATCGGATTGTTCCGCATCGGATTGTTGCGATTCGCCTGGTTCTGAATTGGATCAAACTTGACCTCACCATCAGCAATCTTTTGATGATGCTCTTTGGCGGCAGCCATGGTGTTGGACGAGTGGTCCCAATGATTGTCAAACAGATACAGTTTTCCGACCAACAGACCACCCGCGACAAACATTAGCGCCGGAATGACTCCGCAAATGGCTGCCGAACCGGGCTTGGCTGCAAAACCGGAAACGACCATGACCGACCCGACCAATCCGATCCCTGCTGCCAGCAGCGCCGCAATCGGGCTGGTGACAATTCCAATGGGGCTGGTGATCAAGAACATCCCCAACATGGCGATGCCATAAAGGATCAGGGCAAAGACGGCGAGGTTGACGCCACGAAAAATAAAAACCGTAGCCCAGTCGCTGGACTTTCGCTTCTTCCGACTGAAGCCAAGCTTCTTGTTGGTCGCGAGGTAATTTGCAGCATCCGCACTATTGTTGACGGAACTCAACCGTTGAGCTGCGGCCACCGTGGAGCCGGTTAGCATTTCGTCCGCAAACGCTTCGTAGGGAGACGCTTCGTTGGCAGGCGGCGATGGTGTTTCCTTTTTCGCAGCGACGCTTGCTGCCTTCGCGGGTGCAGGTTGGGCAACTGGCTTTGCTGCGACTGGTTTCGCTTGAACGGGTTTCGCTTGAACGGGTTTCGCTTGAACGGGCTTAGCTGCGATTGGTGTCGCTTGAACTGGCTTAGCCTGAACGGGAGTTGCTTGAACGGGCTTGGCTGCGACAGGTTTGGCTTGAACTGGTTTCGCTTGAACTGGCTTAGCCTGAACGGGTTTCGCAGGCACTGGTTTCGCTTGAACGGGCTGGGCAGCCACTGGTTTGGCAGCCACTGGTTTGGCAGCCACTGGCTTGGCCTGAGCTGGCGTTGCCGGTCGTTGAATTACAAAGATCGCTTCACAATTTTTGCAACGCGTCTTGCTACCGAGGTGCTCGGTGGCAAATCGAAACGACTTACCACACTTGGGACATTGGGTTTTCTCAAGTGACATTTCGCCTCCGTGGTCTCATGACAATTGAGCGAAGCACGGATAGAGATGGGAATGGATTAGTCTTGAGGGCTCCAAACCATCAAGAAATAAACAGGCGTTGGCATCGGGGGTAACAAAACGCCCTGATCACCAAATGTGCCTCACAACCATGATACACAATTCAGATTCGTTTCGTGCTCGGATGTTCGCCGGAACGGAAAAATCAGGTGTTGCGAATGAATCCGCGAACCTTTTGAGGCCGATCAACGCCATTGAGTTCCGGCTCGTCTGCGTGCCTTACCAAGAAACAGGGAGCTTTAACCCGGAAAACGTTTCGACTTGGTTCGTCTGCGAGGGACGAAATCGACTCGAGAACAGCCGAAGATATTACAAACCAAACCGCTGAGGAACCAACAGAACTGCAAGGGAATCTCAGATTTCCCCTCGCAACGGAACCACATTTTCAAGGAACCGGACGCGTGAAGGAACTACAGACGCGTCGATAAATCCTACGTGTTTTGGCCGGGACCATTTCGATGATCCAAGGTGGCGGCCAATCGCCACCTGATTTCCATCGCCAGTAACTTGCTACTTGGTACTCACGGGAACGTGAAGTTCCGCCATGTCGGTCTTTCCTTTGACGGATGTCGTGAGGTCGTCTCGCGTTTTGAATTCACCGTCCGGGCCAGCCGAGCGAATCACGCCATGTTCGTTTTGGGGCTCAAATCGAAGTGAATTGCCCCAGGGATCGATGTAACTGACGACCATGACATTCCCATCGATGTCGGCGGGCAGGTATCCTTCATTGGATCCCCGATATTCAATCAAATCATCTCGAGCGTCGGTCAACAATGTCGCTGTCGCTTTGGTGTCCTGACTGAGCTGTCGCTGCTCAACAGCACGTTGATGGCGACGATTTCGAGCTTGATGGTCGGCGACGTTTCCAGCGACGATACTTCCAGCGATCAACAATCCACCCAGCGAAACGACAGTTCCTACGGTCGCCATCTTTTTACCCGGTCGACGCAATCCGAACAGGCTAATGACAAGCGGCACAAACGAAGTAAATCCAGCGGTCAATAGGCTGGCAAACGCCATCCACATTCCGTGGAAACCCCACCAGTTGAAGCCAGGACGAGGGGGTGCTTCCGGCTCGAACCCGATGTAAATCGGATCGTTGGATCGTTGGGAAGCTCGCTGATTGAAGGGAACGTGGTATGGCATTATCCGTGTCTCCGACAGATTCGATCTGGCAAGCTGAGTCGTTTTCTCAATTTGCGTTGTCGAGTTGGTCGTTTAGTTTGGTACGTTTCGTTGGTATTCGCCAGCCCGACGGCAAGATTTGCATTTTTTTGAAAATTCTCGACAAAGAAAAAATCGTCAGCAAAATCCGGGGATTGTTGGTCAATCCAAGCCGTTTTTTGGTCGAAGAACCGAAATCGGTCAGAAACGAGCGGCTCTGTTTCCACGGGCGAAACGCGGCCCCACCTTGATCGTCATCTCGCTGGATGCCCCCAAATCCAAGAACATTCGCTCCGATGAAAGCACTGATAGACATCGATTTTCAAAGGGACGGGCAGTCGAGATCCCGTCTAGCGTCCGTTTATCCGTCGCTGCCCTAGCAATCGGTACGCTGCTGGTGGGCTTCGTTCCAAAGGTCCGTTTTTCCATGAATTCTGCCAGCCGACTGATTCGATGAATCGCAAGGGTCCGCAAATCGATTCGCTGACCCATTTCCCCAGGATTCGTTGCCCTCCAAGGACTGGTGCCATGATTCGTAAGTTCTGTCTCCCAATCTGTTTGATCGGTGTGGTTACGCTCTGTTTGGCGACGGAAGCTTCGGCGCAAAACACGTTTCGGCGGCATCGCACTCTGCGGTGGCTCGGACAAGGCTTCAGCGACGGATACCATCGCTGCAATCCTGGCTACGACTCGAGTCACTACAACCCATACAGCAGCCACAATTCTTTTCTCTACTCGCAAACTCCGCAATTTCGCCAACTGCCCAACACTCAAAATTACGCGATGAGCTCGCAAGCCAACTTGCAGTTTTTCGGCGGCGTTCCGTTTTCGGTCTACGCGGCACCGCCAAAAAACTCAAACATGCTCAACGGGCGATTCCCAGGTGTTCCCGGCGAATCAATCGACAGTTCATTTGAAGCGACGGAAAAGGCGACCAAAGCCGGCGACGAGAACTCATTCGAGTTCGACACTAGCGATCAGGACGATAGCGCTGGCGACGAAGCTTCGGATGAAATGGTAAACGAAAGTCCATTTATCGATGATCGCAATGGACGCTTGGACGATCGGTTCTCTGACCAAAAGGATCTCGAGCAAGCTGAGGCGAGAAAATCCGAAGAGGACAAACCGAAGGGTGTAAGCAACCCAACGGACACTCGTTCACCAGCGACCAACAACTCCAATGATTTTGACGATGATTCTGAAGACTTGGAGAACGATGACAAAGCCGCGTTTCGATTGCCAATCTTGAACGGCAGCGGCATCGATCCGATTCGAATCGAGCCAGCGACGCCTTTCCGCAAAGTCGGCTTTCAAAAAAAGCAGTAGGCATCGACCGACAGTTAAAGCTCGGCGGTTGTTTTTGCTTGTCGTCAATTTTCGCTGACAAGATTCGCGGCTGAATCACGAATAAAATCGTTTGGTTCGATCGCCGAGGATCTCGTGCATGCGTGTTCTGTCTGTAAATCCGCTCTTGCTGTTGTTGTCCATTTTCTTCGCGATGCAGGTTCTTGCGTCGACATCGCCAGCCCAAGTCGATTCTTCGGAATCGAATCTCGAAGCAGTTGCCCGGTTGCGATCAGAAGCTGACCAAGCGATGCGGCAGCGCAACTACGAATTGAGCCTCAAAAAGTACACCGAGGCGATCCAACGGGGGTCGACCCGGGCCACGGTTGCTTACAACGCAGCATGTAGTGCCGCAAAAATGGCTCGCAGAGATGACGCGTTTCGATTCCTGGATCTGGCCGTCGATTTTGGTTGGCTGGACCTGGAATTGTTGAATCAAGATGCAGATCTGGAGTCACTCAGAGCCGACCCGCGTTGGCAGCAGCTCAAGAAAGACCTGATCATCTCGATCGAGCAGAACAACGTTCTTTGGAAAAGCCCCGCCTTCAACAGCAAGTACCAACAGAACTTGTCGGACGCCGAAAAAGCGGCCGGTTTGTCGAAGCTTTGGGCAGAAGTCAAATTCAACTTTGTAAATTTTGATCAAGTCCCAACTCTCGATTGGGATGCCGAATTCGTGGCGTTCATGCCCAAGGTGCTCAAGACGCAATCGACGCTGGAATACTACAGGTTGCTGGAACAATTTGTTGCCAAATTGAATGATGCACACACCAACGTTTACTTGCCACCCAACCTAAGTTCGAAATTCAACGCACGACCGGCTTTGAAAACAGAATTAATAGAAGACCAAGTGATTGTGACCAAGGTTCTGGACCAAGCAGTCAAAGCGTTGGGGATCGAAGTCGGCCAAGAACTCATCGCCATCAATGACCAGCCCGTACACCGTTACGCGGATCAATTCGTTAAACCTTTCGTTGCCGCGTCGACTCCACAAGATCGAGCGACACGAGTTTACGGCGACGCTTTGCTGCGGGGTCCAGTTACCGATTCCGTTTCACTGGAACTCAAAAGAATCGATGGACAGACTTTTAACGTCACCGTTGCTCGAACGTTGGGTGTCAGCCAGATCGCTCGTTTTTTTTCACGACCGGCGGCGTTTGAGCTGAAGATGCTTCAGGGAAACATCGCTTACGTCAAACTCAACAGCTTCAGCAGTTCGGCGGCACTGAAGCAATTTCAATCATCGTTTTCAAAGATCGAAAAAGCGGATGCATTGATTCTTGACCTGCGTTCCAATGGCGGCGGCAACAGCGGAGTCGGCTGGAACATCCTTGGCCATCTAACTGACGAACCGTTTGCAACCACCCGATGGCATATGTATCAATACCGTCCGACTTTGCGGGCTTGGGGTCGGCACCCACAGGTCAAACAAGAATCAGCCGCTGGCATGTTTTCAGTGAACCGAGAGCACCATTACGACAAGCCGGTAGCGATGCTGATTGGCCCGCGAACATTTTCGGCAGCCGAAGACATGGTGGTCGCCTTTGACATTCTGGACCGCGGGCCAATCATTGGTCAGCCAAGTGGCGGGAGCACCGGTCAGCCATTGATGTTTGACTTGCCTGGTGGAGGTAGAGCCAGAGTGTGCACCAAACATGACCGCTATGCCGACGGAACCAAATTTGTGGGCGTCGGCGTTCAACCGGATCGACTGGTCAAGCCAACGGTCGAAGATTTTCGATCCGGCATCGACCGAACGCTCGAGACCGCCAAAGAAACGTTGCTCGAACAGATCGAAAATTGAAAGCTGGGCAAGTTGCTTTCAGGTCTGGTTTGTAAAAATGCGCAGGCAGGGCGATTTTTTTCGCTTGGTTGGTGTCTTCTAAAACGAAACAGCCGAATTTAATTGACGTTAACAATGGCTTCATTTAAAACCGTGGATTGACGGTGTGCTCTTCAAGCATGCCTGTGCCGCTTTGATGTTGGTGAACGACATTTCGCCATCCCGATTCAATCCTCGAAAAACCTATGAATTTGAAACGTTTTTTTGGCCTACTGGTATTAGGTCTTTCGGTCCTCTTGGCAAACAACTGCCTCCCACAAGCAAACTTGTTGGCACAGGAATCGGGAGCCGTTGAGCAAGCGGGACAGGATGGTTCCACAGACGAAGGAACTGAGCAACCAGGAGAGACACAGGCCCCAACCGAAGATGTCGACCCAGACGCCAATGGGGAAGACGCCGATGGGGAAGAAGCCAAAGGGCTCGACAAACAGATCGATGAATTCTTCAAGCCGATCTCGGATTTTGCCAATGACATTGTCTTCTTCAAGTTCACCAAAAAAGGCGTCAGCGTAGCGTCGTCTGACGAAGACGGCATTGCTTTTGTTCTGATTCTGCTTGTCGCCAGTGCTCTGTTTTTCACGATCTATTTTGGATTTGTAAACATCACCAAATTTATGACGGCAATCAACGTCGTATCCGGGAAGTACGACTCAATCGATAAGCACACGGCAGACCCGAAGGCCGAGGTTAATATCGTTGACGGCGATGTCAAAAAGACAATCAGCGATGAGTCCTCCGATGGCGAAGTATCCCATTTTCAAGCGTTGGCAACGGCCGTGTCAGGGACGGTTGGAAATGGCAACATTGCCGGTGTGGCACTGGCAATTGCGCTCGGTGGCCCTGGAGCGACTTTTTGGATGATCATCTGCGGTTTGCTCGGCATGTCGACCAAGTTCGTTGAGTGTACGCTGGGTGTTCAATACCGAGATATCGACGAAGCGGGCGTCGTCCACGGCGGCCCGATGTATTACTTAACCCGAGGGCTCAAAGAACGTGGTTTTAAGACCCTCGGTGCCGTTCTTGCTGTCTTGTTCGCGATCTTTTGTATTGGGGGATCCTTTGGCGGTGGCAACGCCGCTCAATCGAATCAAGCGACGATCGTCGTTAAAGAGTTGTTGAGCTGGGAAAGTGCTGCGGCCGGTACGATCATCGGTTTGGTCATGGCAGCTGTCGTCGGTGTCATCATCATCGGTGGCATAAAACGGATTGCTTCGGTCACTGAAAAAATTGTTCCATTCATGGCGGTGCTCTACATCGTCGCTTGCCTCTATATCATCATTACAAACATCAGTTCGCTGCCTGGCGCACTTGGACTGATCGTGTCTGAAGCGTTTACGCCGCGAGCTGGGCTGGGTGGTCTCGTTGGGGTTTTGCTGGTCGGATTTAAGCGAGCTGCGTTTTCCAACGAAGCGGGTGCAGGATCGGCTTCGATCGCTCACTCTGCTGTGAAGACCAAGTACTCCGCTTCCGAAGGTTTGGTGGCACTGCTAGAGCCGTTTATCGATACTGTGGTCATTTGCACAATGACGGCGTTGGTCATCATCATCTTTAACACGGAAGGTGCATTTGAGTACGGTGGTGATGGATCGGGCAAAGTCGTTATTGAAGGCCAGCAGTACGAGGGAGCTGGCATTACATCGAAAGCGTTTGCAAAATACATCAGCTACTCGAACGTATTCCTGACTGTCGCTGTGGTTTTGTTTGCGGTATCGACAATGATTTCGTGGTCCTACTACGGACTTCAGGCTTGGAAGTTCCTGTTTGGGCGAAGTCAGCTCTCAGATCTATCGTACAAACTGCTGTTCTTGGTCTTCATTGTGATCGGTGCCGCTGCCGACATGGGTTCCATTTGGTCATTCTCGGACGCGATGATTTTTGCCATGGTGTTTCCAAACATGATCGGGTTGTTTTTCTTGTTTCCCATCGTGAAAAAGCAGCTAAAACGTTACCTGGATGCCATTCGAGGAATCTCTTAGTTTCCCGCCAGCGTGTCCGTCGGGCGAATTGCCAAAACGGTTACGCTTTTTGAAAAAGATTCGAGGGTTAGCTTTGCCTTTGGCGTTCGGTTTAACGCGTAAAAGACCGAAACAACCGTTGCGCTTGCGCAAGAGAAATGGTTCGGATCGGCTTTCGCTGCAATTTCCTTGAAATTGTGGCTTACCAGCCTCACTCGAATAAATAGAATTGGCGGGCGGAGAACGCATTCGCGTTGAAAATGACGATTCGGTTGGGTGTCCATCAGAAACTCAACCGAACCGATTGGCCAAACCGATTCCGTGTTCAGTTATCCGGTAAGACTGACAGTCCACGCAAATCCCGGTGGCAACCTAACCACCTCAAATTTATTGCTACGAAACCAACATGTCCGACGTACTACAAATCAAAGACCTTCATGTTTCTATTGGCGACAAAGAGATCCTTCGTGGGGTCAATCTGGAGATCAACCGGGGTGAAACCCACGCGTTGATGGGCCCCAATGGATCTGGCAAAAGCACGCTCGGTTTGGCCATCATGGGTCACCCATCGTACGAAGCCACTGAAGGAGAGATCCTGCTCAACGGCGAGAACATTCTCGATATGGAACCGAACGAGCGAGCTCGTGCGGGTATCTTCATGGCCTTCCAACGTCCCGTTGCGATCCCCGGCGTCAAGATGGCAGATTTTCTTCGTCACGCGACGACCAACGTTCGCAACCCCGACCGCCAGGAAGGGGAAGACTTGATCCCAATGCGTGAGTTTCGCACAGAGATCAAAGAAAAAATGGAACAGCTTCAAATGGATGTCGAGTTCGCTCGACGCTACGTCAACGATGGCTTTTCTGGCGGTGAAATGAAGCGAGCAGAAATCCTGCAACTCGCAATGCTTCAACCCAAATTTGCAATTCTCGACGAAACCGACTCTGGCCTCGATGCCGATGCGGTACGACTGGCCAGCCAATCGATCAATGAGATTGGCCATAACAAAATGGGCCTCTTGATCATCACCCACCACGACAAGTTGCTCGAGCACAATCCGCCAAACTTCACTCACGTCATTCTCGGTGGCCGAATTGTGGAAACTGGTGGCAAAGAATTGGCCGAAGAACTTCACTCGCAAGGTTACGACCGAATTCGCAAGCAATATCCAGATGCTGCCGAAGCCAACGACGCTAACGCAGAAGTGAGTGTTGGCTAAGGCTCAACCATCGGCAATGCCGATACATCTTTCAAACGTTAGTCTGCTCCAAGTCCATTTACAACTTAATTGGTTGATACTTCCATGAGCGATATTCAAGACTCCGTACTCGCCGAATCCGAAGACCTCAAGTCGACGGAAATTAACAAGTACGACTTTAAGACCAAGACAACTGCCGTGTTTAAAGCACGCAAAGGCATCGACGAAGAAATCGTCAACCAGATCTCCGACATTAAAGAAGAGCCGGACTGGATGCGAGAGTTCCGTCTTCGGTCGTTGCAGATCTTCAATGAAAAACCGATGCCCGAGTGGGGCGGCGACATTGATCTCGATTTTCAGGACATTTTTTACTACCTGAAGCCGACCAACACACAAGGTAAATCATGGGACGACGTCCCCGAGGAAATTAAAGACACGTTTGAAGCACTTGGAATTCCACAGGCCGAGCGTGAATACCTCGCTGGAGTCAAAGCTCAATTTGAATCCGAAGTTGTCTACGGCTCTTTGCAAGAAGACCTTGCCAAAAAAGGTGTTCTGTTCACCGATACCGACACTGCCGTTCGCGAGCATCCAGAGCTTCTGCGGGAATACTTCGGTAAGGTGATCCCACCAGAGGACAACAAGTTCGCTGCTCTCAACAGCGCGGTTTGGTCAGGTGGCTCATTTATCTACATCCCGCCAGGCGTAAAAATTGACTTCCCATTGCAGGCGTACTTCCGCATTAACGAAGAGAGCATGGGTCAGTTTGAGCGAACGTTGATCATCGTCGACGAAGGTGCTCAGATTCACTATGTCGAGGGTTGCACCGCTCCGATGTATACCAGCGAGTCCTTGCACTCTGCGGTTGTCGAAGTGATTGTCAAAAAGGAAGGTCGTTGTCGATACACAACGATTCAGAACTGGGCCAATAACATTTACAACCTCGTCACCAAACGAGCGATGGCCTACCGGGACTCCGTCATGGAATGGGTCGATGGCAACCTCGGCTCCAAGCTGACGATGAAGTACCCTGCGGTTCACATGATGGAGCCGGGAGCACGTGGCGAAATCCTCTCGATCGCGTTTTCCAGTGCTGGCCAACACCAGGATGCCGGTGCCAAACTGGTTCACAGCGCACCCAACACCACTGGAACGATCATCTCCAAGTCGATTTCCAAGAACGGTGGACGCAGCAGCTACCGTGGTCTTGCCCGCGTCGATAAAGGTGCGGTCAACTCAAAATGTTCTGTCGTCTGCGATGCATTGATTCTCGATGCTGAAAGCCGCAGTGACACCTATCCGTACATCGAAATCTCCGAACAGGATGTCTCGATTGGTCACGAAGCCTCTGTCTCGCGAATCGGTGAAGAACAGATGTTCTACCTGATGAGTCGAGGACTCTCGGAGGCGGAAGCGAGCACGATGATCGTCAACGGTTTCATCGAGCCACTCGTCAAAGAACTCCCAATGGAGTACGCCACCGAGATGAACAAACTCATTCGTCTGCAGATGGAAGGCTCTGTCGGCTAAACGGCAGTTGTGCCGAGGCACCCACGTGCCTCGGTTCGAATTTTCTGGATCACTCAGTCATTTTTACTCGTTCCATGTCGACCATTACCAAAAATCAGATGCTGCCGTTCAACTCCGAAGGCTTCCAGTCGTTCATGCAATCTCGCCAAGAGCCGCAATGGCTCAGCGACTTGCGTCAACAAGCATGGGAACGCTTCGAATCTTCTACTTGGCCCAGCAAAAAAGATGAGGAGTGGATGCGAACTGACATTCGTCTGTTCAAGTTGGACAAGTTCAACTTGCCTGTCGCCACAGCAACGGAACACGATCTCGTTTCTGTCCTCGACGCAGGTGTTGAATTGAGTGGAAGTTCAACGTCATGTGATGGTGGCGCTTCTGCACCGGCAACCGTCGATCCGGCGCTGGCTGAAAAAGGGGTCATCTTTGGCAACATCTCGGACCTGCTCGAAGAACATGGCGATCTGATTCAGAAGTATCTGTTCCAGGCGGTCAAAGGTGACGAAGATCGATTCGCCACACTGCATCAAGCGGCTTGGAATTGCGGTACATTTCTTTATGTGCCTCGCAACGTTTGCGTGGAAAAACCGTTTCATACCTTCTCAGGTTTGACAGACGGTGGATCGGATATTGCCCATACTTTGATCGTTCTCGAAGAAGGTGCGGAAGCCACGGTTTTGGCAGAATCAGCTTCCGCTCCGGAAACCACTGGCTTTCATGATGGAGCCATTGAAATCTTTGTTGGAGCACGTGCCAACCTGCGATATGTCAATCTCCAGGACTGGGGGCAAAAGGTCTGGCACTTCGGGCACCAAAAAGCGATCGTCCAGCAAGACGCTAACCTGCAATGGACCGTGGGTGCACTTGGTTCTCGTTTGGCGAAAGTGAACCAGCATGTTGCCTTGAGCGGCAAGCGAGCCACTTGCCAAGTGAACGGTGTGATGTTTACTGAGAACAAACAACACCTCTCCTATCACACGCTACAGCACCACGAAGCTGCAGAATGTACCAGCGACTTCCTTTACAAGAGCGCATTGCAGGACAAGTCGCGAACGGTCTGGCGTGGGATGATCAAGGTCGACAGCGTAGCTCAACAGACTGACGGATACCAAAGAAACGATAACCTTTTACTGACCGATACGGCTCGAGCCGATTCGATTCCGGGTCTGGAAATTGAAGCGGATGATGTTCGCTGCACGCACGGCTCAACCAGCGGACGTGTCGATGATGAACTGATCTTTTACGCTCAGTGCCGTGGATTTACTCGAAAAGAAGCGATTCGCGCGATTGTGATTGGCTTTTTCCAGCAAGTCTTCGATCGAGTCACGATCGCCAGCGTCCGGGAAGCTCTTGGCGTTGCCATCGCTCGCCGAGTTCGCGATTACGAGTAGAATGGTTTGCGTCCCCGACGCAGTTCGAGCAAACCAATCATGATCGTCAGAAAATCGACCGAGATCTATCTCGACTCCAATGCCACCACTGCTGTCTTGCCTGCGGCTGCGCAAGCCGCTCGCGAAGCGATGGAGGATGTTTACGGCAACCCCAGCAGTTCTCATATTTCTGGTTTAAAAGCTAGAGATATTCTCGAGTCAGCACGTGAGCTTTGCCGCGACGTGCTTGGGGCGAGAGATGGCCAAATCGTCTTTACCAGCGGAGCCACTGAAGCGATTCAGATGGGTGTCTTTTCGACGCTCTGCCATGTTCGCGAACAGCGTTTGCAAGCCAGCACCGATGCTGACGAGCCGCGTCTGTTGCTCTACGGCGCAACAGAACACAAAGCAGTTCCACAAGCGATTCAGCATTGGAACCACTTGCTGGGCATTGGGAATCGAATCGTCGAGATCCCAGTCGATGAACAGGGTCAGCTTGATCTTGAGTTTATCCGCGAGCATGCTGCCAACGCTGACTTGATCTGCACGATGGCAGTCAACAACGAGACAGGTGTGACCGTACCGCTGGACGATATTGAATCTGCCATCCGGGAAGAAAACGAATCGGCCATGTGGTTGGTCGACTGTGTTCAAGCGGTTGGAAAATTTCAGTTGAGCCTTTCGGAGACGACGGTCGACTACGCAGCGGTCAGCGGTCATAAAATATACGCTCCCAAGGGAATTGGTCTGCTGTATGTTCGAAAGGGCTCTCCACTGGTCCCACTGCTCGCAGGCGGGGGGCAGGAACATGGCGCTCGTGGTGGAACTGAGAACTTGCCCGGTGTCGCTGCAATTGCTGCAGTTCTTGATCAACTCGCACAATCGGATACCAAGACGTTTGCGGCTCATCAGCAACTACTGGCCAACCGCAAGCGAATCGTCACGGCACTTAAACAAGCGTTTCCGTCAATCGTGTTTAACACGCCGTTTGAGAGTTCCGTTCCTACGACGATCAACTTTGCCGTCGAAGGCTTTCAAAACAAAGAACTCCTGGACTTATTCGATGCCGCCGGAATCCGTGTCAGCTCCGGATCCGCGTGCGGCTCACGAGTCGTCGGATCGTATGTGCTCGATGCGATGGGTTTGCCCAAATGGCGAAGCGAAGGGGCCATTCGCATGTCCTTTGGTCCATTGACAGGTGAATCAGAGATCATCGCCGCCTGTGAGCGGATCGAAGAGGCGGGTAGGGCACTTTGCGATTCCTGTCGTGTGCTCCCCGTTTCACCGATGCAGTCCAACAGCGAACCGGTCGACGGTTTAGTCCAGTTGAAAAATGGATCGATGTGCACGTGGTGTTTGATGGACGCCGAAACAGGTAACGCAATCATCGTCGACCCGTTTGAGGAGCTATCCTCCCGCGCTGAATCGTTAATTCGATGCCAGCAGAGCAACGTATTGGCGATCCTCGATTCGCATGCCCACGTCGACCATGACTCGTGTCGCAGTGAGTTACTCGCCGCAGTAGCAGAATTTGCCGCGCCTTCTGCACAGACCGATGACTTGCTTGGCTGGCCAGCAGCAGTCGATGGTGTGGTCTCAATGGAGGATGGAACAACGGCGCCGTTTTTGCAATTCTCCAGCAAGTGGATCATCGCTCAGGTCGAGCTGCCGGGACATACCAAAATCGGTCGAGTCTACCTGGTTGGCACAAAAACAGATGATGGCCGCTTACCGGCCGATCAAGTTGAATTGGCATTTACTGGCGACATGGTTTTGATGGGCGGGATCGGACGAACCGATTTCCCTTGCAGTGCGATCGATGCAATGTATTCGTCACTTCGACGCCTCTGCAAGCTGATCGCGCCAACAACGATTTTGTGCCCGACCCATGACTACAACAACGAGTTCGCGACGACGATGCAACGTGAACGTGACTCGAATCCATTCCTCAGTTCCATCGTATGTGATGCGTCTCCAATTTCATTGGAAACGTTTTTGAAACAGAAACCTGAGATTGATCAGTCGATTACGGACGAAACCAATTCCGAGTTGATTTGCGGTTTGATCAAGGGCCCCACCACCTCATGCGAGTCTGCTTTGGAGATTCCCCGTGGTGAGTTAAAGGCGTTCTTTGGCAAACATCGCGAGGCTTGGATCATCGATGTCCGGGAGCCGCACGAGTTTTCGTTTGCACAGGATTGGTCCGAACTTGGATTTGAAACACCCCCCAAAAATGTTCCATTGACCCGACTGGCAGGATTTTTACCGGCGATGGTGCGAATGCACAACGATGCGGCTCGCGATGTAATCTTCCTCTGTCGAAGCGGTCGCCGCAGCGGTGTTGCTGCATCGGTCGCCCGACGGTTGGGCGTAACGACCGCCAAACATATTGCTGGTGGCATCGCGTTGAATGTTTCGACGCGTTGCGTTGCCGACGACTGGTCGGAACCAGGCTACATGATCTAAACTCGACCGACCTTTCAATCCATTTCACCTACATCACCTTAAAGAATCAAAGAGTAAACCTGCGTCCATGTCCGAATTTATTCAAGTTGCGACCACTGCTGACCTTGCTGAATGCGAACGCATTCTCGTCGAAGCTGACGACCGTTTAGTCATTCTGTTTCGCGCAGGTGGCCAATACTATTGCCTGGATGATGTCTGCACGCACGACGGTGGAACGCTCAGCGATGGATCGTATGAAAACGGTGAAATCAAGTGTCCACGTCATGGTGCACGCTTTGACATACGAACCGGTGAAGCGATGTGCATGCCGGCAACGGAACCGACGGCTGTGCATGAAGTCAAAGTCGACGGCGACGCGATCCTTGTTAAGATTATCGAGTAAGTTAACGATCAAGGCCCAGCGACAATCGGAGTTTGCCTTGGCTCGACCAAGCCGTACCGCCTGCAGCGTTGATTGAATTTCTATCCCATACATTTACCATCGTTTTGGAGTTTGAAACATGCCACTTCAAGAAGACCACGTTCGCGAAGCATTGAAGAAAGTTATTGACCCTGAACTCTTCATCAACATTGTCGATCTCGGACTGATCTACGTCGTCGATGTTGTTCCGATTGAGGGTGAGGAAGAGAAATACAACGTCAACATCGAGATGACGATGACCAGCCCCATGTGCCCGGCCGGTCCTCAATTGGTCGCCGAAACGAAAAAGTATGCCAGCGAATGTGAGAACGTTGAGCACGTCGAAGTCAAAGTCGTCATGGATCCACCGTGGACGCAAGACATGATGACCGATGACGCACGCGACCAACTAGGAATCTTTTAGTGTCGCCGCGAAAGCGATGACCGCGAAACTGCACGGATGAACATTCTGTTGTTCGAGTGGCTGGTTGGTGGTGGTTTGCGCGCCGAAGGTATCGTGCCGCCTGTCGACTTCTTTCAAAGTGTAAGTCGGCTGAGCGATCCGACCGCTGTTGGAACAGATGAGCCCGACATCGAAATGTTTTTGCGCCAAGGCTCGGCGATGGTCTTGGCCGTTGCCGAGGACATGGTTCAGGCGGGGCATCACGTGGTGCTTCCGATTGATGCTTCGTTTCATGTCGGAGCAAGCTCAGCAGGGCTGCCTGGTTTGGAGATCGCTGACACGGTCTCTCTGATTCCAATTGGGTCTGAGTTGAATTCGCCAGATGCGCTTCGCAAGCATCTAGTCAAACTTGCGGCCGATGTCGATGCAGTTTTAGTCATTGCTCCTGAAACTGATGGTTGCCTGGCGACCGCCGTCCAATGGTTTGAGTCGACCAATAAACGACCATCCATCTGTGCACCATCGCTCATAAGCCCCGGACTTGACTTCGTTCGACTCGCCAGCGACAAACAGGCGATCAAGGATTGGCTCCGTCAACGGCAGTTCGGTGAACTCGCTGAAGACTGGTCCGTAGACGCATTTTCAGAGCTCGTCGACTTGAACGAAGCGACGTGGCCCGTGGTCGCCAAACCGATCGATGGTGCGGGCTCAGAATCGGTCCAGCTTATCGCGACAGAGATAGAGTGGCGAACTTGGTTGGAACGACCTGAATCATCACAAAGTCATCGTAGATTATTCATCGAACGGTTTGTCCACGGAATCCCGGTCAGCGTTTCTGTGATTGCCGCCGGTTCGAAGCCAGCCCATTTCCTCCCACCGACCGGTCAGATTTTCGATGCGGAACCACTGGGTCACTATGTCCGCGCTCAATGGCCACTAGCTCCGGAACTCACCAATGCAGCGGCCACATTCGCCCAACAAGTTGTCTCGCACTTGCCATCAACGCATGGCTACTTCGGAATCGACATGATCATTTCGCACACGGATTCTGGCAACGCACCGGTCGCAACTCTAATTGAGATCAATCCGAGAATAACGATGTCATACGTTCGCCTTCGGGAATTGGTTGACGAAAATTTGGCGGTTCAAATGCTACGCAACATCGATTGACTAACGCATGCTTCTGGCGATGTCGCCCAACAAGAGGGCGGCAAGCGTCGTTATGGGTGCCGAACCGGGATAGGTTTGTCGATGAACCATGGTGAAACCATCGTCGACTCGATAAATCCCAACGACCAACGGTTGAGCACCTTCGTACCACTCTTTTGCTGGTGGAAAATCTGAACCACTCAATTGAAAATCAATCGATTCCGATTCGTCTTGACGCATCATCTCAATGTAGGTTTCGACTTCTTTGAAGATGTGGGGCAAATTGAACTGCAGTATTCCAACCGGTCCATTCCAGCCACGCTGCTTCCCTTCATCAAACAGCAGCGTGACTCGTTTGGATTTTGCCAACTGCAATTCGTCTTCCAAAGGTACCTTCTGGGACAGCAATTCAAAATTGCTCCCGTCTCCAAATACCAATCGATCATCGTTGAGTCCCCAACCCATGAGTCGCCGCGCGACGCGATTTCGTTGATCGAAAAAGTAGTACTTAACATTGTCGTGTACTTTCGATGTGATCTCGCCTTGAAACTGTTCTTCGATCCGTTCTTTCATCCCCACATTGAGTTGATTAAAGACACCAGGGAAGGTCATCTCTTCTTCGATTTCGACATCGAGTCGCCAATCGACTTTAGAACTGAAGAGTTTTGCAAGCTTGAAATCGTATTGAAACGCAACCAGATCACCGAAGCTATTGAGGATTTCTTCTTCAATCTTTGCGCCCGTAAAATCCTCGGCCTGTTCCATCGCGTCATCAAAGGCTTCTTTGGCAACGCGATTGTTGTCAATCTGTTCCCGAATGATTTTCAAAACGCCCTGCGAGTTAAAATGTCCAATGAATCCGATCGTTGTGTCTTTTGGGACCATGCCGATTTCATTGATCTGAAGCGGCTTGTCTCCCACTAGACCCAGCAAGCCGGGCGACTCTCGGTTTTGCACCAACTTGGTTCGGCTGACGCAACCGTGTTGATCGAGCCCAGAAACGCTGCCAAGTGTTTTCGCTTCGCCAAACAGATCCGTCCAGCGGAGGCCGTACCAATTCACTTTTCGATCGTTTTCTGGTATCCGCTGGATGATAGCCTCAATATTGATAAAACAAACACTCGCGAATCGTTCGACAGGAAACTCGTCACGCAAATCCGTCAACCATTTTGGGGCCGCAGTTTTCAGGTTGTCATGGATAGCTTTGACTTCGTTTGGATTGTTGGTAATCACCGCGATGTCATCCAGCAAGGAAACAAAGCAGGGGCCGTAGTCAACACCGAAATTAGTTACAGTTACAGGCACCTTGATCACTCTTAAGTTGTCTGCACCTTCGATCGATTCGATGGAATAGTCTTCAAATCCTGCCTTACCCTGGGCCGTCGACTGGAACCAGGTATCGAAGTTGGTTGTTACTTGTTTTTGATGCTCGTCCAGTTTCACAATCAAGGCAAACTCGAACTCAGGCTGCTGTTTCCCTTCGTCGAACTTAAGCTCATTGATGTAGAGTGCCGCTGGCTCCAGCACACTGGAATGTAAGATTCGTCCCACCGTTTCTTTGACACTTGGTTGCTCTAACTCGCCTTCGTTAAGGTAAACGAGAATTGCAGATCGAAGCTTCTTTACAAAGCCATCCACACCAGGCTGAGCCATCCAACGGTCGGTGGCTGAGGCGTCAGGTTTGGGATCTGCAACGCCAGCCCAACTGCAATAGAACAAGACGTCTTCTGGTGCGAGTTGTGCCATCCGCGGATCTTCTTCACCGGGAATCATACCGATCGGGAACCCGATACCGCCAAAGATTGCCAGTGCGATAATGATCAATTCAAAGAAACCCATGTTGCGCTCAACGATGTTGAAGGAAGGAATGGATTGGATGTCATTGTTTGTACACGTTTCGCCAATGACATGTTTTCAATTTTTCAGGAATCAAAAAACTTGTTGGCATTTAAAGCGATTTTGCATGAAAATTTTTCAGGCAACGACGGTGATGTCATCTGGTTTAGTTGCTGTCATCCACCGGTGTCGTACTTTGGTTTTGACCTGCTTCGGCGGCAGTTTCCAAAGCAACGCGTGCTTGATGCACCAGGTGATTATCAGGCGACAGATATATTTTTCGAGAGGCCAGAGCGACTTCGAAAGCCTTCTTCGCTTCGGAGACGTTTCCCCGTTTCATCAATATCTCACCCAATAACATTCGTCGATTCGCGACTCGAGGATGCATCGAAAAGAATCGGCGACTATCAAAATCGACGCCGGCACGAGCCATCTGCTCGGCATGCTCCAACAACTGGTCCGATTGTAAAATCCTCGCCATCCGAGAACACCAGATACCATTTTCCGGAGGTTCCTTCATCTCACGTGCCAACACCAACGCTTCTTGTTTTGCGCGTTGAGCCCGATTGGGATCACTAAATTCAAATGTTTGAAACTCAAGATACCTGAGCCAAGCGACCATTTCGCTGGACCATCCCTGCGTTCGATTCTTGAGCCGCTCAACGTAAGTTGCTGCGGCATCGTGCCTGTCTAGTTCAATCAATCCCTCAGACAACTCCATCAACAAGTCGATTTGGACTTCTGACCCGCGTTGAGATTCCACCAAAAAGTCATCAACACTTTTTAGATAGTTGACTCCATCTTGAATACGTTGAGCACGAATCAGCTCTTTGCCAAGCGTCAATTTGGCAGCCAACAATTGCGGATGGCCTGGCGAAATCTTTTCACCCGCGGCAATCGCACTTTCGGCATTTTTGCACGCTTGCTCATAATGCCCCGCTTTCAATTGAACTCCTGCGGAATCCCCAAGCGCCATCAGGTACCAACGGTTGTCAATGGGCAGTCGTTCTCTTAACAGTACCAGCAACCCCTCATACTTTTTCGCGGCCTGCCCCCAATCACCCGCCGTCCGATAGGCCGTCTGTATGGCAAACCCTTCAACCACTTCCTGAGCCCAACTGTCTTTCTGAAAAAACTCTTCGATCGGTTTGGTGGCGGGGATATGTTGTGGATCGGCATCACAAAACTCTAGACCAACTTCGCTGGCCCGCACTACAAACGATTTTTGCCGGGCACGGCGATTCAACTCAATGACGGTTTGAAACTGCGATCGCGCCAATTCCTTGTGCTGGAGCGTGAGCAATAATCGACCGTAATGAAACCGAGTTCTTGTTTCGACATCGAACAGCCGTTCCTCCCCCGTTTCAACATCCGTCTTGATCCCATCCATTGTTTGAAGACAGTCCTCGTAGGCCCGACGCGCCAACTGATAGTCCCCCAAGTCGTGGTCCAGCTTGGCAAACATTAACTGGTTATCAAGCGAGTCCAGCTTGGCATTGGGATCGTTGGGACGCTGCTCAAGTGCGTTGTCACGGATTTCTTTGGACTGCTCAAGTAAACGTCGTGCCAATTCGAGATAGCCCCCCGCGCGACAACTGTCCCCCAGCGTGTCCAACAAATTTGCTTTCGTCTGATCACTGCCGGCGAAACCGTGCTCCAGACCATCGGCGGCGTTCTCGAAGATCTGCTTGAGCGTGGGAGGTTTCCCTGAACCAATCCCATCTCCCTTGAGCACCCACATGATCGGAGCGGTGTCTTGAAAAACACTCTTGAGAAAATCGACGGCTGCCTTGTTCTCAAACGCTTGATCACTTGCGAATTCTTTCTGCCTCTCAGATTCTTCTAACGCTGCTTCGACTTCCAGTTTCAGTTGCTGAGCTGCCAACTCTGACTGTTCTGCTTTGAGCCGAAGATCATATTCCTTGTCTCTCATGGTTCGCATCGACACGGCATAGTTCGTTGCACCAATGGCCAGCGCCAATAGACAGAGCAGCAACGAAAGAGACAAAGCCGCTTCGATCGGCTTCTTCAGCGACCAGCGAACGAGTTTCTCAATGCGTGAGGCTCGTCGCGAGCGAATCGATTCACCATTTTGAAAACGTCGCAGCTCCAACGCCAATTCTGTCGCGGATTGAAATCGATCTTGAGGATCTTTGCTCATACAGCGATGGCAGATCGTATCAAGATCGACACCCACGTGGGGATTGTGCGCTGATGGCAATGGCGGAGGCTCGTGAATGATCTGATGAACCACCGATTGCACATTGCCTGTGAATGGGAGCTGTTGTGTCAACAATTGAAACATCAACACACCCAGTGCATAGACATCGATCCGCTCATCAACATCGCTGTGGCCCGCCGCTTGCTCAGGCGACATGTATCCAGGCGTCCCGATGAAGTCACCTTCCTGAGTCAAAACCGCGAGCTCGGTCAACAGCACCCGTGCCAAACCAAAGTCGACGACTACCGGACTTCCATCTTCTCGAATCAAGATATTCTGCGGCTTCAAATCGCGATGAATCACCTTCATCGAATGTGAATAAGCAATCGCTTCGGTCACTTGGATCAACAACGAAACGGACTCGTCGATAGATAGTTCACGTGTTTCGATCAAGCATTGCAATGACGCGCCTTCGATATACTCGGTCACCAGGTACGAACCGCTACCATGATTGCGGCTCTCGTAGATCGTGGCGATGTTGGGGTGACTGAGTCGCGCCACCGCTTGAGACTCTCGCTCGATACGACTTGCGATGCTGTTGGAAAACACCGTGGGGAACTTGAGTGCTACGTCGCGGTTCAAACGTCGATTGCGTGCCTTCCAAACCACCGATGTCGAACCTCGTCCGACAAGGGCGAGCAATTCAAAATCATCGATTACCATCCCGGGCTCGAAACCTGCAACCGCACATGATCGGCCGATGGGACGCGATTCGAGCGTGGATGACGCGGACACAAACGTCGGCCGCCGCTGTTGCAATCTTCGATACTCATCGCGCAACACAAGGGCGACCTGAGGATCGTCGACCTCCGCAAGGAAGTTTTCAGCATCGAAAACAGGATCCGATTGCAACGACGATTCCAGTTGATCGGCAAGCTGATCAACACGTAGCAATTGACTTCGGGTCAATGAAATGGGTTTAGTCGGATTCACTTTCACGACTCCAAATTTCACGAATAAGACGTAGCTTTCGTTCAACTGTGGACAGACTGCACGACAGTCGCTCGGCGATCTCCTGGTTGGTGTATCCTTGCGCTTTTGCGCGAGCCACTTTTTTCAAGCTGTCGTGTTCGAGAGTCTCGAACAGTTCATCAATCCGCTCGTTGAATTGTGTCAGCATTTCAGGGCGAATCTCTTTCGACTCCAACTGTTGCAGCAACGTTGGACTGGAATACAGCGATTCCGATCGAGAAGCATCCCGCTTGCTCCGTCGTTGATACGCGTATTGATTGGCAATTTTTCGCTTGCAAATCAGCACCAACATGCCCCAAATCGAATCGGTATCGGGCGCATCATCAGCCCGTTCTCCATTCCGCTTGCGAACGGCAAGACAAACACTCTTCAACACACTCAGCGTAATGTCCTCTTCATCAGAAGCGACCTTCGGCATGCCACGCATCTGTTTTCGAGCAAAATGCAGCAGGCGTTCAAAGTACTTGTTCCAAACCTCTTCGGACCAACTACTCGTTGAGCTGACAGCTGGAACAATGTCGCCAGAGTTTGAGTCTTCCTGTAACTGCATATTGATTCATTCTTGGTTTCTGGATGCCGTCTTGTTTGAGTATAACTGCTCCGCACCCAGTTCCAATCTGGATTTGGTCCTGGCCTGAAACGCTTGCTGGCTTGTCGAAAAAACTTTTCGATCTTTTCGCGAAACGTGAAGGGCAACTCAGCAGAATCTTGATTTCCCTTGTGGAGTCGTGTCTTGGTTGGCGAACCGATTTGAACTCAGCTTGCGTCTCCAATGTTGAGACAACCATGTGTTGGACTTCGGCGGTCACAGCAAGCTGCGGCAGCACATTACCTGTCGCTCAATGCGCAAAAACAATCCAACCCTCGAGTGCCCAAGCCGGTGTGGATAAATCGCCATAAGGCGTTGGAACAACGTTGTGGCGGCTCATATTTTTGGTCGTTCTGGTTCAGACCAAAATTTTGGCAGAGCGGGCGAGGTGCCCGCTTTGTCATTTTTGAAGTTTCTCTTTCCGCTTCGTTCAAGTTACAGATTGTCCTGGTTGAAAAATCAGGGCTATCGCCTGAAGGCTAATCCGAAGTTTTATTGACTATCCACTCTGACCTTATCCTGTTTTTAAGAAAAGGAATTTTGATGATTGGACTGAAATCAAAACTTTTACTCGTTGTGCTCAGCCTTGTGCTGCTGCCTTCCACCGTTGCGGAGGCTGGCACGTTTCGACGCACGAAAGTGATGGACATCCAGTACGCTTGGGGAACGACCTCACTGACCGAGTTTGACCAATACAACTTGCTCTACCCGGGCTACTTTCCGATCGCGGAACTCACGTTCGAGCCTGACGGAACGTTTACGGTTGTCGATACAGCTACCGGGAACACGGGCTATGGCATCTATGACAAACGAGGGCGGAACCTCGAAATCACGATTGTTGCACCCAACAATGGCTACCTCGTCCAGTACGTCGGACGGAAAGTGAGCCGAGGTGTTTTTGAAGGTGAAATCCTCGTCAACGGCAATGTTCAAGGACATTGGCGAGGGACTCTCTAGCGTTCCGGATTCGTCTCTACGATTGCCAAGCAGCAGGCAGATTGGACCTCTTTGACTCAGGCCACCTTCTGGCAGGCCAACAACTGATCGGCTGTTTTGCATCAATGCGTTTCAAGGACGTTCCTGTGTCTTCCCCATCGCGGCCTTGAAACGCTTCTTTCACTCCCGTTTGTACTTCCTCATTTTCATCCCCCTCACTGGCTGGCCCGTCTGTCCATTAGCAACATGTCGTACAACAAAATCCTACTCGCTGCGATCGCAATGACGTTCACTTTGACGCAGCTTTGTCATGCGGACTTGATCGTTGACAATTTTTCAGAATCCGGCGGAGGCGGTTATGGATTGAACTCCACGTTCTTTGGAGTTCAGCGAAACAAGGTCGCTCAGGAGTTTAATACGGGCGGTCGCGACTTTCGTCTCAATGGAATCTCTGTGATGATCATTCGAGACTCGGCGATCGCTGATTTTAGTGGTGAGCTGTGGTCTTCCAACGCGGCCAATATGCCGGACACGTTGCTGGGAACACTCTCGCTTGCGAACAACCCCAGCCCAACTGGATTCAGCGAGTACTACTTCCGCGCCGATGGCACGATTCAGCTGGACGGTCAATCCAACTATTTCTTTTCCGTCGAAGACAACGTCAGTGATCTTTCAGCGATTGCCGGTTCTGTGTTTGGATCCAACAACTACACGGGGCCCGGCAACATTCTGGACAATGTCAGGTTGCAAAGCAGTAGTTCCTCACCTTGGACGCCATTCGGATCCAACGCCGTTCTGCTCAAGGTCGTTGGCAACCCCGAACCCAATTCAATCATGCTGTTGGGCGTCGCGTTTGGCGGTTTGCTGCTCAAGCGTCGGCGACGAAGATGAGCGAATTCAAAGACATCTCATGGTGACCGAGGCAACACGCTTGAATAAACAAGCGACTTAAGCGACCATTGAGGCACGTTTTCAGTTTCAAATTTGAATGTGCCCTACGATGCCAAATTTCTCACAGCGAGCCAAATCGCTTCCGTCGTCCCCGATTCGTAAATTGGTACCGTTTGCCGAAGCAGCCAAAGCTCGGGGTACCCATGTTTACCATTTAAACATTGGGCAACCCGATATCCAGACACCGCCAGAATTCTTCCAGGCAATTGTTAACGCCAATATCCAAGTTCTCGCCTACAGTCACTCAGCAGGAACCGAACCGTTACGAGAACAGATCGCGGCATACTACTCCCGGCATGGCTATCCCATCGGTGAAGAAGACATCTTGGTCACCACCGGTGCGTCAGAAGCACTTAGCTTCGTTTTTACAGCACTGATGGATCCGGGCGATGAAGTGATTGTGCCCGAACCTTTCTACGCGAACTATTTGTCCTTCGCGCTGGGCAACGATGGTGTCGTCGTCCCCGTCACATCCCGTGTCGAAGATGATTTTGCCTTACCTTCGATCGCAGATTTCGAAAGCAAAATTACGGACCGGACGCGAGCCATTTTGATTTGCAATCCGGGAAATCCAACGGGCGTTTTGTATCCAAAAGAAGCGTTGATCCAGTTGCAACAGTTGGCTCGCAAACACGATCTGTTTCTCATTGCCGACGAAGTCTACCGTGAGTTTGTCTATGGCAACGATGAACATCACTCAGTGTTGGAGCTTCCGGAAAGTGAAGTCAACACAGTCGTCATCGATTCCATTTCCAAACGATTTTCAGCTTGCGGTGCACGTATTGGTTGTGTCGTTTCTCGAAATGAAGAACTGATGAGTCTGATCCTGAAAATGGCACAGGCCCGGCTCTCACCACCGACGTACGGACAGCTCGGCGCGACGGCCGTTTACGGATTGCCAGGGGAATACTACGCCGGAGTCGTTGGGGAATACCAGAAACGGAAAGAGATCCTCAAAGCGTCACTCGACGAGATGGATGGAGTCCTTTGCCCACAGGTCAATGGAGCGTTTTACGCCATGGTGCGGCTTCCTGTGGATGACAGTGACCGATTTTGCCAATGGATGCTGGAAGAATTCAGCCATGATGGAGCGACCGTGATGATGGCGCCCGGCAGCGGCTTTTATGCGACCGAAGGACTTGGACGAGATGAAGTACGGATCGCTTATGTGCTCAACGCGGAAGACCTCAAATCCGCGATGAATTGCTTGGCGGCCGGCCTGGATGCTTATCAAAAACGAACGCCGACGGATCCGAACGCCAAAACGGTCACTTCTTGATCCGCTTGTCCCAAGCAAATTCTCCGGTTCGATTCGTAGGGCCTGACGAAAAAAAGCCGCTCAGTGCAGTGTGCAACTGAGCGGCTTTGATCGGTTTCAATCGAAAAGGTCAACCTGATCGATTCACTCGGTTCTTAAAGAACCATGTCCTTGAGACCTTTGAGAGGACGAACCTTGACAGCTTTGCTAGCCGGACGTGGCTTGGCCCAAACCATCTCACCCGTTCCAGGGTTGCGCACTTCACGTTTTGGAAGAGCAGGTTTGTCCTTAACAACGATTTTGCACAGGCCAGGGATCGTGAACATGCCAGGGCAACCTTTGCCCGAGATGTTCTTTTGGATCTCTGCGGTCAACGCTTCGAAGAAGGCCTGGACGTCTTTCTTGGACGTGCCGGTTGCTTCCGCAATGTTGTTCATGATCTCAGTTTTTGTTGGGGGCTTTGGGCCAGTCTTCTTCGCCATGAGCCGATTCTCCGAAAGGGTGGAAGGTTTGTAATTTGTGTTTAAAAAAACTCAGTGTTTTTAGGCTTTATCCGCATTAAACCGCGGAAATTAGACCGATTCGATCTGATAATTCAAGACAGTCTTACCCCAAATCCCGCTCAAACCGCTCATTTTTGCCCAAAAAACGCATTTTCCCCTGATTTTCCAAGCGATTCCGGTGCCCCAAGCCTCAAAACAGTTAGTTTTCTCCGGTTTTTACGGGGTCCAGCCACTGGGATAAGCCGTCGATCCCGTTTGTTTTCTACAATGAAAACAGCCTATCGATCGTCTTACAAAACGAGACGTCTCAACTTATCGGGTCAGCATATCCGCTTAAGATGGCACCGGAAAAACGAAAGATTCCCGCTCCGCGTGACTCAAACGTTTTGATTCAAAACAACGAACCGACGCAAAGATTTGACGCCGCGTTCAGCTACCTGATTTCACGAAGCTCAACATAACTGGGCCGACTCGCATGAAGCGTTTCTTAATATTCTTGATCGCAACGTCGGTCGCCTTGAGCGTGGTCGTCGATAAGACTTGCGCTGACGACGAACTGCGAAAAGTGCAGCGGGAATACAACCAGAAAATCAAGCCGCTCATGGAAACCCATTGCGTCGATTGCCATTCGGGTAACTCGGCCGATGCTGGTCTGGATCTTTCCAAATACGAGACGATCAAGGATTTACTCAACGCCAGAAAAAGCTGGGAGAAAGTGCGTGTGCGCGTGGCGGCCCGCGAGATGCCCCCGGAAGACTCGGACCCGCTGAGCGATCAAGAGCACCAAACGTTCCTGAAATGGATCGACCATGTTCTGACCAGCGTAGATTGTGCAACGCCAAATCCCGGCCGCGTCACGATTCGTCGGCTCAATCGAGTTGAGTATCGCAACACCATTCGCGATTTGCTCGGAGTCGACTACCGGCCAGCCGATTCGTTTCCAGGAGACGACGTTGGCTATGGTTTCGACAACATTGCCGATGTGTTGTCCTTGCCGCCAATCCTGATGGAAAAATACCTCGACGCCGCAGAGCGGATTACCCAGCAGGCCATTGTCGACCCAAACGAGTCTCAATACGAACACTCCGTCAATGGCGCTGACTTTGACGAAGCCAAACACGGGTCTCGAGTGGACGACTTGAATCACATGATGTTCGCCAATGGCACCATCCACCGAGATTGGGAGATTCCGACGACGGGCAAGTACCAAATCCGAGTCCGTGCCTACGGTGACCAGATTGGAAACGAGGACTGCGAAGTAAAGCTTCATGTTGGTGACAAAGAAATCAGCACCAAAAGGATTCCTGGGACAGATGACGAGCCAACAGTCGCGGAATTCTTCGTGCGACTTGCCAAAGGTGAAAACAGAATCGGCCTCGAATTCACCAACGACGAATACAATCCGAAAGCGAAGCGAGGCGAACGCGATCGTAACTTGGTGATTTCATCCGTTACCGTTGCCGGCCCGATCGGTCGTTTACCGGACTCGCATCGCAAACTGATCGGCAAGCCTCCCAAATCGTTGGTCAGTCAACGCGCCGAAGCCAGAAAGATCCTTTATCGGTTTACCTCAAGGGCCTACCGACGACGCGCCTCCAAAGATGAAGTCGATCGGTTGATGCAGTTTTACGATCAGAGTCGCGACGACGGTGAGGGCTACGAAGTGGCGATTCGCTTTTCCATTCAAGCCGTACTCGTTTCTCCCTATTTTCTTTATCGAATTGAATCGCCAACGCACAGCGGCGAAACGCGGTTCCTGGAAGACTTTGAATTGGCGACGAACCTTTCGTTTTTCATTTGGGGAACGATGCCCGATGCTGAACTGCTAAAACTTGCCGACGCCAACGGCCTTAAAGATTACAAGGTTTATCAACAACAAGTCGCGCGGCTGTTGAAGAATCCCAAGTCTAATTCGTTGGTCGAAAGTTTTGTTGCCCAATGGTTGCAACTGGGACATCTCGACCATCTAAAACCAGACCCAGACCTGTTTCCTGGTATCGACGCCAAACTCCGCCGCGACATGGCGACCGAAACGAAGATGGTGATCGCGGACTTGATCCGTCGGGACGCAAGTATCCTTGATTTGCTGGAAACGGATTTCACGTTTGTCAACGAGCGACTGGCCAAGCACTATGGAATTTCCAACGTCAAAGGGGATACGTTTCGCAAAGTCGCGATTCGGGATGACCGACGTTTGGGACTGTTGACGCAGGCTTCGATTCTGACGTTAACATCCAATCCGACGCGAACGTCGCCTGTGAAACGTGGCAAATGGATCATGGAGAATTTGCTTGGCGAAGAACCGCCACCACCTGACCCGGACGCGATGCAACTCGAAGATCAACAGGAACTCAAAGGGACGTTGAGACAGCGGATGGAGCAACATCGCGAGAATCCCAATTGTGCTGTGTGCCATCGCGTGATGGATGAGCTGGGCTTTGCCCTCGAAAACTACGATGCCGTCGGTCGTTGGCGAGATAAAGAACAAACCAACCGCATTGATGCGCATGGCGAACTGCCTGATGGTACGGTGTTCGTCGGTGCCAACGAGCTCCAGCGTGTCATTCGCAAACAGATGAAAGACCAATTCGTCCGTTGCTTGACCGAAAAGATGTTGATCTATGCACTCGGTCGCGGACTCGAATATTATGACGAATGTGCCGTCGACCAGATCATTGAGCGACTTGAAAAGAACGACTTCAAATTTTCACAATTGGTTTTGGGCGTCGTCACCAGCGAACCATTCTTAAAACGTAGCGGCGAAGAGTAACGCCGAGGAGCAAATTCATGCACCATCGAACCCAACCGCTAATCTCCCGCCGCACGTTGTTGCGTGGTGCAGGAACTGCAATTGCGCTTCCGTTGTTGAATGCGATGATGCGGCCGGCGCCATTGATCGCCAATGTCGTTCGCAATCCGATAGCGACCACCGCTCCCGTCCGGATGGCATTTTTGTATGTACCCAACGGAATGCACATGCCCGATTGGACTCCGACCGGACGAGGCGGCACTGAATTCGAGCTGCAACCAACCATGGAACCGGTGGCTGCGTTCCGTGAAAAGATGAATATCTTCAAAGGGCTTTCACTTCGCGGAGCCAAGTCGCTTGGCGATGGGGGCGGCGATCACGCGCGGAGTGTCGCAGCGTTCTTGACCGGTGCCCACCCCAAGAAGACACATGGCACCGACATCCGAAATGGGATCTCTGTTGATCAAGTTGCCGCAGACTTGATTGGTAACGCAACCAAACTCAAGTCGCTGGAGCTGGGCACAGAAACGAGTTCCACAGGTGGGCGATGTGACACCGGCTACAGCTGCCTTTACACGTCCAACATCTCTTGGCGCACCGAAACGTCACCGTTGGCTAAAGAGATCAATCCGGTTACGGTTTTTGAGCGACTCTTTGGCAGTGATAACGAGTTTGAAAACAAACAAGCTCTATCCAAACGAAATGCTCGACGAAAAAGCATTTTGGATTTCGCTCACTCGGAAGCCAAAACGTTGAGCGAGAAGCTTGGCCAGGAAGACCGCAGAAAGCTGGATGAGTACCTCTACGCCGTGCGGGACATCGAGCGCCGGCTGCAAAAGACAGACAAGCTCGAGCGGCCAGAAGATGACTACTCCAACTACCAACGCCCCACCGGTTCACCGGAAGATTTTGGGCAACACGTTCGCTTGCTGTTGGACATGATGGTCTTGGCGTTTCAGACCGATTCGACCCGAATTGCCAGCTTCATGTATGCCAACGCCGGTAGCAATCGGAGTTACCGAAACCTGTCAATTCGCGAAGGGCACCACAATATTTCCCATCATGGAAAGTCGCGTGAAAAGCAACTGAAGATCGCCAAGATCAATCAGTATCACATGACGTTGGCCGCGCACTTCATCGAGCGGCTCGATTCGATCAAAGAAGGTGATCGGACGTTACTGGACAACAGCCTTGTTGTCTATGGAAGCGGGATTGCCGATGGCAATTCACACTCGCACGACGATTTGCCAATCGCAATGTTTGGCAGCGGCGGCGGCAAAATTGAAACTGGTCGTTTCTTGCGGTTCCGCACCGGCACTCCGTTGACCAATCTTTATAGAAAAGTCCTCAGCACGTGTGGGGCCGGCGTTGACTCGTTTTCGGATTCAACGGGCGAATTGGAAATCTAAACTCGGAGTGCAGTCGGGTTGCCATTTCCGGAAAGCAAATCGCGATTCAAACGTTATCGCGCTTGGTCAACGTTAAGTTAGTTCATGACAGCCAAGAGTGGCTATCCTACGGGAAATGTAGCTTGGGCACTCATGCCCGAGTCGCGTGGTTCGATTTCCGGAAAGCAAATCGTTTCCGGAATGCAAATCGCGATTCGAACTTTATCGCGCTTGGTCAACGTTAAGTTAATTCATGACAGCCAAGAGTGGCTATCCTACGGGAATGTCCCGTAGGGACAAAACGTAGGTAGAAAAAACGCCTCCCAAAAACACCTCCGTCCCGTAGGGACGGCATAACGGCTCAGGAGCTCGTAGTACCGAGCTTTAGCCGGAACAGTCCTTTCGAATCGCTTCACCGTCAACAATCGCTTTTCAGTTGGACAGACCTTCTGCCATTGTTTCCTGGATCGACTTGACAATATTTTCGCTTCGATCAAGAAACGCCTGGATCTCCTGATCATCTGTCGTTTCCAAATACGCTTTGCAATCGTCGACTGTTTGCTGGGCGTGCCGCAAGGCAGATGCCAGGTCCTTGTTACCGCGATAAAGTTTCACAAGATCCAGTCGTGCACCGATGTAGGCTTCGCGAATGTCATTCAAATAGCGATTGTCTTTCGGGATCGTTTTCAAAAACGTTGCAAACGACTCAATGGAAGGATCCATCGTCTCAATATCGCGGACCTGCTTTAATGCGGTTGCCATCAACTGAAAACAATAGGCGTGTTGCCCAAGGTAGCGTGCAACGGTGTCATTTTTTTGAAAGAGTTCCCCAAATGAGTCCATCCCTTTTTGTAAATGGTCGGTGGCGACGTTTACAGCTTGACGTTTTTCTTCATCTGAATCGAGATCCTTCATCCGTTTGAGTTCAATCTCAGCGAACTGAAGATGACACCGACCGACGTCTTCCAGGATCACCAGCAAATTGCCATGCTTGGCATCAACCACCGACTGAAAATACTCAAAGGCGACTTCTGTTTTTTCACGGGCAACTTCGAGTCGATTCAACTCATACTCGGCGCGGCCCCAGAAGAAATTCGCTCGCGCAGTTTGAAAACGCAAATGTGGATCAGGACTTACGGAAGTCAGCTCCACGGTTTTCTTGAACTCCTCGATGGCAGCTTCAAATTCGCGAGCGTCCAATTTCGCCATCCCGACGACGAACCGGTTCGAAGACTGGATGGCTTTGGCTGGTTTGTTTTTTTGTTCGTCCTGTGTGATCAACTGTTGTGACTCGTCACCTCGATCCAGCGTCGTCAGAAGTGCCGCTTTCATTTGCAATGCTGACCCACGCAAATTGGCGACTCGTAGTTGATCAGGAAACTGATTCCCAATCTCGATCGCTCGATTGGCGGATTGCATCGCTTCATCGAACTCCGTCAAGTCAAACAGGATTCGCGTGAGTCGGTTGTAAGCGAGGATTGTGTTGGCAGCGACCTCGGCGTCATCACTGGCGTCGGCAAGCAGTTGCTCTTGAAACGCCGCCGCCTTTTCAGCGACCGACCTTCTGAGTTTGGGGGGCAACGATTGATCGGTGGCGACTTGAACCACCATCTTGTTGATGACGTCTTGACTGAGCGCGAAATGTCGCTCCGCGCGTTCTTTCTGCTGTCCAGCGATCACCAGATTCGCCTCGGCACGCTTGTACTCACTGACGGAGTTCCGCCACTGTGTCACGGCAACGATCATCGCAATCGTGACTGCTGTGAATGCCGCCGCCAGCCAAGGGTTTCGCACCGTCCATTTTCTGGCTCGTTCCAGTGAACTGGCACGTCGTGCGACAATCGGTTCACCAGAGAGCCATCGTCGAAGATCGGAAGCTAGTTCGTGTGCCGTTGGGTAGCGTTGCAGAGGGTCCTTGGAAAGGCATTTGAGACAAATCGCCTCAAGGTCTCGCGGGATCGACTTCCTCAAACGACGTGGTGAACGAGGTTCGTTGTTTCGAATCGCCACCAGTGTTTCGATGTTTGATTTTCCAAGAATCGGCACTTCGCCTGCCAGCATCTCATACATGAGAACGCCCAGCGAATAGATATCGGACGTCGCCTCGATCTTCGAATGACCAGCCGCTTGCTCCGGTGACATGTAGGCCGGTGTTCCCACAATCGCACCTTCAACCGTTTCAATCTGATCGGCACGTCCGGCGTGCTTTGCCAACCCAAAGTCGGTGATTCTCAATTGCCCGGGAAGGTTTTGACGATCCACGGAATGATGGGGCGAATCTTGCTCAAACGGCATGATCAAAACATTGGCTGGTTTTAGATCACGATGGATGACCCCGCGTTGGTGCGCGTGTTCGACGGCATCGGCGAGAACCGCGATCATGGCAGCGGACTTTGAAAATGGCACAGCCTCGTTTTTCCCCAACCACTGTTCCAACGTCATACCTTCGCAATAGGCGGACGCGATATAGCGCTGCCCATCCAGGTTGCCAGATTCAAACACAGGAACAATGTTTGGGTGATTGAGCACCGCGGCAGCCCGAGCTTCACGTTCGAAGCGGTTGGTTACATCTTCCGAGAAAAAGAGTGAGCTCCGTAGCAACTTCAACGCGACGTTGCGATTAAGGTCCGGATCACGTGCGAGAAAGACTTTTGCGAAACCACCCTGTCCAATCATCTGGATGATCTCGAAACGCCCCACCCGGTCAGGAACGGGCGCGGTGTCCAATTCTGCGGTTGCCGCGTCCTGATCTGTAGGCGTCGGTAAAAGACTGCCTGTCGGCGTGTTATGCAAGTGCGAAAGCGGGAGTTCGTTGGCCGGACATGCTTCGTCAATGAACTGCATCGCCTTTTGAAGCCGCTGCAGCTCCAGCCGCTCGTCGTCCGTCAGCGTTGTTGAATCGGAAGTCTGCTTGCTCAAATCGTCAAGCTGGGTCGCCAATTTCAACAATCGATCTGCGCGTGCGTCGTCCATCGTTTGTGATTGGGGGGAGTTGGATTGGTCGGATTGGCCCACGTCGTTCCTCGCTGAACTCTATTTTAGCTGGATTTGATGCCCACCACTAAAGAGATGCGATTGGAGCTCAATTCCCGTCGAAATATTGCTAAACTCAACTTTAGGTCTTGCCGATTGTTACCGCATTGGACATATTTCGTCCTTCAAAAACAGGCCTCGTCGTGCACGGGTGCGAAGTGAGAGCCTGATCCGGATCATCTGACCGTCTCGTTAATTGGCGATTGGCGGCGAACCGGAATCACCACCAACCTAACCAGGAGTTGAAGATGGCTCGCTATACAAAAGCGAAAGGCCGCGTAAACCGTCGTTTGCAGGCTTTGATTTACGAAAACAGTGGTGCCGCCAAGGCGTTGGAAAAACGAAGCCAACCCCCAGGGATGCACACCCGATTCCGCCGACCGTCCAACTACGGTATGGCGTTGATGGAAAAGCAGAAGATCAAGCACTTCTATGGCTTGGGGGAACGTCAGCTGCGACGTTACTTTGAAAAGGCGACCCGTCAAAAAGGGAACACCGGTGAAAACCTGTTGCTCCTGTGCGAACAACGGCTCGACAATGTCATCCGCAAAGTAGGATTGGCAAAGACTCGCCCGCAAGCACGACAGGGCGTCGCTCACGGTCACTTTCGAGTGAACGGCCAAAAGGTCGACCGTCCTTCATTCATGGTACGCGTCGGTGACATCATCACCGTCCGGCCTCGCAAAAACGTCTTGCAGATGTATCAAAAGATCCGCGAGATGGGCGTAGAAGGCGAAGGTTGCGAATGGGTCACATTCGATTCTGAAACGCTAACCGCAATCGTTGCTGGCAAACCATCAGGCAGCGACATCAGCTTGCCGGTCGACGCGAACACCGTGGTCGAATTCTTGTCGCGATAGTGTGACAAAAACAATATCGATGCCCGCTCGTTCGCAACGTACGAGTGGGCATTTTTTTTGCCCCAAACGCTGCACTCATGCCGTCACTGAACACGGCTCCGGAAATAACGATTCCGATTAGTTGCCAAACAGCCTCAGTTTAGCAGCTTGTCCAGCAGCCTGCGTCTCGACCGCAGCTTGTGTCTCGGCTTTAGGATTTGCTGAAGGCGTCGTCGATTGGTTTTCGAAGTTCGACATCGTCGGATCAATCAGCTCTTCGTCTCGAGCGAGTGTGGCCAGCTGAGCGGCAAGCTCAGCGACTGTGTTCTTGAATCGATTGGTCCTTGAGTGCAATGCGATTCGCAGTTCACGAATCGTGTTTCTGGAATCTCGCAGCTGATCCGTTGTCGAGTTGAGGACTTCATTCAGATGCTCGATGTGCTCGGTCTTGCGGGCAATATCTTCGCCAAGTTGTTCGATGGCACTCGATAGATCTTTCTCGCGTTGCAGACCATCTTTGATGCGTTCTTCTGCCTCTTCGATATGGGTCTCCAACAGCTCGAGCGAATTGTTCTTGCGATGAATGATCTGCGGCATCTGTTTGAGCGCTACCTTGGCTTGCGCAAGTTCCAATTGCAGCCAGGCCACTGAATCGGTTTGGTGAGCAATCGATTGAGGAAACAGCGACTGCAAATCAAACTCATCATCAACTTTGGCAATGCCACGTTGGGGATCCGAAAGAATTCGGTCAGGAAACTGCAACGGGCGCTCGGTCTTCTTTGCCTCGATGCTCTCGCAAATCATCTCTTTCATCAACGCGAACAATCGTTGTTTCGAATCAACGCCAAGCTCGACCTGGTTAGTTAGCTCATTGCGCTGGAAAAGCATTTTTGCGGCAGGTGGATCGGCCAGTTGTTGGAGCACTGGATTGATATGACCCGCAGCCGAAATCTTCCAAGCAGTTGCCAAGTAAGAAGGCGAATTCGTAAAATCGAGAATCGCGGTCGGACGACGTTTGAGGACGCTTTCCAGATAGACGGTCGAAGGAGTCGTGATGACCGCATCAGACAAATCGATTGCATCATGGAGCGAGTTCGGTGCGGCCGCTCTTGGTTCCATTGCGATTGTGGACCCAACTTCATCTTCAATGTCTTTGGGTAGTCGCCAAGTGACTTCGACTGGCCGCTTTCCCACGTATCGATTTCGTTGGAAACGTTGCGCGATTTGGCAGAGGCCTTCGACAACGTGTTGCCGCTGTGAATCAGTAAACGCCGGGGTTCGTGCGGTCGTGACCAACAAACGAAATGGGCCATCGGTCTGTGTTGGCAGGGGAGGCAGTTGATCCAAAAGATCGAATCGAGGGTGACCAACAACCTCGCACTTGCCAGCGTTTCCCAAGGCTTCCAATTGCCGGGCCGGCGCGCGTCCAAGACAGGCCAGCTTATGCCCGACCAAGGGTTGAAAGATGGATCCGGCAGCCAGCGAAGGGTTCTCCCAGCTATTGCGAAACTCCATTACGCCATCACACAGGATCAGAACAGGCACTTGACCGGTTTCCATGATCTTTCGCAGCGTCGAGATGTATTCCCATTGATAGTGATGATGGGTGACTACCAATGCAGCGTCTCGAGGCAGCTCCCACTCCGAAATTTCGTCTCGGACGATCTTGCACTCGAACGGCGCGTCGTCGATCCACGTCGAGTAGATCGGGTTTCGCCGAGCAAATCGGTCGAGGATGTAGACTTTGGAGTTCACAGGATTTGCACCACGAGTGTTGTCAATCTGTGTTGCATCGTCCCAAGATCACTGACAACAAATCAATAGACATCGATCGACTGCTAGCTTCAAAAGATTCGCATCGCTTCGTTCTCTTTTTTCCAAGCAACGTATTTCAGACGCTGCGACTTTTTGCAGAGATGCCATGAAGACTCAGAAACGTTTGAGTTGGCTTGGATCGCCCAGCCTGTCGACCTAACGCAGATGAAAGCTCCGTTACCGATCGATACTGGAAGCTGAACTTCCTCAGGGCACTAGCTACTCACGAAAGGGCTCGTTCGTAGCGTTTTTGCACTCAGAAGCATGGCGTTTGCTGAACGACTTTTTTCGGTTTTCACCGCTTGGAAAAAACTCTAACCCTGTCCAATCGCATGGGGCGGTGTTACGATTCAAAAACTAGAGCGAGGATGCTTTAAACGCCTTTGATGCCCAAAACCAAGGGTATAAGGGGATTTAAGCGACTTACGAAGAATGAAATAACGGCTTCAACTTTGTGAAGTTCGCGAGCATTTCTTGCAAATCGACCGGTTTTTGTCCAGCTCATCATGCCCGCGTTGATTCGGGCAATCAGCGATGAGCAAGCATTAGGAGTTATCTTGGAATGAACAAGACAAAACTTGAGTACATCTGGCTTGACGGCTACAAGCCAACACAAAGCCTTCGAAGCAAAACCAAGATCGTCAACGATTTTTCAGGCGACTTGGAAGATTGCCCACAGTGGTGTTTTGACGGAAGCTCGACAGAACAAGCTGAAGGTGGCTCATCTGACTGCTTGCTGCAACCGGTTGCGATTTTTCCCGATCCCGGCCGACTGGGTGCTTACCTCGTCATGTGCGAAGTGCTCAACGCCGATGGTACGCCGCACGAATCCAACGGTCGTGCGACGATCGATGATGACGACAACGATTTTTGGTTTGGGTTTGAACAGGAGTATTTCCTGTGGGATCCGGAAACCAACCGACCTCCAGGATTCCCAGCCGGAGGATACCCGGGCCCCCAAGGTCCTTACTATTGCTCGGTTGGAGCAAAGAATGCTCATTGCCGCGAGATGGTCGAAGAGCATCTTGACCTTTGTTTGGGTGCCGGCATTAACGTCGAAGGCATCAACGCAGAAGTCGCCGCGGGACAATGGGAATTTCAGGTCTTTTCCAAGGGTGCCCGTCAAGCTGGCGACCAGATCTGGGTAGCTCGCTATCTACTTGAACGTACGGGCGAGAACTACGGTCTGGCGATTGAGTACCACCCGAAGCCGTTGGGCGATACCGATTGGAACGGCTCGGGAATGCACGCGAATTTCTCGAATGAAGTTCTTCGCACATGCGGTGACAAAAACATCTACGAGCAGATTTGCAAAGCGTTCGCACCTCGCGTCGATGAACACATTGCCGTTTACGGCGCTGACAACGATCAACGCTTGACTGGAAAACACGAAACACAACGCATCGACCAGTTCAGCTTTGGTGTTTCTGATCGTGGTGCTTCGATTCGCATCCCTGTTGGAACCGTCACCAATGGTTGGAAGGGCTGGTTGGAAGATCGTCGTCCAGCGTCAAACGCAGATCCTTACAAAGTCGCCGCCGAAATTATTCGCACCGTCAAAGGTGTGAAACTCGAAGGCGTACCTGCCTAGCCTGGATCCAATTTAGATCGATCAATTCATTCAAGGCCGAAGCTATTTGCTTCGGCCTTTTTTATTGGCACGATTCGATGTCCACGATAAATTCACTTTGTCGTCGACCGTATTGAATCCGAACGGACTGTTCACTAACGCTCGGCACAACTGAGGGTTATAGCGAACAAATCGAATCTAATCCGTGCCGTTGCATTGGAACGTTGTCAATCCGACAGTCCCCTAAATTGAGCGAGCTGAACTTCGGGTTAATCGCTGAAAATCCATTTTTGCCGCGATGCCATGACGTAACTTTTTTGAATTGGAGCCCGATCTCTTTTTCTATTCATCCGGGTCAAACGATGAGCCCAGCTTCTCCTCCCACTAATAACTTGAACGACCACGGCCAGAAGCCGACCAGAAGTATCCTGGTCGTCGACGATGAACCGGTCAACTTGTTGGTCATGCACAGGCTTCTCAGCGAAGTCGGCATGGACGTCCAACAGGCAGAGAATGGTCTTCAGGCACTTGATAAGATATTTCATTCGGCGTGTCGAATTGATTTGGTGTTGCTGGATATCGTGATGCCAGACATCAGCGGTTTCGATGTGCTGCAGCGGATTCGACAAGAGTATTCATCGACCGAACTTCCGGTCATCATGGTTACTGCCTCCGAAGAGAGCGAGCAAATCGTCAAAGCGTTTGAAATGGATGCGAATGACTATTTGACGAAACCGGTCGATCCGTCGGTGCTGATGGCACGGCTCAACATGCATTTGCGTCTCAAGGAATCGCTCGAGGCCCTGAAGTGCAGCCAAGAACGCTATGCGTTGGTTGCTCGTGGGACCAACGATGGCCTTTGGGATTGGGACATTCGCCGGAACAAGATCTATTATTCGCCTCGCTGGCGTTCCATGCTTTCGATCAGCGACGAAGAGCCTTCGACTCTTTCGGTCTGGCTGGATCGGATCCACCCGGAGGATCGCCAACGCGTCGAAACTGAAATCGAGAATCATCTCTCTCAAACCACGCCTCACTTTGAAGTCGAGTCGCGCATCCGTCACTCTGACGGATCGTACCGTTGGATGCTCTGTCGCGCCCAAGCGGTTTGGAACGAACAAGGCATCGCTCATCGCATGGCCGGTTCGTTGACTGACATTACGGAAGGCAAAGTGGCTGATGCACTGACGGGACTTCCCAATCGCGTACTGTTTCGCGAGCGACTGGACCGCTGCATCAGCAAGAATCGGCGCGACAACGACTTCGATTTCGGTCTGCTCTACCTGGACCTCGACAACTTCAAATTGATCAACGACAGTCTTGGCCATGAAGCGGGCGACCGGCTTTTGGTTGCGGTTGCTCGTCGACTCGAGAGCGCTCTGCGAGAATCTGACTCTTTCGTTTCACGATTGGGCGGTGATGAATTCTCAATCCTGATCGAGGGCATTCGCTCAATCGATGATGCACAACTGGTGGCCAAGCGAATCATTGACAGTGTCAGCGCCCCAATCTCTCTGGGTTCCGGTCGCGAAGTGTTCGCTTCTGTCAGCGTTGGGATCAGTTCGTCATGGAACACTTTCGATGATGGTAGCGATCTAATTCAAGCAGCTGACACCGCCATGTATGAGGCGAAAGAGCAAGGCAAATCTTGCTTCCGCGTATTTGATCCGGTCATGAAAGAGGACGTGACCAAACGACTCAATCTTGAAAACGAGTTGCGACGTGCGGTCGACAACCAGGATCTGTTCCTGCATTACCAACCGATTGTTGAGATCGACACGTCACGTCTGATTGGTTTTGAAGCACTGGTACGATGGCAGCATGCGACGTTGGGAAACATTTCTCCGGCAGAATTCATTCCAATCGCTGAAGACAATGGCCTGATCGTAACGATCGGTCAACAGATCCTGCGACTTGCCTGCAAACAGTTGGCTCAATGGATCCAAATTGATCATCGATTCGAATCGTTGCAGGTCAGTGTCAATCTTTCCAATCGCCAACTCGGCGATCAGGATTTGGTCGTGGAAGTTCTCAGCGAACTGAAAAACGCCGGGCTTGCCACTCACCACTTGCGGTTGGAGGTAACAGAAAGTTCGATCATGAAAAACCCCGAACGGGGTGCGATCGCGTTGGCCAAGTTTCGTCAGGCAGGCGTCAAAGTGGCCATCGATGACTTTGGAACCGGCTACTCATCGCTATCCTATATCCATCAACTGGCACCGGACGTCGTTAAGATTGATCGTTCTTTCGTCGACACGCTGCCGACATCGACGGACAAACAAACGATCGTGACGGCGATCATCGCTTTGGCAGAAGGCCTGGGCCTGGATGTTGTCGCCGAAGGGATCGAGACGGAACAACAACGACAAATGTTGACTTCGTTGGGTTGCGCTTACGCTCAGGGATTTCTTTTTTCACCACCTCTGGCACCCGAAGTGTTGCTGCAACAACTTTTGCAATCCCAACCGACACAAGCGACCCGCTAAGAATCGGCCTGTAATGTCTGGCAAACGAACGATGCCAGTCGCCAACGTGGAGGCCGATCATCGATTAGACTAGAGATCCGTTTCGGCGCAAGATCAGGGTTGGCTCAAGATACGAATTGGCAAATTGATTGAATTCAAAATTTGCCGTTTGAATCGAGTTACCAATCCAACCAAGGATGCGTAACAAATCACTAGCATGGGCCCTCTTTTTCGAAACAATGCAGGCCCATCGTCTTTAAGTCTCTTCGATGAATTCAGACAGCAACGAATCAAAATCACCAACGCCACAACTTAACCACTGGGTATTTTGGCCACCCTTTTTGCTCCTGATTGGCGCGATCGCGTTGAACTTTATTTCGCCCGATCGTACCGGGGAAAACGGTGAAAAGATTCAGGGTTGGTTTTCGGTGGCGATGGAGTCTGGTCAGTCGTGGATTCTCGGCAACTTTGGCTGGCTGTTTACCTTGGTCGCCACGAGTTCGCTGATCCTGACGCTATTGATCAGCTGTTCGAAGTTTCGCAACGTCCGCCTTGGTGGCCCTGACGCGAAACCGTTGATGAGCATGTGGAACTGGTTTTCGATTACCATTTGTACCACGATCGCCATCGGGATTCTGTTTTGGTCAACCGCTGAACCGATTAGCCACATGATGTCGCCACCCGACTTTGCTGGGGCTCAACCAGGATCAAACAAAGCGGCAACGTTTGCGTTGTCGACCATGTATCTGCATTGGTCGTTCACGCCTTACGCGATCTACTGCGTCGCCTCATTGATGTTTGGCTATGCTTACTACAACCTGAAACAACCCTATTCACTTGGATCCACTCTGACTCCATTATTTGGAGACAAAGTCTACGGCAGAGGCGGCACCATCATTGATGCAATCTGCTTGTACGCCTTGGTTGCCGGGATGGCGGCAGCGTTGGGCACGGGAATCTTGATGCTAGGAGGCGGTCTGCAGTTGTTGACCAGCAACAATGACACTTTCAAGATCGTCAGTGGAAAATGGGTCTGGCTAGGCATCACTTTATTGATCGTGTCGACCTTCATCGTTTCAAGCGCAACGGGTCTCATGAAAGGGATTCGCATCCTTTCGGACATCAATACGAAACTTCTGTTCGTGTTGGCGTTGGTACCGGTCTTTTTTGGTGCCTCGTGGGCGCTGGCCGGCTATGCAGGTTCGGCCTTGGTCGATTATGTCGTGCACTTTGTCCCCAGGCACTTTGATTTTTCCAGTGGCGCATGGGAGCAGGATTGGACGGTGTTCTATTGGGCGGTCTGGTTGGCGTGGGCACCCGTTACCGCCTGTTTTCTTGGCAGGATTGCCTACGGCAGAACTGTTGGAGAATTCTTGTTGGTGAACTTTCTGTTTCCGGCACTTTTTGCGATCGTCTGGATGACAATCTTCAGCGGTACAGCCATCGATATGCAGCTGAGATTCATTGACAACCCGGACCAACCATTGGCGACGAACCTGCATCAGGTATACGTCAACGATGGTGAAGAATCGGTTTCCTACGCCGTGTTCAGCGAACTACCACTGAAGCTGGTCCTGATCATCTTTTACATGGTCAGCGCATTTGTCTGTTTTGTGACATCTTCTGATTCCAACATGTCGGCCATGTCCAGTATCTCTTCGACTGGAATCACGCCTGAGAACCCGGAAGGCAATCTGACGTTGAAGATTATCTGGGGAGTGACCGTGGGTGCTGTGGCCTGGATCATGATCAGTTTCACCGGCGGCGTGAAAGGCGTCAAAATGCTCTCCAATCTGGGCGGATTCCCAGCCGCGTTTTTGCAATTACTGATCATTGCCGCGCTGGCGAAAGTGGTTTGGACGCATCAATTTCCAGGCAAACCAAAAGCCAACTAGCCTTTCTCAGACGGTCCACTTGGCTGAGCGGTTTACGCACGTTGCGAGTGTTGGGTTCATGCAGATTTGCCGCAAAACCCAAATTCCAGTAATTCGTAAACGAATTCACACGGGGCCCTTTGGGCCTATCAGGAACTGGCAAATTTTGACGACTAACGCGGTTGAACCTGTTATTGATGTCGGCGCTCGCTCGGTAACTGCGTCGCCTCGTCAGGTTTCATTTTATTTTTTTCTTGAGGTTCAGCTATGTTTTCTCGTTTAAATCGCAGCCGTGGGAGTCGCCACCGACAGCAATATGAGTCACTGGAGACGCGCCGTTTGCTGGCGGGTGATGTGACCGTATTTGAGTTTGGAGACAATCTGTACTTGCGCGGCGATCAGAATGACAATCAAGTGCAAGTCTTTGAAGAGGGTGGTGAAATCCGCATCGCCGGTCTGGATGGGACCACCATCAACGGACAATCGAATCCATTTGTGATTCCTGCGGAAGACGGCCAGCTCAATGGTGGTTTTCGCGCGAATCTGGGACGCGGTAACGACTCGCTGTTTTTTGAAGAAGTCAACGTCCAAGGGAGCGCTGTTGTTTACGGTGGTGCCGGTGACGATTCGATTGGTTTTTTCAATGCCAGTGTGCGCGATACGCTGTTTGCCCAAACTTTCCGTGGTGATGACGCCGTTTCCATCGACGATGTTGATGTCGGTGGCAACTTGACCGTGGTCACTCACAATGGTGATGACCTGATTGGCATCGACGAAACAACGGTCGGTGGGCGAACGATTCTGTTGACTGGCAGCGGCGATGACGATCTTGCTATTCAGGATTCGACTCATCAAGGCAACGTTTATGCCTTCACTTATGGTGGAGATGACTTCGTTGGAATTGATAACGTCAACTTTGGTGGATTTGCCGGCGTACTGACTGGGTTTGGTTCAGATGATGTTTACGTCAATGACTCGAACTTCGGTGGCCGCACTTATGTCAATGGTGGCTTCCGGTCCAACGACAATCTTGAAGTCGACGGAGAAACCAGTCTTAATGCCAATACGACTGCAGTTGGTTTTGAAGGTGACGATGTTGCCGGTGGCATGTTGCAGACCGATCAAGTCTTTACTGACCTGATTGTCGACGGTTCGCGTTTGGGAACCATCACGGAATTGGCAGCGCTGACGCCTGAGCTGTCAACGCTTGTCGGAGCACTTGAGGCGACCGGCTTGGATTCTGCTTTGGTTGAGGACGGCGACTTCACAGTCTTTGCGCCACTGAACAGCGCTTTTGACGACATCTCTGACGTCGTCGACTCGTTGACGTTGGATCAACTCAGCCAGGTCCTTCAGTTCCACGTTACGACACCAGCGATCTTTTCTGGACGGCTGGTCATGATGAGCTCAGTCGATACGCTTCTGGGTCAGTCGTTCAGCGTTGAAGTGCTCGACGGCGACGTTATTTTGAATGGGAACGCAACGCTGGCCGCTACGGATATCCGGGCTAAAAATGGCGTGATCCACCTCCTCAACAACGTCTTGGTACCAGTGCTTTAGACGAGCTTGATTCCATTCGGGATCGACACTCGGTTTTAAAGATGCCTAACACGGGCGGAGCAACGGGCGGAACGTAAGTTCCGCCTTTTTTTATTGGTTTACAGGTGTTCAATCGTCAGCCCGATCATCGTTTTTTCGGGAACCCAGTGGTTGCCTGCCAGAGAGAGCGTCAGCAAGGATCTCTTTGTTCGTGTACTCGAGGATGCTCCCCGATGTAATGCCACGCGCAAGTCGAGTCAGCGGCACGTCAAACTCAGATAAAAGGTTGGAGATGTAGAGGGCGGTTCCATCACCTTCGACGGTGGGGTTGGTCGCCATGATGATCTCGGCGAAATCTCCGTCAGCAACACGTTCGACCAGGACATCGATCGTCAACTGTTCCGGCCCAACGTTTTCCAAAGGTGCGATCCGTCCAAGCAGGACGTGATACAATCCGCGATACGTTCCGGATTGCTCGAGCGCCATCAAGTCGCGCGGCTGCTGGACGACGCACAGAGTTTTCTGATCGCGTCCCGGATCCCGACAGATATTGCACATCTCGCTTTCTGCCAGATTAAAACAGACATCACAGTACCGCACGTTTTCACGTACGTTGCGGATCGAATCAGCAAGTGCCAATGCTTCTGATTCCGGAACGCGCAGCAAATGGTACGCCAGGCGTTCGGCGGACTTGCGGCCAATGCCGGGCAATCGGGAAAGTTGCTCGATCATGTTGATGACCGAATCGGACAGCTCTGCCATCGTGTTGACTGTCCCCTGTTAAGCCGTTGGTGGGGCGTTTGGTGGACCCGGTGTTGGTCCCTCGCCGGCACCACCGAGAAACTTGCCGAGCATCTCTTCCATCCCTGAGGGCATTGGCAAGTCACCAGTGACGGATTGCATTGCATCCATATGCAACTTTTTCGATTTGGCGATCGCATCATTGATGGCGATCGGTAGCAAATCGGTGATCATCTCAATGTCATTTTTTTCCGCCAGCGATGGGTCGATCGAAACCGAGAGAACCTGCGACGCACCATTGGCTTCTACGGTCACCATACCGCCGCCTGCAGTTCCAGTGACACGCTGACTGGCGACTTCTTCCATTTTGGCCTGCATTTTTGGGCCCATGGTTTTGGCCTGCTTGACCATTGAGGCGATAGCGCCGAGTTCCTTAAACATACGGTTTCTTTCTTGAGAGGTTGGCTTTTTGTTGGGTGGATCGAGTGGTCCATCGACTAACGAGGCGACCGCTTGATTTCTTTGAAGTCAGCAACTTCCGCTTCAAAAATCTTTAGCGCCGTTGCCACGAATTGATTCTCTTCCAGTTTACGGATTTGTTGAACACGAGTCAGCGTCGGTTTGAGCTGGTGGTTTTCGATGACACGTTCAGAGACAAGGAAATCGACTCGTATTTTTTTCCCAGTCAATTCCTGAAGGTACTGTTCGAACTGTTCTTTGCGTTCGGGCTTGGAACAGAACTCGCGGTTGACTTTGTCCATCAGTGTGACCACTACGCGGCTGTCACCTTCAACATCGATCTTTTCGTATTCGCTGGCCATGTCTGCGGTCATGTCGCCAATTCGCGCAAGCACGTCTTTCCAGACATCTTCGACATTTCGCGTTGCAAAAGGAGACGAACCGTTTGATTGACTTGGCGCGGGTTCGCGCCGCGGGTCTGACGCAGGCAGGGGACTCGTGGACGGTGCTTCCGCAGTTTCCTGCACTGACTCATTCACCGATTCGGATCCGACTGTCGGTGGTGAAGCTTTCACGGGATCATCCACGACCGGCGTGCTGGGTTCCGGTTGCGGGTTAACTATTTCGTTTTTTTTTGAGGCAGATTTTTCGACGCCGACCTGCTTCATCGGGACTTTGGGACGACCGCTGGGTTTGACCTGCCGAGCCGGTTTGGGAGATGAACCGCCGGCAGACAAACTCGCGACCAGATCGGCCATTGAGTCGAGATGTTCAAGATTGCAAATCCGGACAACGGCAACTTCCAGCAACGTACGTGAGTGCAAACTGGAATGCATCCTGACCAGTGTTGCGTCAAGAATTTGCACAATTGAAAGTATGGTTTCCAAGCCATATTGCTCAGCAAGCTCTTTCAGTTTGAGAACATCGTCGCCAGAACAGTTGAGCAATGTTTCTTCTGAACACTGAACGCGTACAGCCATCATGTCTCGATAGTAGCCCAACAGTTGCCCCATCAACTGACCTGCATCGACCCCTTCACTGATTCCTTGATGAACCTGGTTCAACGCGTTAGCGGCATCATGACGGGCCATGGTTTCGGCAAGCTCAGCGATACGACTGATGTCGGCAGTGCCGAGAAGTTGATGAACATCATCAACCGAAATTTGTGAATCACTGAACGACAACATCTGTTCCAGCAACGATTGACTGTCGCGCATCGATCCGTTTGCACGACGCGCCAACAACTGGATCGCCGCGTCATCAATTTCAACACCCTCGTTGTTGGCGATCATTTGCAAACGCCCAGCGATCTCGGTCGTTTGCACCGGAGAAAAGTCGTATCGCTGACAACGGGACAAGACCGTGATCGGAATCTTTTCTGGATCGGTCGTACAGAAAATAAACTTGACGTGCGGCGGTGGTTCTTCCAGTGTTTTAAGAAGCGCATTGAAGGCTTCCTTGGTCAACATGTGCACTTCGTCGATGATGTAGATCTTGAATGGTGACCGACTGGGCCTTATGGAGGCATTGGCGCGCAATTGACGAATTTCATCAATCCCGCGGTTACTGGCACCATCGATTTCAATCACATCGACGTCTTCACCGATCGAAATCGCTTCACAGGCATCGCAGTTTTCACAAGGCTTTGCGGAGGGGCCCTGGTTGCAATTCAAGCACTTGGCAAAAATTCTGGCAGACGAAGTCTTTCCAACTCCTCGAGCTCCGGTAAACAGGTAAGCGTGTCCGACACGGTTTTGACGAATCGCGTTTCCGAGCGCGGTCGCGATGTGGTTCTGTCCAACAAGCGACTCGAACGACTGAGGACGATATTTGAGTGCGACAACGAGGTGTTGCCCATCCGATTGCGTTTGGTTCATGGCGAAAACATTGGAGTTTTAAACATGCTTGCCGGAAGGTCCGGGCGATGCGGGCTGTTCCATCACGATTCGAACGCGATGTGAGCGTTGAAAACCGGCAAGAGAATCGACCGTTAGTCTAACCCATCCCGGTACGATCGTTAGGGTCAGCCAACCGCAAAAACAGAATCCTCGTCAACCCAGACTTTCATTAGCGATAACCTTGACCAACCGTTGACGAGGTGCCGCTTTTACGTAGAATGCGTAGCTCGACCGAATCGAACCGGCCATCGGTTTCGCTCGGTTTCTGACGACCAGCTGGTCGAAAGTGAGCTCCGCGAGGGGGAGCCGTGAATCGGGTCAGGCCAGAAATGGAGCAGCCCTAAGCGGGGTACTCTTGTGCGGGGCTCTCTTTCGCCCAGCTTTTTTCTTGCGCAGCTTTTCACGCGGTCCTATTCTGCAAACATCATGTCGAAAGCACCCATTCCGCCAATCAGGAACGAGAAGAAGGCAACGATCGCTGGGAGGAAGATAAAACAGACGACAAGAATATAAATCAAGATCGAGTTGTACTGGATGTGTGGTGTCATTTTGATGATCTTTTTGTATCGATCTGAAAAGACCATGTTTCCTTGAGCGCACCAGAAACTGTACAGCAGGTAGATTGAGAAAATGGTTCCAAGGCCAAATCCAGCCAATCCAAGTACGGCGAGAATCGTCGCACAGATCCGACCGTAGTTCTCCAGCTGTCGCATCCCCCAGCCAGCGATAAACTGGAAAATACCGAACGCTCCAAACGTTCCTGCAACGATAAAAAACAACACCGCAGCCTCCGCAACATCAGCAAACAATGCCGTAAAGAGCGAAGAGATTGCAAACAGCAACGAGATCACTGCACCGATCATCAGCAGCATCCCCCATTGTTGCATTCCCACTTCATGCTCGATGTGTTCCTCGCGGATTCGCTCCGCTTCGGCCAGCTGCTTTCCAGCCTTGTCTTTCTTCTTTGATTTTTGTTTTCGCAACGCGGGATTATTTAACACCGCTGCGTACGGGTTTTCGTTGCTATCAGCTGTCGGCGACGCAGTAGGGATTTCAACGTCCTCTCCCCCAAATCCTGGATCTTCACCAGCGAAGTTTCCCAGTGTCGGTGCAGCGGCAGGCGTGGCAGCAACACCAAAGATGTCCGCTTTGCGTTCGATATTTCCTTCAATGCCAAATTGATTGATCTGTTGCGATGAAAGCTGATCTCGCGTTGCTGTCTTGGGCGGTGCCGATGCGCCAACGGCGACCGGTTGTCCGACGCCGGGTGTTGCCACGAACGGCTGGCTGCATTGTTTACAGCGAACCGATTTGCCCACGATCGTATCGGGCAAGTTGTATCGTTTCTGGCAATGGGGACAGGAGATCGTGACTGGCATATCGGTAGGTCGGGTTGGAATCAAACGAATGAAGAAGCTGTCGGCATTCAGGTCAAACGGGCGCAGTAGTCCACTGTCTGGCAATTGGCAGATCCGAACGTTAGCCATAGCGGCTCCGCTGAGCAAAAAATCTACCTTGTTTCAATTGTAGTTCAAGCGGAAACTGCCCGACGCTTGGCTCGCTGCAATCGATCCAAATGCTACATCCCTGCCAAAAACAGGCAACGGTTGGTCACAAGTGCGTGACAGGCAACGGAACGCATTGGCCGCCTTGTTTTCTAACTACTTTCAGGAATTCACGGCAAACCGTGAAAGTCTGCCCGTTTTTGTTTAAACTTAACGCTTTCTGCAATCCGCTTCCAACACCCGTTTAGCTGGACATTTTGTGTCTTGTCTCAATTCGATCGTCGCAAGCACGCTGCAATTAACTTCGCCTCTGCGGTCGGTTGCCCGAACCATTTCTCCATGATGCCTTGCTCAATTTTTCGCGTCGCAATCTGGTTGCTCGTCGCGCTATCGATCGCGCAACCGACTCGCGGCGATATCGCGCTACCGCAGATGTTTACCGACAACATGGTGTTGCAGCGCCAAACCAAGCTCAACGTGTTTGGGACCGCCGAACCCAAGCAACGACTGACCGTGCAGTTTCGCGACGCCACGTTCAATGTGACAGCGGCCGCATCCGGGGCTTGGTCGGTCCAGGTTCCCACCGGAGAAGCAGGCGGACCATTTGAGTTGTCAGTCACCGCTGAAGAAGGCCAACCACAGATTAAGCTGTCCAATGTGATGGTTGGAGAAGTCTGGCTCTGTTCGGGTCAGTCCAATATGCAATGGCCAGTCTCAAAAGTCCTGAACTCAAAAACTGAAATTGAACAGTCGATCAACTATCCCAACATTCGTTTCTTCAGCGTCAACGAAAAAACGTCGAGACAGCCGCTGGATCAATTTGAGAAAGTTACTGGATGGGATGTTTGTTCTCCGGACAGTGTCGGCGAATTTTCAGGAACGGCTTACTTTTTTGCACGTGAGCTCAGCAAAAAGTTTCCTGAAATGCCAATTGGCTTGATCAACGCATCAGTGGCCAGAACCGCCTGTGAAGCCTGGATTTCCAGCGAGGGTTTGGGGAACGACGATCGCTTTAAATCAATGCTTGAACAGTGGGATGCCGTTGACGCGGAAGACGACCGCAATCGGCCGTCCGTGTTGTTCAATGGAATGATCGCACCAATCAAGCCATTCCCAATTCGAGGAGTGCTTTGGTACCAAGGCGAACGGAACAATGGTCGTGGCCAACAGTACGCCCAACTGCTGCCGACGTTGATCGAGGATTGGCGCAACTATTTTGAGGATCCACAACTGCCGTTTTATTTTGTGCAGTTGGCTCCCTATCGTTACCAGCAGCTTCCCGAAGACAGACTGCCCGAAATCTGGGACGCGCAACTCAAGACCTTTAACGACATGCCCAACACCGGCATGGTGGTAACCACTGACATTGGAAACATTGATGACTTGAACCCAAAAAACAAACAAGAGGTCGGTCGCAGGCTTTCGCTGTTGGCAATTGGGAATACTTACCGTGAAATGCTACCCGAAAACGAAGAAGTAATTTTCAGCGGCCCGATCTATGAAGGTCTCTCCACGATAGGCAATCGGGTCCGAATCACATTCAAGCATGCCAAGGGATTACGGATTCGCGGAGACGATCAAGCACTAACCTGCTTTACCGTCTGTGGCGAAGACCAGAAGTTTGTTCCTGCCGTGGCCAAAGTGGAAGGCGAATCGGTCGTCCTGTCGTCACCAGATGTCAAAAAACCGGTCGCGGTCCGTTTTGGTTGGTCAGATACGGCCCAACCCAATCTTGTCAATGAAGCAGGTCTTCCTGCATCTCCATTTCGAACCGACAACTTTACACTTCCCTCGGATGGGAAAGACTTTTGAACGTTCGCGTTTGAACTTCGTCGCCTTGCAAGATTTGACCATGCAAAATTATGGAAAACTGATAAAGTAACGTCCGACTTAAATCGCTCATTTCGTCCATTCGCCATCGCCTTGCGGCAGAGATATCAGGCTTTATACCTCAATGAACACTGAAGAAAATCCTGTTGACCCAAACACAACACAGGACCATCAGCCTTCACCCGTCGCCGAAACGACGCCTGATCAACCAACTCCTGATCAACCAACGCCTGATCAACCAACTCCTGAATCGGAAGTTACGCCTGAGGCCTCGACGGTGATCGCACAACCGGTCGTTGAGTCGACGGCTACGGTTTCGGACGACCAAGCGTCGCCAGCCGAAACACCTGCCGAAGTACCAACTGAGGCGCCAGACGCCGAACCTGTTTCCTCTAGCGAAACAGCTACCGAACCAAAGCCACGAATTGCGATCGGCTCCCAACGCGACGCTGCGGACAAGTCATCCAATCGCCCTGCGGCAGTCCAAGCCGCCATGGCGAACCCAATCGATCTCTCTCCAGAAGATCCTGAACCGGAAATCGATTTACCCGATATCATTTCCGACGCCGGCCTATCCAGCGATGTCGAAGCAGAAATCGAGGCGGCGCTTGGCAGCATCTCGATGGATGATGTCGTTTCAAAAGTCGAATCTACAGAAGACGTGATCGAGCCGGGCACAAAACGTAAGGGTCAAGTTGCCCGGATTCACGGCGACAACGTTTTCGTCAAACTGGATGGACTCGCCGAAGGCGTCGCGGCACTTCACCAATTCAAAGAACCGCCCGCAGAAGGCGCGGAAGTCGAATTGATTGTTCGCGGACTCAACCGGGAAGATGGCTTGTACGAGATGGCCGTTCCCGGCGCAGCAATTGGAGCCACAGGATGGGATGAACTGAACGAAGGCGACGTTGTTGAAGCAAAAGTCACCGCGACCAACACTGGCGGACTCGAAGCCACCGTTGCTTCCATCAAGGGCTTTATTCCTGCCAGCCAGATCGACCGATTTCGAGTCAATGACCTCAACGCGTTTCTTGGCCAAAAGTTGACTTGTGTTGTTGTCGAATCCAACCCGGACAAACGACGGCTGGTCCTTTCACGCCGCGCTATCCTCGACCGGGAAAACGAAGAAAAACGGAAGAAGTTGTTGGAGGAACTGGAAGCCGGCCAGATCCGCGAAGGCACCGTCACCAAACTGATGGACTTTGGCGCATTCGTTGATCTCGGCGGAGCAGAAGGTCTGATCCACATCAGCAAGTTGAGCTGGTCGCGGGTTAAACATCCCTCGGATGTCGTTCAGGTTGGCGAACAGGTCAAAGTCAAAGTTGAAAGCGTTGATCACGAATCCAATCGTATCGGACTTTCACATCGCGACACGCTGGAGCACCCTTGGGAAAACGTCAACAATGACTTTGAGGTCAACCAGGTCGTCAAAGGGACCGTCACCCGGATCGCCGATTTTGGAGCTTTTGTCAAAGTTGCTCACGGCGTCGAAGGGCTCGTTCACATCTCCGAATTGTCGCATAAACGTGTTGTCAAAGTCAGCAATGTGGTCAGTGAGGGACAGGAACTGGATGTGAAGATCCTGTCCATTGACACGAACGCTCAAAAGATTTCGCTGTCCCATAAAGCGACGCTCGCCGCGCCGCTGAAAAAGGAATCCAGCAAACCCGAAGAACCTGAAACACCCGCACGTGATCTTGCCGTTCCAGAACGAAAGAAACCACTCAAAGGTGGAACCGACCGACAATCGGGCGGTGAATCGATCGGCCTCAAATGGTAACCCAACTGTCATCGATTCATCTGGACTGTTATTGGGTGCGCTGCCTTCATCGCAAGACGTTCAGTGAGTCAATGAAACCAGATCGCTTCCAAGGCGGAACGAAACCATTACGATAACGTCATGCTTTGGAATCTGACTCGACCGTTATTGTTTACGCTGCCCGCCGAACGTGCTCATTACTTCTCGATGGGCGTCTTCAATTCGCTGTTAACGCCCAGATGGATCTCCAATCGTTTCCGCAACTCGTATGCGGTGAACGACGACGCGCTGAAATCGACGTTGTTTGGACTCAACTTCCAAAATCCCGTCGGCTTGGCCGCTGGCTTTGACAAAGATGCTCGTTGGTTTCCCGCCTTGGCCAGTCTTGGCTTCAGCCACGTCGAAGTTGGAACCATTACTGGCAAAGCCCAACCTGGTAACCCCAAACCCCGCCTCTTTCGGTTGCCAGCTGACAAAGCGATCATTAATCGAATGGGCTTCAACAATTCAGGGGCTGACGCGGCTGCCAAACGACTGGAATCGACCCGCCGGGCTTCTGACCAAGACATCCTGGGCGTCAACATTGGCAAGTCCAAAGTGGTCCCGGTCGAACAGGCCACTGCCGACTACCTGTACAGTTTTGAACGGCTATTTACGTATGCCGACTATTTCACCGTGAACGTCAGTTCGCCGAATACGCCGGGCCTGCGAAGCTTGCAGAACAAGGAACCGCTGATCGAATTGCTCACTGCGGTCATGGCGAAAAATCGAGAGCTTGCCCGAGATCATGCAACTCATGTCAAACCTGTGCTGTTGAAAATCGCGCCCGATGTGACCGATGAACAACTTGCCGATATCATATTCATCCTGCGTGAAATCAAGTTGGACGGCATCATCGCCACCAATACGACCCTGTCTCGCGAAAGTCTGCTAACCCCCGCAGCAACCGTTGAATCGATAGGAGCCGGTGGGCTTTCGGGTGCACCGCTAACAACCAAGAGTCGAGGCATCGTTGCGACGCTTTACCGAGAACTCAAAGGTGACGTACCGATCATTGGTGTTGGCGGAATCATGAGCGGCGAAGATGCTTGGCAGATGATTCTGTCCGGCGCATCGTTGGTCCAAATCTATACCGGATTCATCTACGGCGGCCCCTCCATCGTTCGCGATATGAATCAACATATTGTCGGCCAACTTGGGGCCAGAGGTTGGTCGAACGTGGCCGATGCTGTTGGTCAAGGGTCGTCGTAACTTGGCAATTTCCGGGCACCGAATGGTCTCAACACAAATGGTCTCTATCACAGAACCACTGGCGAAGCTGCCGATCGAGCTCTTGGAACAGGTCTTCGATGCCTTTGGGGACATCGTCTTTTGCGTCAAAGATAATGACGGCATCTACCAATCGGTCAATCATGCTTTTGTCGAACGAGTCGGTGCCAAAGGGAAAGCAGATCTGATCGGGAAACACGCGAACGACTTGTTTCCCAAGTACCTTGCCCAAACGTTTATGGTTCAAGACGAAACTGTCATGGCGACCAAACACTCGCTGAAAGACCAATTGGAACGAATCACCCAGCCCGACGGTTCGATGGGTTGGTTTTTGGCTAGCAAGTTTCCAGTCGTCAATGAAGCCGGAGAAGTGCAGGGAGTCATCGGTGTCTCGCAAGATCTCAACTGGCCTCGCGATAGTGAACTTGAGCTGGCAAATTTGAGAAAGCTGGTCGACTACATCAACGACAATCTGGACCAACCTTTGAGGACCGAGCGACTTGCCGGCATCATTGAGCTTTCGGGAGATCAGCTCGACAGGCGAATGAAACGTGTGTTTCGACTGTCGACAAAAAAGTTCATCATGAAATGTAGATTGGAAAAAGCGACGCGTCAGCTGGAGTCAACCGACCTGCAAATTTCCAAGATTGCACTCTCATGCGGTTTTACCGACCAAAGTTCATTTACTCGTCATTTTCGTTCGGCGACGTCTGACACACCGGCCAGTTTTCGAAAGAAGTATCGGACCGAAAAATCGTAACGACAAGCGGCCTCGAATCAACCTCACTGCAACGGTACAACATGCACATGGGTTCGCTCCCGTGGCGACTGCTGTTGTGCAATCGCTGTCTGATTTGAGTTGAACCTCGGCTAGTTGGCGGCGGAACGGCTGAGCTGTTTTTTCGGATCGAACTCTCGCCAGCATTCGCCACCACTGTTACTTCTCGGCGACAAACACAGCCATCGATTTGAACGGCAAAGTATGGCTGGCAGTTTTGGATAATTCGGGTCCATCAAGATTCGGAAAGACATCTTTCGGACCGGGCCGAGATGTATCGAGGAACAGCCGCCATGTTTTCGATTTGGCAATCGTCGGGATCAAGAACTTGGACCCCTCGCTGCTGGAATTGATCAACAACATCACGTCGCGGGCAACGCCATCGGGATCATCCTCGACTCCAGGTGCTGACAACAGGCAAATGATTGGCAACTCGGAAACGTGCCAATCTACTGCCGTGCCTCGCGCGTTGTACCAACTGACGTCGGCCCAACCATCCGGACCGTCCGGCACACCTGTCAAAAACTGCTGTCGGCGAACGGTCGGCTGTGTCCGCCTGAAATGAATCAGTGATCGGCAAAACTGAACCAACTCGGCGTGCTGTTCGACAAATGTCCAGTTGAGCCAGGACACATCATTGTCTTGACAATAGGCGTTGTTGTTTCCACGCTGGGTCCGTCGAAACTCGTCTCCGGCGACCAACATGGGGACGCCTTGACTCAACATTAACGTCGTCAGCATATTCTTGATCTGTCGCAAGCGGAGCTGATCAATTTCTGGTTGATCGGTCGGCCCCTCTACACCAAAGTTTTCACTGAAGTTGTGATTGTCACCGTCGCGGTTGTCTTCACCGTTGGCCAGGTTGTGCTTGTCGCGATAGCTGACCAGATCGCTCAGAGTAAAACCGTCATGAGAGGTGATGAAATTGATACTGCTGCAAGGCGGTCGACCGCCGGGCTGGTAGAGATCTGCTGAACCAGCCAGACGAGTTGCCAAAGGGCCACGGGTCCCTTCGTCTCCACGCCAGTAGCTACGAATGTCGTCACGATAGCGACCATTCCACTCGGCCCAACGATCATCGCCAAACGAACCGACTTGATAGGCTCCGGCGGCATCCCAAGCTTCGGCAATGATCTTTGTGTCCGCCAGAAGCGGATCTTCGCCAATCATTTCTACCAACGGCGGATTAGGCACAAGGTTTCCCTTGCGATCACGACTAAGGATGGAAGCCAGATCAAAACGGAACCCATCGATGTGATAGTTGTGTACCCAGTGACGAAGGCAATGAAAAATCATCTCGCGGACAATCGGATGATTACCGTTGACGGTGTTGCCGCAGCCAGAATAGTTTTTGTAGTAACGCTTATCCTGTTCCAGCATGTAGTAGACTGAATTTTCCAGGCCCTTGAAATTAAGCACGGGACCGCGCTCATTCCCTTCACACGTGTGATTGAAAACGACATCGAGGATGACTTCAATGCCGGCTTCGTGGAGTGCCTTGACCATGCGTTTGAATTCGCGGACCTGTCCACCTGGGGATTGGTCGGCCGCATAGCCACGATGGGGCGCAAAAAACGCCATTGAATCGTAGCCCCAATAGTTCGGCCGATGGAGCACTTGGCCATCGAACGAGTTGATCGGAAATTCATGGATCGGCATCAGCTCGACTGCCGTTACACCCAGCGACTGAAGATAGGGAATCTTCTCAATGACGCCGAGGTAGGTTCCTGGATTCTCGACGCCGCTGGTTTCATGCTGCGTGAATCCGCGCACGTGTAACTCGTAGATAATCGTTTCAGAGAGGCAGCGTCGCAGGTGTCGATCGCCTTCCCAGTCAAAATGATCATCGACGACAACGCACTTGGGCGGGCGAATGATGCCATCGGGAGACGGCTGAAAATTTCCTGCCAGTGCTTTGGCATAGGGGTCAAGCAAACGGGTCTGTGGCTGGAACCTCATCCCCTGGCTGGGCACGTTCGGCCCCGACGCCTGAAAATGGTACAACTGACCGGGACCAACACCGGGAACAAAAATGCTCCAGATATCACCCCAACGATTTCTGTCGGGATCAAAATTAATGATATCAACAGGTTCCAGATCGTTGACGTCATCGTAGAGCAGCAAACGCATTTCAGTTGCGTTGCGGCTGAAGACGACAAACTGGACGCCCTGTTCATCAATCACTGCCCCGTAGGGAAGCTGATGGGTAAACTGCAATTTGGGATGAGTGTGACGCATGTGCATTAACATTGGTCAGAATCCTGTTGTTTTCAATCCCAAGGAAGCGGAGATTTTTCGTGTTCGGGTATCATCGGCAATACGATGACCAATTGTTCGCTTCCGGTTCGACAGCGAAAACGTGGCCCCTGACCGGAATCATTGGATCGACTGATATTGGTGTTCGACTCGTCAAAATGCTACTCAAATCACCGAAACACCCCCTTAATCAGGGCCTGAGGTGGTTCAGGGAGACCTTTGCCCGCGGTTGCCGGATCGCAGCGAATCGAAGAAACTGTTGGTCATCCGAGACGGTGCTTCCAGTTCGAGCGTCGCCCGAAAAACATTTTTGAGATCGAATAAAAAACCAGAATGAGTGGCGTTTCCTATAAAGACTCAGGGGTCGATCTCGACGTCTACAACGAAGCGATGAAGCGGCTGCCGCGTCTGATGCATCGCACTTTCTCCCCTCGAGTGAAACAGCTCGATGGTGGTTTTGCCGGCCTTTTCCAGCTCGATTTCGATGGAGGCCTATTCCGTCGTAGTTATCAGAACCCGACGCTCGTCGCCTGCACCGACGGTGTGGGAACCAAATTGAAACTGGCTCAGATGCTGGGCAAGCATGACACCGTCGGCGTCGATCTGGTTGCGATGTGTGTCAACGATGCCATTTGTTGTGGCGCCGAACCGCTCTTTTTTCTGGACTACGTGGCGATGCCCAAAGACGACCCTGTCGTGCTGGAACAGCTCGTTTCCGGGATCAGCGACGGGTGTCTCCAAGCGGATTGCGCCTTGCTGGGAGGAGAAACGGCGATCATGCCCGATCTCTATTCGCCAGGAGAATATGATCTTGCCGGGTTCTGTGTCGGCGTCGTCGAACGAGATCATTTGATCGATGGAAAAACCATTGCCGACGAAGACGTGGTCATTGGCGTTGCCAGTAGCGGCGTCCACAGTAACGGTTTCAGTCTGGTTCGCAAAATCATCTTCGATGTCGCCAAACTAAAACCCGATTCGCATGTCGCAGGTGCTGACGCAACCGTCGCTGATTTACTGATCGAGCCGACGACGATTTACACTCGAGCGATTCGCAACGTGCTGGCGCGATACAAAGTAAAAAACGTCGTGCACGGAATCGCCCACATCACTGGCGGCGGGCTTGAAGAAAATCTGGAACGGATCACACCAGATGGAGTTCGCATCGAGATTGACGGTAGTTCGTGGAAACGACCGTTTGTGTTTCAATGGCTGCAAGAACTCGGTTCTGTTGAAACGGATGAGATGCACCGAGTGTTTAACATGGGGATCGGCCTGGCGTTAGTCGTGAGCCCCTATTACGCCGATGCCATTTCACGAACGCTCACCGAAGCTGGACACCCGAATTGGGTGATCGGCAAAGTCAGTGCCGAAGCGGCGCACGAAACGGATTCGGATTCACCAGCGACAACTGCAACTTCGATGTCAAAAGCATCCGCGTTACCTGAACGCACCAAAGTCACTGTTATCAACAAGTAATTTCGCTCCTGAAATCGCTCTTATTCTGGCATTCCGGTCTTCTCAGGCAGACGTCTCATTAACGACAAAACCGACAATTCAAAAACTGGATTTGGTACGTTTGGCGGCGTGTTTACGCCGTGCACGTTGACGATTCTTGGCGTCATCATGTTCCTCCGGTTCGGCAGCATCGTCGGCCAATCGGGGATCATCTTCGCGCTGATTATCATCGCGATATCCAAACTGATCACCATCTTTACAACCTTCTCTCTGTCGGCGATCGCGACGAACACGAAGGTAGAAGGCGGAGGAGCCTACTACTTGATCAGCCGTAGTCTGGGCGTCGAATTTGGCGGCGCGATCGGCTTGGTCTTCTTTCTGGCTCAAGCGATCTCGGTGGCGATGTACGTTATCGGTTTTACCGACGCGGTACTGGCCTCGACACCGTTGGAACTCCCAAAAATTTTGGTCGCCACGCTCTGCAACCTCTTTGTGTTTGTCTGCGTCTATATCGGTGCTGGTTGGACAATCCGGCTGCAATATTTCATTCTCGGCATGTTGCTGGTTTCACTGGTTTCGTTCTACATGGGCGCGATACCTGCATTTGATGTTGAGCTATTCCAGGCAAACATGACCAGCAACTTTGGTGAAGGATCTGACTTCTTTACCATGTTTGCAATCTTCTTCCCCGCAGTCACGGGCATCATGGCAGGCGCCAACATGTCGGGTGACCTGAAAGACCCAGCTCGCTCGATCCCTTCGGGCACCTTTTGGTCCATTGCATTTACCGGTGTCATTTATGTCAGTCTTGCGTTGTTGATGGGTGGTGCCCGAGATTCAACAACGTTGTCGACGATCGACCCGGACAATCTGGTAATCTCCGACATCGCATATTCGCCAGTACTGATCACGGTCGGTGTAGTTGCCGCGACGTTGTCATCGGCACTCGGAAGCATGATGGGAGCACCGCGGATCCTTCAGGCCTTCGCCAAAGACAACGTCTTCCCTTCCATTCGATGGTTTGCGGCGGGACATGGTGCGTCGAATGAACCGCGCCGCGGGACGATCGTCACGTTTATGATTTCGCAAGCGGCGATTGTGTTCATCTCAGATCTGGACGCGATCACGCCGCTGATCACGATGTTTTTTATGATCACTTACGGTCTGTTGAACCTCGCGACGTTTTACGAAGCGATTACCAAGAACCCGAGCTATCGACCTCGTTTTCGCTACGCGCACTGGAGCATCTCATTGGCGGGAGCGGTCGGATGTCTGGCGGTCATGTTCTTGATCGATTGGACGTGGGCATCGATCGCGATTCTGGGCATGACCGTTCTTTACTTTTACATTGCCAACAAAGAAGTCGAAACGCGATGGGGTGACTTGCAGGATGGTTTGTTGTTTGAACGGACTCGGCGCAACCTGCTTAAGCTTGAAAAGCAACTCCATCACCCCAAAAACTGGCGACCCATCATCCTTGCTCTCAGTGGCGCCTCCCAAACTCGACCGCACCTGTCGATCTATGGACATTGGTTTGCGGCTGGCCATGGCATCTTGTCGCTAGGCAATGTCATTCAATCGGATGTCGAAAATCGACTTGAACGAGTCGTCAATCAGGAACGCTTGTTGTACGTGTTTATCAAAGAGCAAAAACTTGAAGCCTTTCCGGCTGTCGTCGCCGCTCCGTCGGTCGCGGAAGGGATGGAATCGTTGGTCCAAACTCACGGTCTCGGTGCTCTACGTCCGAATACTGTTTTGCTAGGTTGGCCCAACGATGTTGAAAACGCTCAGCGTTTTGTGGAAACGCTTAACAGCATCGAGTCGCTGGAACGAAGTACGATTGCGATCCGTTTTCAACCGAACGTCATCGAGACGGCCGCGACAGATGTTCCTTTAGGGACGATTGATGTTTGGTGGCGGGGGTCACGAAACGGCGAGTTGATGCTTTTGCTGGCGCACTTGTTGACGCAAAACCCCGACTGGCGTTCGCGTCCTATTCGATTGATTCGCACCATTCAAAATGAAGCCGGACACGATGATGTGCTGAACCACCTCAATGAGTTAATTGAGCAGTCAAGGATTCGTGCGACTCCGCATGTGGTCGTCACCGAGGACCCGATCACCGCTATCGCAACCACCTCTCGCGCGGCGGGCATTGTATTCATGGGGCTTCCGGAACCGGACACCGAAAACGCTGACGAGTTTCTTGAACGGATGAACCGGCTTTCGGACCGGCTATTGCGAGTGGTGTTTGTCCGCAGCAGTGGCGGGATGTCGATCGACTCCTGATTCACGCTGCTTCTGCGTGGTGTGAAATGCGACAACGCCACGACGGTGCCTTGTACGGGCGAGAAGAGAGGCACGCGAAAAAAGTGCACCCCCGTTCTCTAAAACGACTATGATATTTTGAAGTCGCTGCCCGACAAAAAATCCGAATGCAAAAAAGGGACTGACATGAACCTGCTTCAACGACGCCGCTTTTTGATGACGCTCTCTGCCGGAACAACGATGATGATCCCCGGATGGGCACTCGCAAAAAATGAGCTTTGGATGCCAGAAGACGACTTGCCTCTGACGCCACAACAAGTTGAAGGGCCGTTTTATCCCGAAACCACGATCGAGCAACAACTCTACAACGACACGGACCTCCGCCAAAAACTTGGCAACCATGAATTCGCCAAAGGACAATCGGTCGTCGTCGAAGGCGCGATCAAAAACCAAAAAGGTGAGCCAGTCAACGAGGCGATTGTTGAAGTTTGGCAAGCGTGCTCGACCGGGCGATACAACCACTCTCGCGACGACAAAAATCCAAGCTTGCTGGATAACAATTTTCAGTTTTGGGGGCGAGTGATCACCGGTCAAGACGGCAGGTACCAGTTCTTGACAATCGTTCCCGGCAAGTACCCTGGTCGCACCGCACGGCACATTCACTTTCGCATCGACGCCAATGGCTACCGTCGAAGTACGACCCAGTGCTACTTTTCGGAATTCGGAGAAGACAACCTGCGTGACGGGCTCTACCGACGACTCGACCGAAAAGGACGAGATCTCGTCACTGTTGAACTCGACAAACCGAGCGACGCCAACAACGACGACGCGTCATCCAATTCGAATCAGGCCAAGTCTAAAAAAGCCAACGCGGCGAACGAGCAAGCCAGGACCGCGGACAAGTCCGAGCCAAGACAGAAAACAGCCAAGTCGAAGAAGACCACCATTGAGCAACCTTGGCGTGGTACGTTTGATATTGTCATCGCCAAAAGTTAACGATTGCTTGAACGTCAACACAGTTTGGTTCTGAACGACTTTAATTCTTCGCCATGATCGATGCGATCACCGCGACATTGACAATATCGTCTGCCGAACAGCCGCGCGAAAGATCCATCATCGGTTTCGCCGCACCTTGAATGAGCGGCCCTAACGCTTGGGCACCACCAAGTCGCTCGGTGATTTTGTAAGCGATGTTGCCGGAATCGAGATCGGGAAAGATCAAAACGTTTGCGCGGCCTGCAACATTTGAATCTGGACACTTTCGCTGCGCAACTTCAGGAACCCAAGCGGCATCAAACTGAAGTTCGCCATCGATGTTCAACGTTGGCATTCGAGACTGAACCTGTTTCACAGCAGCGATGACTTTCTCTGTTCGCGGATGCTTGGCGCTACCATGGGTCGAAAATGAAAGCATGGCAACCCGAGGTGACTCGCCAGTCAACCGAGTGTGGTTTTTCGCCGCCGCAATTGCGATATCTGCCAATTGCGATTCATCGGGATCGGGAATCAATCCGCAGTCGGCATAGGTAACTGCTCGATCGGGAAACTGCATCAGAAAGAAACTGGATAGCGACTTGGTATCTGCAGCGGTGCCGATCGAGTGCAGCACCGATCGTACAACGTGGGCCGTGGACGCAACGCTGCCTGCCACCGCCGCGTCCGCTTCTCCAATCGCGACCAAAAGCGCTGCGAAGTAAACAGGATCAGCAGCTTGCTCAAGCGCTTGCTCACGCGTCATGCCCTTGTGTTGACGACGAGAAAAAAGATGATCGGCACAGCGAGCTAAACGATCGCTATCCGCAGGATCCACAAAGGAAATCGATTCATGGCCAATGACGGCGCTTGCCAATTGCTGCGAGGAACCAATCAGGATCGGCAGCGCGAGCCCACGTCGAGCCAATTCATTGGCGGCCTGGAGGACTCGAGGGTCATCCGTTTCTGGCAGCACAACCCGAACCGGGTCAGTGCGTACTTGTTCGCTGAGCAATTCAATCGTAGACGGCATAACACAAGTCGCTGGAAGTAAGACAAATCAAAAGTTAAACAGCCACTGTTTCGGTCGTCAACTTTTCAACTTGATCTTTATTCCAGAACCACACCAGTGCGCCAAGGGCCGAGACCGACAACAGGGCAAATCGATAAGCGAAACCAATGATCACTCCGTTTTCACTGCCGAATGCAAGATAGAGATACTTCATGGCCATCTCCATCGTCCCAATGCCGCCCGGAACTGGAATCGCATTGGATACCATCGCGATCGGTTCGATGATGAAGTGATCAAGAAACCCTGGATTGCCTGACGTTAAACCAACGGCCAGCGAGTAGATTGAGATCGCAAAACAAACATTGACTCCGACGCTCAGAAGAAATGCGATCGCAATCGTGCCGAGTCGACAACGATACAGTGACAAGACGTCGACCAGTCGCTTGATCAAATCGCCGACTTTGGGAATCTCCAATATTCTGCGTACCAAACGCATTCCCATCAGGTAGGGCAGGAAATACAGAAAAACCAAACCAGCAATTCCCAGTAGCGTGCAGGTCACAACGAACCAGCCGAGAAAACGAATGCCAGAGAGTTTTGCAGAATCGCCGACTGCTGTTGGATCGAAGAAACAGAACGCGACCGAGGCGATCATGAACATTGTCAAGATGCCAATCAAGCGATCCGCCAGCACCGATGTGATCGCTTCCGGCGTGCGGTTTTTAACTTCTCGAGTCACATAAAACGCGCGAAGCGTATCACCACCGACAACACCAAAGGCGAACAGACCAAAGAACAAACCGATCAAACCAATCCGAATCGAATCGAGCACTGAGAATGGCAACCCGAGTGCACGAACCATCAACTGCCAGCGAACAAATCCGAAAAGATGTGCAGCCACACAGGCAACCAAACCTATCGAAACCCAACTCCACTGTTTGGGTGATTGGATCAGCTCCGCCAGCTTGCCATCTTTGCCAATATCGTAAAACAAGTAAGACAGGATACCGACGACGAGAAGTGCCTTGGCTGCCAAGGTCAGTCGCTTTTTGGTTTCAGGTGACACGGGGAGCGTTTTTGGGATCGGTTGCAAAGACAAATTGCCAGCTTACTTTGCGTTGTTGATACACTTGGCGAATTCAGAAATCGCTGTGGCAAACTCGCTAAATTGGAACGGACAAACATACCCTCTGTGCCATTGAATTCGGGGAAGTTTGTCGAAAATCTGCATTGCAGCAGGAATACGAGTCAAAACAAATCGATTTTTTTGGTACCCTCTCGATTGAAGTTCGACTCATACCGATTAGATCGATTCCCAACTCAACTCAACAACGAGAATACCGTGGCCTTTTCATATCTGCCGCAGAACATGGAAAACCCAGAACAACACTCGGAAGCGGATCAGATTCCCAAGCTCACGCTGGAAGACCGAGTACGAATCTCGTTTGAGCAACTGGGGTACCCGCAACTGAACGCGGTACATTGCGTTGCTGAAGGTGACCTGATGCGTTTGCAAGGTCAACTGAATTCTTTCTATCTAAAGCAGGTAGCTCAATCGGTGGCGGTTAAAACGCCAGGAGTTCGTTCCGTCGAGAATGAAATTGAAGTGATCTGATCGGTAGATCGGTAGATTCGCGACACACCATCGCTTTGGTTTTGACACGGCACTCTGAAATTTGCGACTTGGCGGACAACGATCGTGTTTCGTGAATTCAAGTCGCTATTGTTATTGGCGTTGCCACTTGTTTTGGCGCAATTGGCCCAAAATGCTACCTCGTTTGTTGACACCGTCATGGTCGGCAAACTCGGCAATGAAGCACTCGCTGGAATTGCGATTGGCGGACTAGTGTTCATGTTTGTCGCCATCGTCCTCTCGGGCGTCGTGCTTGGCGTCAGCGCCGTCGTCTCACAGGCGACGGGAGCCGGTGATCAACCAACGTGCGGCCGAGCGGTACGTCAGGGCTTCTGGTTGGCGGGGATTCTTTGGTTGCCTGCGATGATCCTCTTTTGGAACATCTACCCGATCCTGATCTGGTTTCGTCAGCCCGAAGCTGCCGCATTGGCCAGCAGCGAGTACTTGCGCGCAATTTCGTGGGGACTCCTTCCTGGATTGGCTGCCTTTGCACTGCGTGGGTTGTTGGAAGGCAAATCGAACACGCGCCCCATCATGCTGATCTTTTCGCTCGGTGTGGTCATCAACATTTTTCTCAATGACACGCTGATGTTTGGCAAGTATGGCCTGCCAGCACTTGGGCTCGTTGGGACTGGCTATGCGAGTTCAATCGGATTGACGGTGAACTTTGTGCTGTTGTCGCTGTACGCCAGTCGTCGTTATCCAGAATTACAGCTATTTTCGTCGCTCCGATTCCCAGACTTTTCGATGATGCGGGAGTTGCTGCGGATTGGTGGTCCGATTGCAATCGCGTTGGGGTTCGAAGCGTCGATGTTCAGTGCTGCCGGAATTGCCATGGGAACGCTAGGAGAGATTCCGTTGGCAGCGCATCAGATCGCTTTGCAGACCGCTTCCGTCTCGTTTATGGTGCCGCTTGGAATCGCGATTGCAGCCTCTGTCCGGGTTGGTCAAAAGACTGGCGCCGGTGACCATGCAGGCGCCAAATTGGCTGGCTACGTCGGGATCGCATCGTGTGCGTTGGTCATGCTCGGTTTTGCAATCCTGTTTTGGATTTTCCCAAAGCTAATTATTGGGTTGTACATTGACACAACTGATCCAGCGAATGCGGAAGTGCTTCGTTTAGGTATTCAGTTTCTGGCGATCGCCGGGTTGTTCCAAGTCGTCGATGGAATTCAGGTAGCGGCCAACCTGGCGCTTCGTGGCATCAAGGACACGTTTGCCTCGATGCTAATTACGCTGATATCGTACTGGGGTGTCGGTGGGACAACGGGTGCGATTTTGTGCTTCGGACTGGGGTACGACGGTGCGGGGCTTTGGCTAGGCATGACCGCAGGATTGGCGACGGCTGCATTGCTACTGTGCCATCGTTTCCGGTCGCAGTTTCGAGGCGCGGCTTATCTAGAACGTCAAAGCGTTGGCGACAAAATTAAACGAAGCTCGAATGCCGTCACCAAGGAAGACCATTGACGCCATGCAGGTCGTCACGATCACTGCGAGGATGATCGCGTATTCCACTGCAGTTGGGCCTGATTCGTCATTGAGAAAGTTACTGATGCGTTGTCGATACGTTGTCATGACCACTTCTTGGGGCTTCCGATCGAGAAATGAGAGGCAGCCCAATTTACGTTGCGACTAACCGTGTCGTTATTCTTTTTTGCGGAAAACCAAAAGGCGGCTTACGAGGGTCATGCGGATTATGGCCGACTGCATCGCTTCCTTTGACGATTGTCTGAATCGCGCGACAGCGTTATTTTCTGGCTCGCGGGTGTGCTTGCTCATAAACGGCTCGCAAACTGGCCGTGCTGATGTGCGTGTAGATTTGGGTCGTCACGAGGCTCTTGTGACCCAACAGTTCTTGCACCGATCGAATATCTGCCCCTCGATCAAGCAAGTGCGTCGCAAAACTGTGCCGCAACGTGTGAGGCGACGTTCTCAAATCGAGTCCGGTTTGCTTCAGGTATTTTTCCAGCATCCGGGCGACACTTCGAGTCGTGATTCGTTTGCCAAACTTGTTCAGGAAGATCGCATTTTTTTCTTCGCCCGAAAGTCCTTTGGCCGGAACACGTTTGCTTGACCAGCGTTTGATCGCCTTGATGGCAAAACTGCCCAGCGGCGCCAGTCGTTCACGCTTTCCCTTTCCGCGAACTCGTACGATCCCGCCCTCAAGATCCAAGTCAGGCAAATTGATCCCGACCAACTCACTCACACGGAGACCAGCCGAGTACATCGTTTCCAAAATCGCCCGGTCTCTCAAACCAAGTGTCTCAAAGCGCGAGGGAGCATTGAGAAGTTTTCCGATTTCTCGGTTGGTCAGAAAATGTGGAAGCTTCCGCTCTCGACGTGGGTTTCTCAGCGGCTTGGCGGGGTTGGAATCACACAAGCCTTCCCGTTGGGCAAACTTGAAATAGCTACGCAATGAAGCCAGTCGGCGACTGACTGAAGACTTGGCATAGCCCGCTTCGTGCAGAGCGGAAACGTAAGTTCGCAGGTCGAGCGGAGTGATCCGAGAAGGCTTAGGCACGCCACCCATCGACTCGGTCAAGTATTCAAGCAGTTGCTCCAAGTCTTCCCTGTATGACTTGATCGTCATTGGAGAACTATTGCGTTCAACTTCGAGATAGCGAAGGAATCGGGATATCGATTGCTGCATCAATCAACTGCCTCAACTGGGTCGAGTCTGCTTAAAACATGTCCTCGCCAGAAAACAGATCTTCACCTGAGAACAGGTCATTGTCGTGATCCGCAAACTTGTTCGGGGGCAGCGAATTGGACGACTGACTGACGCGAGCTGATTTGTCTGAATTGCCAGCACCAACGTTTTTCGAGTTTTCGATGTTGCGAACTTTTTGGCTCAACACCGCAGCGTCGTACCATGAAAAACTAAGCTTGCTGTCCGAAGCGTAGCGTCCGAGCGTGCGCAACGTCTGACTTTTCTGGTTGTCATTGAACAGAAAGATATATCGCTCTTCGCCTTTGACGAGCGCTACGACGTTGATGTCTTCGGACACGTTTTTCCCCGTTGGAGTTCCAGCAATCTGGTGAGTCGTTTGCAGCCAACGACTCCCCGATAGTGATCGACGTTTCAGATTCGTCTCCCCACGCCATTGGGCAAACAAACCGATTGAATCGAAGCGTCCAGTTGTGCGTTCATCACAACCGGTATGACAGTCACGAAACTCAGCCGCACCCCAACCGCCGAGACCATACTCTCACCCGACCCAGGAAATGATCACGACGCTTTGCATTCATGACGACCAACCGCTCCGGTCGCGGTTGAATAAAAACACGCCTGTCAGGAAGATGAACGAATGGCAAACCAATCCAAAACACCACAAACAGTGCATCAAGGGAATATCGGGCACCCCTATCTTTAATGGTATTGATTTCTACCTTGAGTCACCTATTTTAGAGTTGTTGGTGGATTATTCCCCTCAGTCCCAATCAGGAACGCGACGATGCAATATAGTTTTCGACTTGCCGAGCTTTTAGGGCATGTACCGGACCCGCGCAAGCGTCCAGGGACGATCAAAGCGATCGTTGAATACACAGGCTTGGACCGCCATCAGGTAGCTGCGCTCCTTAAGAACGAAGTTAAATACATCCCACTTAAAGCGCTCTCACGCTTGTGCGATTTCTTGATCGAACACGGTCATGCGACAGCCGACCAACTCCCCGGAGCGTTGTTTGCCGTTGAGCCCGAAAACTTTTGGGAGCTGCTAGCGCGTCGCAGGCGGCTGGAAATGTGCGTCGGCGTCCGCAAGGACGATAGCCCCGATAGCTCGGAAGTCTCGTTTGTGGTCGCGTCCGATTCTGTCTTGTTGGGCGAAATCCTCAACGGCGTCACGACCCTCGGCGGAACCGCAAAGCTTCGCAAGACGGACAAGCCAACTCCGCTCATGGGGGACAGCCTGCCTCATCCTGAACACCTCAAGCAATCGTTGGTTTGGAGTCCTGGTCAGGCTGAAGAGGCGGAAGTGTTACGTCGGGCCAAAAGCGTTTACAACGATTTTTCAGAATCCAAAGGAGACAAAGCGCTCGTTGGAATCGGCAGCACCAAAAGTAATCCAGTCGTCGAAATCGTGTTGGCGAAGTCGTTTGGATGTGATCCTTTCGTCACTCAGGACGATGTCGAAGTTGCCCAGGATCGGCCAATCCCCTTCTTCATGCGGTATCGAGGCCATGACCCCCATGCACCGTCCTGCGTTGCCGGGTTGAACTTGAGCAAAAAGGAAACCAACCTGGAACCAGGCTTGTATTTCGAAACAGCGGATGGCAGCTGGCAGCGATGTGGTTCTGATAATCCAAAAGAAGAAACCGCGTTTGTGTTCTACGTTCATCGTGAATCGCAAGGTCGCCTGGAAATGGTCTTGGGTGGTTTTTCCGGACGAGCCACACGTTTGTTGGCACGCGCTTTAGCCACACGTGCCGAAGACTTTTGGCCACCGGTCTATCAAATGCAGGGGATTCAAGTCGGCGGCTTTATGGTCAAGTTCACGTTGCCTTCGTCGAAAAAAGAGACTGACATTTTGCGGACGGACCTAGTTGCGACCACGGAAGTCATCACGATCCCTGAAGAGTCGTTTGCCCGCCGACTGGAACGCTCCACACGAAAGTAGCCTCCTGGCCGCCCTCGTGCATGGCAACTCAACTCATTATTTCAAACGATGCATACCAAGCTGCTCCCGCTCACGATTGAGCCATAACAACGCGGCCGGTTCTTGCTTCAAAAACTTGATTAGCTGCGACGTGGAAGTCAGCAGGTATTTCGCAGCGGTACTGACATCAAACTGAACTGACGCGACAACATCTAACGCTTCGCAAAGCAACGCTGGAAAATCGATGTGGCTGGTCGAGACGTTGATCTTGCGTCCTTGCAAGCGTGATCGCCAGCGCTCGGTGGGCTCGTACTGGTCATCATCAACTAGCGAAACTGGATCTCGAATTGCCAATGCCAGATTCACTCGAAGTCGTTGCGTGGCGGATTTCAGATTGGCTTGTTGATTGCGTGACTCACTGGCTTGTCCAACGACGCCGGATATTCGGTGCGTGATCACAATCGCCGTTTCGACTTTGTTGCGATGTTGCCCACCCGGTCCTGTGGCCCGAGTTCGTTTGACATCACACTGCGTCATCAGCGTCTCGATATTCACTTGCGCAGGATGCACCATCAGGCTCCAATGAGTTGGTCAGGATCGAATTGCTGCTTGGCGAGCCAATGCTCATTGAACGACGCACCCGTTCACCTAAAATATGGGTTAAGTAAACGTATCTTCCCCAAGCACCAATCGCCATGGCACTTCAAAAAATTGGCCCGTACACGCTTCAGGGCATCCTTGGTCGCGGGGGCATGGGTACGGTCTATCGAGGCGTGCATTTTGAAACGGGCGCTTTGGACGCGGTCAAAGTGCTTTCGCCGAACTTTGCCGACGACGATCACTTTCGAGGTCGATTCGAATCTGAAATCAAGTCCCTGCTGAAACTCAACCACCAGAACATTGTCAAACTTCTGAGCTTTGGCCAAGAAGACGGCATGTTGTTTTTTTCCATGGAACTGGTCAACGGTAACAGCTTGTACGACATGCAAAAGCAGGGTCATCGTTTTGACTGGCGTCAAGTTCTCTCAATCGCCAAGGATTGTGCGCAAGGACTTCGGCATGCCCATGACCGAGGTGTGATTCACCGCGATCTTAAACCCGGCAATCTGTTGATGGCTTGTGACGAAGACGGAAATCCTGAACACGTCAAGCTGACAGATTTTGGAATCGCCAAACGTTTTGGCAACTCGCAGAACACCGGAACCAATATTCTGGGAACGATGGATTTCATGAGCCCTGAACAGGCGAAAGGAGAACCGGTATCTCCCAAAAGTGACCTCTACAGTTTAGGGACGGTCATGTTCACGCTCCTCTCGGGTCGCCCGCCATTTACGTCCAACAGCGTCGAAGAGTCCTTACGCAACTTGACTCGTGTTCCTGCACCACGCATCACCTCGATTAAACCGGATGTGCCTTTGGAACTCGATCGATTGATCAGCAAACTGATGGCCAAACGCCCCGAAGAACGCGTCCCAACCGCTCTGGCTTTGGCTCATAAACTAAATGACGTCGAAGAGTCACTCCGCGAAAACAGCCAAGCAAAAACCGCACATGGGAATTCCAATGATCCCCATACATTCGCTGTCGGCGTCCCAAAAACGGTTGCGGAAACAGAAAAGACAAGTCGCAAAACCAGTGAGACGGGTCTGTTCAAACCGATCAAGATCGAAGACGAACCCCAGGAGGAACTGGACGCGACCGCCGTGTTGACGGATGACCCGGTCAAACTGGCACCAGAAGCACCTCGCACAAATGTGAATTTCTACAACACGGTCACCGAACACGTCCGGGAAAGTCAAGTTGCACCGCAAGTCGAAGAACCTGATCGTTCCAAAGGCGCTTTGTGGCTGGCGATCGCGCTGATTGCCGTGATTGGCCTGGGAACGTATGGCGTTTTTACGGCTTTGCAACCACCTTCGGCCGAGCAGCTGTACACGTTGATTCAGGAAAACGCCGACCAGCCCCAAACCGTCCTGTCCGAGATCGAACAGTTTATTGAACTGTACCCGGACGAACCCCGTGTCGCTGATATCGCCAAAATGCAAACGGTTGCCCGGGCGATTCGCAATTATAAAACCATCACCAACCGGCTGACCGTGCGGGCCAATTCGCCGTCGGGTTTGACCGAGGTAGAAAAGCAGTTCATGCAAATCGTAGATCTTGCCAGCGAACAACCGGATGCCGCTCGGGCAAAGATGGCGGCTTTTGCAACGTTCCATGAAACTCGAGACGAGGAATTGACAGAGTCGGAACAGATTTGTGTCGACGCCGCGAAGCACTACAAAGTCAAACGCGATCACGAAGTTCAAGCCGCGGTCCTGTTTCAGTTACGGCAAGTGCGTGAAAAGTTTGACTATGCTGCCACCATCGATGACAAAGAGCAGGCGATCACAGTTTACGAATCGATCATCGAACTCTATGGCGATACCCAGTGGGGATTGATTGACGATGCCTCTGCCGGACGCGGGTTGATTCGACGTTCGAAAATGGAAATTCAACGACTCAAAAAAGAGATCATCGAGGAAGCGGAAGCGGCTCGACTGGCAGAAGAAGAAGCCGAGAAAGCCAAATTGGAAGAGAAAGAGGCGGCCAACGCGCAGGGCTCCAACGGCTAAACAACGTACTCAGGCAAGAGCGCCCAAGCTACGGTTCGTTGGGGCAAGAGTGCTCAAGCTACGGTTCGATTGGTCACTGAACCGTAGGATAGCCACTCTTGGCTGTCTCGAATTGCCAACACGCTAGACACTTGTGTTCGTCACGCGATGAAATCCCGCCCTCACACTTGCTAGAAAAATTCCTTGCGCCCGGCGCGTTCCGGCTAAAGCTCGGGACTACCAACACCTGAACCGCTTGACGCCAACCGCGTTCCATTTCCCTCCTCAATTGCACAAATGCTGGGCATCTAATATCGCGTTGAGTCACCGCTTGCCTGCCAAATCCAGCCGATATCGCAAATTCGCGACCTGCTCATTTTTCTTCTTTGTGTTAGAATTCGCTCACGCGTCATCGGAGGAGAAGTCCCCTTTTGGCGTGCCTAAAACCCAAAAAATTGAGATAAATATATTATGAGCACCACCTCACCTTCCCCAGCGGGAACCGCTGTCGACCCACTTAAGTTGGTCGATGTCGATTACGTTCAGTTCTATGTTGGCAATGCCAAACAAGCGGCCTACTTTTACGCTCAAGCGTTCGGGTTCGAGATCGAGCAAGTCTCGGACTTAACCACCGGAGTTCGGGATGCGGCAAGTTACCTTCTCACTCAAGGCAACATCCGCTTCATTTTGACAACCGGTTTGAAGCCCGACCATGCAGCTCAAAAAGAAGTCACGCTGTATGGTGATGGCATCAAGGATATCGCGTTCACCGTTGAAGACTCGGTCGCGGCATATGACCAAGCACTCAAAAACGGAGCCGAGTCCGCTTACGAACCAGTTGAGATGACAGATGAGCTTGGAACTGTAGTCAAGTCGGGAGTCAAAACATTTGGCCGTGTCGTCCATTCATTTATTTCTCGAACTGGCGCCTATGCGTTGGAGAATGTCAAAGAGCGAGGACGACCGTTTCTGCCGACCTTTAAGGTCATGGATGATCTAGCGATCAATGAATACAACCGAGCCAATCCAACTGGACTGTTTTATGTTGATCATTGCGTTGGCAATGTCCAAATGGGAAAGATGGATCATTGGGTCAAATGGTACGAAGACGTTTTGGGCTTCAAGCTGTTCAAGCACTTTGATGACAAAGATATTTCGACCGAATATTCGGCACTCATGTCCAAGGTGATGGATAGCGGTCGCGAGTTGATCAAGATTCCAATCAACGAGCCAGCCGAAGGACGCAACAAAAGCCAAATCGAAGAGTATCTTGACTGGCATAACCAAACGCCCGGCATTCAACACTTGGCGCTGTTAACCAAAGACGAGATCAACACCGTCGGGCAATTGCGTAAGCGGGGCGTTGACTTCCTCAATATTCCGGAAAGCTACTACGATATCGTTTGGGATCGCGTAGGTGAGATCAGCGAAGATATCAAAGCGGTCAAGGACTTGCGGCTATTGGTTGATCGTGACGACAAAGGTTACTTGTTGCAGATTTTCACCAAGCCACTGCAGGATCGTCCGACGTTGTTTTTTGAAATCATCTGTCGCCGTGGCAGCGAGTCATTCGGCAAAGGAAATTTCAAGGCGCTGTTTGAGTCGCTGGAATTGGAACAGGCAAAACGCGGAAACCTGTAAGTTTTTGGATGCCAGCTCCGACCGCCCATCGGTCTGGAGCCGGCGACAATGATTCAACGAGGGCCGAATGGTTGTGGGTTAACCCATTTCCAAACGGCCCTTTTTTGCGTTGAAAATATTGGGCGATTCTTTGTCCCCAAAACGGTTCCAATGTTCGTAGTCCCGAGCTTTAGCCGGAATGCGCGGGGCATAAGGAAATTTTCCAGCAAGTGTGAGGGCGGGATTTAACCGCGTGTCGAACACAAGTGTCTCGCGTGTTGGCAATTCATGACAGCCAAGAGTGGCTATCCTACGGTTCATTTGTCCAACGAACCGTAGCTTGGGCACTTCGGGCACTCTTGCCCGTACAAACCGTAGCTTGGGCACTCTTGCCCGAGTGGACCATTGTTAAGTCTCATTTGGAAATCGCCACTCAAACCGAGAACGTGTTGGTCAACACGAACCCAAATTCGTGACAGCCAAGAGTGGCTATCCTACGATTCAGTGACCAATCGAACCGTAGCTTGGGCACTCTTGCCCGAGTGGACTTTTGTTAATTCTCATTTTTCCGCGACGCCGAATCAGAACCAGAAGACACTGACAGCTCAATCAACTCAACTCGCTTAAGGCCTCGTTGATTGGTCTGGCTTGCCGGACATGACTGGCAACCATCACCGCAAGAACGAGCACCTGAGACTCCCGCAAGCGACTGATAGGACTTGCGTAACACTGCCACGATCGCCAAAGCGACAATGAAGAGTGATATTGCAGTTTGCCAGTCAATCATCGTTTTAAACCGTTAGTCCGTGCTGGTATCGTATCGATTCTTCATTCCGCTGAGCAACCTCTTTACTCAACAACCTATCCCCAAATCAGACGAGCCAGCTGGAATGTCACCAAGGCAGCGAGATAGGCAAGCACCGTCATGTAAGTGAATGTAAAAATGGGCCAACGCCACGAATTCGTCTCTCGGCGAATGACAGCCAACGTCGAAACGCATTGAGCACACAAAGCGAAAAACACCATGATGGACAATGCGACTGGCAACGTGAACAGCGGCCGGTCTGAGTTCTCCCATGTGGCTGATTTTAACTTTCCGCGTAGCGTTTCAGAGTCTTCGGCGACGTCGCCACCTAATCCAAAAATAACTCCCATGGTTGAGACAATCACTTCGCGTGCCGGAAACGAAGCAATTGCGGCACTTCCAATCCGCCAATCCCAGCCAAGTGGCCTGACAACGGGTTCGATGAATTGTCCCGCTTGTCCCAAAAAGCTCTGTCGCAGCTGATAGGCCGCAATTCGATTGTTCGCAGCATTTGCCTTGGCGGCAAGCTCAAGTGACTCATCCGTTTCCACATCGCCCAGTTGCTTCAATGTCGCTTCGGCGGTGTTCACCTGCTGAACATCGGCGGCGATTGCTTGTGGCGGATTCTCCAAATCAACTTGGGGAAAATATGCGGCGGCCCAGACAATGATGGTGACACAAACGATGATCGTGCCCGCATCTCGCACAAACGCCCAACCTCCGTCAAACATTCGCTGCCACACGTTGCGGATACTTGGAATCTTGTATGAGGGAAGTTCCAGCACAAACGATGATGCGGTGGTCTGAAACATCGTCAGCCGCAGCACCCAAGCAACAAAAATTGCAGCAACAATCCCGACGAGATACATCGCCAACATGGTCAGCCCCTGCAGTCCGATCCACCCGCCCAAATACGACTGGGCTGGCACAAATGCTGCGATCAACAACACGTACACCGGTAGTCGTGCACTGCAACTCATCAATGGTGCAATCAATATGGTGATCATCCGTTCGCGAGGGTCCTTGATCACACGCGTTGCCATGATGCCCGGGATCGCACAAGCGAACGAGGAAAGCAGCGGGAACAACGTCACGCCGCTGAGTCCAAGTCGCGAAAGGTATTTATCCAACAAGAAAGCGGCTCGCGCGAGATAGCCCGAGTCTTCCAAAACGCCAAGAATAAAAAACAACAGCACGATCTGCGGCAAGAACACCAACACGCCGCCGACTCCTGCAATCAACCCATCCACCAGCAACGAGTTCAAGGTTCCAGGAGCAATGACCTGATTGACCAGTGCAGCCAGCCCGCCGTTGAGCAAGTCGATCATCCCGGACGCCGGTTCAGCGATCCAAAAAACGAGCTGGAACAAGACGACCAAAACGGCAGAGGCAATGAACAGTCCGTAAACTGGATGCGTCAGAATATCGTCCAACCGATCAGTCCACGAAGGTCCGGCGGGTACTTCCGACTGAGTCACGATCGAGTCGAGTTGCCGCTTGATCCAAGAGTACCGCGCGTGTGATTCGCTTTCAAATCCTTTTTGCTCCGAGGTCACCATCTGGACCTGTTCGCGTTTGACCGTCTCGATGATTTCAGGATCCAATTCAGACTTAAGCTGGTCCAACATGAAGCCGTCCGTATCAAACAGCATCCGTGTGATCGTGAATCGTTTTAACTGACAATCATTGGGGCAGGATTTTTCAAGTCGTTCGATTCGCTTTTTCAGATCCGCCTCAAACGGGTCATGCAACTGTTTGGGGGACTGATTTAACGCTTTGACTAATGCCAATTTCAGCTGGTCAAATCCAATTCGATTCTTGGACTGAACCGGAACCACGGGAACGCCCAAGACACCTTCGAGAGCCGCACAATCGATTTGAATGCCGCGTCGTTGCGCTACGTCAATCATGTTTAACGCGACGACCGTCGGGCGTTGAAGTTCTAAAACCTGACTGACCAAAAACAGGTTGCGTTCAAGGTTGCTTGCATCGACCACACAGAGGATGACGTCCGGCTCTGTTTCGGCCGGTTCATTGCCCAAGAGGATTTTGACTGCCAGCATCTCTTCGGGCGAGTTCGGCGCGAGGCTGTAGGTGCCTGGCAAGTCGATCAGCTCGAACGTGTGGCCGTCGGCTTTGAATTTTCCAGACCGTTTTTCGACCGTCACGCCGGGATAATTCCCGACCTGTTGCTTGATGCCTGTCAGGCCATTGAACAAAGTTGATTTTCCGGCGTTGGGATTACCCAACACGACGACGGATGCCGGTTTGGCGTTCCCAGACAAATCTGACTGAGCCATCAACTTCATCTATCGGTCGCTTAAGAATTTTGAGTTGAAATGGGCCGGAGGGCCAGGACGACAGAACAGATCAGCGGCATCGCGACAAGCAGCAACTTAGAAGGGCTGAACGTAAATTTCCAACTCAGCTGACATTCGAATGCAGAGCCGACTTCCATTGACAAATTGCACGATACAAGTGATCCCGCCACGTGTCATCGAAATTACGGCCCCAGTTCGCAGTCCCATCGCAGCGACTCGTGCAATCTCCTGGGGATTACCTGAGATCGAAACGACTTTGGCAACCTGTCCGGAATGCATGTCTTGCAATCGAATCGTAGTCTCAACGTTGACAGGGGTTTCGCTCATTTGACGAACCGTTCCTTCAAGAAACATCATTTTTGGGGCGATCAAGGCTGCCCCAACTGGCTGAAAAAGGTCTTGGGTCGGACGGCAATCGCCCGCAAAAACCGACGATTATGCCGTTTTCAGCTCTTCCATCATACTCGACTAGCAAGATGTTTGGCTAGTGCGGAAAATTGAGGAAAACCGATCCGAGGCTGTGAAATTACGTACTGCTTACATGGTGAAGAGTCCGGTTACCCCGCTATTACCACTATTCTCACCTGCCGCCATCGAACGATTCGGCGTAACCGAAATCGTTCACGTTTCGCAACGAGGGCTTGCGCAAAAACGCTACTTCACCGGAGGGCTTGCGCCCAAACGCTACATGGATCAATCAAATAGCGGACCGGCGCAAGCCGGCCGGTAGTCGACCTGCGCAACGCTACTTCACCGGAGGGCTTGCGCCCAAACGCTACATGGATCAATCAAGTAGCGGACCGGCGCAAGCCGGCCGGTAGTCGACCTGCGCAACGGTTTGAAACCGGAAGGCTCAAATCGCTGGATACTCGTTGACCGTTAGTTCGGTTTGAAGTTCGCCAGTATGTTTGGTACTCAACTTCTCAATCAACAGCAGATGGACTTCTTCCCCATCGCGCGTTTTGGGACAGTGCTCAACTCCTTTGGGTACCACAATCAGTTCACCTTCCTCAACGGTTTCGGTTCGATCGCGAAACTGCATCAACAGCGTCCCTTTCTGCACGAAGAAGAGCTCGTCTTCGTGGTCATGCTGATGCCAAACAAACTCACCGCTGATCTTGGCGACGATGACCTGCATCTCATCGAGAACAGCTATTCTGCGAGGGTGCCAATGCTCTGAAAACGACTTCAGTTTTTCGCCGACGTTGATTGCGTGCATGGTTGGCTCCTCGAACGGAATTCGTAACCAGTGGTAACTACTCGGAATTGGAATCGGATTTCTTCTGCTTGGCTTCTTCGCGTGATTTGGCCGAAATATCCTGAACCTTTTCCAGCAACTCTTGTTCGGGGCTCAATTGCATCTGCTTCTCGAGAATCGCACCCAACGTTTGTCGTTGGGTCTGAATGTACCCTCGCTCTCTTGTATCGGTTGTTTGAAACTTCAAATCTTCCGCCTGCGTGTTGACGCGGATTTTCAAGTCTGAGTAAGTATCGAGATCACGCAATTCTTCGTTGGCCGCACGCGCTTTGGTTGCGATCCCTTTTTTAAGTGCGGTTTCGACTTCCGCTTCAGCAACTTTACGTTGGATCACCAAGCCAAGGATTTCGTTTTCGAGCCCCTTAAAGACGCCTTCTGCATAAAGTCGCGTTTCATCGTTTGGCAGCGTTGTTTCAACACTCGAGTACAAACCAGGAATGATCGGGATCTTTTTCAGTGGTCGATTACCTCGTTTTACATAGATCAAACGCAGTCCGTCCTCGGAAGGAGGTACTTGAATCTCACCACGCCAATCCGTTTTTCCCAGAAACTCAGATGCTTCGTCACGCAATTGACCTGGCTTACGTGAATAGATTTCAAAGCCTTCCAGCAACGTCTCTCCATCGCGCGAAATCAACCGAAGCGTGGTCGGGTTGGCCGGTGGTCGAATGACCAACGCCAACTTTTGAGCTCGCTTGCTGGCACGTTGTGACAGCGGGGCTCGCGCCGATGACTGAATGGACGATCGCACAACCGCTTCTTCAATCGAATCGATTGTCAAAAACGTCAACTCGATCGGTTCAAGCTTGATCAGGTTCCCTTTGCGGTCGGTCCGACGAATGATCGGCAGCAATCGATCTGAATCACTTAAAAACGCCGGCGCCGTATCGGCCTTTTCGGCAACCCAGACGAAACGATCGTCGTCGCGATCTGATTCTTGGCCATCACCATCAGAACCATCCTCTGCGGGAGCAGCACTGGCGGGTAAATCGCCTTGGGTCGTATCCGCGTCACTGGTTTCGAGCAACGCTTTCTCTTTGAGTACGGTTCGAAGACAACTTTTGACAGCGCGAACTTGCATCACGACTTCATCACGCCGGCGTTTCGTTCCTTTTTCATCGTTGTATTCGACTTCCGTGACACGATCGATGCGAGCAAGCGGCATGAATGAAACGGCGATTGATTTTGCCAAGCCGCTAGCCACCATGCTGGCCGATGCAAAGACCCGATCGTTAATCGGACCCCATTGTTGCGTCTGCACATCAAACTCGCGAACTCGAGACTGAATCCGAGAGTTCTTCGATTCCAGGCAGACGATCATCAGTTTGTCAAAGTTTTCAATCGTCGCCGTGTCATCAAAGCCGAAACAGCGTTCTGGCGTTTCCAGGTAGCGGATGAACTTGCTTCGGAATTTCGCAGGGGCACGACCGGTCGTCAAGTCCCAACCGCAAGGGTCCATTAACTCTGATTGCTGAGTGACTTCTGCGGAAATGGCCAGATAGTTGGCTTCCAACAATGGAGATCCATCGAGGCAAAACCAGACCGCAACTTTGTAGGGTCGGTACTCCCAAGCTCGATTCTCCGTCCCATCGAAATCGGTATCTTCGAAGTCGGGATGAAAGATTTCCCAAGGCAGCAGCTCTCGTTTGGTTTCTTCGTCTTGATCGTCTTTGTCGTCTTTAGCTTTGCTCGATTGGTTACTTTGTTTCGCAGTTTGTTTATCGCCTTGTCTAGGAGTTGGCAACCGGTTCTCAAAAACCGTGTTGGCTCCAGACGCCACAAAAACAATCGCTACCGCCAAGGTGACTCCGGCCATTCGAGTGACAAGACTCATTGCGAATTGCGAGGGGGTCGATCTACTCATTTTCTTCTTCCTCCTCAGCACGTAAATCGATTTTCCATCGATCCACATTTTGGTACAAGTGAATCAGGTCTCTGCCAACATTGCGGATGGTGTTTCGATACGCGTAGTTTTCGGTAATCTGCCAAAGTGGAATGACCGACAGGTCGACTCGAATTTGGCGATGCAATCGTCGCAAAGCGGAGCAAGCGGCCTGCCAACTACGTGCGTAGTCAAGTAGCCGCAACGTTTGTTCGACTGGAGCGGAAACGATTTTGGCAAATCCGTGCACGCCGATCATCTTGCTGGCATCGGCCAATGGTTCCTCGACCACGATCTCCATATACAGAAAGTCCCACTCGTCGTCAGGCGGAAGCGTCATGCCATCTTTTAACTCACGCGTTGAGGTTGGGACTCCGGCTTGCGACCAAGCTCTGGCGATGGCTGATGCGGCATTTCGAGCCGAACTGGATCGAGGATGAGCCAACACCAAAGTCGGTGGTGGTAATGGTTCCGGGCGACGAGGCGGGTCGGCTTGAAGCGACAGCTGGATCAACACCATTCCCAATTCGGTGTTGAAGGCCAACGGTTTGGCTCGCATGTCCGAACCGTAGGAAATCTGATCGTTGGTATCTGAACCAATCGGGAAAGGCCCACTCAATGGCTCGCTGCCACTGACGACCGTTCCACCGGACATCACTTCATCGACGATCTGCCGACGGTTAATCGTATGTGACAATCCGCTGCGAAAGAACAAATTGTCTTTGAGTTCGTCATGACGAATTTTGGGCACCAAAAAATGGACACTAGGCAGGATATAGGATCGCACGACGATGTCCGGATTTTCTTTTAATCGAGCCACATCTGCGGTGGAAACACGATCCACAACATCAATATTTCCTCGCTCGAGATCATCGACGGCTGACGAAGCAGCACCATATTTTTGTTCGATGATCACTGGATGTTGACGACCTTCAACCGGCTCATACAGCGGGTTCAACTCGAATGTTGAAATGCCTTCGGTTTCTCCAGCCAAAACATAGGCACCGTTTTGCACACCATCATCGTGATACGGAACTTGCAACAGGGCTTCGGGGCGAACGACGGGTGTTCGCAATTTGAACGTGATCCGTTTTTCATCTTCGACATAGACACGATCGATGACTTTGGCCCACGCCTGATTGTAGATCGGCGAGTCGGGTCGACCGAGTTCCAACAGCCGCATCGAGACCTCGTAGGAATCAATTGGCGGCACGGCAAATCGGGACGTGGTGCCATTCAGCTCCAGCGTATACTGCATTCCCGCGTCATCGATACGCTCCATGGTTCCATTGAGGAACGTATACTTACCACCTTCATCTGAGAGGCCGGTCATCTCGACCATCATTCGTTTGGTCAATCGACCGACGCGACGTGCTCCCCAGTTTTCGATTCGAGAAGGGTTCGCGTCGGACATCGACTCACTAACCCCGACGATAATCAATGGGTACTGCTGCAGCAGCTTTTCTTGATGCGCCATGACCTCCGGGCGATCTGGAACCATCTGGTCGGCCTGCCGCGCCGCAAGATGTGCTTCCCGGCCCTTTCCATCGACGGCGAGTCGTTTCGATTTTTCTAGCAGCTCATTGCTGCGTGCCAAAAAGGCCTTTTCCCAAAACTGTTTCAAACTGACCGCATCGTCTGGGTACTTTTTTACGACCGAAGCCACATTGTTGCGGACCGTGAGATACTCTTCAGCGTCAAACTTTTTCTGAATGATTCCGTTGTAGCACTGCAGAATGATTTCGATCAGTTTGGTGTTTTTAAAATCAGGGAGACTCAAATTCGGGTCACGCGCGTAGATGTCTTCGAACATCGTCAATGACAACTCAAACTCACCCGCCTTAAAGTTTTGCGTCGCGTCGAGAAACATGCAACGCGTAAGTGTGTCCACCAATTGCCGATCCGACTTGCCCCCGTTGTCGTAAACGTACAACAGATTGCGAAACGCTTTTGCATATTGCTTAGAGTCAATCCAACCTTCAGCCTCACTCACCAACAAATCGTTATACGTCTCGATACGTTCGATACTGTTGTAGGGAACCTCGAGTTTTTCATCGAGTCCTGCAAACAGCTCAAAGATCAGCTGGCCACGTGTTTCCAATGGAAACTTGGGCATGGCGTCACCCAACGGTTTGATCTTCAAAATCGCTTCTTCACCGTTCTTGTTCAACACCAACAAATCGAATGGAGTTCCATCGATCAACGGTCGCTTCAGCTCGGAATAGCCCTTTTTCAGCCATTGCGCGTTCGCGTGTTCGGTTTGAACCAGAACGCCGCACAACATGAGCGCTGCGAAGGCGGCACACCGCACGAAGCCGCCGATGGAAGGCAACCATTGAGCGGCGGTTTGAACTGTCAGTTTCCGTCTCATGGATGAATCAATCTGTCGAAGTTTGACCGCAGGAATGGCCGTATGACCGCCCTGACGTTGGGACTATTGTTGAGGGTTGTAAACATGAATTGTACCGTCGAGTCCACTCAGATAAATCTTGCCACCAACGTTTAGCGGACGGTGGTTGATTGGCTGCTCCAGATCGACACTTGCAATGGTTTCCCCATCACTGGGATTAAGCAAGGCGACGGTTCCATTTTGGTAGACCAATCGCAAGTTGGCACCGGCAATTTCCGGGGCACAGGCGAATCGAATATTGGGTACTTCAATCGACCACTTCTTGGTCAAATCGGGCTTGAAGCAATACAGCCGATCATTGTCCAGTTTGACAAAGACGCCGGCGTCTGTGAGCCACGGCCCTTCCACACACTCTCCATCCAGTTCAACTTCCGAGCCGATAGCAATCGGAGTCGTGGTCGAGAACAATGCCAATCGATCGGCGTCCTCGTTATCCAAAACGCCGATAATCGATTGACCGTCGGTCGCGATTCGATTTTTAAACGGAGCCTGCACTTCCAGCGATCCAATCTCGGAGACTCGCTGTTCGTTTTCTGTTGAAATCAGATACAGCTTGCTGACTTCCCCTTTCGACTCTGCGGACGCCAACCCCACAACACCGTCTCGAACTCTGACGGGGTCAAGCCAGTCAATGACGGACTCGGGACCCACCGGTCGCTGGAACGGTGCACCTCGCAAAGTCCCGTTGCGCGGCGTGACTACCGAAACATATCCGGTTGCCGACGGGATCAACATGTGTCCATCCATTGCCAGTGCCCCGCTGGTCGGCTGATTGGCTGGTGGACTAATCGAAACCAGTTTGGTTTTTGTGCCATCAAAGAACAACATGTCGCTTTTGCCAAACGGGCCCGTCGCTGCCAATCGCTGATCGCCAAACTCAATCATTGAGGAAAACTGCAAATCTTCGACGACCGTGCTGGCGCGGAGCGGCGGGTCTGCATAGCCTTTGGAAACTGCCGAGTCATCAATCTGAAACAGGTCGCCTTGATTACTGACAGCAACAATTTTGTTGTTGCGCTCGACCAACGAACCCGCCAAATCACCACCGAAATCGGTCGACCAAACGGGCTCGAGTGAATCCTTGTTCGCAAGACAGGCTGTCAGCATCCCGGAATTGACACGTCGACGAATGTGCAACACGTAATCGTCCAGCTTGACAGCACGACTCAGAAACTCATCGCGACTCTCGGCGGACACATCGCGATTGATCGTGCCTTGGTTACGACGAATTTTGGCGTTCATGATGCCGTCGCTGGCAATCCAGAGAAACGATCCTTCAGCGGAAAGAAACGGCTTGATATCCCCCGAATCACCAAATCGTGTTTTGCCAAGCACCTGAATCGGCGACGATTCGTTGCTTGGATCGATCTCCATCATCTGGATTTGTCCATTGTCACCGATCATCAAAAGCGTTCGACCGGCTCGAACAAATGGCGTGGTCACCTGAGAGTCAACTGCTGCAGGGATGAACTGGACTCGTTTGAGCCCGGTACCGTTCTTTGTCGGCTTGAAGACGTGAAGATCACAGTGATTTCCGCCGTTTTGGGCGACCAAGATATAGCCCGTCCACTGCATCGGGGGAATGACGATTGAGCCTTTGTCATGGCTCAGCGAATAAACTTCGTCGCACTCAAACGTCTTGGTCGAAATCACGTACAGGTTTGAATACGATCCGACTTGATAGATGTAAGGATCACGCTCACCGATGAGGGCAGGCGCGTTGGTCGCTTGGGGCAACTTGGAGGCGTGCTGAAACTCGCCCGTCATCGGATTCAACTCAATCACATGCCCATTCGTCGTCGACAGTACCACGGCATTATCATTGGTTGCCGGCGTAGCAAATGGTTCGCCAATCTCCTGTCGCCAAATGATTTCTCCCGTCGCTGTTTTCACGCAAATCAAATCATGATGCAGCTGGTCCGAAATCAACAACCTTTCAGCATCAATCGCGACGGGTTGGTTTCGAGTCTGGTAACCCACGAATTGTCGCCAGGCGAGTTCACCCGTTCCCGCGTCGACACCATAAACCGAGCCATCGACCAGAAATGGAACAACTTCGCCTTCAAGTGCCTTGACCGGCTTTCCATACGTGGATGCCAACACGACGGTCGATTCGATGCTGCTTTTTCGCGGAGCAGAAGTTGGAACGAGATCCAACGCAACGGACTCCACCAGCTCAGATTCTTTCTGACTGATCGTCAGCATTAAATCACGAATTGGCTTTCTCGCGGCGATGTCGCCATATAACCGGGTCAACTCGCGATACGCGTTGAAAGCTTCGTCCGTTTTGCTCTCTTCACGAAGAGAGGCGATCGTTTCCAGCGACGCCAAGTACTGTTTCTCTTTTTTGATCAAGCCTTCAATGGTCTGCAAATTGTTTTTTGCTCCATCAAGATTATTGGCAACCGAACTCATCTTCTTTTTTGAGTTGGCAATGTAGACCGGGTTGTCGATGACTTTTTTGTATTCCAACAGCTGAGCGTATTCCTTCTCCATGCTGTCGACGTCAATGTTGTTTCCATCGGAGACCATCGACGTCGCCGCTCGTTCTGTCAAACTAAGCAGGGCGGTTGGCAGGATCACGGCCATGTCATCTCGAATCAGATCGATCTTGGTATCTTTTTCTTGCGCCAGCTCACCCAGTAGCTTGTCTGCCTGTGGAATCAGCTCCGCATAACCTTTTGAACCAAACGTACCCCGCAAGATACTGTGGACGCGGCGAGCACGAACCGTATTTGCCTCGGCATGATCCGGGAACTTTTCCAAAAACATGTCTGACTTTTTCACGCAGTCGGGGTAGGCTTGAGCGACATAGGCATCGTTGACCGCTTCGAGCATCTGGTCGGGTGTTTGAGACTCGAGCAAAATGTAGAAGAGCCCGGTACCAATCAGCACCAAACCGAGAATACTGAAGCCGATGTACAGCCATTTGGTTTTGAATTGATCGGAGGAATCTCTTTTTCCAGCGAATGAGGGCATCGTTTTTTGTGGACCACTCCCATGAGTGGCGTAGGCTCCGGAACCCAGCCCTGCGTCGTCGTAGCCACCTCCATTGAGCCCACCCATTGGGTCATTTAAAGGAGGCTGTGGCGCGACCATCGGATCGACCACCATCGGCTCTTCGATCGGTTGGACGTCAACAACTTCAACGTCACCTTCGAGGTAACTGCCGTCATCCATCATGGTGGCATCGACCGGCAAGGGCTCTACGATCGGTTCGACAACAGCAACCGGTTCGGCAATCGGCTCAACAATCGGCTCAACGATCGGTTCCACCATCTCTTCGGCGCCGATTAAAGCACCTGTGTCGTACTCTTTCTCCACCTGCTGAACCACCTGCATCTCGTCTTCGGTAGGCGGAGCGAGTAATTCCTTAGCCTGAGCCTGAGTAATCTGCGATTTTTTCAGCAAGTAGCTGATCATCGCCTTCGGCTTGACAACCTTCTCGGGGTGTTCGATCTGTTTGCGAATCTTGGCAAGATATTTCTCGCCGACGATTCCCAGTGCCTCGATTCTTGCTAACAGTTGACTTGGTGTCATTCTCGTGATTTTCCTTATCCCGTTTCGGGAGCCGCAATGAATTGCGAATTTCTCTGATGGATGGTTTGGGTATCTTTGTGTGCTGTCAAATCTGGTGGCGCCGAGTCGCTTACATGAGCCAGCTAGTAGTCCTCTTCGGTCGTTTGAATCTCGATCTGATTGGCTCCATTGACGACCCCGGCATCCCATGCGGTGACGACTTTGGAGTGCAGTGATTCCAGGTGAGCGACAATGATCAAGCGTGTGACGTTTGGAATTTCAAAACCGTCTTTGACCCGTGCACGCATCTCGCTTTCGCTGGGACACTCAAGTTCATCGACGTCGCGCGTGGTCACATAAAACGTGTTCGTCTGGTCGATCAACACTTGTACGTAATCGTCGACCGGATCTTCTTCCTCGGTATTTTTTATCGACGGCGAATCCGATTTGGCGTGGGGTTGCTGCAGGGACTTTTGGATCGTGAACGATGCCGTCACCATGAAGAAGATCAGCAGCAGGAAGGTTACGTCGACCATGGGGGTCATGTCGAGTTCGTCTTCCGGGATCGATTCTTTGTCTCGAAAGGAAACCCCCAAATCCTCTTCGTCGGGCTCTTCCTCTTCGTCGTCCAGCCCCTTCCAACCCATATTTTTATACTTGATGTCATCATCGACGACAGGAACTGGCGCGGCATCACCCTGCTCACGATTCCCACCGGATGGGTCGTCGAGCTGGTTATCGAGATCGGCAAACTGACCCGTTGGCTCATTGAGACCGAATTGCGGAGTCTGGCCGTTGTCGCTATCGCCATCGTTCTGATTTTCAGGATCGTGTTCGTCGCTCATGACTTTGCACCTGTTTCTAAATGACCGAGACTATTGTTCTTCTTCGATTCCGATGAACAGTCGCCTGCCTTCGGACCGAGCCAACTCAGATTTGGAGACGCCCCGTTTAACCAACTCCACCATCTTGGTTTTACAATTACCCGCCGCTTTGATAATCACCGCATCCTTGGTGGGGTTGGCAAACAGTTCGTTCTCTACCCATTCAGCAATGTCTTGTTCCTGCGCTTCTTCGTCGCCATCACCAACCAACGAATCTTCGCTCATCGATGTCCCTTTGTAGATCATGGGCCGATCGGAGTTGCTCGGATCGACGACCAGAATCAAAGTCACAGCGTTCTTTTCCGAAATCGACTCTCCGTAACTGGCCATCGGCAATGGAACAGCCGCTTGCGGGTCCATTTTGGAGACCACAACGAAGAACGCCAGCAGCAGGAAGGTCACGTCGATCATCGGCGTGATGTCCAGTTCACCGTCGTCTGGATTTCGCTGCCGCTTGGGAAGCTCGATACCACCTGTTTCTTCCGCCATTTAACAACTACCCGCCGTAAAGCTCATTTCGTGTCATGCTGTTCCTACAAAAACGCCGCCAACTATTTGTTGGGATAACGACGCTTGGCTTCTTTGAACATTTCCAGGAACTGGTTAACGCCATACTGAACCAGGTCTTCCATCTTTTTGATGGCGACGTTGATGTACGCAGTACAGAGGACCAGTGGAATGGCGATGGACAGTCCACATGCCGTAGTGATCAGCGCGAATTGAATGTCCTGGGCCAGCTTGGAAACTTCGACCGTCGCATTGGGATCAGCAAGTTTCGCAAACGCTGCCATCATCCCGAGGACGGTTCCCAGCAGCCCGATCATCGGTGCCGCTTTGATTACCGTGTAGACCCAACTCAGCCGATACTCAAGGTCTTGCAAGACATCGCGTTGAAAGCGGTCGGCCACGAGCTGTTGGACTTTGACAAAGCTGAGTTTTCGGTTCTCGATTGCCAACTGTGACAACTGGCACATCGCCCGTCGGTCCCCTTCGCAAACCTGAGCCGCCGAATCGTAGTCACCACGTGTCAGCGGATCCTCAACAGCTTCGAGGAACTCGGATTGCTTGGCCTCGTTGGCAAATTGTTTTTGCCGAACGCGAGCTCCAACCATGACGACACAGTACGCTCCCCAGAGCGCGATCAGGAACATGATCACATAAATGATGTTCCCCAAAATGCTAAATACTTGATCCATTGTTCCTCTGGATTTGTCTTTCAAACGGTTACGTTAATTGATTTCAATTTTGACTGCGATTTGGCTTGATCTGGAAGCATTCCAACGGCAGAGCGAGTCGAATGTTCAGGTATCATTCCATGGTTTGCGATGTCGTTTTTGGGAGGAGTCAAGTCTAACTGAAGCGATCGACACGGTTTGTGTCGCATGCTGCAAAAGAGTGAGTTTTTGCGGCAAGCGATGATCAGCGGTATTCGATGTTGGTCACCTCGAACTTGAAGCCATTCCCATCCGGCACGACCTTCAAAAATGTCTTCTGCACGTCGACCACAGTTTTCCCTGTCCCTTTTAACTTGGCCGCCTCCGCGACGCGAACCAGATTTCGGGCATGCTCGGTGTAGAACTGAACGGTAAATGCGCCGTTGACCTGAACACCGGATTGGGTGCAAAGTTCGACATCCCAACGTTTCATACGTTGTTTTTCATGCATAAAGAACAACGCTTTGGCTTTGTTTTGCTCTTCGCGAGTCGTGTTCGTTTTAGATTTCGTTCCACCCGGATCAGCGATTCGGACGATCTCTTGTTTGGTTTCGTTGACGACGCCCAAATCGATTTGCAAAAAGCTGAGCTGCTGGGCGTAAGTGTCAATGTCAGATGCTTCGTAGCTGATCTTCCAGCGTTTATGTTCCGGGATGCCATCACCTCCAGAACCTGGACCACCATCGCGGGAACCGAATCCACGTCCGCGGCCCATGACCGCCGCACTACCACTCCGTTTTTCGAGTGACGCTCGCACCGAAGAAACCGCATCTGTGACCGCCTCGAGCGCTTGAGCAAGTTGAGGCGTTTCGACCTCGGGAAACTCTTCCACACCCGGCTCGAGAACATCGTCGGTTTCACCTTCCGGTTTTTCATCGCCTGGCTCGTCGATCGCCAAAACCATCGGACCATCGGTTGGACGCGAGAAGTCAACGATCGTGGTCAGCCAGATCAGAAACAACACGGAAAACAAAAATCCAAACAGGATGAGCGCGGCGAGCAACGCAGCATTCACCCGGTCGTACGAAGACGTTTGCGTCTCGACTCTCAGATTTGGTTTTATGCGGTTTGAAAAATCGGAACTCATCGATAAAGACTGTGGCTTTCTGACGAAGAAGGAAAACGTAAGTCGACAGGCCGGCAGATCCCGGCATCGCTGAATAGGTCAGCGGTACTCAACATTGTGAACAACAAACCTGAACCCGCCATCGACTTGTTTCAACTTAAACTCGGTTTTTGCAACTTCGTCGACCGACCGGCCCTGCCGGAGGACCTCTGCGGACTCCAGTTGAGCTAACTCTGACACAGTTTGTAACGGATAAAATTCGACGGTAAAGGCATTCTCCATCGAAACGCCCGCTGATTCCGCGATCGCTTGGCTCCAACGTTTCACTCTTCCAGATGGATGGAGAAAGTAGACCGATTTCAGTTGATTTTCCCGCTGGCGTGTTGATTTTTTCAGCGTCGGCTTGCCGCCGGTGAGATTGGATACGCGCCAGATCGTCTGCTCTTCTTCGAGCACGACGCCAATCTGAATGCCGAAATGCTCCAACTGCTGCGCGTAACCTCCCAAATCGTCCAAATGGTAATGAATCATCCATCGATCCGTCGCGTTGGGCGGGTCGACACTCTTTGGCAGACGTTTTCCAGGACCGCCCCCCAGTATTCCACCGTTGGCATCACCTGTTTGTCCATCTTGAGCTGCTCGTCGCGACAGCTCGGCAATCGCTTCATCGATCCGAGGTAACGATGACTCCAGCGTTTCAAAAGAAACTTCGGTGAACCCGGGAAAATCCAAGTCGCCCACCCAATCGTCTTCAACCGGCTCATCATCGCTATCGATCGGAGAGACCGTGATCCCCACGATCACTTTCCGATTCAAAGGCGCATCAAATGTGCAATACCAGATGGTCGCAAAGGTGATCAACAGAAAACTGCAAAGCAAGTTTGCAGCCAGCATCCACGCAAAAACATGATCGAACTGACTTGGTTCGAGTTTCTTTTCATCATGTGTCGTCATCGATTCCCCACCCATAAAAAAAGGAACATGCAAACGATCCGTTGGCTGTCCCTTTAGTTGAACCTCGACCTGACTGGCAGGCAGTGACTACCCGTCAATTAGAGTCGTTGTTCGAACCGAGCAGTTCAGCATCAGGTCGAATTGAGAGGAACCATTTAACCCACTTTCTCTCCATCGCAGCTAGCTCGCTGCGAATGTCGTCTTCTAATCCCGCTTCTTTCGCAACGACATCGGGGTCTCGACGGGCATTCGCCGCAGCTCGATCCGAAAGCTTCATCGAATCAATCTTTCGACTGATCAATCTCAACCCATCGTGGGCTTCGACTGCGACGCGTAAATCCGGATCACTGAGTCCATAAATCAAAGCAGGAACGTTATTCATATCCTGCTCACCAGCGAGGAACTTGACCGCGATCATCCGCCGATAGTAGTTTTTGGCTCCAATCATGGAACGCAAGAAGGCTTTGATTTCGCCACGCGATTTATCGTCTTTCTTTCGAAATTCAGCAATTTGTTTTTTCAGGGCCGCCACCATACGCTCCAATTGCTCCTGATTGGCCTGTTTATCGCCAAGCATTTTGAGCATATCTTGCAGGTTTTGCTCGGGACGCACTTCCGACACTGTCCCATCGCCCGAATCGCGCAGGATACCTTCCGTCGCGAATTTGTTGTTGCCCTGCAAACGACTATCCGCAGGTGGCAAATTGATGATTTCGGAACTTCGGACCATGTACAGCAGAGCAAAAGCGGTGGCAATTCGCTTGTTCTCAATCTGAAAATTTGGAAAACCTCCGTCGCCTCGTTGCTCGGTCTTCAGAAACTCAATTCCTTGATCGTACCAATCGGCGAAGACGCCACTGCCCGTGTCCCCTTCGGCTTGCTCGCGGAAATACGCATATCGCTCGATCGCGTAAAGGTAATAGTAATTCCACGACTTCAGGTCGTAGCGAAATCTCGACTCGAGCGAACGGTTACCAGCATTCACCGTGGCACCCAACAACCCACGATCAAAATTCACCAAGGGACCATCCCGTTTGGTCGAGGCCCCTTCTTTAGGCGGAATCCAAATACGAACGGTTCGCGGCAGACCAGCTTCGCCGCCAGTATTCTTGGTCATGTCTTTCCGTCTGGCGTACAGCTGCAGGCAGTCAGCCATCAGGTAAACGGAACTCAAACCAGCGGCCTGCATCGACAAGGTACTGGTTTGGCTGCTGCCCCCAGCGGTGTATTTATACGACCATTGCCCGGAACCGCGATGGATGGTGCAAAGCCAGTTCAACGTCTTTTCCGCCATCGGCAGATCGATGTTGAACCCCTTCGTTTTGGCCACCCAAATTGCCAGAGCGGCAAATTGTGTCTGTGAAGTATCGCCCGTGTTATTTTGCCCAAGGTAAGTAAACGCACCGGTGGGTCGCTGGCGATCCTTAAACATCTCCAACAACTCATTGATCTCTTTTTCGTATTTGACGGCGTCGTATTCGCACAACAGAATCAAGGCGAGGGCAGGGAAGTAGCATTCACTTTGCTCCATGATTTTGCCATTTCCACCGCCAGGAAACATCTTGAGAATCTGGCCAATCGCGTTGTTGATCCCCGCATGATTCTTAGGAACACGGCCTTCGTAGCGCTTGTAGTACTGCAATATCGCCAACGCCGAAAGCGTCGCTTCGCCAACATCTCCGCCCACACGAAGCGAGCCCATTGCCGCGTCGGCCATCGCTTTGACTTCGGGGTGCTCAGGCGAGTACTTCACTTGAGCCTTGGCGGGTGAAATGAACAGACCCAAGACAAAACAAACACCAATCAAAGGTATCAGTCGTTTGGCAAGGTTTCGATCAATCATTCGTGACTCCGAATCTTGGTTTGATACAGCGGATGATGTTGTACCCGATTGAGTACGGTTTCGTCGGTATAAAAGCCAGCATACTTGAAAACGGATGATTGCCTGAGGCCGCATAACTGACAATTTTGGATTCCTACATCACCGCATTCATTCCAAACGTTAAGTGATTGCCATTTTCGCCTTCAAAAAAATAAAACCGTGACGTTTTTTTGAAATTTCAGCTCAAAGTTCTTCTTTTTCGCACGTTGAATTCGCCGATTGACGATTGACAGAACTTCCAGTCATCGACTACATTTTCGAACTTCCCGATTGGAATCTACAAGGGTTTGGAGTGAATTTATTCACCCAATCGTTGCCACGATGGAGAGCTAACCATTGAGTTGGTGAATTCAGTTCCGCTGGTTTGCTCTGTCACATCAGATCGAAAAATGAAAATGGTCGGGTAGCTCAGTTGGTAGAGCAATGGACTGAAAATCCATGTGTCGCCGGTTCGAACCCGGCCCCGACCACCATTTTTTCGATCACTTCTGCCCCCCACCCCATCAACGGCGCAAGCTTTCTCGATGGATCGGATGACACGGACAGTCCCCTTGGCGATTTTGCTGTTTATGAAATGGATCGGTCCGTTAATGCTTTTGAATGGATTCCTTGTCGCTTAAAATCGTTGACTTGTTGCCTGCTTTCTGGAGATTCAAGCCAATGAACAAATCGATCGTTAACCTGCTCAGTGCCTTTTTCATCGTCTTTGCGCTCACGATTTCCGGCTGCACCCCTGGCAATTCCGAAAGCCCGGATAATGGTGGCGGCGGAAGCAACGCGTCGAACGACAACTCCGAAAACGGCACCGAAAAGATCAAGATCGCCTATGTGACGAACGGGATCGCCGAGTTTTGGAATATCGCCAAAGCTGGTGCCATGAAGGCTGGCAACGACTTGGACTGTAAAGTCGAAGTGGTGATGCCAAATTCGGAAGGCGGCCGCGCTGGCAATCAGAACGCTGAACTTGAAAAATTGATCGCCAACGAATTTCAAGGGATCGCCGTCAGTCCTGTCGACCCTGACAACCAAACCAGCATTCTCAATCAGGTCGGCGAGGCGGCGTTCTTTATCACCCACGACTCCGATGCCCCCAAATCGAATCGAAAACTCTATATCGGGATGAGCAACTACGATGCCGGTTTCATGGTCGCTGATCTGGTCAAACGCGCTTGCCCAGACGGTGGCAATGTCGTCCTGTTCATCGGCTCGGTCGATCAACTCAATGGACGACTCCGACGCCAAGGTGTCATTGACGGTTTGCTTGGTCGATCCAAAGACTCGACGCGACAGGACTCGATCGACAATGAGTTGACTGCGGAAGGCAGCAAGTTCACGATCCTTGCGACTTATGTTGACAGTTTTGATGAAGCGCTCAAAACCTCTCAACCCGAACAGGCGCTTGCCAAGTATGAAGACATCAGTTGCATGGTAGGGCTCTTCGAATACAACCCTCCCAAGATCTTTGCCGCTCTCAAAAGCGATGACAAGTTGGGGAAAATCAAGGTCGTTGGCTTCGACGAAAATGTTGAAACACTCAAACAGATTCGTGAAGGCAACTGTGAAGGTACCGTTGTTCAGAACCCTTACATGTATGGCTACAAGTCGGTCGAAGTATTGCATCGCTTGATCAATGGCGATGAATCGGACCTCAATGACGACTTTTACCTTGACGTCCCCGCACGCTCTATCGACAAAAGCAATGTCGATGAGTTTGAAAAAGAGCTCAAGGCAAACCTGGCAGCCGGGAAGTAACATAGAACATCGAATCTTCAGCCCAACAACAAATTGCTGAACGAAGTTCCTCAGACGTCCCCATCAAACGAATCGTCCTTTGCCTGATCCTGTCGTTTTAACTGCCGAGTCGATCACCAAGAGCTTTCCTGGAGTCAAAGCGCTTCAGGAAGTTTCGATCGAACTTAGACGAGGCGAAGTCCTTGCCCTGATTGGCGAAAATGGCGCTGGCAAAAGCACGTTGATGAAGATTTTGGCCGGCATCCAACCGGAAGACGCTGGCGAGCTCACCGTCAACGGTCAACGTGCCGCGTTTGCGAATGTCCAGGAAGCCAACGAAGCGGGGATCGCGCTGATCCATCAGGAACTTTATCTCTGCGATAACCTCGACCTCGCCTCCAACATCTTCCTGGGACGAGAAAAGCATTTCGCCGGCTTTCTCAGCTCCAACTCAATCTACGAGGAGACTCGACGCCTGCTCGATGCAATTGGACTTCAGGAATCGGCCACGACGCTGGCCGGCCAACTCTCCGTTGGTAAACGCCAGATGGTCGAAATCGCAAAAGCGCTCTCCACCGATGCCAACATCCTGATCATGGATGAGCCAACCAGCAGCCTTTCCCAAACGGAGTCGGAAAATCTGTTTCGCATCATTCGTGATCTCAAGTCGAAACAGGTCAGCATCATCTACATCTCACACCGTCTTTCCGAGGTGATTGAGCTGGCAGATCGAGTCGAGGTCCTTCGCGATGGTGAAAATGCGGGCTCACTGGAGAAACAAGAAGTCACTCACGATGCGATGGTCCAGTTGATGGTCGGTCGGGAGCTCAGCGAACTGTTTCAAAAACGCGAACACACAGTAGGCGACGTTTTGCTCAGTGTCGATCAATTGCATACCGAGGCCCACCCTGACCACCCGCTCAGTTTTCAAATTCGGCGAGGCGAAATCGTGGGACTGGCCGGGCTAGTCGGTGCCGGGAGAACCGAGCTACTCACCACCCTGTTCGGCATCACACCCGCAATCAGCGGTTCGGTCGAGCTGGATGGAAACTCAATCGAGATCGATTCCGCATTGACGGCGGTTCACGCTGGGATTGCGTTGGTTCCCGAAGACCGCAAGGCACAGGGATTGGTTTTGGAGATGGCCTTGCAGGAAAACATTTCACTACCCTCTCTCGACCGACAATCAGGGCTATCTTCGTTTACCAGTGCACATCGCGAAGCAACGCTGAATGACGAACTGGTTCAAAAGCTATCGATCAAGACGCCCAGTGGTGCTCAGCGAGCCAAATTTCTTTCCGGCGGCAATCAACAAAAGATTGTCATTGCCAAATGGCTGCCCCTCAAACCAAAACTGTTCCTCTTGGACGAACCAACCCGTGGCGTCGATGTGGGTGCCAAACGCGAAATCTATGACCTCATCCATCAGCTGGCCGATGACGGAGCAACTGTGTTGTTCGTCTCCAGCGAAATGGAAGAAGTACTGGGGCTGGCCGACCGAATGATTGTCATGCACGAAGGTCGTATTTCAGGCGAACTCGATAAACAGCAGTTTTCTGAAGAAGCAGTCATGACGTTGGCGACCGGCCAATCGCTCAAGCCAAACTGTTCCGATGCCCCCGAGCCTGTACTCCGATAGACAGCTTTCAGATTCAAGACCATGAATTCACAAAAAACACAAGGTTTCTTTCTGTTGCTGGTGTTTGTCTGGCTGGGAACATTCTTTCTCAATGACAACTTTGCAGGTGAGTTCAATTCAGGGAACCTGATTCGCTATTGCTCAATGTTTGGCATCATTGGTATCGGCGTCATGTTCGTCATCGTGACCGGAGGAATCGACTTGTCAATCGGTTCGACCATCGGTTTGATTGGTGCTTCCCTCGTATTGTTACTTCGACTCAATCCGATCGAGAGCTTGAAACCATTAGCCAGCGACGAACAAGCGAAGATCGTCTGGTTCTTCTGGATTCTGATCGGCACCATGGTCGCTGGAAGTCTCACGTGGCTGTTGACCTCGTTTGCTCAAAAGAACTTTCGGTTAAAAAAGTTAATCTTTCCCAGCCTGTTTCTCATCGTCGCTGCGTTGAGTTTCAACGCGATGTGGATTGCCAACTCGGACGCTGATAACACGTCGAGAATTCCCTGGATCTTCTTTCTGTTGTTTGCGATTTCCATCAACATCGGATTGTTGCATGGTGTTTTGATTACCAAATTTCAACTGCAATCCTTCGTTGTCACGCTTGGAGGTTTGCTCTGCTATCGGGGTGTGACTCGCTGGTTAACAGACGATTCGACGCAAGGTCTTGGCTCCGATTTTGAAAACTCGTTGCGGTTATTGGCCAAAGGAAAAGTCTGCACGGTATCCAGTTTGATGTGTTTTGCCGGCTTTGCGGTGGCGATCTATTTTGGATTGAGGTGGATGACCAGAAATCACAAGGAATCTGGTCATCGAAATCTGACCGGTGTTGTTCTTGGATTAATCGGCGGAATCATTGGCAGTAGTCGATTCTGGAACGGTTTTGAGCGGACCGATTTTCAGGTTCTGTTTGACACCACCATTTTTGGATTCATCCCAGCAAATTTTTCGACATGGAAGACCGTTGTCAGCGATGTAGCGGCTGCACGGCCCCAGTGGTTGATGAGCTACGCATGGATACCAATGATTCCGATCGGCCTTTGGATGCTGGTTCGACTCATCGTCACGATGCGGAATCAGGTTGTCGGAAAACCATCCAATCCCGGACTCCAAGACGATTCGCGAGCCAACTGGACGAGTCAGCTGCGATGGCTGCCCGCCGATTTTTTCTGGTTCACCAGTAAGCGAGAAAAACACCATGTGAACTTTCTGATCGTCTCGTTGGCTGGGCTGGTTGTGTCGATCCTGCTACTGCGACAAGCCTACCTTGTCTCTGAAGGGGTGGTTCAGCTTGATGTCTCTGAAAAAACGCTTTGGGGAATCAGACTGGCATCTGTTTACGCATCGCTGGCGTTCGTCATGATCTCGATCGCTCGATTGGGCCGCTGCATCGAGCGACATGGGGACGAGATCGCTAAGTTTTGCTTTCCAATCGTTGGCCTGCTGGCCGTCTTGTCGGTTCTTGGCACGACTAAGCTGCCGACGACGCAAGTCCAAACGCCATTCTTCATCATGCTGTTGCTGGCTGCGTTCGCGATGATCATCTTCGATCGAACGGTCTTTGGGCGGTATCTTTTGGCGATTGGAAACAACGAAGACGCTGCCCGTTTCAGCGGCATCGACACCGAAGAGGTGACCGTAGCCGCCTATGTGATCTGCTCGGGCATTATCGGAATCGCCGCAACGATTTTCATGTTGGAATCCAACTCAGTTGCCCCGACCGGGTTTGGATCATTTTACGAGTTGTATGCGATTGCGGCTGTCGTATTGGGCGGCTGTTCACTCCGGGGAGGTGAAGCCAACGTCATCGGCGTACTGCTTGGGGCGTCGATCATGCGCGTGTTGGCTAACGCGCCAGACATGATCAATTTTCCGAAAACGCTGGAGTATACGATTCTTGGTCTGGTGATCGTTGTCGGTGTGATTGTCGACGATCGCATCCGGCGTCGTTCGTTGGCGTCATCTGGAGACGATTGATTTGCCCGCCCCGATGGATCGGCCAGGACATCTTTGGCAGATCAGTTTGAATGAAAGTTCGTGGTAAATTCTGTTCGAGCATCTTCGATAATCGCCAACGATAAAACCGGAACAGGCGACACGACACGCCAAACACATTCTGGACGATCACTTTGGGCGTGAAAAACTGGCTTCAGGATGACTTGAGAAATTCTTTTGCTCCGTCGCAGCTGTGACTTGCCGTTGTGACCTGAAATCTTAAGGCGTGAATAGACGCCCGCGCCGTTTCCTTCCGATGCACCGTTTACACAACTGGTACTCGATGCGTTGACAACGGAATGCAACGCCAACTTGCGAAAACGGGACATTGGCAATTCTTCATTGCCGATACATTTCGCCAACTGGCTCAGAAGGCCACGCAGTTGAGACTACGGATACGCTCGACTGATGACATCATCGAATCATGCATTTAACACCCTCGATCAACACACCCACTCCGATTCCCGAAGCGATCTCCTGCTGGCAACTGGGAGCCCAGCTGACAGGCGGACGTTTTTACAATCTGTTTCACGCGGTGCCGAAGACAGGACGAGCCGAATCACAACATGGCTACGTGCTCAAGATCGTCAATCCACACCTGGAAGGTGACGACGTTTCTCGAGCCATCGACCGACTGGGGCGTGAAGCGATGGCGACGGAACAGCTGGTTCATCCCAACGTGATTCGTTTGTTGGACGCTGAGTTAGATCACGCGCCATTTTTTCTGGTTCAACCGTGGATTGAAGGGAAGACGTTGGATCGACTCTTTTCACGTGCCCCGCACCTTCCCCTGACTCGCATGCTCTGGGTTTTGCGTCAGATTGCGGAAGGAGTCCGTGCGGGGCACGAGAAGGGTCGCGTCTATTTGGGACTGGATCCATCGCATGTGTTGCTTGGCCGAACGGGTCGAGTGACATTGATTGGTTGGTCTCAGTCGCACGGTTTCGAAGAACGTGTCTGGTTGCCAATGGACCGGCTACAAACCGCGCGTTATCTGGCGCCAGAATGTTTTGCCAACGATTATCGAGCAACTCCTGCGAGTGATGTCTACTCGCTTGGTGTTTTGATCTATCACGCGTTGACGCGACAAGCACCGTTTGATGGCCCGACCGTCGATGCGATCAAACAAGCTCATCAAGACTCGATTGCCGAAGACTTGATGTTCGCACAAACCAACACGCCACCACGTTTGTCCGAGTTGGTTAAGCAGATGTTGAGGAAGAACCCTCAGCAACGCCCCTCATTTAATCGCGTACTGGACCAGCTAATCTCGATCGAGATTGAGCATCTCAGCGATAACCGGTTGATTCGTTTGTAAACCAGGTTGGAGCTTTGAGCCTCTGCTTTTCGAATTGATCTGACCTTGGCAGAGACGAAAAACGCCTAAGCCATTTCCGCTCCAGCCAGCCCGTTTGCCGCGGTCGAGGCATGGGTGCTCCGGATGCGATCGATGCACCTGCGTGAGGGTCAGTCCTGTTTTCTCGGGCGCGGAACTTTCGCACTGCGACGCCGTCGGCCGCGACGGCCTTTGCGACCTTTCGGCTTGCCTCCCGCCCCATCGACGGAGTCCAGCGGCTCTCCAACGTGCTCTTGAAGCTTTGAGATCCGATCACGCATCACGCCCGCTTTTTCAAACTCAAGCTCTTCGGCCGCTTGTAGCATCTCGGTTTGCATTGCATCAATCATCTCTTGCGTGATCAACTCAACGCCTTTCCCAGCGGCCGCTTTCTTGTTCGCTTCTTCCCGTTCTTTGACGTCCTGTTCGATCCCCAGTTTGATCTCTTTGAAAACGGTCGTTGGAGTGATGCCGTGCTCACGATTGTACGCTTCCTGAATCGAGCGACGACGCGCGGTTTCCTGAATGGCATTCTTCATTGCCGCAGTTACTTTGTCGCCGTACAGGATCACTTTCGCGTTTTCGTTTCGAGCGGCACGACCGATGGTTTGAATCAACGAAGTTTCGCTTCTCAAAAACCCTTCTTTGTCCGCGTCGAGAATCGCAACCAGCGAGACCTCGGGCAAATCAAGACCTTCTCTTAGCAAGTTGACACCCACCAGACAATCAAAAATCCCCAACCGCAAGTCTCGTAACAACTCCACTCGTTCAAAGGCGTCGAGCTCGCTGTGCAGCCACTTGGTGGAAACACCGTTTTCGCAAAAGTAAGCTGACAGATCTTCCGCAAGCCGCTTGGTCAACGCCGTTACCAGAACGCGTTCTTTGCGAGCGACACGTTCGCGAACTTCTTCGAGCAAATGCGCCACTTGTCCGCTCGCCGGAACCACCTCGACCACCGGGTCGAGCAAACCGGTCGGGCGAATGATCTGCTCGACCACTTCGCCTTGGGTCTTTTCCAGTTCGTAATCGCTGGGCGTCGCCGAGACGTAGACGACCTGATTGATTCGGTTTTCCCATTCTTCAAATTTCATCGGACGGTTGTCCATGGCACTGGGCAATCGAAAACCGTGAGAAACCAGCGTCTCTTTTCGGCTGCGATCACCCGCATACATCGCTCGAACCTGTGAACAGGTTACATGTGATTCGTCGATGAACAGCAGGAAGTCTTTGGGGAAAAAGTCGTACAAGGTTTCCGGTTCTTCCCCTTCCTCACGACCGGCGAGGTGGCGGCTATAGTTTTCGATGCCTGGACAATGGCCGACATTTTCCAGCATCTCAATATCGAAACGTGTCCTTGCGTTCAGCCGTTGAGCTTCAAGCAGTTTTCCCTCTTTTTCAAAATGCTCCAACTGCTCTTTCAATTCCAGGCGGATCCGACCGACCGCCGTGGCGATTCTCGATTCTGTCGTGACAAAGTGTTTGGCAGGGTAGATATAGATTTGCTCCTGCGGCGCGATCGACTCACCAGTTAGCGGATTGATGATTGAAATCTGTTCAATATCGTCGCCCCAAAACTCGATTCGATAAGCAAACTCTTCGTAGGAAGGCCAGATCTCAACACTGTCGCCACGAACACGAAACCGGGAACGCTCGAAGGCGTGGTCATTTCGTTGGTATTGGATATCCACCAGCTTTGAAAGCATTTTGTCACGTTCGATCGTGCTTCCAACCTTCAGCGCCACCATCATGGCCTGGTAGTCTTTAGGTGAACCGAGACCATAGATGCTGGAGACGCTCGCGATGATGACGACATCTTTTCGGCTGACCAAAGACGACGTCGTTGCCAAACGAAGACGATCAATGTTTTCGTTAATCGATGCATCTTTTTCGATATAAATATCGCGTTGCGGAATGTAGGCTTCCGGTTGGTAGTAGTCGTAATAACTGACGAAATAGTGCACCGCATTTCGCGGGAAGAACTCTTTAAACTCAGAATAAAGCTGCGCGGCAAGTGTCTTGTTGTGAGAGATCACCAGCGTCGGTTTTTGAACTTGCTGGATCACGTTGGCCATCGTGAATGTCTTACCCGAGCCGGTTACGCCCATCAAAACCTGATGGCGTTTCTTCCGCTTGATTTCTGAGACCAGTTCGTCGATCGCTTGAGGTTGATCGCCACTGGGTTCAAAGGGTGCTCGCAGGTCAAACAGCATGAGGGTCGATTCGGACGTTAAATGATCTGGTTGTTAAACGATCTGGTTAAAACGGTTCAAAATGGATTGGCTCGAAACAAGAACATCGGTGACTGAGCCAACGCTGCCGAGTTGGGGTCAGGTCGCCATCTGTTTCAGGACTTCCAATAACTCGAGAGGCACCGGGCGATGCGTCTCAAACGTCTTCTCGAAGGGGACGAGGACCGTTTTTTCATCACATGAGCCAGCCATCATGCCAGTTTTTCCGTTGACAATCGCTTCCACGGCAGCCCAGCCCATTTGGGTCGCGCGGCGTCGGTCTTCGGGGGTTGGGACGCCACCTCGCTGGAGGTGCCCCAGCGTAATAGTTCGTGTTTGAAACGGACAATCGTACTGCTTGAGTTGTTCGTTGATCTCATCTGCGCCACCTTTTTCATCACCTTCGGCAACGATCATGATCGCCATCGTGCGACCGTTCTGTTGAAGCCGTTTTAAGTGCTCGATGATCTCTGGAAAATTGGTGTCGGTTTCAGGAATTGCCACAACATCGGCACCCGAGGCGAGTGCCGTGTAGAGCGCGATGTATCCGCTGTGACGACCCATGACTTCCACTAGGAACATCCGATCATGGCTGGACGCTGTATCACGAATTTTGTCGACTGCCTGAACTGCCGTTTCAACCGCGGTCGAAAAACCGATCGTGTAGTCGGTCCCCATCAAATCGTTATCGATCGTGCCGGGACAACCAATGATCTGCCCATCCCAGATCTCTCCCAGAGCCACCGCGCCGTTGAAGGTACCATCGCCCCCAATGGGAACGAGTGCCTCGATGTTGTTCTTTTTAAGGACCTCGACGGCGTGTTGTCGACCCTCCAGCGTTCTGAATTGATCGCAGCGACTACTTCGCAAATGAGCACCGCCGTGGGACGCCCAAGTGGTGACGCGTTGCGGTGTCAATATCGGCTGGCAATCGGAATCGATAAAGAACTGCTCTTTGATAAGTCCGTCATAACCTCGCATGATCCCCACAACTTCGTGCCCGTGAAACGCCGCCGAGCGCACAACGGCTCGGACGCAGGCGTTCATTCCCGGTGCATCGCCACCGCTGCAAAAGACTCCAATTTTCATCGTTGACTTGTTCCTGAATTGAGAATGACTCAAGTCCGCTTGGGCTGTTCGCTGACCAAGATCGTTTGGAGATCGGTCGCGGACCAAACCGCATCATACCGCAGAGTCCGGCAGCGCGGTATCTCGTCGAACACGCCTTTGAGCCGGAACCGCAACCATCACCCGCGCAGCCCAGTGGTCAGTTGGTCGAACCGCGGCACCAGACAGGTTCCGAATTGTTCGGCGGAATCGCCCAGAAGCAGCCGAGAAGGCTATAGAATCCTTGGTTTTGGGACGATTTTAGCTATTGATCATCGGTCTCAGCCGACCTACAATCCTTGGCTCGAAAATAGTATTTAACCATCTTTTAATATCATGACGATCGACAAAAGCCTGAAAATCAAAGCCGGCTCTGCGAAGACCCGCAACGTGTTAACACGCGCTGAACGTTTGGAAAAACTTCGAAAAGATGATCGTTGGAACGAAGGAGACAACGCGTACGGACTCCCCAAGGTTCGCGTGGTCAAAATTTCCATGAAGAAGAAAAAGAAGGTCAAGAAGCAGGACGACGAGGACAAGTAGACGTTTGCCTTGCGGCTGGAGCTTCAGCACCGCCACGCAGATTCAGATCAAGCCACGGGTCATCCTGTGGCTTTTTTCGTTGGTGCGCAGATTCCCAAACCAACACTCAAGCGGTTCGAAACGGGAAAGTTCAAACCGTTTCGCGGCCTATCACCAACCTCCCAACCTTAGCGGTCCCACACCAGCCATCTGACGCGACACGCCAATTGTAGCGGTCCGGCGCAAGCCGTCCGGTTTTACCAACGTGTTAAACGGGGCAAACTAACGAAACTCTGGCGCGTCGAACGCCGCTGTGCTGAGCAGAGAAATGATTCCGTCGATGAAACAGAGAGTCTTCGTTCTGTTTCAGGGTCGCGTGTGTCTTTACCATTTCCCCAACCACCTGCCGAGCAACGCCCCGCTGCCGAGCAACGCCCCGTTAACACGGATTTGGTGAAACTCAGCCTCCTGGCTCGCCAGCGACTTGCCCAAATGGCCAGAACAGACATCGACCGGTGTCAGGAGTCGTTCTTATTTCGCGAAGACCATTTCTGCGGATTGCGGTATTCGATCGGTCCCTTTCGTGCGACCTGGTTTTGCGGAGACTCGGTCATTCGCTTCAGCCGCGGAGGCAGCCCGATCGGCGTGGTAGAGATTGAACCATCCAAGACTCGTGCCGCATAGCTTATCTGTCAGCAGCCGGTTTTGAGATCCGATTCTGCGACTTGGCTTTCTCCCAGCGATCGAGCACCACCGGTGATTCGTTCCATGACTGATGGTATTTTTCAAACTGCTCGAGTTGGCGTTCTGGTGGCACAAACTGGACACGACCATCCAGAACGGTTCGCCCTGTCTGATAACTGATTCGTTCGTTCAGATTCTTCAAGTCAACCGATGGCTGGAAGAGTTCTCGTAATACCAAGGAACCTTTGGTCGCGCTTGAAAGCAGCCAAAGACCGTCCTGAGACAGTTGAATTTTCGAGTCGTCAAAGAATGTCTGGATCGGTATGACGACCTCTTGTCCATCTGTCAAATCGAATCCGTGCGTTTTACCGGATAAGGTGCTGCAGTACAAAAGTTGTCGATGGGGATCATATTGATAGTTGACCAAAGCATCGATTCGAATCAGGAACTTGATTTCGTCAAAAGCGTCTGCATCGCGTACAGCGATGTTGCTGTTTGCGTCCACCGAAACGACCAGATTTTGATCGGGCAGAAACAACGGTTCTGCTCGGTTGTCTCGAAATCGATGCAAACGCTTTGGCTGTTGAGATTGTGCGTCCAAAGGCAATTGCCATTGGTTGGTATACAACGATGTGCTGACAATGATTTTGTCTGAATTCAGGGGAACGAGCCTTCGGACGGATTCATTTTCTTTGAGTTGCCATCGCATTCTGGCGACGACTTCCGTGATATCCCAAATCTGAACCTGCGCTCCGTGGGCGACAAACAAAAGCTCGCCGTTTGCCGAAAATGCGAGCTCCCTCGGTTTCGACAAGGTTGGAAGCCGACTCAGCACCTTTCGAGCCTGAAGATCCCAGATGACAACTTCTGAATTGGAAGCAATTGCCAGCTTCGTCGGCGTTGAAGAATCGCTGGTAGGACTCAACTTGATATCGACTTCCGATTCACCAAATGATTCTTGATGAACAACCGATAAATCGTCCGCATCGAAGATCACCACGGTTCCATCCTGCGTTGAAACAATCAACAACGAACCATCGTTTGAAAATTCCAAGTCATTGATACGACCATCGGATTCATGCGTTGCCAACAAGTCACCCTCGAGGTCAAACAATCGCAAGAGACCGCGTCCGGCGACCGAACAGACCCGGTTCGATTTCGAATTCAATGTCGACAGCCGAATCGGATCTGACGCTGGAGAGTTATACATCGTGACGGAACGGAACAGCGATGCCAGATCCCACAGCTTTACCATCCCACCAGCACCACCGACGACCAACCATCGATCTTTGAAGAAATCGATCGACGTCACCAGTTCGCCATGCGGAATAGACGTGAGCGGTGTACCCGTTTGAAGCCAACTGACCTCCACATGTTCACCGTCTGCGACCGCCGTCAACGTGCCATCATTCGAATGGGCTCTGCTACGTTTGTGTGCACTTCCTTGGACTGCTTTTCCTTTTTGGCCATCCAACTGGATCGCGTATCGATTATCCTCGAACCCATACCAGTTGAACCCAGGGCATCGGTGAATCGAAAGGAGTTTAGCGTCCAAATAATTCGCCAACAGCTCAGGCTTGCTCGATTCTGCTAGATAGTCCCAGCGATTTAATTCACCCCGGTCACTGCCGATTAAAACGCTGTCTTGAAACAACTCAAACGCGTTGGACGAACCATCGACACTCGCACTTCGGATAATCTTGTCAGATTCCAGATCCCAAATGAAGATGGTCGAATCAATCAAATCCATTCCACGAGTCACGGTGATCAGCTTGTTGCTGTCTCTGGAAAAACCGACGAAGCGAATAAGAAATTCGTCATGCTTCAGGGTTTTCAATTTCCGCCCAGTCGCTGCATCCCAAATGATGACTTCATGGAAAGTGCACCCGGTCGCCACAAGCTTGCCATCGGGTGAGAATGCTGCGTCCGTTATTTGAGGTTTTTTCTCAGTATCCTCTGCTGCCTTGTGAGCCAGCGTCGCGACGGTTCGACCTGTCTCAATGTCCCAGAGATTGGTGGAAGGTATTGCAGCGCCACTGGACCATGGACCACCGATCAACCGCGACCCCAACGGGTTGACCACAAGGTCGAAACTTCGATGTTGGTTAACAAAAATCCGCTTCCGTTTTAGGGAGGGAAGCTTAACCAAGGTGATGGTGTCTCCGTGGTGAATGAGCCCCTGGTCTCCCAGCGGCACCAACCCGTCAATCCGTCGCTCCAGTTTACGCATTCCCGACAGTTTTGGGGCTGCGTTTAAAACCATGTTGATCCGCAGTTGTGTACGTTCGGAAACCGCCCCATCGATCGACTGCTCAACGCTGGTCATCCCTGCGAGGTAGGGCAAAGCAGAGAGCACATCGGTTTGCCGGCCGGCTTCAATCGCTTGTTGTGAAAGAGAAAAAATCTGCTGTCGTTTTGCTTCCAAAGACTGACTCTGAACTTGATCTCGCAATTGGCTTTCCGAGATCGCCCAAAAGGTTGAACCGACCGCCAGTGTGATGACCAACAAGGTAATGGCAGCTGACAGGGAACTGGCCAATGGGTACTTCTTGAGTTTCAACCAAAGCACCTTAAACCAGCTGGGCCGTTTCGCCCGGATCGGATCGCCACTGAGGTATCGACGAAGGTCAGCGGCAAGTTCACCTGCTGATTGATATCGATTCCGTTGTTCTTTCTCCATCGCCTTCATCGCGATCGTGGCCAAGTCATCAGGAATCTCATCATCAAAGCTCATCGGTAACGGCGGTTCGACATTCATCACTTGATGCAACAACATCCGGTGGCTACCGCGAAAGGGCAGTTGGCCGGAGAGCAGACGAAACAACATGACCCCCGCACTGTAGACGTCACTGGTCGCATTGATCATTGAATGCTCGGCGGCTGCCTGCTCGGGAGACATGTAGGCGGGCGTTCCGATAATTTCACCGTCGCGAGTCATCGTGAACTCGGGTTCCAGATCTCGAGCCAAACCAAAATCAGAAAGAAATGGCCGCCCCTCGCTATCGAGCAAAACGTTACTCGGTTTGACATCGCGGTGAATCACACCCTGTTGATGCGCGTAGTGCAACGCATCGGCAATCAGTGCCACGATCGATGCCGACCGTTGGTAGGGAACTTTCTGTGACTGACAAAGATCATCGAGCGTAATCCCCTCGATGAAGTCCGAAATGAGAAAAATCGCTTCGCCTTCGATTCCGATTTCGTGCACTTTGACAATGTGAGGATGTCGCAGCTTGGCGGCACTGCGGGCTTCGCGAAGAAAACGTTGTCGTTCTCGACGTGTTCGTAATGTGCCCGGACGAGGAACTTTCAGGGCAACGATTCGATTGAGGTCGGGATCACGAGCGCGGTGCACAATTCCGAATGCGCCGCTGCCCACTTCATTGAGTATTTCAAAGCGCCCGATCTGATGGCCAGCATCCAACGAGCGTGTCGCTTCAGGATCGTCGTCATCCGGGAGCAGCGAACTACCACAGGACTGACAGTTGACCTCATGGTCATCTTCGACGATGCGAATCCGATTCCCACAATGGGGACACTGGATACGAAGCTGGGCATCACGCAGAAAGAAGTTGCCGGGATCACTCGATGATCCTCGATCAAATACTCTGGCAACCGCCATCGCCAAGTCGAGGCGCTCTTCCAATTCAGGCGCCAGATCTGCGTGTTCGACTATGAACCCCGAGATATCAAAAGAACCCGATCGCTTGAAGCGGTCGATGCAATCATCAACCACCGCTTCGATTCTTAGTTCGCGATCAGAGGATTCTTTCCCGTCCGACATGGCTTAGTTGCAAATTAACGGTGGAGTTTCGTTGTTACAAACTGACTCGCCACTGGCGCAGGCAAACACATCGTCTGGGCAATTCCCAAAACACGATGATCCAGATTCAAGCATAGCGGAAACTCCAAGCATTGAATAATCTGGACCGTCCGCCTTAAAAGAATACGCAAGAGCTTCTACCACGATGATCATTCTTCCTGATCCCAATCGATCCTGAGCTGGTTGAGTGCTTTCTTGATTCCGTGTCGAACCTGGTCGACGGATTTATCAGTTCGTGAAGCGATCTCGGTAAGTTTCAAATTTTCGTAAAATCGCAATCGCAAAAACTCGACCAGCATCGGGTCATCCAGTTGATGCAAGCGGTTTCTCAATCGGTCGATCATCTCCATACTGGCAACGATTGCACTGGGAGTTTGATCGTTGCCTTCCAAGAGCTTCGTGTTGATATCTCTTTTGATTTTTGACTTGCCAAGCTTTTTGGCATTCAGTCGCTTCTGCTCATTGATCAACACATTCGTGGTGGTCGTGTTGAGCCACGAGGTAAACGCAGCGCGACAATGGTCGTCATCATCAGCACCCTTGAATTTTGGCAAGTACGTCAGCACACGCATCCATGTCAATTGGGTGCAATCTTGCGCACTGATTTCACCATTCTGAACCGGTTTAAATTTCATCACTTTCCGGTTCAGCAACGGCGAGAATTCACTGATGATCGCTTCGATCGCATCATCATTCCCCTCCTTCGCCGCATCGATCAGCTCACAAAAAGAAGAAAACCCTGAAGTCATGATCTACGTCAATTCCTATGACAGCAATTGGAGGATGAGCGGGGTAGAAAAACCCAAAAAAGTAATCATTTCCTGAACGCGGGGCGACATCGGTAACACGTTGGGCGGTAAGCGGTTCAGAAGAATGAGCCGCAATTCTAGCCAGTTGTAAATCGGTTTGCGAATTAACTTGATATTTCTTTTGTGTTATCGCGCGAAAACGGTCACTTGGCGTCGTTTACCAGATATCGAAAGTGAAAGTTCACGATCGGCTAGCTTGTCGTCATTCGATCGATCGTTTGACAAAGCTGTCTCAATGAAAACCCAATCAGAAACTCTGACGAGGAAATCGATGCTCCACAGAAACGACTATCCCACTGACTTGCCTCGTCCTTGGGCCGTTCCCCTTTGCCTCGCACTCGCATTGACCGCGATTTGCAATTCGTCCAGCGCCCAACGTCAAGACATCAAACTTGATCCATTTTCAACCGATCAGGTCGAAGCCAGTCCAAGCTCCGCGAACTCCAACTTGGATCTGCCGAAAACTTCGTTCAACGTAGCGCTAAAGATGGATCGTTACTTCGATGTAAAAACCGACGAACGATATGAATTGTCGTTTCTGGGCGGAAGCCTTGGTGAGCTCATCAGCATGCTCAAACGACACCCGATTTACCTTGAACGTACCGTCGAACTTGAAGATGGAAGCACGACGATCAAACGAGTCGAAACTACCTTGAACGTCGTGGTCACTGAGAGCGCCAAAAACTTTATGCTGCCGGAAATTCAAGTGACGACCAACACGCAGGGTGTCCTGAATCTGTTGGACGCGCTTGGTGGGCCAGATCATCAAATCATGATCCAGGAAATGACTCAGGATAACGACGACGTGATCTTCGTGGTCGATATCGACACTCAACTCGAATCCGAAGTCGCAGTGATTAACGCCAAACAGTTGCTGGAAACGATCGAAGAAACCGACATGCTCTCGGCGATTGAAATTGGCTTCCAGATGCAGGGTCGGGGTGGCAGCCAAGTCGAATTGAAACTGCACAAAGAAACGGGGCTGCTATTTGTCCGTGGTACCTACATCCAGACGCAGCTCGTCAACAACGTGATCCGAGAACTGCATGCCAGTCGCGGCCTGCAAACGCCCAACCGGGGCGGTGGAGCCGAAGGAATGATGGGCGGAATCGGCCCTGGTATGAGCATGGGAATGGGCGGTGGAGGCTTTGGTGGAGGAAGCGGCCCAGCCAGCCCAGGAGGCGTGTCCGGTCGCGCGAGTGGCGTTCGCGGCGGCGGCAAGTTTGGTGGCGGTGGCAGAACTGGAGGCGGGTTCGGTAGCGCGGGTGGAGACGACGATGGCGGAACAGGAGGTGGGTTCGGTAGCGCCGGTGGAGGCCCCGGTGGCGGCAAATTCAGCGGTGCTGGCTTGGGTAAGGGCGCCAGCGATCCAGGAGGTCCAGCCGGTGGCGATTACGGCGATAGCAAATCCCCCAAGGGTCCGGCTCAATCGGCCAAGCCAAACACGAAAAAGAGCGCGCCCCAACGAAGCGGAGGCGGCTTGGGAGGCTTTGGCGATTCCGGAAGCAAATAGCTCACCCAACTCGCGTGTGCAGTGTTTTAAAATAAACTGACAGAGCCAACTGTCCGTTTCGTTTCTTGACACTGCCGCACGTGGTTTTATGTCCAATCAAATAGATCTGTATTGCCTTGAATCAGCCGAACTGATTCAAGGCTTATACGAACATGAACATAGCAGCAACTGTTTCAACGCACTGCAAGCCATCAACGCAGCACCGTTGCTTTGGACTTTGTTGTTTACCAAGGACAACCTTGAGGAGCACACGCTGCATCACGGCGACGATGAGACGTCGCTCATTCTTATTGCGAAGAAGACAGTCGCCTTTAAGAATTTGAAACAAGCGATCGAGACCATCCAAAACAAACATGGAGGCGACTTTACAACTCACGGTAAACACTTTGCGAAATACCTTCGAGCTTGCCCTTGCAAATGGGTGACGGTCCCAGGCCTCGCCGATTTTGTCTGGTCTGAATCCATACTGAAGAAACTTTATCGCCTCTTGGAGAAACCGACACAGAAGAGCATCGCTAATTTTTTGAATTACTTTCCTGAATTGGAACACTTCGACGAACCACCGACTCGCAAACAGATTCTGGCAATTCAGAAGAAACGGCGCGCCGGTCAACCGATTGACGACCGAGCTTCAGCTCAGGAGATGACTTACTACTGGATTTTTGGCGGTGTCGGCATTGACGGCGAACCACCCGAAGATCCGCCATGGCCGTCATTTCCTTGGTACCAACGACGACACAAATGGAAACAGCCCTCAACATCGTGCTTCGCCATCCCACACCAACGAGCCAACCAGAGCAGGCGACGCTCGATTGGTCAAAGGTGACTCGCGCGATGATGCAGGGTGACGCAGAGGCGTTGACCCAGTTTTACAAAGCGCAATTTGAAATGATGCTGCGTGAAGCAAAACGATGTTGCGGTCGCGACGAATCTACTTGCCTTGACCTGGTTCAGGAGGCCATGCTCAAAGCGATCAAGTGCATCAAGCCGCTCGACAGCCAAGCCGGCGTTAACGCGTGGTCACGCGCGGTCGTCAAATCAGTGACCTGGGATTGGTTGCGCAAGCAACAACGTCGCGCGAACAAGACGACGGTGATCTCGCAAGAACAACTTCACGATCAACCCGATCGGCAACCCATTTCAATCCAGAGTGACCCATTGGATGCCGCAGCTCGATTGGTTTGGCTGGAACATGAGTTGGCAACACTTCCCCCACAGCTTCAGTCGATGATCTCATTGAGATTTCGACTGGGCTGGTCGCTGCAAAAGATCGGCGCCAAGTTTGGACTGAAGACGGGTGCCGTCGATGGTCGAATCCGACGCGCGGTCGAGCGACTCAAGCAAAAAGCCTCGCAAGAGTATCACGATGACTGACACAAACAACCAAGACGAAAACGAACTGAAACCTGTCAGCGAACAAGCTGAACTTCGGCGAGCGGAAATGCTGCCGCAGCTGCACCAGGCAATGCGCGAATACCACGCTCAAAAACGAAAGCGACGTTTGGCGATGTCCATGGTCGCAGTCGCTTCTGTCGTCGTTGCGTGGGTAGCGATCACATGGTGGCCTAGCCGCCAAGGTCCAAGCAATTCCAACGACGCTTCGATCGCTTCGTCGGAGCCAATCACCGAAACTCGGATCAAGGAATCGTCCAGCGAACTGTCTTCTTCGACCGATCATTTGATTGCAACCAACCGCGAACAAGTTGCCGAGCGACTCGTATGCTTCAACCCGGCAACGGTTTCGGGAACGGTGATTTCCAAACGCAAGTCATCGATCAACCTGAAATCGATCGATGACGGGGAAATGTTGGAACTGTTAGCCGACCACGGTCACGAATCATTCATCGCGACCGTCGGTGGCGAAAAGATCGTCGTCAGGGCGGACTGACTACGCTTCGGCAACTTCAGCCTCAACGACATTTTCTGCAAAGCTTTGATAAGCGAGACCAAACTCTTTTGCCATCGAGTCAGGGAAGGCGTGGAACTGGTCGCTTGCAAATGCTTCGACGATTGCATCAGCGACCAAAGAAGGAGGCTCAGCAATTTCGGTCAGTCCAGCATCAACCGCCATGTCCGTCGCGATCGGTCCCGGGTGCACACTGACAACGTGAGTCCCGTTTTCACCAAGCATTTGTTTCAAGGCTTGAGTAATTGAATACGAGGCCGCCTTCGAGGCGGAATACGTTGCGAAGTCAGTGAAACTTTTCAGTGACGCCACAGAATTAAGTTGCGCAAAACCTCCGCCACCGTTCGCTTTCAAGACAGGCGCGAACGCTTGAGCGACCCGAATCAAACCATAAACGTTGACGTCCATCTCGAATTGAAATGCTTCAAGCGATTCTTGATCGAGCAGATTGGAAGCTTGTAACGCACCTGCATTGTTGACGACCAGTGTCACGTCATTTGCCGACTCTGCTGACGCTTGAATCGACGCGACATCGGTTAAATCCAATCGAACGGGAACGACGCGATCTCCAAACGTATCGACCAACGGTTGTGCCGACGCGAGGTCTCGAACGGCGGCATACACTTTTTTGGCGCCCCGCTGCAGCAATCCCTCTACGATCGCTTTACCAATTCCCCGGTTGGCTCCGGTTACCAACACAATACTGTTTTCAATGCTGTAGGACATTTCTAATTCCCATCCATTACGAAACGTGACTAAATGAAACGTGACTAAACTTCAGATGGTCCTACGACGCGACATTGCCAAATTGCTTACGCTTGAACGATTTTGATTTGTTCGACGATTGCTGAGCAAGAAAAGCCTGTTCCGCGTGGCAACACTGGCCACGTGGCAAGGCCGCGACCGTCGTCGACAAACGGAATTACGTGGCGTGAAATGCGAAGTGAAGAAACGCCGGATACTTCGGATGCGTTGTTTGCTTTAAAGCCAGCTGACTTACCGTCTTCGTCGTCCGATGTTGGCAGCGAGGAAATCTGCAAACGCTTCGACTTCTTCGATCGAAGCGACCTGTCTGCCTTCATTGGCACTGGCGTCCATGTCGGCGCCGCTGGATTGCTGTTGGGTCCGCGGAGCGTACGGGTTTGTGTCAGTTTTTCCGTTCAGGTAATCCAACGCTTGTTGGGTTCGGTTGGACCGAGTCAAACGTGCGGAACTGGAACTTGAGGAGCGAGCAGTACCCGAAGATTGGGCGAGCAGATCTTCCTCAAGTTCACGTTGGGAAATGATTTTCGTCGTGACCGTGGCTCGGGAGGATCCGGTTGACCGTCCGATGGCGGAATTTCGAAATGGGCGTCCGGGCAAACCGGGAACACCACTGGAGACACGTCCTTCAGAGCTGCGACTCACCCCACCGAGACTTACCGTCCCTCCATCGGGGACCGACACAGCCGTTTGAATGCTGAACGTCCTGATCGTTGGCAGTTGGACAGTAACGCCAAACTGCGGTCGCTGTGCCGTCGATTCAGACGCGAGGAAGAGGAAGCACGATATTGCAAAAAGAACGGCAAAACTTCGAGCAAACATCACGTTTGTCCGATCGGATGCCGATATCGACCCGGTATCGATATTCATCTTTGGGCTCCAAAGAAAAAATATGGGTGCCCCTTGCTAATAAATGCTGATGGTTGACTCATTAACCATTGTCCTCGTGGAGCTCCTGCCTTAGATTATTGGTGGTCGGAGACAATGCGGCAAGAACAAGCAGCATGTTAGCAGGGACGACGAAGAAAAACCGGTTCGCTTTCGAGTTGAAACTTCCTTTTCAACCACCGTTTGACCACAACCCATACGGTTTTGGTAAACAGAGATCCGTACTTCCCTCAAACAGGATAAAACTTCGTCACAAATTGGTTTTTTGCGGTTGACGGTATAGCACACCGACAATAAATTCTTCGGTTTCCCATAACGTTGTGGGAACGCTATCTTCTCGCCGAAACCAATGTTAGACCCCGGTTTTGTTGGGGCAAAAGCTTAAATGGCGATGCCACCGTAGACGCAATCTGCGGTCGGTCTACATGAAGTAATTGACTAGAGGGACACTCGCGTGGCTGTGAATGCAAATCATGAAGTAATCCGCATCCGAATGGAAGCGTACGACCACTCGATCCTGGATCAGAGTGCCGCTGAGATTGTGGACACAGCTAAACGGACTCATTCGATCGTCCATGGACCGATTCCATTGCCGACTCGGATTGAGCGATTTACGGTTCTGTCTTCGCCGTTTGTCAACAAGAAGGCTCGACAGCAATTCGAAATTCGAACTCACAAGCGTCTGATTGATATCCTTCAGGCGACTGCGAAGACGATCGATGCGTTGAACAAGTTAAATTTGCCTGCAGGTGTGGCGGTCGAAATCAAGATCAAGACATCAGCCAAGTAGGCACCGAGAAATTTAAACAACAGCGTTACAGCGAAACAATATATGTATGGAAGTCGCAGGGACAAGTCGGCCTGAGGGTCGAACTTCCTTGACGGCCGGTCCAACTGGATAAAAAGGCGATAGTCATGACAAAAGGCATACTCGGCCGCAAGGTCGGGATGACGCAGGTGTTTGACCCGGAAACGGGAGTCGCAACACCCGTCACCATTATCGAAGCAGGTCCTTGTAAGGTTCTTCAGCTTCGCAATCAAGATGCAGATGGTTATTCCGCCGTCCAGTTGGGTTTCGAGGACAAAAAGCGTCCGGCAAAAGATCGCCGTTCGCGCCCCAGCCAAGCCGCTCGTTCTGAGCGAGGCCACGTCGCTGATATTAAATCCAAGCGAAGCGCCAAGTTGACCGCGTCTGGTGTTGAAGCTCGCCCCAAAGCAGATTGTGAACCGCAAAAATTCGTTCGCGAGCTGCGTGGTGATGTAGACGGCTATGAGATCGGCCAAGACGTCAATGTGGATGTCCTTGATGGTGTCGCCCGAGTCGATGTCATCGGAGTCAGCAAAGGTCGCGGTTTCGCTGGTGTCATGAAACGACACAATTTTTCCGGTCAACGAGCAACGCACGGTGTCAAAAAATGTCACCGTCACGCCGGGGGTACAGGAATGAGTGCCACGCCCAGCCGGACCTTTAAAGGCAAGCGAATGGCGGGGCAATACGGAAACGGCCGCGTTACGGTTCGCAATCTCAGCCTGCACAAGATCGACACGGAAAACAATCTGCTGTTGGTCGAAGGTTCTGTGCCTGGTCCTTCAGGTGGCTATCTCGTTATCCGCGAAACCAACAAGAAATAGGGTAAGAATCCAATGGCAAGCCTGCCTGTTTTTGACGGAACCGGAAAAGAGATCGGCAAGTACGAGATCGATCCGACTCAGATTGCAGCGACGATCAATCGTCAACTGCTGCACGATGTCGTCGTGATGTACCAAGCCAATGCACGCCAAGGTTCCCATCGCACCAAGAGTCGCGCTGACGTTGCTGGTAACAAGAAGAAAATGTACCGCCAGAAGGGTACTGGTAACGCACGTGCCGGTAGCCGACGTTCCAACATTCGTCGCGGTGGCGGTCACGCGTTCGCTCGCGACAATCGTGACTACTCATACCGGTTGCCTCGCAAAGCAGTACGTGCTGCCACGCGAATGGCACTGGCCGGCAAAATTCAAGACGAGCGAGTATTAGTCGTTGATGGACTCTCGATGGAGACTCCAAAGACCAGCGTCGTCGCGAGCATGCTGAAGACGATGGGGCTCGAGGGTAAAAGCACCTTGATCGCCACGGCGGAACACTCCCCGGTCGTTTATAAGAGTGCCCGGAACATCTCGCGAGTCGAAGTGATGCAGGTCAGCGATCTAAACGCGCTTGCCATCCTCAAACCACATCGCATGATCATCACCAAAGAAGCGATGGATCAACTCAAAGCAAAGTCGCAAGCGGAAGTAGAGGGCTAATACGATGGGTAAAGTCGTTACCAAGAGAAATCGAAAACCGCCAGCGCCACCAAAGCTGACTCTGGAGCCTCATCAGGTAATCATCAAGCCTGCGGTTACTGAGAAGGCGATGTATCAGTCGACTGAGCTGAATCAATACACGTTCCAGGTCAATATGTTGGCGACCAAAGTCGACATCAAACGCGCCGTCGAAACGCTGTTTGAAGTCAAAGTCACTGGCATATCAACTCAGATCCGCAAGAGTAAGCCACGTCGTTACCGGTTTACCCGAGGAGCGACCAAGGCGTTCAAGAAGGCGATCGTCACACTGCATCCAGATGACAAAATTGACTTCTTTTAGCCGAATGTCAGCGTAGGCTGACAATCCATTTTCAAGCAAACAAATCCATTACAACCTGACCCACGACGGAAAGTCAGATGGCAATCAGAAAATACAAACCAACCTCAGCCGGTCGCCGAGACGCAAGCGTCAGTGACTTTAAAGAGCTGACCAAAGGTGCCAAGCCTGAAAAGAGCTTGTTGCGCCCGATGGTCAAGAAGGCTGGTCGCAATAATCAAGGGATCATCACCGCGCGACATCGTGGTGGCGGTCACAAACGACGCTATCGAGTCATTGATTTCAAACGAGACAAAGATGGCGTCAAAGGTGTCGTGGATTCGATCCAGTATGATCCAAACCGCAGTGCTTACATTGCGTTGATTAACTACATCGATGGCGAAAAGCGTTACATCATTCAACCTGATGGACTCAAAGAGGGCGATGTTGTGTTCAGCGGTCCAGATGCGACCCCGACACTGGGTAACTGCTTGCCGCTGAAAAACATCCCCATTTCGACCGTCGTTCACAATATTGAAATGCGACCAGGCCAAGGTGGCATCCTGTGTCGCAGTGCCGGGACCAGTGCCGTCTTGCAAGCTCGCGAGTCGAATTGGGCTCAGTTGTCATTGCCCAGCGGCGAAGTTCGACGAGTGCCGTCCAACTGTCGAGCAACCGTCGGCAAAGTGGGTCACACTGAACACGGAGCCGTGGTACTTGGCAAAGCGGGTCGAGCTCGTTGGCTCGGACGTCGCCCACACGTTCGCGGTACTGCGATGAACCCGATTGATCACCCGCACGGTGGTGGTGAAGGTCGTACCAAAGGGGGTCGTCATCCGGTCAGTCCTTCCGGTGTTCCTGCCAAGGGTGGGTCAACGCGGAAACGGGCCAAGTCATCCAATGCGGCCATTGTTCGACGACGCAAGTCGCGACGATATGGTCAACTACGAGTTAAATAGGTTTTTGGAACAACAAATCATCGGCTCTCGCGATTCAATTGCGATGCGGCACAACCAAAACGTTAAAGCATGAGTAGATCACAGAAAAAAGGCCCGTTCGTCGACGAGAAGCTCTACCGCAAAGTTCAAAAAGCGGAAGCAGTTGGCTCGAAGGAACCGATCAAAACCTGGGCACGGGCTTGCACCGTTATCCCTGAGTTCATCGGGTACACCTTCCTGATTCACGACGGTCGTAAACATGTCAAAGTCCTGATGACCGAAGACATGGTGGGACACAAGCTCGGTGAGTTTGCTCCTTCGCGGACGTTTAAAGGCCACGGTGGCGGCAAGAAAGGCCGCTAGAACATCGGCCGCATTCGCGAACGGCAACGCCTTGTGACACTAAGACAATCGAACTTGAAAAACTAACAGAACCATGACTTTCCGCTCAACTCACCGATACGCTCGCATCAGCCCGCAAAAGGTTCGTCCTTTGGCAGATCTGGTTCGCGGCAAGTTTGTCGACGAGGCGTTGGATATCCTCCGCTACCAACATCAACGTGGCGCCCGGATGCTCGAACGAGTCATCAAGACGGCGTTGGCCAATGCTCAGGATCCTGAACAGAATCCTGGCCGGATGGTGGACGAACAAAGCCTCTACATTCAAGAAGTTTGTGTCGATCCAGGTCCGATGTTCAAACGCGTACGCCCGGGTGGACGCGGCATGTCGTTTCTGATCAAGAAACGAATGTCACATATCCGCGTCGGAATCGAAGAAGTCTAAGTAGATTGGCGAGCAGCCAGTTTTTCATCCAGAACAACCCAACCAAAACAACCAACCTCAACTAACTCAGTGAGTCCAGTATGGGTCAAAAAGTAAATCCAATCGCGTTTCGAACCGGTGTCAACGAAGGCTGGAAAAGCCGTTGGTTCGCCAAGACCGGTGAATTCGCAACGCTGTTGGTAGAAGATAAAAAGATTCGCGACTTTGTCGGCAAACACCCGACGCAGAATTATCGGGCCGCAGGCATTGACCGAGTCGAAATCGAGCGAACACGTGACGAAGTAAAAGTCACATTGTTTGTCGCTCGCCCCGGTTTGATCATCGGTAAAAAGGGTCAGGAAGTCGAACGACTTCAGACCGAAATGCAAAATCTGATCGGCCGACGAATCAACTTGAAAGTGGAAGAGGTTGGAAGACCTGAAATTCACGCTCAGTTGGTCGCAGAGAACATTGCTGAGCAACTTCAACGTCGTGCGAGTTTTCGCCGGACGATGAAACGAGCGGCAGAAGAGTCGATGGACGCTGGAGCACTGGGAATCAAAATCCAGTTGGCCGGTCGTCTGGGTGGAGCCGAAATGGCTCGCCGAGAAAAACACATTAGCGGTTCGATTCCTTTGAGTACGCTGCGAGCAAAAATCAGCCATGGTTTTTGCGAAGCACTAACCCCTCAAGGGCACATCGGAGTTCAAGTTTGGATTAACCAAGGTAATTACGGAGACGAGATCGATGGCTCAGATGCCAAGAAGGGTCAAGCATCGAAAGGTCCAAAGAGGTCATATAAAAGGTAACGCCACTCGTGGCAATCGAGTTATCTTTGGAGACTTCGGGCTTCAGTCACTTGATCCAGGTTGGCTGAAAGCACAGACCATCGAAGCAGGCCGTATCGCTGCCCAGCAGTACATCCGCGGCGTTGGAAAACTTTACATTCGCGTCTTCCCGCACCGGTCGATCACATCGACTCCGCTGGAAACCCGGATGGGTAAGGGTAAAGGGGAACCAGAATATTGGGTTGCCACGATTAAGCCCGGTACCATCCTTTATGAATTGAGCGGCGTGACCGAGCAACAGGCAAAGATTTGTTTTGCCCGTCTGGCTCACAAGATGCCGTTCAAGGTGCGAATGGTCAAACGTCGCCCAATGTAGAAACAGTGACGTCCAACCGAACGTCAGAAGATTGAAACCAGGCAACCAACCAACCAGGCTTAACGAATTTTTGAAACATGGCCAGCCTTTCCGAATTGCGAGAGATGAGTAACGACCAGATGAAAGCGGTTTTGCGCGTGGCGTGCAAAGATCTGTTTCATTTGCGAATCAAAGCACAAACGGACCGCCTCGATGTTCCTTCGGAACTCAAGCGAAACCGGAAACTTGTTGCTCAAATCAAGACGATCATGCGTGAACGTGAAATCGTTGCGGAGAAAGCCCGCGCGACTGCCGAGGCCAACGTGGCAGCGGCCGAGGCCAGTCAATCAGCAGCCGCCAGCGTTTAAAGTCAAACCAACAAATGCTGTCGCCTTCGTGCGACACACTTAACGAGAAACAGATATGCCGAAACGAGTACTCACTGGTCGTGTCAAAAGCGACAAAATGGACAAAACGCGAGTCGTTCAGATTGCGCGTTTGGTTCGGCACCCCAAGTACGGCAAGATTTACCGCGATCGTACCACTTGCTATGTGCACGACGAAAACAATGAATCCAAAGAAGGCGATACGGTGCAGATCATCGAAGCCGCACCGACTTCGAAAAAGAAGCGCTGGAATCTTGTAAAGATCGTCGAGCGAAGCAATGAAGTCGATGTCACCGCGATGAAAGCCGCCCGTAAACAGCGGGAGCAGGAAGATGGTGCCAAAGCCGATGCCGGCGATGTGACCAGCGAAACGACCGCCGAACCAACGGCAGTCGAATCGACGGACGCACCGGAATCCGATTCCACAGCCTCGGAAACACCCGCGACCGAATAATTACCAACTCAGCGATTCAATCAACCAGCGATGCCTCGGACTCAAAGCTGACTTTGACCCTTCGGCAACCTTAACGAATATCGACGAACATGATTCAATCAGAAACCAGACTGCAAGTTGCAGACAACACCGGTGCCCGCGAATTGATGTGCATCAAGGTGCTTGGCGGTTCACGCAAACGGACAGCCGGCCTCGGTGACATCATCGTCTGCAGCGTCAAAAGTGTGATCCCTGGCAGTGACATCAAGAAAAAAGCGATTGTCCGAGCGGTCATCGTGCGTTGCAAAAAAGGGACTCGACGGGCGGACGGGAGTTACATCAAGTTTGACTCCAACGCTGCGGTCATTATCGACAAAGACAAGAACCCTCGAGGCACACGTATTTTTGGCGCTGTTGCCCGTGAGCTACGCGAAAAGAACTACATGAAAATCGTTAGCTTGGCCAACGAAGTTATTTAATCAACCAAACCAAACACTCAGCACCGTCGTTGGAATCATCAACGACTCAAAGAAAGACTGCTGCGGGACCCAAAATGGCTGCTCGACTGAAACAATTTTACAACTCAACCCTTGTGCCACAGCTGAAGGAACATCTCGGCCGTGACAACTTGCTTTCGCTTCCAAAACTGGAAAAGATTGTCATCAACATGGGTGTGGGTACGGCTGTCAACGACAAAAAAGAACTGGCCGATGCCAGTGAAGCAATGACGTTGATCGCTGGACAGAAACCGGTACTGACCAAAGCACGCAAATCAATCGCCAACTTCCGATTGCGAGAAGGACAGGCGATTGGATGCAAAGTGACTTTGCGAGGCGATCGAATGTACGAATTCATGGACCGGCTTTTGTCGCTGGCATTGCCACGAGTTCGTGACTTTCGCGGTATCAGCGCCAAAGCGTTTGATGGTCGCGGCAACTACAGCCTCGGCTTGACTGAGTACGGAGTTTTCCCCGAACTCAACCCTGACAAATTTACACGGAAGCAAGGCATGAACATCGTGTTCGTGACTTCGACCGAAAATGATGATGAAGGCCGCGAACTGCTTCGCATGTTCGGAATGCCTTTTCGAGATAAAACGAACCAGTCGTAGTGACCGGTCTACCGGAGTAAAACGCTCCTCCCCCCAACCACGAATTTTTAGTTTTTTTACAGGCTTTTGCTGTGGCAAGAAAATCAAAGATCGCCAAAGCGTCTCGACCCAAATTTCCGGTCCGACGAGAGCGACGTTGCAAGTTGTGTGGTCGACCACGTGGCGTCTACCGCAAATTTGGCATTTGTCGAATCTGCTTTCGCAACCTTGCTGATCGCGGTTTGATCCCCGGCGTACGCAAGGCAAGTTGGTAACAGCAAAAAGGGAAAAACACGACTATGATGACGGACCCCATTGCCGACATGCTTACTCGAATCCGCAACGCGGTAAGTGTTGAACGGCCAAATGTAGAAATACCCATTTCCAAGGTCAAAGCTGGTGTCGCCGACGTGCTCAAACGCGAAGGCTACATTTGGGATTGGAAAGCTGAAGACGGCGAACCCGTTGGGCAACTACAAATCGACTTGAAATATGGACCGAGTGGCGAAAAAGTCATTCGTCACATCAAACGCGTCAGCAAGCCTGGATGTCGAGTCTATTCCAGCGCCCGCGACCTGCGTCCGGTCCTCAACGGTCTGGGAATTTCGATTCTCAGTACCAGCAAAGGTGTCATGAGCGACCGTGAAGCCCGTCAGCAAAAAGTTGGCGGGGAAGTCCTTTGTGAAATCTGGTAAGTCCCAGGCCATCACCGATAGACAAAACAAGATACATACAACTCCCAAACTCGCTTTGGGAAAACATTAGAGTTGGAAACAGATCCATGTCCAGAATTGGCAATAAACCGGTTCCGATTGTCGACGGAGTAAAAGTCTCCGTGGCCGATGGCGCAATCAACGTCGAAGGACCCAAAGGCAAATTGTCCTACGAACTGCGCCCCGAAGTGGTCGTACAGGTAGAAGACAATGAAGTCAAAGTCAGTCGCAGAGCCAACGACAAAAACTCCCGTGCGTTCCATGGCCTGACCCGCGCCCTGCTCAGTAACATGATCATCGGCGTCAAAGAAGGCTACGAAAAGAAACTCGAACTGCAGGGTGTCGGTTACGTTTGCCAGATCAAAGGGAACAAGCTCTCGCTGCGAGTCGGTTTGGCGAATGAGCTGGTCAAAGAAATCCCCGCCGAACTCGATGTGAGTTGTCCCGACCAGACTCATATCGATGTCAAAGGCTGCTGCAAACAGAAAGTCGGACAGTTCGCTGCCGAAGTCCGAGCGTTGAGAAAACCGGAGCCCTATAAAGGCAAAGGGATTCGCTACGTTGGCGAACACGTGAAAATCAAACCTGGTAAGTCCGCTCAGTAATCGCTGACCGGGTCCAGCATGACGATCCGAATCGATGCAATTTTGATCGCCAGTTGATCCAAACAAACCAATACCAAAAAAGAATACAACTCAATCTTGAATCCTCGCCAATCGGTCCCTCTCGAACCGACAGATTGGCTCTGGAAGAATAAGCGAGATAGTCGTGAGAAGACAAAAAATTGTAAACAAGCAGCGTTGGCGTCGAACCAACCGCGTCCGTAAAAAGATCCGCGGTACCGCAGATATTCCACGTTTGAGTATCCGTCGCAGCAACAAGCACTTGTATTGCCAGTTGATTGACGATGAAGCCGGTCGGACGATCGCTTCAGCGAGCACCCGTGACAAGACATTGGCCGCGGAAGTCAACTACGGCGGTAACTGTGCCGCTGCGAAAATCATCGGAACAGCGATCGCCGAACGCGCCAAACAAGCGGGTGTAACGGCAGTCAAATTTGATCGTGGACCCTACAAATTCCACGGTCGCGTCGCCGAATTGGCCAACGCCGCTCGCGAAGCAGGCTTGAGTTTTTAAAAAACCACCATCCATAGAACGCATTCCAACCCAATCGAATGCACTCGATCGATAGAGATTAGAAAATGGCAAAAGGCAACAGAAGAGACCGAAAAAAGGACGACCAACAGGGCTCCGGACTGATTGAACGTACCGTCAAGATCAAGCGCTGTGCCGCGGTGGTCAAAGGTGGTCGTCGCTTCAGTTTTGCAGCGATGGTCGTCTGTGGGGATGGATCCGGAAAAGTCGGTTGGGGCTATGGAAAAGCCAATGAAGTCGGCCCCAGCGTCGAAAAAGCGAACAAGCAAGCGTCGCGAACCATGATCAATGTCAACATGGTTGAGGGCTCCATCCCTCACCGCGTCGATGGTCAGTTCGGTGCCGCTCGCGTCGTGCTGCTTCCCGCCGGCCCTGGTACTGGAGTCATCGCCGGCTCCGCCGTCCGCGCCGTTTGTGAAGCCGCTGGAGTCAAAAACATCCTCACCAAAAGTTTCGGTAGCAATAACCCCGTGACGCTGGTGAAAGCCACCATCGAAGCTCTGCGAAGTCTAAGAACCAAAGAAGACGTTGAGCGTCTGCGAGGAGTCCAGCTGTGATCATTAACGAAGTCCACGAAGGCATTCAAAAATTCAAAAAGCGAAAGCGAATTGGTCGCGGTCCTGGCTCGGGTGGTAAAACCTCCGGACGCGGACACAAAGGTCAACGTTCTCGCGCCGGTCACTCGCAACACCCAACATTCCAGGGTGGTGCGATGCCGATGATTCGGCGAATCGCAAAACGTGGATTCAACAACAAATTTGCCCTCAAGATCGGCGAAGTCAACGTCGCTGATCTGGAAGCAAACTTTGAAGCCGGTGAAGAAGTCACTCCCGAAACTCTCAAAACCAAAGCGTTAGCCAATTATCGGTACGACGTCTTGAAAGTTCTCGGCAAAGGTGAAATCACCAAGAAGCTCACCGTTTCCGCTCATCGATTCAGCAAATCGGCTCGAGAAAAAATCGAAAAAGCGGGTGGAACTGTGGTCGAATTGCCCGGCAAGAAACCCGTTGTCAAAAACAAGCAAAAATCAGCCAAAAAGAGCGGTTGATTCAACGATCGGCCTTGCTGATCCCCGAGAGATTCTGAAACAATCTGGTTTCTCCACTAGGTTTCCCAGTCACGGATGATTCCGCTGACTCTTCCCGAGACCTTTTGGCGTTAAACCAACGTCAGGAATTTAGTTAGCCATGTTAGAAAAACTCCGGATCTGTTTCACTATTCCAGAGCTCCGTCAAAAGATCTTTTTGACGCTGCTGCTGTTGGCGATCTACCGTATTGGTTGGCAGATTCCCTTGCCCGTCGTCGATCAACTTCAAGTCGCCGAGTTCTCCGAGAACATGGACGCTGGACTTGCAGGTTTTCTCAATAAGGTCTCCGTGTTCTCTGGAAGCCAATTGAGTCAGGCCACCATCTTTGGTCTCGGCATCATGCCCTACATTTCGGCATCGATCATCTTGCAGTTGATGGGAACCGTCTACAAACCGCTGGAAGACCTCAAAAAAGAGGGCGAAGCGGGGCGAAAGAAAATCAACGAGTACACCCGTTATCTGACCGTCGTTCTCTGCCTCATCCAAAGCTATGGATATATGCGCGTGGTGATGATTGGAGGGAACATGGTCGGCGCCGATTTTATGTATGGCGAGGGCCAGATGTATTTTTTCTGGCAATTAACGACCGTCATGATCATGACGTGCGGGTCCGTCTTCTTGATGTGGCTCGGTGAACAGATCGATGAATATGGTATCGGTAATGGAATCAGCTTGCTGATCATGGCTGGTATCGTCGCGATGATGCCAAGTGCAATGTTCGGTTTGATCGGCAACGCAACCTTTGGCTTGACAGGTTTTGGTCAGGGCATCGGTTTGGAAAAGATGCTCCTGTTGGCCTTGATGTTTGTCGGCGTGGTCGTTGGTGTCGTCTACATCACGCTGGGTCAACGACGCATCCCAACGCAGTCTGCGAAACACGTTCGAGGTCGCAAGGTTTACGGCGGCACACGGCAATACATGCCGCTGCGAGTTAATCAAGCCGGCGTGATGCCGATTATCTTTGCCCAATCACTTTTGATGTTGCCACCCGTGTTGTTCAGTCTGGTCAAAGGGGACGGAAGCGGTTGGTTTGGTAGCACCATGGACGGTCTCTCGACGGTCTTGGGCGATTACACTTCAATGGTTTACAACCTGATTTACGTCGGGATGATTTACTTCTTCTGTTACTTCTGGACTGCGATCACGTTCAATCCGAAAGAGATTTCGGACAACATGAAGGACAATGGTACCTTCATTCCTGGATATCGCCCCGGTCGTCGTACCGAAGACTATCTGGAAAAAGTGATCGAGCGAATCACATATGTTGGTGCTGGCTTCCTGGCTTTGATCGCCGTCGTTCCGACGATCATTTCGGCCCTGTTGGAAGTGCCACCAATGTTTGCCAGCTTTTATGGTGGCACCGGTTTGCTAATCGCCGTCAGTGTCGCATTTGACTTGGTTCAGAAGATCGATAGCCATCTCGTGATGCGAAGCTACACCGGTTTGTTGGAAAAGTAGCTGCTTCCTTCGGACGACTCAAGCTCTTTGTCACAGAACCGTAGCTTGGGCACGCTCATGAGTGGCTATCCTACCGTAGCTTGGGCACTCTTGCCCGAGTTGATCATCGCTTGGCGGTGGATCTGGTTCATCTTCTCATTCACTTTCTCGTCATTCCAATCGAGTTGGAGTAGAGAGTGCTGACAGCAGATATCGTGACAGCCAAGAGTGGCTATCCTACCTTTCAATGATCCACAAAACCGTAGCTTGGGCACGCTCAAGAGTGGCTATCCTACCATAGCTTGGGCACTCTTGCCCGAGTCTTTTTTCTACCCACATTTCATCCCTACGGGATAGATCGCACTCAGAGGCGTCAGTGACACCTACTTGGCGGCGCGTCAATTACACCTACTTAGCGTTGCTTCTGCACCTACTTGGCGGTGCCTAGAATCGGGTCGAGGATCTCGAACTGTACGTCCAACCATTCCCGTTCGAATCGGGGCAATGATTTACGATTGGGATACTGCTGATCAATCACTTCGGCCGCCCGTTCTGCGATCTCAATCGATCGCTCGACTTCGCCGACGCAATCTAGAGCTTCTGCGTAGAGGACTAACGTTTCAATCAAAATGCTGAACTCTTCTTCCGTCTTGGGTGAGCGTAGCTCAAACAGCTTGATCGATTCGGCAAACTCAGACTTCGCAGAATCGACGTCGTCCAACATCAGAAAGATGAACCCTGAATCGTAATATGATTCAGTCAATTCTTGTTGTGCAATGTTGGTGTCGGGAAAGCGTTGCTTCAATTGGTTTGCCAGTTGCTTTCGCTGTTTGACATACCGCGAAGCAACCGCGTAGTCCTCATAGATCAGCGACACTTCCGTCAATTGTGAAAGAGCTTCGCCACCCATGCGATACAGATCCAGTTCAAATTCTTGTTGTGTTTCCAATTGTTCGGCAGACCGCGATTGTTTCTGCTGATTCTCAATCCACGTTAAACCAGCCAAGCTAGAGGCCAATGTTGCTTCTGCGGCGGGGTAGAACTTCTTCTCATTCTCTCGCTCAAAGAATTTCATCATTTTGGCAAAGTGTTTTTGCGTTTCGAAGTGAAACGCTTCCAGTTGAGTTTCGCCACCGCTGGCGTCCGCAATGGGCAAAGCCGCGTCTCGACTGGGCAATTGATCGTTGGCCACGATCGATGGAGCTGAGTTCGAGTTTGAACCACCCATTTCTGGATCGGGTGCGGTTGCCACCGGCCAACACAGGAAACAAACGACAACCAGAATCGTCAACGCTGCGGCGATCCCAATCCCTGTTTGCCATGTGAGTGGACGACTTGGTTTGTTTACCGCAACTGCTTCCACCGGCTCTTGATTCAGCCAACGTTCCAGATCCTGGCGAAATGCATCCGCTGACCGATAGCGATCCGTTACATCTTTAGCCATCGCTTTGAAACAAATCGCTTCCAGCGTTGCGTCGATCTTCGAAGAGGCGCGACACAGCGGCGGAGGAATCTCATGCAAGATCTTGGCAAGCACTGCTCGAACGGAGGCGCCTTCAAAGGGCAGGTCACCTGACAACAATTCGTACAGAGTCACTCCAAGACTGTAGACGTCTGTCGCACTGGTGACTTGCTCAGGCGATTCAATCTGTTCTGGGCTCATGTACGCTGGCGTGCCGGCAATCACGTTATCGGGAGTCAGCTCGAGGTCGTCAGAGACTTCGCATGCGATCCCAAAATCGGTGATCAGTGCGCGATGATTGCTATGGTCCAACAAGATATTGGAAGGCTTCACGTCTCGATGAACCAAATCAACATTGTGAGCGGCTTGTAACGCGGAGGCGATCTGCGAGACCCATTGAACGGCTTGTTGTGGATCGGCCGGTCCTTCGGAATCAATGTGTTGTTTGATGGTTTCACCATCCACGAACTCCATTGCGATAAATGGAGCCTGCGTTGACTCAGTATCCACGTCGTAAACGGACACGATGCAAGGATGGTTGATCGATGCAGCCGCACGTGCTTCCTGAGCGATGCGATGGCGAGCAGAACTGGATCGCGCGTACTGCTCATTGAGAACTTTGATGGCGACGGAACGATCGAGGCGGCGATCGATTGCTCGGTACAGAACGCCACATGCCCCCTCACCAATCTGTTCCTGGATCTCATAGACGCCCAGTCGAGACAATTGTTTGACCTGAGCCGTAGCATGATCGCATTGTCGGTTGGTTCCGCCGATCGTCGTCGCGCGAGTATCGGCCGAAGATGCAGGCGAATCTGATCTAGTTTCCGATGTTGCCTGACTCACAACCGTTTCTTGACTTCCATCATTCGCAACATGCTTGGGCGCCCCTCGCACAGGAACGACAGGGGATAGGTTGTCCGACGGGCCTGTGGTCGGAATGGTTTGGTCAGAAGTCATGTGAAGGCGCGCGAAGATGGGAGTGTAACCGGATATTCGTCACGTTCTGACGAATTGGAATCGAAGCACGGGGGTAGGGTGAAAGCTACGTTTTTAGCAATCGCCGCTATCAGAATTTGAGCTTTAGCAGCTGAAAACCCGGCCGCGGTTGATCGCATGTTTCGGTTTGTACTGGCAGTAACGCTCGCGTCCGGTCGAACAACTGGCAGCATTGGCTTGGCAGAATTCTGACGGGTATCGGCAGAAGGATGGAATTCTTGATTGCCGCTCTGCGAATTGCCCCCTGCCTCTAGTCTTATGTGGAAACCGCCGCCTTTCCTTGGCGGCTTATTCGACGTCGGTTTGGAGAGCCGCTTATTTCTTTGTTTACCAATTTTGGTTCGTCTATACTGGAAATCTGCGCCGGACCGCCTTGTCATCGGGCTCTTCGGTCGTTTGATTTTCAAATTGCTCTTTTCCAGGAACCGCAACGTGTCGACCGCTGAATCAACCACTGAAATCAAACATCAACAAGTCATTGATTTTATTGCCAAGATCCGGGAACGCGTGGCAACCGTCGTTGTCGGTCAAGACGTTGTTGTCGAACGCACGTTAATCGCGCTGTTTACCGGCGGCCACCTCTTGCTGCAAGGTGTCCCCGGGTTGGCGAAGACCTTGCTGGTTTCAGTTCTTTCAAAAACCGTTGATCTGGATTTTGCCCGAATCCAGTTTACGATCGACTTGTTACCTTCTGACATTCTTGGTTCTGAAATCCTGGACCAGCGAACCAATGAGTTCAAGATTCTCAAGGGTCCGATCTTTACGAACCTGCTGTTGGCAGACGAGATCAACCGAGCCGCACCGAAAGTTCAGGGTGCACTCTTGGAAGCAATGCAAGAACGGAAAATCACGATTGGCAATGAGACGTTTACCTTGCCAGCTCCATTCCTGGTAATTGCGACGCAGAACCCGATTGAGCAAAGCGGAACCTTTGAACTTCCCGAAGCTCAGCTAGACCGATTCATGCTCTGCCATCGTTTGAACTATCCAACGCCTGATGAAGAGAAAGAAGTCCTGCGACGAAACTCTGCGTTGGGAATTCGAAAACAGGACAAAGGCGCTGTCGCTCGAACTGAGTTTGACATTCTTGACAAAGAACCGGTGGGAACTGCAGATGACTTGATCTCTGCAATGCATGCGGTCCAGGAGATCCACATTAGCGACGTGTTTATTGATCACGTCGTTGAACTGGTCAATCGAACACGAATTCATCCGGCATTGGAAGTCGGTTGTAGTCCACGCGCAGGGATCGCATTGCTCAAATCATCTCGCGCTCGGGCGTTGATTCAGGGGCGAGACTACGTCGTTCCCGAAGACATGTATGCCCTTGCAGGGGATGTCATTTTGCACCGGATCCGATTGAATTACGAAGCGTTGGCGGATGGGTTGACGGGTGAAATTGTGCTGGAAAATATCATGCGAGAGATGGGGCTCACAGCAGCAACGGTTTAGCGTTCCAACTTGAACTGCATTGCCATCTCCTTGTCCCCGAGCCCAATCGTGCCCAATGGAATACCAACTCGAACAATCTGATCCGCTTGATTCACGCCAGTTCATTATGGCTGTGAAATCGTTAGCCGATAGCTTGAGTTATGGGACAGATGCATCACCGTTTTTGGGCAGCGGGACCGAGTACGTCCAATCGCGGCTTTACCAGCCTGGCGATTCTGTCCGCGCCATCGATTGGCGAATTACCGCGCGGACTCACAAGTATCACGTCAAGGAATTCGAAACGCCAAAACGGATGCCTTGCTATCTGTTGATCGACACGTCAGCGTCCATGACCATCAGTTCGGCCAAGCGGAGCAAATACGCATCGGCAGTATATGTGGCTGGTGGGCTGGCGTTCGCTTGCCTGGATCGCATCAGCCCGGTTGCCGTCATGGGTGTTGGTGAAACGGACTTGCGATACACTCCCAGCTTGTCCCGTGGCAAAATCATGCAGTGGCTACACAAACTGAGGCGATACAATCTGAGAGAGACGACTCAACTCGATCAACGGCTGCGCGAACTGGGTCCGCACTTATTGAACAAGTCGTTGATCATTGTGCTTTCCGACCTGCACCAGCCCGACGCCATCGCACCATTAAAACGACTGGGGCAACAGCACGATGTCGTCGCGATTCAATTCAAAGATCCTGTTGAAGACGGGATACGCGGTGCCGGTTTTTTGCGAGCAAGAGAGGCTGAAACGGGCAAGCCAATGACGACGCGGGGTGGCAATCTCGGCATCGATCAGGAGAGTCTGAAACAAGAACTAAAGCGAGGCCGTGTGGACCACTTGGTGATTCACACGGATCGTCCGTTCGCCTATCAGCTGCGACATTTTTTTAAGTCACGAGGATTGTTGGGTCGAGGTGCACGATGATCGGACCAATTCAAACTCGTTTGTATTTGCGGCGATGGCCAACGATTTGTATCTGCATGTTCGCGATCGTTTTATGTTTCGTCGCAACTGCAAACGCTGACAATCGATCGCCATCCGTCGGGGCTCCCGGCTTTATCGAGGAACTTGTTCTGCCGGGAACCGAGTTGGCGGGTAAACCGATATCCGACAAGGACGCGATGGTCGTGCGCGTCGTCAAGGCACTACCTCATGCTGACGGATTTCGTTACGAAATTCGGTTCCAGGGACTTGAGGCGGGAAGCTTCAATCTGGCGAAGTGGCTGGTCCGCAAAGACGGATCGTCGACTGAGGACTTGCCCGAGATTCCGGTTGAAATCAAATCGCTGTTGCCGCCGGGACAGATCAAACCGAATGAACTCGAACAAGGCTGGATCCCGCGGCTTGGTGGATACCGACGTGTCGCATTGTTCATCGCTGCACTCTGGGTGCTTGGATTGCTTGGGCTGATCTTCCTTGGACGAAAACGAGCTCGTAAAAAGCAGGTCGAGGAAAAGCAGGTCACGCTCGCAGAGCTATTGAAAACGCGTTTGACCAGTGCCTTTCACAATGAAATGAGTCCCACGCAGTACGCTGAACTGGAGCGGATGTTGTTTGGGTTTTGGCGTAAACGACTCGGTTTGGAATCGCTGCCGATGGCTGCGGCGTTGGAGAAAGTGCGAAACCACAAAGACTCGGGGCCGTTGATGATGGTGCTGGAACGCTGGATGCATTCTCCACATCGCGAGGAAGAAATCGATCTGGCCTCATTGGTGGAACCTTACAAAAACATGCCGATGGACGACGTTTCAGCACTCATCACTGAGTTGTCAGACCAGCCACCCTCAGGATCCCAATCATGAGTTTTGCGAATTGGTACTTCCTGTTCCTGTTGTTCATTCCAGCAACGATGCTGGTCTGGGTCTGGCTACGTGATTCGTTTCCGGCACTTGGCTATGGATCCGATCGACGTGTTGCATTACCGCAGGACCATGGCAAGGGTGGGACGGGTTGGGGCTGGAGTCTATTGATCAAGATGTTCGAATCAGCGGCACCTTTGATGTTGGCGACAGGAATCATCCTGTTGGCGGGGCCACGACATCTTGGAGTCCCCAAAGCGGAACGAGAATTGACCAACATTGAGTTCTGTCTGGACTTAAGTGGATCGATGATGGGCCGGTTTGGATCGGGAACGCGATACGATGCGGCGATGCAAGCGATTAACGACTTTGTTGATTCACGTCCGGGAGATGCGTTTGGCCTAACCGTCTTTGGAGACAATGCGGAACATTGGATCCCTTTGACGACGGATCCCTCGGCATTTCGTTGTGCTGTTCCGTTTCTCAATCCAAGGCGACTTCCGCCGGGGTATGGTGGTGGAACGATGATCGGAAAAGGCCTTCGCAAGTGCCAAAGCGTATTGGTCACTCGGCCTGAAGGTGACCGGATGATCATCCTGGTGTCTGATGGTGCCAGTTTTGACTTGGGGTCGGGACAGGAAGAAGAGATTGGCCGATCGCTGAAAGAAGACAACATTGTGGTTTACTCCATTCACATTGGTGGCGGGACCAGTCCCCCGGAAGTGTCTGCAATCACCAACATTACAGGTGGCGAGTCGTTTAGCCCTCAGGACGTGCAGTCATTGAACAATGTGTTCCGTCGAATTGATCAGATGCGAGTCGCCAAAATGAAACGAACGTACGCGGAGGTGCTGGACTGGTTCAGTCCTTTCTCGATCGCGGGGCTCTCGTTCATCGGGTTGAGCCTGTTGGCCATGTTGGGCGTGAGGTACACACCATGGTAGGTACACCTGAACTGATCACCGTCGGCGTCATGCTGCTGGCTATCATTGGCGAGTGGTTTCATAGCACGCGTGTTTCCAAAATTCGTCACCTGTTGTTCGGCCCTGCCGGAAAAGGAGCCTGGTGGACTCCACTGGCGCCGGTCATTCGCATCCTCGCCATCACTTTAGCAACATGGGGATTTTGCTCGTTGTTGTTGGTCGTACAGGCGAGAGTTCACAACCTGCAAGAGATCCCGGAGAACGATTTCAAGCACATGGTCTTGGTTGTAGATGTTTCTCCAAGCATGCACCTCTCTGACGCCGGACCAGAGGGCAGCCGAAGTCGGCGACAGCGCGCGTCTGATATTTTGGAATCATTGTTCAATCGAATCCCGATGCGACAATTCAAAATCAGTGTGATCGGGGTTTATACCGATGCCAAACCACTGCTGAAAGATTCCAAAGACCACGAAGTCGTTCGGCATATCATGGAAAAGATGCCGATGTTTCATGCGTTCAAGCCTGGCAAGACCAAGCTGATGGATGGGATCAAACTTGCCGCAGAAATGGTCGACGACTGGAACCCAAAAAGCACTTACGTTCTGGTTTTGACCGACGGCGACACGGTGCCCGATACCGGTATGCCAACCATGCCTGCGTCAGTGGTCGACACCGTCATTGTTGGCATTGGAGATCCGACGACCGGCAAGTTCATTGATGGGCATCAATCGCGACAGGACGTGACGACCCTTCGCAGTGTTGCCAATCGATTGCGCGGGACCTATCACAACGGGAATCAAAAACACTTGACGTCTCAAATCGTCAGCAAGTTTGTTGAGCGACAGGAGGACGACGACAAGAATGATTGGACGCGCCGCGAGTGGTCCATCGCAGCGATTATCCTTGGCTCATCCCTGTTTTCACTCTTGCCGCTGATGTTGCACTATCTTGGAACTGGTTACCGCCCGGGGACGAAAATACTTCCCAGTCAGACATAACTTGAATCCAACAAACTCTCAGCTTGCATCAAGTTATGACCGCTGGAATTTGTCGGGCGAGTCATGTGCAAAACAAGTATTTGCGTCACTAGCTTCTGCTACATCATCCAAGCACTGATGCGCCCGATATCCAGCGAGATCACAAAGATCATCAACGCTAGTACAAAGAATAATCCACCCCACGTAAGGATGTTCTGCACCTTCTCATTGACCGGACGTCGAAACAATCCTTCGTAGGTAAGGAACAGCATGTGTCCGCCATCGAGCACAGGGATTGGCAAGAAGTTGACGATTGCCAGGTTAGCGCTGAGGAAAGTGAGAAACAACAGTAAACGCGACGTACCTTGTGTGGCTTCTGATGTTGCGACCATTGCGATGGTCCCGGGGCCGCCAAGGTTGGTTGCCGAGATATCACCCTTGACCAACTTGTACAACGTTTTGCCGACGCGTCGAATATCCGTCACAACTTGGTTTCCACCATTGGAAAAGGCATCTGCCCAGTTCTCCGATTCGTAATGAAACTTGAGTCGTTTCAAGTAAAACCCTCTCGTGGGCTGGTAGAACTTTTCGGACGCGCGCGAAGTCAGCTCAACTGTTTTCCTCTCGGCGGAACTTCCTGATTTTCGATCGACGGTCAATTCAATCTTGCTGCCGATCTTCAACGACTGCAAGTTCAGCACGAAGACTTCGGCCCACGATGTCTTGATGCTTCCCTCAAGAAACTTAACCTGAGGCTTGGATCTTTTGACGATGCTACTAAGACGTTCGTCTTTCTTTTGTTTGTCATCGAATAAATAGTTCATGTGGACAAGGACGTCACCTGCTTCGAGACCCGCTTGGTCAGCAGCTGAATCCGATGTCACCGTTTCAATGGTATGTGTCATTGGGATGGCAACTCCCAACGAATCGATCGCGATTGGTGTGTTCGGACCTGGGGTGGCAAACAGCTTGGGCACAACGGGTGTGATTGGAATATCGAGTTGCTCGTTGCCTCGTTTGATTTGCAAAATGACTGGCGTGGAAGTCGTCAAAGCATCAACCATTTGCATGTCCAGCGTCAGCAAATCACCACGCGGCAGACCATTGATCGAAACGATCTCGTCACCCAGTTCGAGTCCAGCATCCGAGGCTGGCGAATCGTCACGCATCACTTCGATTGTGCCCCAACCGGTTGAAAACCCAAAGTCGTGAAAGGGCATCGGTGGCATTGTCGACGTAATTTGTTCTTTGGTGCCATCGTCTTTGGTTCGCTCAAGCAAAAATACAGCGTCCAAGTTGGCGTCGCGCGTCAGGATCTGCCGCAAGTCAATTTCGGTTTGGACTTTTGTGTTGTTGACTTCCAGCACCCGGTCGTCAAGTTCGAGCGGTGGATTCGCTTTGGATGCTGCCGAGTCGGCGACGACCGTTTCCGTCCCAATGATGGGAACTTGACTTCCAGAAATTCCCACGACTGCAAAGTCGGGATTTTCGCGTCGGAATCCCTTTTTAGGAATCAGCTTGACGACTTTTGTTTTCTTTGGTGGGTCTGATTCAAGGGCGTTCGCATTGCCATCTCGTTCTTCGTTGGGAACGATGGTCAACTCGATCTCTTGCTCGTCACCATTGAAGATGATTTGCTCGACAAAGCTGGAAAACGGAAAATAGCCTTCGATCTTTCGATCGCCGATGGCAACCACTTGTGCACCCGCGAGGTCATGTTTCCAGGCTGGTCCACCGCCAATTGAATTGCCCAGTACCGCAGGCTCGTAGTCAACTCCAGATCTGAAGGCGATCGCGGCGAAGAGAACGGCAAACGCCAAATTGAAAATGACGCCTGCCGAAATGATCGCCATGCGTTGTAACACGCTTTTGGCCATGTAGCTTCTTGGGTCCAGTTTGCTTTGGTCAACCAAGCCAGATTCCAACATGGCTGACTCAACCGTTTCACCATCGACCAGCGACCCTTCAATCTGTTCTTCGACGTTTCCAGGATTGTCGTCTTGGCCCAGCATCTTGACATAGCCACCCAGAGGGATGGCGCCGATTCCGTACTCGGTCTCGCCCCATTGAAAAGAAACGAGTTTGCCAGGAATCAATGTTCGTCCAAACAACCTGATGGGCACGTCGAACCCAACATAAAACTTTTCGCATTTAACGCCGCACAACTTGGCCACAAGGAAATGGCCAAGCTCGTGAACAAAAATGACGGCGCCGAGCCCGAGCAGGACTTTGAGGATTGCGAAGTAGTTCGATGGCTGGAGCCAAAAACTTTCAGCCAAAATCAAGCAGCTATCCACTTGGAAATCTCCTGTCGTGCCCATCGATCGGCCTCAATAATTTCGGCCATGTCCGGACAAGGTATAAAATGATGGTGGTCCAGCACTTCGCGGCAAGCAACCGCGATATCTGTAAAACCGATCTTCTGTTCAATAAACGCTTCAACGGCAGCCTCATTGGCCGCATTTAAAATCGCACCGCAACTTCCACCCATCCGAACGACTTCAAAGCCAATCTTGAGCGCCGGAAACTTCTCGTAATCGGGAGGTAAAAACTCCAGACTCAGTGACTCCTCGAGATTCAATCGTGGCGATGGTCCCTTAATCCGGTCAGGATACGTCAACGCGTACTGAATCGGCAACATCATATCGGGCGGACTGAGTTGGGCGATCGATGATCCATCGACATATTCTACCAGCGAATGGACGATCGACTGAGGGTGAATCACGACTCCCAACTGATCTTCTTTGAGATCAAACAGCCATTTTGCTTCGATCAGTTCCAACGATTTGTTCATCATGGTCGCAGAATCAATGGAAATTTTCTTTCCCATATTCCACGTGGGGTGAGTCAACGCTTGTTCGACGGTCACGGTGGACAATGAATCGGCTGGCCAATCGCGAAACGGACCACCGCTGGCAGTCAATGTAACCCGGGCCACTTCCTGCTTCTTACCCGAGGTGAGCGCCTGCAGGACAGCGCTATGTTCACTGTCGACGGGCAGCAGCGTCGCCGAACCTGACGCCATCATGGGTTCGATCAAGTGTCCTGCAACCACCAGCGATTCTTTATTCGCCAACGCCACCCGTTTGCCAGCTTGGACGGCCGCGTAAGTACTCTGCAAGCCCGCGATGCCGACGATGGCCGCCAAAACAATGTCCACCTCGTCTAACGTCGCGATACGATCCAGAGATTCGGGACCGACCAGGACTTCGGTCCCTTTGGGCAATTCCAACAACTCGCTCTTGCCGAACGATTCCGCGTCTTCGGAGCTGGAAACCACAACAAAGCGCGGGGTGAACTGACGGGCTTGAGCGGCCAACAGAGTCAGATTCCGGTGACCAGAAAGTGCGACGACTTCAAAACCGTCAATCGATTCAATCACCCGAAGTGCGCTTCTACCGACACTGCCTGTCGACCCCAAGATCGAAATTTTTTTATTCAGCTTCATCAGGCAGGCAGATCGGGCGTAAAGCGTTTCCATTTTGCAACGTTCATCAGGCCACAGCGTTGCAAAACGGGAACATTTGAATTGGAAAAAATGATTACCGACGTACGATTAGAAAACCCGGAATCAGCTTTGATCCGAAAAACCCGCACAATAGACCTCATTTTAGGTTTCACACGAATTCCAAACAAGGCGAAGGTGCTCTATGAGATTGTGTCTTGATGGGCCAAAATACGTAATCCGACGAACAAAAACTCGACTCATCCCGATTTTGGCCCAAGCTGTCCAGTCGCTGGTCGTTGAATGATAGAACGCATTCCGGTTCTACAGATTCAGGTAATTCTCGAATTGGCTTGCCAGTTGCAACGCTAACCGTATCCGGCCGTCGGTGCCAACATGTCACCAACTCGAAATGTACCGAATTGACATGCCTTGGTATGACCGACCGCCTCATCACGCTCCAGCCCGACAGAAAGCGAATTGCTTAACTGACTATGGAAGACAAAAACCGAAACCAGAATCAAAACCAAAATCCTGAACAACGAGGTGGCTCGTCCGCATGGGTCGTCATGATCGTCGTCGTGATCGGCCTGATTTGTGCCTTGATCATGTTCCGCATCAACACTGAACGAAAGTTTCAGTATCGCGACCTGCTGACCCTTCTGGAAAAGACGCAGTATGACGACGACGGCAAGCTGACTGTTGAACAGGGTCAGGCAACCGTGCGAGTCGCCAAAGAAGGTACGAAGAACATTTTCTATGAGTACCGAGAGCCGCGGGACTTGCAGATTTCCGACCGGCAAATTATCGGAAAAGTCCTCTACCGAACCATCGACACGGCATCGACGGATCCTCCTGCTGAATTCAAGAAAATTGAGTTTAGCTGCGACAAAAGTCCCTACCCGTCGCTTAAGGACCCTTTAGTAGATTTGCTGGATCAGGCGAACGTGCAATACGGTTATTCCAATCCGCACTGGTCGTCCCATTACGTGCCGTTCATCGTCACCATGTTGGTCATCGTTGGTTTGTTCTACTTCATGATGCGACGACTTGGCGGTGCCGGCGGTCCGATGCAGTTCGGACGCAGCCGTGGCAAGTTGATGGCGGATGATGATCTTGCCGTAATGTTCAGCGACGTTGCCGGTATCGACGAAGCGGTTGACGAAGTCAAAGAAGTCGTTGACTTTTTGCAAAAGCCTGAAAAATATCAGAAGCTGGGTGGGAAGATTCCACGTGGCGTCTTGTTGGTCGGACCTCCGGGAACTGGGAAAACACTGCTTGCCAAGGCGATCGCTGGCGAGGCTGGCGTCCCATTCTTTAGTCTCTCAGGAAGCGACTTTGTCGAAATGTTCGTCGGTGTTGGAGCTGCTCGTGTCCGCGACATGTTCCAACAAGCCGAAGCCAAAGCACCGTGTATCATCTTTATCGATGAGCTGGACGCATTGGGTAAGAGCCGTGGTGGGAGTGCCGTCGGTGGTCATGATGAACGAGAACAAACGCTTAACGCTTTGTTGGTTGAAATGGATGGATTTGCCACCAATAGCGGCGTGATCGTCATGGCAGCCACGAACCGACCCGAAACGCTGGACTCCGCATTGATGCGTCCTGGTCGTTTTGATCGGCATGTCCTTGTCGATCGACCTGACGTGATGGGACGCGAAGCAATTCTGAAAGTCCACGTCAAAAGTGTCAAACTTGATGGCGATGTGGATCTAAAACAAGTCGCAGCCATCAGTCCAGGCTTCGCTGGAGCGGAACTGGCCAACCTGGTCAACGAAGCAGCTTTGTTGGCTGCACGTGGTGGTTGCTCCACCGTTCAGATGATGCATTTCAATGAAGGCGTCGAACGAGTGACCGCTGGACTTGAAAAGAAGCAACGCGTGATGAACCAAGACGAAAAACAGCGAGTAGCGTATCACGAGTCAGGTCACGCGTTAGTCGCGTTCAGCCTGCCAAACACTGATCCGGTTCACAAAGTTTCGATCATTCCTCGCGGTCTGGCTGCACTCGGATACATGATGCAACGTCCGACCGATGATCGCTACCTGGTCACCAAAAGTGAACTCGAAAGCCGCCTGCAAGTCTTGTTAGCGGGAACGCTGTCCGAAGAGTTGATCTACCAGGACATCTCAACCGGCGCATCCAATGACCTTGAACGAGCGACCGATATCGCTCGAGGCATGGTCATGCGATACGGCATGAGCTCACTCGGTCGCGTCAACTACAAGCAAGATCGGGGCGGTGCTTTTTTGCCGGGCTCTGGCGGTGAGTTGAGCTCGCGTCAGTACAGTGAAAAGACGGCACAACAAATCGATGCCGAAGTGAAGTTGATCATGGACGAAGCGATCGAGAAGGTTCGCCACACGTTGAAGGAACGCAAACAAGCGTTGCTGGCATTGACCGAACGATTGATCGAAGTCGAGTCGATTGGCGCCGATGAACTCAAGCGGATCATCGACGAAAACTCACCCGGCCCTCGAATCGTTCCAGGTACAGACGCCGCCTCCCGCCCAACGGCGGACAGCAGCGAAGAAACCAGCGAAGATGACGTTTCGTCAACCGGCAGCTAAGTCAGCATAGTTTTCATTTAGCAGCCAAAAACCGAATCTGGCCAGGGGCCGAGGCGAACATGACCTCAGCCCGCTGGCCGTTTTTTTTGGTGCTTCGGCGTGTGAACAATAGGCAAAGTCAATTCACTTTCCCGTCTCATCAATCATTGGTTTGAATGTTGATCAACTCGTTTCGCCAAGACGAATTCGAATGAGCCAGTCGTTTAGCGCCGAACGGTCTCGAGATTCGCCCAGACGCGAGTTGTGAAACGCACCTTCCAACTCGGCTTCGAGTCGGTCAAGTTCAGCCGAGTGAAAATCCCAATCGAGGTCTTCTATCTCAACTTTTTCAAACTTCTTTGCGGCCACCAATGCCGCGATGTACGGCAACTTGAATTCCTCGTTCAGGTGATTGATGTTCGCTTCAACCTTGCCGGACTTCATCAAGTAGATGCCGGTCATGAGGACCCGATAGGCGTATAAGACCGATTTTGCTCGCTTGCTGGTTTCCTTTTCGATCAACCTTCGTTGCGTCCGATAAAAACCATGGTAGTGATGATAGTGATTCCGAGTGATGCATCTCGACGCGATCGCTCGCAACTCGCGCACGAAGCCATCCCCAGTGACAACCCATGGCGAAAAAACTTGTTCCAGTATGTAGCCGTTGTTTTTGAGCAAGAGCGAAAAATATTTCTCAACGTCATGGCTTACAATATCGACCTCGATACCTTCCCAAACGCACATGTCGTCAAACGTTTGAGGCGGAGCATCAAGTCCGATCACCGCTTCCAACGGAAGGCAATGTGTCCCTCGAAGATCCACATCACTATCGGGAGAAGGAAATCCATACAGATGCGCCCCACTCACCGTCACAAAAAGTGGATTGATTGCTAATGAATCGACGTACGTTCGCCAACGTTCGAGGTTCATGATTGCTTTCGGAGATTAACTTGGAGACTGATGTCATGTTCGTGACCGACGAGCATCGATCAGGTAATCATTGACGGTTTCAAAGTCCGGATGTTCGGGCAAATCAGTCGTTGCGAACGCTTTTTGAAATTCTCGATCCAACGAAAACGCTTTTTTACGGATCTCTTCAAACGTGAAATGACCATGCCTGATCGCCAACAGTTCCTCTCGATGTTCCCCCACATCAATTTGAATACGGCCGGTCCTTATCGCCTCGATGCCTGAATACAACAAACGGATAAGGTGCATGGCGTGTTTCGTCTTAAATGCACCTGTTTTCTCGAACGATTTAGTCATCCGTCGAAACTGACTGATCACGTATCCTGAATAGGTCTTGTGAATATGACGAGATAGAAAAGCCGATCGTATAATGAGCAGTTTCTCGGCGATCGGATCTGCTTCCAACACGATCTCGGTCCAAAGCGTCTCGAGGATGTTTGGGTTTGCTTTTAGTGCAAGACGCAGGAACTTTTCAAGCTCCCAGAATACTTCATCGCGTTCGTCGTCTTGAAATTCGAGTTGTTCAGGCAGTTTATAGAGCGACCAATGACGCGTTGCTGTTGGTAGAAATATTCCTCGAATGTCGTCATCGGACGATTCCGTTGATAGACCGAACGCCTTCGAACCAACCTGACATCGATAGATGACAAATTCTTTGAGCCGAGCCGCCTCGTCTTGTGGCGAACTCAGCAAACTGTCGACCATCGCTCGGCGTAAAACAATTTGATCAATGCGGGCTTCAACGACCAACTCATCGGAAAACTGTATTAGATAGGTCTCATTGTTGGCTGAGGGAATCTTGATCACGACTCCAACCGACCCTGCTTTCTTAAACGTCTTCGAGTTGACGATTGGACGGTCAACTTGAATAACCACTTGGGAGCCAACTGGAATGACGAATTTGGAATCCAGACTTCTCAAGTTTCGATAGTCTTGTCTCTCGTACGGATTAGTCATGTCGGGATTATAGCTAGCGATGACACGTAAACAAACTTCAAGCACCAGTTTAAACGTAGCGTCGCGGGCCAATCACCTTTCGCTCTGCAGGCCCACGCTGACAAGACTTAAATCGGCTTTCTTGAGTAGCGCTCAAGTAGCTCCTCACAGTCAAAGCTGGTTGATTCGCCGCGACAGCTCGACAACTTTTTCTGGGACAATCGCTCCCGTCCGCGAACGGTCACAAACTGCCCCTCGAACGCCGATCCCGTCGCCGCCCGAGGCCAGCACCGACGCCAAGTTGTGCAGCGTCACCGAACCGGCAACCATCACTTTCAAACCAACGGCATGCGAGTGGGCGACCGTCTGACGCAACTGATCCAGCGTCATGCTCTTGAACAAGTCATGCTGCTTGTCAAACGTGTCCAGCAGCAGCGTATGACAGCGTGACTGCTGAGCGGCGAATTCGATGCATGCTCCCACACTCGGCGATTCACTTGCAGCAGCATCAACATAGGCGACCATGACCGGCTCGGCAAAAAACGCGCCGTCGAAGAACCGAACCCAAGCATCTCGCCAGTTGTCCAAGCGTTGACACTTCGCAAGCCCAACTTTGACGTAGTGGAAACGATCCAGGATCGTTGAACCATAGATCTGGTTCAGATCAAGTCCTGCCTGCACTGCCTCCCACAATTCCCCCGCAGCAAAACTGAGCTTCGGCAGGCTCTTAAGTTCAGGAACCGATTCAAGAAACGTTCGCAACACTGATTCATCAATTGCCCCCAATGACCCATTTCTCGGATTTTTGAAATCCACAATGTTCGCACCACAGCCAAGAACGATGTTCGCTTCATTGACATCTTTCACGCTGACCAACAGCGTTGGAGCCGGACTGCTTACGTCCCCCTGCCGAACTGGGGAATCCAAATGCTGGCGCTGGTTCAAGGCTCGGTTCAATCCAGGGATACGTTTAAATGGTTCTCAAATGTTGCAGACATGTTACGATTCGAATTCCGTGTTCACAACACAGGTGCCCCTTTTACACTGTTTGACTCAGCATTAATGAATAGTTTCTCGCACGCACTGCCTTATCTTGATCGTCCTTTTTTCGCTGCGGGGTGCTGTGTTCCAGACTGGCTGACCGCATGTGATCGTCGGTGTCGAACTCGAAAAAAGTCCGCCGCACTGTACGTCGACAGTTCCGACGAAACAATGCGAGATATTGCTCTCGGGGTGGTTCAACATCACGAAGACGATAACTGGTTTCATCGATCGGCGATCTTTAACAACTTGAACATGCAGTTGGCCATCGAGTTTCGAGATCGCTACGGCAACGACCATTCGATGCGACCCAGCTTGATTGGACACGTCATCATTGAGATGTTTCTCGATTGGCACCTGGAAAGCAAATTCCCGGGTTCGGTGCGGCGGTACTATGAGATCATCTCGACGACCGATCCAATCAAGATTGAATCAGCCATCAATCAATTTGCGACTCGACCAACCCAAAAGTTAGCCCCCGCGATCGAGCGATTTTTGGATGAACGATATGTCTTTGACTACGAAACGGATGCGGGTGTTCGGTATCGCATGAATCGCGTGTTGCAGCGAATCAAGCTGGAGCCCATGCCAGAGGCATCGGAAACTTGGCTGGCTGAAGTGCGACAACGAGTTTATCGTGAATCCGATAGCCTGCTTGCCGATTTCAAATGGGAAACCGTGCACCCGACCAACGAATGACGAGCTCCAAAAAGTACGGTTGCAGTTCAAGGTCGGTCAACCTGCGAGCGCTCATCCGGGCAACCTCGTCAGGTTTTGATCAAGAGGTGACGTTGATCGCGTTGTCCAAAAATCGACGTAAGCTATAATTCGGCATGCCTAAATTTAAAGTTGCCGTCGATCACGGAATTGATCGAGAAATCGCGATTCAACGCCTCCGCAGTTTTTCTACAAAAGTCAGGGAAGACGCGCCCGTCGAGATCGCCGAAGTCTACGAGGAATGGGACGAGGAAGGTAATCTACAGTTTGCGTTTGCCGCCATGGGCCTCAAGGTTTCCGGGAAAATGGTCACTTGTCAAGTCAAAGTAACCATCAATGGTCAGATCCCTTTTGCGGCCATCCCCTTTCGCGGGCAACTGGAAAAACAGCTGGCCGAAAAAGTCCGCGAAGCACTCGTCGAAAATGAAACCTTGGGCTGAGCCCAAGTGATCCGGAGAAAATGAAACCTTGGGCTGAGCCCAAGGGACCAGGAATCATGTGCGCGGTTACACGTTGAATGGATGGTTCGCAACGACCGGCCAATCATATCGTGACCGGTCGAATCGCAAATCAGATTTTGCAGCTCAAACCACCAGCTGCCGGCACGTAACAGTTGGACGCGTAGTCCATCACCATGCGGTCGGAACTGAATCGCCAAGCCAACGTGCTGATCGAGTTAATCATGCGTCGAATCCACTCACGCGGCAAGCCATCAATATCCTGGTTGTAAAACGCCGGAACGACTTCGTTTTCCAGAACTTCATACAGCGAGTTGGCGTCGCGGGCGTCGGTGACTTCGTCAGAAACATGCGAAGTTCCTTTGCCGATCGCGAATCCGTTGGAACCATCGTAAGCTTCGGCCCACCAACCATCGAGAATCGAAAGATTCAGACCACCGTTGAGCACAACCTTTTGACCGCTGGTCCCGGAGGCTTCCAGTGGACGACGTGGATTATTCAACCACACATCCACTCCCTGGATCAGATGCCGACAAACGTTGATGTCGTAGTCTTCCACAAAGGCAACACTGTGACGAAACCGCGGATCACTTTTTAGATTGGCAACGGAGCGGATGAATTCTTTGCCACCCTCATCTTTCGGATGTGCTTTACCCGCAAAGATAATTTGAACTCGTCGCTCGGATGAGTTGACGATCTTCGCCATGCGATCCAGATCTGAAAAGATCAGATTTGCCCGTTTGTAGGTCGCAAATCGTCGCGCAAAACCAATCGTCAAGACTTGCGGATCAAGAACCGTACGCGCGTGCTCGATCGTCGATTCATCTTCTCCTCGACGACGACATTGACCAGTCAATCGTCGACGAACAAACGAAATCATCATCCCTTTAAGCGTATTGTGAATCTCCCACAACTCGCCCCAATCGACGTTGTGAATGTTTCGCCAAACGTCCGGCTCGCCAACACGATCCAACCACTTGATCGGGAAATGCTTGTCAAACAAAGTGATCATTTGCGGAGCCAACCAAGACTGAGAGTGGACTCCATTGGTAATGTGTCCGATCGGGCATTCTTCTTCGTCGCGCCATGGCCAGAGATGTGACCACATGCGGCGGGAAACTGACCCGTGCAATTGACTGACGGCGTTGGCTGTCCGAGACATCTTCAAGCCAATCACGGTCATGCAAAATGGTTCTTCCACGTTCTGCGGATCGATCCGACCAAGGCTCATCAGTTGATCGTACGAAAGACCCAACTGATCTCGCAGCGGGCCCAAATGCTCTTCAACCATGTCAGGAGAAAAGCGATCATGCCCGGCAGGAACTGGCGTGTGCGTGGTAAAGACAGTTTGCGATGCGACTTCACGAAGTGCATTCTCGAATGCCAGTCCATCGGTCTCCATTCGTTGCCGAACAACTTCCAATGGACCAAATCCGCTGTGCCCCTCGTTCAAGTGATAGACGCCTGCGTCAATCCCCAGGGCTTCCAGTGCTTTAACACCACCGACGCCAAGGACCAACTCCTGACGAATTCGAGTCCGCTCGTCGCCACCGTACAATCGCGATGTCAACTGACGATCTTCGGGCTGATTTCCTTCGACATTGCAATCCAACAAGAACAATCGAATGCGGCCGACCTGAATTTTCCAGACCTTGACCAATAGCGTGCCTGTTCGGGTTTCGATGCCGATCGTGATCGGTTCACCATTGGGATAACAAGCTTCTTCGATTGGCAAGTTCTCAACTTTGGTGTCAACGTATTCTTCGTTCTGATAGCCGTCGCTGTCCAGGTGCTGACGAAAATACCCTTGTGAGTAAAACAGTCCGATTGCGACCAACGGCAATCCCAAACTACTCGCGCTTTTAATATGGTCACCCGACAAAACGCCAAGACCACCTGAGTAGATTGGCAGTGATTCGTGAATGCCAAACTCAGCAGAAAAATATGCAACAGGTTTTGCGCCCAAAACGCCCGCATGATCCGCGGACCAATGCCGTCGTGAGTTCATGTACTCTTTGAGCAAACGGTACGATTGATTGATGCGGGTAAACATCACCATTTCGTTGGCCCGGTCGTACAACCGTTGCGGTGTAAACTCACGAAGCAAAGCGATCGGGTTGTGATCAAGTTGCCGCCACCTGACCGGATCAAGGTCGCGAAACAGGTGTTGGATCTCCGGGTGCCACGACCACCAAAGATTGCCGGCCAAAGCCATACACTTGTCGTAAAGCTCGTCGACCGTAAGGGACTCGCTGACTTTGGAAGAACGATTTTGAATTTGATCAGAATCGATAGTGCTCATATTTTTCTCTATCGCGAAACGACGGTACGCTGGAAATAATCCGAAAGGATAACAAAAAACCGCCTTCGAATGCAGGTCATCTTCGATCCGTCTGCACGAAACAGCCACGAATTAATCCAAAGGAGCCAAAGCCCACGGTACAAGTTCCCAATGCGGTCAGCGGCAGAATTGTTTTTTACGGATACAATGAGTCGTCACGCAAAATTAACATTCCCGGACAAAATGAACGCGAACTGCCCAATTGAAGTCAAGCCTGTTCGTGAAGTCGATTCCCACGACTTCGACTTTCTCTGCCGTCGGCTCTCCGAACTTAACAAATCGACATCCGATGGTTGGCCTGCCGACCAGCTGGACGCGTTTCGCCAGGCTGAGGTTTACCGCTGGTTTACCGATGAAGCTGCAGGTGGACTCGACTGGTCCAACCGCGACCTGACGCTCGCTTATCTGAAGCTGGCCGAATCCTGCCTGTCGTCGACGTTTATTCTGACGCAACGCATCGCCGCCCTGAAACGAATCGCTCTGTCAAAAAACGACTTGCTTCGCGAAAGCAAGCTGCCCCTGTTTCTCACTGGACAACAAACGGCGACCGTCGGCATCTCTCATTTAACAACCAGCCGTCGGCATGTCGCCCAACCGGTCATGAGTTTTCAAACGACTGAGGATGGGATTCTGCTGAACGGATTCTGCCCTTGGGTTACCGGTGCCAATGATACGGCAGGCGTCGTGGTTGGCGCCGAAGACTCCAACGGACGTCAGGTCCTGGCCTTCGCCTCGACATCAGCGACGGGCTTGAGCGTCGAATCCGGATTCGATCTGATTGCACTTACGAATACGCACACCGGACCGGTCCGTCTACAGAACGTTCATGTGCCGTACGATGACGTTCTCGCAGGCCCCGTCGAAAACGTTTTGTCGACGATGGGTACACATTCAACTGGAAGCTTTCAAACATCCGCTCTGGCGTTGGGCTTGGCGGCGTCAGCCATCGGTTTTCTGGAAAACGAGTCGGCAAGTCGGACTGATCTCGAAGAAGGGGCAGGATCGTTAAGACTGCAACATGACCGACTAGCAAGCACACTGTTGGAAGCCGCCAGTGGTAATCCAGTTTGCACGAACGAAGAGATCCGAACCGACGCCAACAGTCTCGTATTGCGAGCAACCCAAGCTGCCATGGTAGCAGCCAAAGGTGCAGGTTTTGTTCAAGGACATCCTGTTGGGCGATGGTGCCAGGAAGCGATGTTTTTCTTGGTTTGGAGTTGTCCGCAAGCAGTTCGCGATGCGAACCTCTGCGAATTGGCTGGAGTTTGAGACTAGCTCAAAAGAATGATCATTCTCGTGTTGCGTGCGCGACAAAAACAAAGTCGCTGAAACAAAAAACGCTGGTTTTTGGCCGCAGCTGCCGCAAAACGGCTCAAGTGAAAATTGCGATGGCAACTTCATCTTGGTTTACGTGTGACCAGCACCACCCAATCCTCTTCCGGCTGCGCTGGCGAAGAACCGAGTGCAACTTTTTGACCGGCGCTCACCGCAGCGACGTCGCCAACTTGAAGCTCACCGCCGTTTCGAGGATCGAACCAACGAACGTCGAACTCACCTTCGAATGGCTCCAAATCCAACTTCCAGTTCCCGCCAACTTGACCCTTGGCGAGGTAAACCAAATAAGTTTCTCCGGGGATCCCAAAACCGTAACGCTGGTTGTTGTTTTTTAGATTGCCAACCGCCGCGTTCTGATTTTCCATCCGCCAGAAAGGGAGCTTCTGGTCGTGAAAAAAGTTGATCGCGATGCGACCATAGTCCCAGCTTCGATCGCGACTGGCCCAATCTTCACAATGCAGATCGTTTTCAGCAAATTGATATCCAAAATAGTATTCGCACCCGGCACCACCTGCCATCAACGTGCCCCACAAGACACGGTTGCGGACTTCATGTTCGGTATAGATGTACTTCCCAGTTTTGTCTTTACCGTCAAATCCTTGAAAGCCGAGATCAGGACAAACTCCATGAGCCGCCGTCCCTGATTCATCAAATGCGACAACCCACGGCTTTTTTGCGTTCTTGGATTCACGGACCCATTTAAGCGTCTGCCGATGTGTCGTATCAATCGAACTGTTCTGTAGCGAGACTCCCGTCAACTTGGATCGATCGCCAATCAACTTTCGATACACTTTGTCTTGTTGATCTGGAAACGTGTGCACCACGATTAAGTGATCGTAGGCGTCGACATAATCGATGTAGTTGATCATGTCCAACTGTTGTCGAACGGACTGGGTATTCTCTTCTCCAAGATTCCAGTTGAGCCCGAGTTCATGACCGAACCGTGCAACCAATTCCCTCAGATAGAGTTTTCGCTGCTGGCCCAGTTCACCGCCGTCGAGCGAAGTTGGGACGTTACCCGACTTTCGATCCTTATGGCCGCGATGCGAATCATCCATCTCTGTCTCTTGCAGCTTGAAATGCAAATACATTCCACGAGCGTTGGCAAAGTCAAACACGATCGCCCATTGGTCCAGCTTGCTGCAATCGTAATGTAACTTGTCTTCGCGCTGGATGAATGGCCAAACGTTGTCACCATCGCCACCCGCGTTGTAGGGCAAGAATGAAAAAGCATTACCGCCCTTTTCAGAAAGATAGCGTACGGCGCCGATCAGCCCGCGCCCTTTCTCTCCTTGCCATTGTGGATCGCCTTCGTCCCAATGTTGTAAATGCTGCTTGAACGACTTCAAACCAACACTCGGCTTATTGGCCAGCGTTGCGTCAAAGTCACGATAGGCGAGCAAGGTCTCTGGCGCATCGGCACCAATCTTCAGAAAGTATTTTCCTGAGCCGGCGTGCTGCAAATATCGTTTTCCAACATAGTTCAACCTCCCATGTGCACGGAAATCAAATCCCTTCTTGTCTGATTCTAGAATCTGAATCGATCCACTTTTTCCATCGACCAACTCAACCGACTTAAAGTCCGCATTGGCTTCCGTCGCGAGTGCCGCATCAGTTCCCGATTGAAATGAAATCGAATATTCCCAATCACCGGCGCGATCGGGAGCGAAATGGGCGCGCCATACCGTTCCAGATTCTGCAGAGCTTTCGGCAGCATTGCCGTCGGCTGCGAAATAACCGGGAACCCGATAGGTTGTACCGTCACCATGCCGAAAGGTCACCCACATCGCGTAGTCCGTAAATGGATTGGGCTGGTTGTCTTGCTCATGAGCATAGGGGCCACTAACGGACAGCGTGACTTTGTGCCAAGCCATCAAATCTCCAGTCACTGAAATGGCACCGTCGCCGTCTGGTTTTCTTGGCAAGATCAATGGCTTTGAGCTAACCGGTTTCGTCGGCGTCGGCTTCGCTCGAACATCCTGCGTTTGCGTGTGCGCTGGGTCGGCGACAGGCTGCACTGGTTTTCGCTTGGGAGCTTTGACCAACGGGAACGAAGCCAGCTGGTGCTCACCTTGAACGTTGGTCGCGGGACCGGCATCGTCGGGTCGAGCGAAATTGCGATCTTTGGTCATTAACCATTTATCAAATTCGAACCCATCCTCACGCATCGAAAAATGGATCGTATGCTGACCTGGCTTTTCGATATCAAGGAAGATCTTGTGGGGGACACCGCAATGCTCTTCCTCGGTTCGCTGCTTACTTTCCCATCGCCACGTATGCTTGCCCTGGCACCACTGCAAACGTTGGCCACTCTTGGGCCAAGTTCCATCGATGCCAACATGCAAACCGTTGTCTTCACTGCCGGTCGAATAAGCGCGAACCCAGACGTAGTATCGCCCCGGATCATTGATGTTGACTTTGTATTCCAGAATCGCCAACTCGCCGGGCTGCGGGGAAAAATTCTCTCCCCGGATCAACTTGTGTCCGTGGTTTCGGCGCGTATCAGGAAGAATTTCCAGATACGCACCGTTGCTGGCACCACCAACGTGCGTTGGATCTCCATCCGGTTTGACATCTGAATTCTGCAGCGACGTCGTTAGATAAAATTTTCGTACGTCATCCGCCGTTTGACGGAAGAAGTGCTCGGCTTCGACCGCCAAAAGCCCATCTTTCTCTTCGAATACGACGCGGTCATCCACCAACGGCAATGTCGAAGCAGCTACTTTCTGGTCTGCTTTGGCCGTGGGTTGAATCGTTGCCCCCTCTTGAGCCATCAAGAAGCTGACATTGAACAAAAACAACGAGCTGATGAGCCAGGTAGCTCGTACGACACACGTTGCAACGAACGGAGAAAGCAGATGATTCACGTCTTTTCTTTCAATCATGAACGAAAACAGAACAGTTCGATCGCCCTTTATCGTATTCGAAATCAACTCCGATTGCCGGATTATGGCAGAGGGTCAATTCAAAAGTTGCGAATTCAGGTTGACGCCTGATGCAAGAAGTACGCTTACGTGAATCGATCTCGCCGTGCTGATTGAAAGATTGGATGCAACCAAGAGCTAAACATATCGGTCACAGCTTGCTAGCGACGTGACGAGTGGAACGAATCGTCCTGAAAACACCTACCTATCTTCTCAAACCGATTCGATCTTAAACCTGAATTCGGCTAGTCCGAACTTTGTTCACGAAAAGATTCAAGTTTTGAACAAAACGTGAAAACTTCTCTTGACCCAATTTCGGCGTTTCAATAACTTTCCTCCAACGCTGATTGATGAAGTAATTCAAGTCATTGAATTCGAATTGATCAAAAACAGAACAAATGGATTTGTTCGAAACAGTGAAACATTTTTTACCTCCTGTTTCATTGAATCGCTGTTTGCCGCACGGATGCGAATGACTCGGTTCGAATGCTGTTTTGAACAAAACCGGTCGTGGCACGGATGCGACGACCGTTTTAATCCAATCGCTCTCGGACTAACGGCTGTTCCGTGCCCCCCTGGAACTAAAGTTGCCGAGAGCTTTTTTCGTTAATAGAGTGCAGCCAACAACTGGCAGCGAGCAAGCTGTTGTATGTTTTCACCTGCCCACCCAGTAGAACTTCGCGAGCAAGGAATTGAGCGAAGCCAGTCGTAACAACGAACGACCGTTAACGAGCCTCCCGGACTCTCCGCCCAAACCGTTGCCAACTCGAGCAATCGAAGTTCCCAAAACAGAAACGACATCCGGCTGGATGTTCTGGGTGGCCGCCGTGGGCATCATGGTCATCGGACTGGTGCTGCGATGGTACGCCGGAACCACTGAGTTCTGGATGGATGAAATCTGGACGTGGGAACTGAGCCAGACGGCTAAACATCCTTGGCAAGTCTTTCAAATCAAACATGACAACAACCACCTGCTCAACACGCTGGTGGTCTACTTGTTGGGACCTGACCAACCGTGGATGGTCTATCGCATTCCAACCATGATTGCGGGTGTTCTATCAATCCCGGTTGCTGGAGCGATCTTTTGGGACCAGCATCGCGGCCGCGCGGTACTGTTGATGTTGCTCGTCGCCACCAACTATCAGCTGATCCATTACGGGAGCGAAGCACGCGGCTACGGTTACCTAATTCTGTTCTCATTGCTTTCCGTCTGGCTGGCCCAGCGAAGCATGGCGTCGCAACGTCCGATCAATGACTGTTTGTTTGCGTTCGTTGCCCTGTTGGGTTTTGCATCGCATTCGACTTACATTTTTTGTTTTTTGGCGATCGCCAGTTGGTTCGCTTATCGATGGAGTACTGACCGAGCCCTTCAGTCGCACGCGCTGGGTTCATTGATCCGTTGTTCAGCAATTCCGCTGGTATTTCTGATGTGGCTGTACTTCTCAGTTACTTCAGAAATGACGATCGGCGGTGGCGAAGGTCGTTCGATCATTGATGCGGTCTCGAAACTGCTCACGTCGACGTTTGGCGGACATGCCGAGGGCTGGTGGAATGTTCGACTCGTTGGAGGACTGGGTGCGACTGCCATCTTGATCGGTCTGGCCGTGCTCTGGCGAGCTGAATCTGAATGGGCCGTGTTGTACGCATCTGCATTGATCTTTGTTCCGGCTTTAATTCTGATCCTGCTGAAACCACAACTCCTGTACACTCGGTACTTCCTGGTTCAGATCATCTTTCTACTGATGCTCCTGACCCAAGGCGCAATCTGGCTTTGGGAACGAAATCGAATCGGCGCCGTATCAACTTCGTTGGCACTGCTGCTGGTCCTCTCAGGAAACGTCGCCAGTACTTGGAATCTGGTCAATCTGGATCGCGGTCACTACCGAGAAGCAATTGCCTTAATGTTGACGGACAACGTTGCCGGCGAAAGGTTGCCAGAAGATGCAGCGTTGCATTCAGTGACGATTTCGAGTGACTACGACATGCGGCACGCAATGATCATTCGATTCTATCAACGTCAGTTGGACCCACAGAACCGGATTCGATACGTCATGGGCGCCGACATCCCAGAAACGGGTGTCGATTGGATGTTGATGCACGATGGAGCATTTGAGTTTCAACCAGAATTGCAATGGTCCGATATTCATGGCAACCAATACGGCTTGGTTCAGACTTATCGATACTGTGGCGCGTCTGGCTGGGTGTTGGCTGTCTATCGTAAGCAAACTCCGATGGCCAACAGAACCACACAATCCGTCTCGGGCGTGACTCGCTGAGGTTGATTCCGCTTTGCGTAGCGGTGAAAATGTGTCTTCCAAATTAGCCACAGCAACGAGACGTATTCATGAGCAATCGCCCGCCACTTACTTTCGCCCGTCTGTTCGTATTCCTGGTTTGTCTGCCGCTGCTTGGCAGTGCCGCTATTGCCGATGAAGGCATGTTTCCGATCAGCGAACTTGAGCGACTGAAGTTGGCCGAAAAAGGCCTCCTGCTCTCTCCCGGTGAGATTTTCAGTGCAGACAAAACATGCCTCGTCGATGGTATCTGCCGTGTCAATGGTTGCACCGGTTCGTTCGTTTCCCCCAACGGCCTGATCATCACCAATCATCATTGTGCTTATCGCGCGATCCAGTCAGCCAGCACGTTGGAAAACGACTACCTCAAGAATGGCTTTATTCCCAGCAAGTTCGGCGAAGAGATTCCTGCCACAGGTTATACCGTTCGCGTCACCGAATCGTTCAAGGATGTGTCTCGACAGGTCCTTGAAGTTGTTCAAGGTGAAATGTCGTTTTCCGATCGCACCAAAACCATCTCTCGACGACGCAAAGAACTCGAAAAGATTGCTGAAAGCGAGAACCCTGGCAAGCGTGCCGAAGTTGCCGAAATGTTTGCGGGAAAAACCTACGTTCTGTTTTTGTATACGTACATCAAGGATGTTCGCCTGGTGTTTGCACCGCCATCTTCGGTGGGCAATTTTGGAGGCGATATTGATAACTGGGAGTGGCCCCGACACACTGGTGATTTTTCATTCATGCGTGCTTACGTTGCCCCCGATGGTTCGACTGCAGAATATGCAGCAAACAATGTTCCCTATCGCCCCAAAAAGTTCATTCAGGTTTCATCGGCCGGAGCTAACGAAAGCGATTTTGTCATGCTGTTGGGCTATCCAGGCCGTACCGCTCGGCACAAGACAGCCAGTTTTCTCAAGTATGAACAAAATGTTCGGTTGCCTTACATCGTCGATCTGTACGGGCAACAGATCGAAACGATGAACGCCGCTGGCGCCAACGACCGGGCTGTCGCGATCAAGCTGTTGTCCCGAATTCGATCTTTGGCCAATGTCGAGAAGCGATCGCGCGGCCAACTCAAAGGACTGACTCGAGCAGACATCGTCGCCAAACGCGCTAACGAAGAAGCCAAGCTGCAGTCCTACATCGAGGCTGATCCGGCCCGAAATTCCAAGTATGGCCGGACGCTGGCCAACATCAATGCCGCCTATCAAACGCAAACCAAAACAGCGGTTGCTGAAGCGAATTTTCAGAATATCCGATTAGCCAGCCAGATCATGGGGATTGCCTTCACGATCTACGATGCTGCCATTGAACGCCAAAAAGCTGACCTCGAACGAGAATCTGCTTACATGGATCGCAACTTTGATCAAACAGTTCGCCGAATGAAACTTCGTTGGGCGGATCTCGATTTTCCGACGGACCAGACGCTGTTGACCCAGGTCCTGAATCGTTATCAACAGAACGGTTTGGGAGTCGAAGTTCCGTCCATCGATTCACTGGATGCGATGTACGACACAACGGCGTTCAAGGAAGAGACGACCGTAGATGTCCATTCTGTGAAACTGGAGTTGCCCTGAAGTGGATGGATTTGGTATTTCGGAGGGATGAACGATTGCAAATTTCCTGACCAAGAACTTTCTCGAGACGAGGTGCTCAAGCTCGTCCGAATGCAAGCTGCAACGATCAAGCGGTTGGAAAAGCAGGTCGAGGAACTGTTCGCTAAGTTGAAGGAAAAAAATCCCACCGAGCGACTCGACGAATCCTATTCTCAGAAAGCTGAAGAGGAGCGAAAGAAGGCACAGCAAGAGGGGAAGACGGGGAAAAATACCGGCAGGGGAAAGACGACGACGGGAAAACGACGCAAAGGCCGTATCACCACGGCTGAGAAAATCAAAAAGGCACAACGGGTCCAAGCCGTTTATCCAAACGACGTCTCACCCAGCGACTGCATACTCTCTCACACCCGTGTCGCCTGGAGACTCGAAGACGGCAAGGCCGTTCTGGTCGCCTATGAAATCTACCGCTATCGAAATCAATTTGGTCGCATCGAAGGCGTCTTAGGACGAAGTGAATTTGGAATCGAGATCGTGCTCGCCTTGAGCTATCAAGTTCATTGCCTCGGACTCTCAATCGACAAAGCTTGCAAGGTGCTCTCCTTTTTTCAGCAACTCGACCTG
>JBCAWX010000002.1:0-354009 GCA_038534355.1 Planctomycetota bacterium
AACACTGCTAGGTGCAGCGCAACAAAAAAACCGGCAAGCCCAACGGTCGCATTCAATTCCGCAGCGACGCACTGCGTGCTGCACAGCGCCGTCGGCACGAGCAATCCGATGAGTTCCGCGATCGCTACCGTTGGCGATCGGGCATCGAGGCGACCAACAGTTGTTTGAAACGCGCATTGAGAATGGCGCGTCTTCGAGTCCGCGGCAAGTCAGCGGTCAAGACAGCGATTCTTCTGAAACTGGCCGGTTGGAATATCTTACGTGCGGTCGCGATGCGCACTTCTCGACGCGCCAGCGGAAAATTAGCCACTCAACTCGCCAGTTAGGGAAGCATAGGCAACGTAGGTAATGACCCGCCTTGCCTCGGACTCCGAAAATCAGCCTGCGAAAAAACTCACAGCCGCATCACGACCTCAAATGTCGCCCAACAACAAAATTGGCGTCCACCAACCAAAAAATTAACTCGCTTAAGCCCGGTTAATGTCGGGCGCGTCACTCTTGGCTGTCACGAATTAGGGTTCGTGTTGTCAACACGTTTTCGGTTTGAGCGGCGATTTCCAGACGAGACTCAACAAAAATCCACTCGGGCAAGAGTGCCCAAGCTACGGCTCGGTGGACACATGAACCGTAGGATAGCCACTCTTGGCTGTCACGAATTTGGGTTCGTGTTGGTCAACACGTTCGCGGTTTGACTGGCGATTTCCAAATGAGACTCAACAAAAATTCTCTCGGGCATGAGTGCCCAAGCTACGTTTTAGCTCACGTCACGTCGCGTTTTGGCTCACGTTACGGCTACCCCGCTTGCTGGAATGGCTAACCTGCCTGTTAAACTTTGACGATTGTGCGACGTTGTGAGTTTAAACAAACGTTGCTTGCAAGATATCCCGCCTGAATTCCGCAATCGAAATATCTTCAAATGATCGTTCGTCCCGAATGATGTCAGTTTGAGATTGCGAATCAGTTTCGTTGGCGGCAGGGTCAACTGATTCCGATATTGATCGTGATACAGTTCAGTCGAGCGCCGAGCATCCCGTCCCATTTTCGGTTGAAGAACCGGGCGACGCTCCTGAATGACCTTCCCAGGAGACGATCATGATTCAACGTCGCCAATTTCTTGGTGCATTAACAGGCTGTTTTGCCGCTGGGCTTGCCGCCGGTCCAGTTGCCAACCGTCTGCTCGGAAACAACAAGACCGATGACCTGCGATGGCGTTGCAACGTTATTCAAACGGTCGCACACAATCGGTCACTCAAAAAGCCTGTTGTCACAGGCGTTTGTCTTCAGCCCCAAGGTGATCTTTTGGCAATCGTTGGGGACGACCATCATGTCAGTCTCTACGATACGGTCAAGCAGAGTTATGTTGAGCATCTGGAAGCTCACACAGACTGGGTCCGCTCGACCAAGTTCACGCAAGATGGCAAAACGCTCATCACTGCGGGTAACGATCGCACGATCTACCTTTGGGATACAGCGTCGATCGATGTTCCAAGAATGAGTCGCGAGCATGAAGCGGCGGTGATTGAAGTCGCAATTTCCGATGATGACCAACTGTTTGCCACCGTTGGATTTGAAGAAACACTCCGCGTGTATGACGTTCGGACCGGTCAAGTACAGCGAGAATTCCGTTGTCCCTGCAAAGACAACCATGCGGTTGCCTTCTCGCCGGGCAACAAGCTGATCGCAGCGGGTGGTCGCTCTGGAACGCTCTCGGTTTGGGATCTTGCCAGTGGCAAATCGGTCGTCAAAATCAAAAATCATCGCAAACGGATCAGGTCGATTCGATTCACGCCAGATTCAAAAGTCATTTCGGCCGGCGACGACCAGATCGTATGCATCACAGATACGCAAGTGCCAGATCGCTTTGTTGCCATGCCTCGCCACGCGTCCAAGCTATACGCAACGGAGTTGTTGGATGCCGGCATGTTCGCGACGGCCGGCAGCGACAACAAGATTCATGTTTGGCAGCTGTCTGACTTAAGCGAAGTCGGTACGCTGTCAGGACATACGGGGACTGTTTCCGCTTTGGACTTTGCCAACCATCGGCTGGTCTCAGGAAGCTACGACACCCAAGTCCGAATCTGGCATACGCAGAGTACGACATCCATTTTGGAACATCGTTCGACGCAAGCGACCGAAGGTTGGAATCAGCGTTTGAACTAGTTGCTTGTCGATGTCTCGTCACCGACACCACGCCCACCCACTTGAAATCATTTAGCCTACGACGCCAGTCGCTTACACGGAGGTAAGTAAATTGGGCCTTATATCAAAACTCGCCAAACACATTTTTAGTAGCAAACCAAAAGATGATGCTGAATCAAAAAAGGCATTGTTGCGCAAGTGCTACTTTGAGGTGATGGAACAACGTCGGGTGCTCAACGCCGACCCTGTCGTTGCTGCGGTTACCTACCTCGAAGGTGACGCGGGACAAGACACCACACCTGACCATTTTGAAGTGACTTTCGAAGGTGGTGCCGAGACGACTCAGCTGACCAGCTTTGTCATCAATGGTGACCAGGATTCTTCAGGAGGTCTTTCTGATGGAGACATGTTCTTCGATGTCAACGATCAGCTTCCTGGCGCCGGAGGCTTTCACGAGTTTCAGTTTGATGCTGCCAACAGTGTCGGAGTCACCGAAGCGGACGTTCGCTCGGTAACCGTTTCCGAAGATGGCTTGCTGTTGACCGTGGAAGTCGACAACTTTGACGAAAACGATGTCCTGGCATTCACAATCGACGTCGATGAAGTTGAGCGATTCCGAACTGACAAGATTGCTTCGGGTGTCGAGTTTGAAGGGTCGTTTTTTACCGCTGACTTCATCGATCAACACTATGATTTCTCTGAGCGAGAGGTCTCGGTCGATGTGACGCTTGAAGGTGGTTTTGTTCAGTCGCAACAGGAAGGCATCTTTTACGACGAATACAACACGCTGTTCGGCGAGGCTCAAAATGAAGCCAATGGCATCATCGAACTCACCCGTGACAACGAAGAAGGCCAATCGGACCGAACGGCTGCGGCGGTCGATGCCTACGACTTGACGGCCAAACCGATCACGATCGAAGGCACCATTTTTCACGACATCAACGTCGATTGCGAACACGGCGAGGAAGAGCCGGGGATCGCTGGCGTCGAAGTCCGTCTGCAAAAATTGAACGAACAAACGGGCGGCTATGAGACCGTCGCTACGACCACAACTGACGCAAATGGCGATTACAGTTTTGGTGAAGAGCTCGGTTTGACCCCTGGTAAATACCAGTTGGTCGAAATTCAACCGGATGGTTTCCTCGACGTCGGTGCCGATGCCGGGAGCGAAGGTGGAATCGTTGAACAAACGGTTGCCGGTAACAAAAACGTTATCTCCGACATCAATATTCCTTTGGGTGGCACCGCAGCAACCGACTACGACTTCAAAGAAGTCCGACCGGCGTCTATCTCTGGGCATGTTTGGCACGACGAGAACAACGATGGGGTCTTCGATCCGAACGAACAAGGGATTGCCAATGTTCTGATTGAGGTGACTCGCGTTGGCGCCAAGGACGGAACGGTTGAAGACGTTTTCGCTGGTACGGATCCAGTATTCGTGCGAACGGACGCCAACGGTCACTACTCGGTCGAACAACTTCCGCCGGGTGTGTATGAGATCGTAGAAATCAACAATTATCCGTCCGATGAAGTTGATCCACTGGCTGGTTTCATTGACGGTAAAGACAGCGTTGGTACGGTTTCGACCAAGTCGATGGGCGTTCAAGCGAACGATCAGTTTTCGCAAATCGAACTCTGCGCCGATGAAGAGGGAGTGCAGTACGACTTTGGCGAGATCAAGCCAGTTCAGATTGGTGGAAACGTCAGCGTCTCGACACCGGAAGGCAACTGCCTTGACCCTTCAGATCCGAATCATGTTGGAATCGAAGGGGTGACGATCGAGCTGTACGATACTAATGGAAATTTGGTTGCCAGTACCCTGACCGATGATATTGGCAACTACGCGTTCACGGACCTTGCTCCGGGGACTTACACGATTGTCGAAGTCCAACCAGACGGTTACCTGGACGGCAATCAACAGGTCGGTACTGTCGAAGGTCTTCAAGTCGGTGATGGAGCAGAAAATGATCGGTTCTCGGCGATCACGCTAACATCAGGGCAAGAAGGAGTCCGGTACGATTTTTGCGAAACGATCCCTGCAGAACTCTGCGGGACGGTTTATCACGATCGCAACAACAACGGAATTCAGGAAGCTGGTGAAGAGGGAATCGAAGGGGTGCGGATGCAACTGTTCGACGGCGATGGAAAGGTAATTGCAGAGACGTTTACCGACGGCGACGGTGCATATTGCTTTGAAGAGCTCTATCCAGGTGAGTACTGCGTCAAGGAATTCCAGCCCGGTGATTACCTCGATGGAATTGACCGAGCCGGAAACGTTGACGGATCGACACGAGGGATTGCCGAGAACGACAAGATCAACAGCATTACACTGGTCGGCGGAGACGAAGGTCAACGATACGACTTTGGCGAGTTGTTGCCAGGCAGCATTAGCGGAATGGTGCACGTTGATAACAATGGAAACTGCATCTATGAAGTGACCGAGGGTGAGCGTCCGGTTGTTGGTGCGGTCATGGAATTGCTCGATGCTGACGGAAACGTGATCGCGACAACGCAAACGGGTCAAAACGGTGAATACCGTTTCGGTGGCCTGCTGCCCGGTGAATACTCCGTTCGACAGGTACAGCCCGATGGACTGTTTACCGGTGGAGAACAGGTTGGTAGCAACGGTGGAGAAAGCTCAGAGAATCTCCTTACCGGAATCGTTGTCGGTTCAGGTCAACAGGAAGTCAACTACGATTTCTGCGAAGTCGAAGCGGCTGAAATTCACGGGCGTGTTTGGGAAGATGGCCCAGAGCTGACTTCGACGGATGGACTCCCTTACGATGGCTATCGAAACGACCGTGACGGTGTCTACCAAGCAGGCGTGGACACGCCGATTGCCAACGTGCGAATGGAGTTGTACTACTTCATTGATCCAACCAACGGAAGTACAGTACCCCGCGCAGTGACATTGGGCGAAGTTCAAGCCGAACATTATCAGCACATGGGTACCACCGATCCGGACGCGCCGGTTTGGGTGGAAACGATGGCCGATGGTGAGTACTGGTTCATGGGTTTGCAGGCCGGTAACTACATCGTGCTGGAAGCTCAACCTGATGGTTACTTCGACTCAAATGATACACCGGGATCAACAACTGGATTTTCCTACAACAGTTTTGAAGCCAGTAACTCAGCACCTCAGTCAGTGATCTCTACGTTCTCTCAAGAACAGATTATGGACTCCGTGGTCAACATTCGGGTCAACGCTGGCGAAGTGTCGGTACAAAACAACTTTAGTGAGGTGCAATTTACGGAGTTGCCGCCACCGCCTCCTCCACCACCGCCTCCTCCACCTCCACCGCCTCCTCCACCACCACCTCCACCAAACGGCGAGCCGCCAGGGGTGGGGATCACCGGTCATCCCGGTCTGTTCGGCTCTCAGCCAACGAGTTTCACCCAATTCGTGGGCACTGCCAGCGGCGCGTCATTCCAGTCAGAAGCTGGTACCGAACCTTACACTTGGCATCTAAGTGTGATCAACGGTGGCCAACCTCGTGGAGCTGATGATGGCGTAGGTGAAGATGACTCGGTCTGGTTGACCGCCGGCTACATCGCCAACGAGGATTGGAATCGTTTCGATATGGACGATGCCGTTTGGTCGTTCACGCAAACACGTGACGTTGACGGTGAGATCGAAATCATCGAACGCCAAGCTCGTTTTGGCATGATTGACGGTGTCCCATTGGCTGGTGACTTTGACGGGGACGGTACCGATGAGTTAGCCGTTTTCAAAGATGGCTATTGGCTGATCGATATTAACCGGAACGGTGTTTGGGACGATGCGGATTTGATGGCCCGTCTCGGCGACGTTCATGATCAACCGGTCGTTGGCGATTGGGATGGTGATGGGAAAGACGACATTGGGATCTATGGTCCCATTTGGGAACGCGATCACGAAGCGATCGAACGTGACCCAGGTCTGCCTAACCCGGATAACTCGCCATACACCCAACCAAAGAATGTTCCGCCTGTCGAAGGTGACGCGACCAATGGCGCTCGGATCATGAAGCTGACCAGTTACGGTAAGCAACGAGCTGATGTCGTTGACCATGTCTTTGGTTACGGCGACGAGCATTTGATCGCAGTGACCGGCGATTGGAATGGGAATGGGATTCGCTCGATCGGTACATTCGAAGATGGCAAATGGGAACTCGATGTCAACGGCGATGGCCGGTTTGGCATTGAAGACGAAATCGCCAACTTTGGACGAACCGGAGATGTTCCGCTGGTCGGTGACTTTGATGGTGACGGCATCGAAGAGATCGCTGTCTATCGAAGCGGCACGTGGATCATCGATACCAATGGCAATCGTGAGCTCGATGCGACCGACACGTCATTCCAAATGGGCAATGCCGCAGATCGACCGGTGGTCGGTGACTGGGATGGCGATGGAACCGACGAACCCGGTATCTATCACGAAGATCCGACCACACGATTCGATTGATCCAATCGATGAGTGATGGATGAGCAATGCTCATCAATGAAAAGCAACAAAAAACTCTCTCGGATTTTCGAGAGAGTTTTTTTATGGCGTGATCGAAAACGTAGCTTGGGCACTCATGCCCGAGTGGATTTTTGTTGAGTCTCATTTGGGAATCGCCACTCAAACCGAAAACGTGTTGACCAACACTAACCCAAATTCGTGACAGCCAAGAGTGGCTATCCTACGGTTCATTTATCCAACAAACCGTAGCTTGGGCACTCTTGCCCGAGTGAATTTTTGTTGAGTCTCATTAGGAAATCGCCAGTCAAACCGAAAACGTGTTGACAACACGAACCCAAATTCGTGACAGCCAAGAGTGGCTATCCTACGTCTCAATTCTCAACCACCTGCAACAGTAGCGTGCACTTTCAGCTACTTTCCATTCGACTTTTGACTCTTCGACTTCTGGCCATTCTTTCGTTTGACCTTTAACCCAACCGACTTTGAGTTCTGTTTCCACATCGCCATCATCTCGGCAAACTTGGTCGGATTCTTTTTTGACAAGTCATCTAATTCCGTTCGATCGTTGGCAATGTTGTACAACTCGAATTCGCCAAAATTGATGTTCACCAATTTCCAATCACCGCTGCGAATCGCATTGTTCTTTCCGTAGAAGCTAAAAAAGATCATCTTATGGTCCGGTCGTGTTTGCCCCAACATGTGCGGCTGCAGACTGATCCCACGCGGTGGACCGACAGGCTTTCCTTGGTACGTCTTGGGGTAATCGGTTTTTGCAAGATCGAGACAAGTCGCCATGATGTCGACCAGGTGTGACGGTTGGCGAACGAATGATCCAGCGATCGCTTGGTTCTTGCCGATCTTTTCGGGCCAGTTCACAATCATCGGCGACGTAATACCACCTTCGTGTTGGTTCTGTTTGTACTCACGGAACGGGGTGTTGCAGGCGTGAGCCCAGCGTTTGTCGTAGCACCAATAGGAGTCTGGATCCCATGGTTTCAATTGTCCGTCGATCGACGGTTTTTTGCTTCGTTGAAATGGGCAAGCGCCATTGTCATCCAGAAACATGATGACCGTATTATCACGTACGCCCATCTGATCCAGCTTGGCAAGCAAGCGGCCAATGTTCTGGTCGACTCGATCAATCATCCCGGCGAATGTCGCCATCATCAAGTCATGATGGTCTCGATCTGCTTTGGGAATTTCATCCCAGGCGGGAACGTCGGCAGGACGTGGTGCCAATTTCATGTCTTGCGGAAACAGGCCGATCTCTTTTTGTCTTGCAAATCGTTGTTGTCTGAGCTGGTCCCAACCAATCTTGTAAGTGCCGATGTATTTGCGAACGTCCGATTCCGGGGCCTGCAGCGGATAGTGTGGTGCGTTGAAGGCGATGTACAGGAAAAAAGGTTGGTCCGCGTGATCTGATTTCCATTCATCAAGAAACTGCATGGCGTAATCGGTATTCGCATCGGTGGTATAAAAACCTTCCGAGGGAACCTCAAAAGGTTTCTCGTCCAACCGAAACGTGTCATCGCCGGTGAAGAAATTGCAAGCGCCACTGAGGTGCCCAAAGTAGCGATCGAAACCACGTTTGATGGGCGTGCTTTTGACGTGCCATTTTCCGGTCATCAGGGTTCGATAGCCGCCGAGCTTGAGTGCTTCGGCGATCGTCACGCAGTCGCTCATCTCCGTGTTGTTCACTTCCGGGTAATAACGACCACTCAATAAAGTCGCTCGAGTCGTTTCGCACTTGGCACAGTTGTAAAACTGGGTGTACCTCAAGCCGGATCTGGCCAGCGCGTCCAGATTCGGCGTGTCAACTTCTCCACCGTAGCAGCCAATGTCTGAAAAACCCATGTCGTCAACCATCATCAGAACGATGTTCGGACGTTCGTCTTTCAGTTCAACGGGTTCTTCTGCGACGCCGACGCCACAAAACAAGCTAGTCAGGGCCAGGGCCAAAGCAGCGGCCAACCGCTCAATCGTGAATAATTGTTTTCGTGAGGCCATGTTCTACTCCTGTTCATGCCGAAAATGAAGTTGGAACGTCGCAGGCATCACGACGGCCCGGTGAGGAAGGCGGATCTTGAAGACGGATCTTCAAATTTTGCTCAATCAAAAACTCATAGTATAGCACCGGTGTCTTTGCCGGTTTTAAACTACGCGGTAAACTATTGGTTTGATTGGCCAAACCAGTTGCAACAGGAAATTGAAGTGTCATTGCTTGACGGATTTGAACATGTCGTTCGCCAGGATGAATCCTTGGCCCCATTCACTCGCTTAAATATCGGTGGCAATGCGGAGTATTTTGCTGAACCGACCAACCGCGATGAGCTGATTCAGTTGGTAAAACGGTTTTCAGAAAACGACCAACCGATTCGTTTGATCGGCAGCGGCTCCAATTTATTGGTCAGCGATGAGGGCGTCAGTGGATTGGTGATTCATTTGGGTGCCGCTGAGTTTGGCTCGATCAATGTGACCGAGCGTGGACTGATCGCAGGAGGCGGCGCAAGACTATCTCATTTCGTCTCGATGGCAGCGCGAGAAGGCTTTGCGGGTCCGGAACGGCTGGTCGGATTGCCTGGTACCATTGGTGGTGCGCTGCATAATAATACCGGAGCACACGGAGTCGATATTGGCACCTGGGTCAAACGTGCCGAAGTGTTGACGCGAGCCGGTGAAGTCGCCGAGCGTGATGCGGAATCGATGGCGTTTTCGTATCGCCAAAGCAGCCTTTCTGAGTTGGTGATTTTGTCTGCCGAGTTTGAGTTTGAAAAAGGGGACGTCAACGAACTATCCAAAGCGATGCAGAAGCTCTGGATTGTTCGACGAGCCAGCCACGTTTCCGTCGATCAACATGCCGCTTACATGTTTGAGGACTCGGGCAGTGAGTCAGCATCGACCTTGATTGAACGGGCCGGCGTTACCGGAACCAAAGTCGGTAAGGTTTCATTGTTTGACGCAGATCCCAACTTTTTCGTATGCGAGCCAGGCGCGACCAGCGATGAAGTGAAACAGATGATCCGAACTGTCCAGCAACAGGTGCAGGACAAGTTGGAAATCGATCTGAAGACCGCAATTCAGATTTGGTAGGTCGCTGCGTTAAAACTTGCCAATATTGAATCAATTCGAACGAATTGAACGCATTGCGTTCCGATCGAACGCTGGAACTGAGGTTTTGGTCGCACGTCAGATGCGGTCTGAATGGTATATTTGGAATGGTCGAGCCGGCCGGATCGGTCGTTGTTTCGATTTTCCTGATTTGATCCAGCGATTTGAAATCTGCTGGCGCTCCCGCCGATACTGACAGAGTCCCGCCGCTTTCGGTTCACTGAAAAGGATCCAACATGGCTGAATCATTCATGTCGCATATCAAAACGATCAATAGTTCTGTCCGTACGTTGCTGATCGCAGCTGCCTGCGGAGTTGTTGGCTACGGTGGTTACCTTGGCTATGAAAATTACGTCAAGCCAAGTCAGGAAGCCCAACAGGCGATCGCCAAACTGGAAACGTTGGAACTGGAATACAAGCAGCAAACGGAACTGTTGCAGCTATCACAGCAAGAGCTGCAAAAAACAACCATCGAATTGGATGCAGCCAACGAGTTGAATGAACGGCTTGAGACGTCGATGAAACTGCTCAAAGTCGACCGACGCGTCGCCAATATTAAAGTGCTCGACAAAGGTGTCGACGACGAAGGGAATCCATTTCTTGATGTCAGCTTTATGGAAGTTGACGAAAAAGGAGAACCAGTCGGGATCATCAAGAACTACACGCTCAAGGGCGACAAGTTTTACGTCGATGGTTGGATCGCGACGTTTGAAGACAAATACGTCGAGGGCGCCGATGAATTGCGTTCAGCGTCACTGTTTGTGTTCAAGAGTATCTATGGCGATGAAGAGACTCCCAAAAATGGCCAACGATTGGATATCGAATCGATCGAACATGGTCCCGGAATTTATAACGACGCCAAAAAGCGTGATTTTGAGCAGCAGATCTGGAAAGACTTTTGGCGAGTCTGCAGCGATATCAATTTGCAGCGAGAATTAGGGATCCGCACCAGCCAGGGGCAGGCCAGCTATGTCATGCCACGCGTCGGGAAAACCTACGAGATTAGCATCCGGGCCAGTGGCGGGATGAGCCTGAAACCAATCGACGAACCCTAAACCATCGCGACGCTGAAACGAAACAAGCCAACTGGTTGCAAATAACCAGCAGCAACCATCGTTGCACGTTCGCGACATCGAGCCGCTATCGGTCGGAACATCGGACCGTTGTCGAAACGTCTCGAGCCTCTATCGGAACGTCGAGCCTCTATCGGAACTGTGACTTGCCACGAAGGATGTGGTGATAGTGTTGTGCAAACCGATGGGCCTCATCCCTCACGTATTGCAACAAGCGTAACGAAAACGCGTGGCGACTTAATCGGATCGGTTCGCTTTCGCCCGGTCGGAAAATCTCTTCTTCTTTTTTTGCCAGCGACAACAAAATGGGCGGCTTGATTTCCAACGCTTCAAACGCAGCAACCGCGCTGCTGAGTTGTCCTTTTCCGCCATCGATCAACAAGATATCTGGAAAGGAATCCTGTTCATCAAAAAGGCGTTGGAACCTCCTGGAGACCACTTCATGGATACTGCGGAAGTCATCGACTCCTTTGACGTTCTTGATCTTGAATCGCCGGTAGCCCGGTTTGAACGGTAAGCCGTCAATGAACTTCACCAAACTCGCCACGGTTTCGCCACCGCCAAGGTGAGCAATATCGACGCCTTCAATCGTGCGTGGCGTTTCTTGTAGTTTGAGCACCTTGCGGAGCCCTGATAGTCCTTTTTTGGGATCAATGTGAAAGACTTCGGGTTGCTCATGCGTGTCGAGTTCTCCTCGGCGGTCAAGCGTTTCAAGGAGTTGAATTTCATCGCGAAGTTTTGCTGCTTTTTCAAAATCCAGAGACTTTGAAGCTTCCAGCATTTCGTCTCGCATCTGTTTCAACAAACGTTTCTTGTTGCCCGCCAGAAACATCTGCAACCGACGAATATCTTTTCGGTAGTCTTCCTTGGAAATCCTCAAATTACATGGAGCGGTACACTGCTTGATGCTGGCCAAGAGGCACGGTCGGAACCAACGCCAGCGGTTATCGTCTGCATCGATATCCAACGAGCAAGTTCGGAATTTGAAGATTCGCTGTAGCACTTGAATTGCCCCGCGGAGCGAACCTGCGCTGGCAAACGGACCGTAAAGTTTGACTCCGGTCGAGGAAGGTTCGCGAGTAATTTCAACGCGAGGAAAGTCTTCGTACGTTGTGATTTGCAAATACGGAAACGACTTGTCGTCTTTTTGGATCTTGTTGTACTGTGGCTGGATATCTTTGATCAAACGGGATTCGACCAGCAACGCGTCGACTTCGCTTTCGCATGCCATAAAATCGACGTCGGCAATTTCATGGATCCAATCAGCGGTCCTGGCGTCTTCAGCTGCGGCTTTGAGAAAGTAGCTGCCAGCTCGAGAACGTAGATTGGTTGCCTTCCCGACGTAGATGACCACACCGGCGTCATTTTTCATCAAATAGACGCCAGGTGTCGTCGGGAACGTGCGGACCTTCGCGGCCGCTTGTTCGAACGGAGTCGTTGCTTCGTCAGACGTCGAATCGCCGGTCGAAGTTTGTTCATCGTCGATTGGTTTTGCATCGTCCATGTATTTTGCCCCTTACGGTTAAGGGGAGGATATGCATCGACTACGTGTTCAGCGACAGGGCATTAGCCCAGAGAAAACGATTCGATGTTTTGTTTGACTTCGTTCATGAAATTGGCGGCTCCAACTCCATTGGCGATGCGGTGATCAAAACTGAGTGTCGCGGTGACCGTCGGGCGAAACTTGAATCCGTCTCCGTCGGGGATTGGGTGTTGAAATTCTTCACCAATCGCCAGCGTTGCCACGGCGGGTGCGACAATCGCCGGAATGCCGATTCGCATTCCCGCTTTACCGATATTCGAAATCGTTACCGTCGTTGATTCGTCCGCTTGATCGTTACCATCGCGGGCGGCGTTGACTTGTTTGGCATAAGCGGCAAAGAATTCGTCCTCGGTCATTTGGTCTGCGCCGCGAACGACTGCAGTGACCATGGCGTCGCCTGGAAGTGCCACGGCGATACCCAGGTTGACGCGATGAAACGTTTTTATCGAATTACCATCTGCTGAAAGCGAGCTGCGGAATTTGTCATGGTTTTTAAGTGCTTCGACGACTGCCCAACAAGCCATGGCAAACCCGGTTGGGCCACCCGTTTCACGAACCCGCCCTCGAATCTCCTTGACTCGTGACCAGTCAACATCGGACATCACGGTGACCGGGATGCAGACTTTGGATCCACGTGATAGTCGATAGTTCAGAATGACCTGAGACTTCGGCAATGGTTCCACTTTGTATTCATCGCTATCAACAGCTCCACCGCCCACTGAGGCGAGGTACGCATCGACATCGGCCGGCATCATCTTGGTGCCGGTCGTTGGAATCTGGTCGACTTGATCGAGCAAGTTCATCTCTTTCAAATACTTCCGCGTTTTCGGCGGAATCATCACCTTGTCAGAGCGAACGGGTTTTGCTGCGGTCGAAGTCGTCGCCGCAGGTGCGGGAGTGCTTGCTGCGGCAGGCGAAGCATCCGCAGGGCCGTGACCGACAGGCATCTCTTTGACGCCCTCAGCTACTTCCATTTTGCCAATTTCAGCACCAATCTCGAGAACCGTTCCAGGTTCGACCGACCATTCGACCAGTGTGCCGTCGTAAGGCGACTCGACATCCGTTGTCGCTTTATCCGTTTCCATCACATAGATGGGATCGTCGCGTTTGATCTGGTCTCCGGGTTGCTTGATGAATTCGACGAGCAAAGCTTCTTGCAGTCCCTCGCCAAGTTGTGGGATACGTACGGAAATTATGGGCACGACGATTAATCCTCCATCGTGAGTCGAATGGCATTGATAACTTGTTCGGTATCAGGCAGGGCTGCATATTCATAGACAGGGTTGTACCCAATATGAACATCCTGCTTGGCAACGAGTTGTGGGGCGCTGACAAAGTAGCAGAAACTCTCCGGGTCGCCCATGATATCGGAAATGATCATTTGGCCAACACTACAAGACCGTCCGTCCTCCTGAACAACGACCAGTCGACCAGTTTTCTCCAGCGACTCCAAAATCGTCGCCTTGTCCCAAGGTTGGATCGAACGAAGGTCAATGATTTCAACCGATGCTTCATCCGACAACGCTTCGGCGGCCGCGAATGCTTGCTCGATGCAGTTACCCCAGGTCACGACGGTGACGTCATCACCCGATTGGCGAACACGAGCTTGACCAAAACCGACTGGCTCGACTTCACCAACATCCATCTGTTGGCGGAACAAGTGTTTGGGGATCAAGAACAATGTTGGGTCGTCCGTATGCATCGCGGTCCACATCAGACCGGTCGCATCTTCTGGCGTACTTGGAATCACAACACGCAAACCGGGAACATGTGCAAACATTGCTTCATTGGCTTGCGAGTGCCACAGCGAGCCGCCAGGCAGATACGCGCCATAGGGGGCGTAAAGCACCATCGGACAATTCCAGTCGCCGTTGGTTCGCCATCGCAGTGTCGCCAGATTTTGGGTCAGCTGATTCATCGCCGGCCCAATAAAGTCGATAAATTGAATTTCGAAAACGGGACGCTTTCCATAACACGCCATCCCGATCCCCACGCCAACAATTGTGGCTTCCGCCAACGGCGAATTAAACACGCGGGTTGGGTGCTCTGCCGAAAGATCCGCTGTCAAACCAAAGACGCCCCCTTTAGGTGCTTCGATATCTTCACCAAAGAACATGAACCGTTCGTCGGTGTTAAGTCCGTGCTTGAACACGGAATTGATCGCGTCGACCATTCGCCATTTTCGGCCACCATCGATTGGTGGTGCCACAGGTGCTGGCGGATCGGCCAACAATTGATCCATCAAGTCATCTGCTGTCGGGTCAGGTTCATTTTCTGCGTCAATGTACTCCTGATCGACGCGTTGATTGATCTCCTGTTTCGTCGCTTCCCATTCTTCAGCCGTCAGTTGACCGGCTTCGATCAGTTCATTGGCAAGGACAACAATTGGGTCACGTTTGGCCATCTCTTCGATTTCATCCTGCGGGCGATAAACGCGATGATCATCGGAGCTGGTATGAGAACAGAGTCGATCGAGCTCGGCGACGATGACCGTCGGACCACCACCAGCGCGGGCTTTGTCAATCACCGGCGCTGCGGCATCAAACACGCGATCGGGGTGTCGAGCATCGACGTGGACGAGATGCTCTTCATTGAAAATCTCAAGTTTGAATGGGTTGAATTTTTCCGTGTTGGTACTGATCCCATAGTTGTTGTCTTCCACGATGAAGACGACCGGCAATTGCCGCTCGATGGCAAAAGCGATCGCTTCATAAAACTCACCCTGTCGTGAGGCGGCATCCCCTACCGTAGCAACGACGACGCCTGGATGTTGGTCCAGCTGCATTGCCCAAGCCACGCCGCATGCAGGCAGTGCGTTCGCACCGGTCGGAGTAGGAACGCTCCAAATGTTTTTGTCTCGATCGGAGTAGTGTCCCGGCATTTGACGCCCGGCACTGGAAGAAGTCTTTTTGGCAAAATACGCGCTGGCTAGATCTGCGTTGGAAACTCCCTTAGCCAGAACCATCGCCCGATCGCGATAGTACGGAAACAAATAGTCCGTTGGCTCCAGTAGGCTCGAAACAACCGCCAGAGGTTCATGGCCCATGCCGGCAACTTGAAACCAGCCCTTACTTTGGCGATGAAGAACGCCCTCGCGACGATCTCCTTCTCGGCTCAAATACATCAATTTGAGCGTTTCCAATCGGTTGTAAGTCATATTTGCAGATTGCGTATTCATATTCTTAATTGGGCTCCATTGCCGGATCGGTATTGATGCCCGCTGAGTGTCGTTGACGCCGAGTTTCGAGGAATCGGCAGGTCGCACGCCAAGTCGTATCGTTCGTGATACAAACAATATAAGAGTGGAGGCCGACCCGAAGGTAAAATCGGGGCCTCAGAAGTGAATTGGCATTCCCGTCAGCGGAAACGAAATTTTATTCACGATTGAAATTCTCGCAAGTGCGGGTAGTTGACCATTATGCCCTCTAAGGGGCGTTTAATCTACCTTGAAGCACTTTTGGTGCGTCGAAATCGTCATTGCCGCGTCATGAACGGTGGCAAGTGAGCCGTTAAAACCTCAAATTGAGCCCGACATGTAGGGATCTGGCGCGGGTGTCGCTTGTAGCGCTTGGGCGCGAGCCAAGTAGCGTTTGGGCGCGAGCCCTACGGTGCCGATGGTTTAGACAAGTAGCGTCAGGGCGCGAGCCCTACGGTGCCGATGGTTTAGCTTTCTTATTTGGCACCGGCCGGCTTGCGCCGGTCCGCTATATGCTTTTTTTTGTAGCGTCAGGGCGCGAGCCCTACGGTGCCAATGGTTTGAGCTTTCTTATTTAGCACCGGCCGGCTTGCGCCGGTCCGCTATATGCTTGTAGCGCGATGTTTTAAAATCGATCGACGACGCGAATCCAACGCATTAAACCAGACGGGTCGAGTGACTCTTCGAATTGCACCGGAAATTGGGCGGCCAAAATCTTTTGAAGCGTCCGATTTGTCGGATTGCCATCTTGATCCGTCGGGAACTGACCAGCGATCAACAACATCTGCGGAGAAACGGCGGACGTTTCGATTTCGCTGATCGTCTTCGCTGGAACCGCGTTGTCCAATACCAGCCCGCGGTATTCTGTTGGATTCGAAAACGCGACCAAACTTGCCAACGTTGCACCGTTTTTTCTCCCGCCAATGACCACGCGTTTTCGATCAAACCCGCGTTTTTGAAACAACGTGTTGACGGCGCGACCGATAAAGTCAACTTCTTGTGGATCCCATCGTTCGTTTTTCAGTGACTGTGGAATCAACACGATCGTGTTGTGCTCTTTGCATCGCGCTGCCCACTTCTTCAACGTCTGCTCCTGATCAACGGGACCACTCGGTGGCAGCCAAACCAGCAGACTTGGGCGTTGCCTGGAATTGGGTGGAAGGATCGCAAAACACTCATTCGCATCCTCGGCGACGGCAATCTCGGCGACCTCAGCCTCTCCCTTCAACTCCAATCCGATCGGCGGAAGGGACTCAGGGATTCCTGCGTTCTTGCGGCCGACAGTGATTTCAACGTCTCTCGGTTCGTCGCCGCGAAGCATGCTCAATGTGATCGTTTCATTCTCTGGTGTTGCGGCGATCGCCGTTCGCAGCTGTCCAATATTCAGAATCGGTTGACGATTGACTTTGTCCAATTGATCGCCAATTTCAATTCCAGACGCTGCTGATGGTCCTTCTGAGTCGACATAGCGAACCACCAACTTCTGATCGACTCGATCGATGGCAATGCCAATGCCGACCGGCACGAACGGCGGAAGTTCTCGCACCAACGTAACGGAGAGTTCTTGTTCTCCGTCCTGGTTATCGACGACTAATTTGACCGTATCGCCCGCGTACTTTCGTCCAATCGCATGCTTCAATTGGGCTTGTCGTTGAATCGGCGACCCGTCGCAACGGATGATCGTATCGCCCATTCTCAGACCCGCTTTGGCCGCAGGCGATGAACCAGATGTAAATGCGATTTTGGCAGGATCGTTGTAGATGTCAGACCCTTGGAGATTGACCCCAAGGATTCCTGGGTGAAGGTCTTTCCCTTTCTTCAGATCTTCAAATCGAGCCAAGATTTCGGTGACGGGTACGGCGAATCCAATGCCAGAATCGTACCACTCCATCCCGGCAAGTGGTCCGGTTCCGCGTGTCGAAAGTGGTGTCAAAATCCCAACCACGTTGCCGTCGAGATCAACCAATGGACCGCCAAAGTTTGCAGGCGAAATTTTAGCGTCCGACTGAATCGCTCGACCCCAGATTCGATCGGTCGCGCTGATGATGCCGACCGAGACTTGCGGGACGTCGACAGCGATGGTGCAGCCAATGCCGATTACGGTTTGTCCGACCGACAACTTGTCGCGCGGCACGAATACCGGGACACGTAGCTGGTCAGAAGGATCAATTTTCAAAACAGCAATATTTCGTGCACGATCACGAGCCACCAGCTCACCAGGTACACGTTTGCCATCCGGCATTGTCACAATCAATGAAGCAGGCTCGTCGGCGACAAACAGTCCGGACGTTAGCAACCAACCGTCTTGATCAACCACCAGAGCTGTGCCACTGCCGACCGAAATGCGAGTGCCTTCAAATTGACCCGCACCGCCAATTCGCTCGAGTCTTAAAACGGATTTCGAATTTTTCGCGATGGCCTTCGCGATCGCTTTTTCCATCTCCGCTTCGATGTCCTGGGCCCAAGCGTCACCGGCGAATACAACGGCCACGAGTGCTGAACAGAACGCAATCAGGGCAGTTTTGGCTGTCAAGGTATGCCGGATGCGATTCAAATGCGCCATGTTGTTTTTCCCAGCGAGGAAAAGGGGATCGCTATTTTACAAATTCGCGGCCAGGTTTCTGGTAAACGATCTCGCCGTCAAGAATCGTCATCAGGACTTCGGTTGATTTGATTTCCTCGTCCTTGCATTTTAGCAAGTCATTGGAGAGCACGACGATGTCTGCAAACTTACCGGCGACCAAAGATCCCTTTTGCGTTTCTTCAAACGCAGCGTACGCGCAGTCAATCGTGTAGGACCGGATCGCTTCTTCACGAGTCATATTTTGCTTGGGGAAAAAAGCGACGCCGTTGTCCAGCTTGCGTGTCACCGAGGCATAAAACGATGCGATTGGATCGACGTCTTCCACCGGCGCGTCAGTACCGTTGGTTACAATCGCTCCAGTTTCCATCAGCGATCGCCAAACATACGCGCCTTCTTCGCTTCGGCGTGGTCCCAGTCGAGTCGGAACAAAAATCGCATCGGATGTGCAGTGAACAGCTTGCATCGAAGCGATGACTCCGAGCTGGCCAAATCTTGGAATGTCATCCGGGTGCAAGTGTTGAGCGTGCTCAATTCTCCAGCGACGTGGCAGATTGGAGCGGTTTGCCGAGAACAGACCTTCGTAGATGTCTAGTACCTCGCGATTGGCCCGATCACCGATCGCGTGAACGCACATTTGAAAGTCATTCTTTAATGCCAGCTGAGCGGTTTCGGTGACCAATTCAATGGTCGCGGTGTTGAGCCCGGAACTGGTGCTCATGTCAGTGTACGGGTCAAGCAACCAGGCGCCGTGTGGCCCCAGTGCGCCGTCAATGGATCGTTTCAACGCGCGGACGGTGAGCCGATCGTCACCATAGCCGATCATCTTGTAGTCCTTCAGTCGACCTTTCATTCGGTCGTTGCTGTCGCGAATCATGACCCACAACCGAACAGGAATCTTTCCGAGATCTGCCATCTCCTTCAAGTTCCTGACGGTCGCCAACGTTGAGCCTGCATCCTGAAAACTGGTCACGCCTTTCGCAACACACTCTTGACCGGCGAGTTCGACGGCGCGTTGAAAACGAGCGGCACGTTCCTGTTCGGTCTGCTTGAACATCGCAACAGAGCGTGCACGCGAGATCAAACCTTGTGCGGTTTCACGAAAGACGCCAATGGGTTGCCCCGCTTCGTTTTTCAATATGGTTCCGCCGCTCGGTGGTTTGGTCGATTCATTGACGCCAGCGAGCCGCATGGCATATCCGTTGGCGAAACTCATATGACCACTGGCGTGCGTCAATAACACGGGATGATCTGGCGAGACCTTATCGATCTGCTCTGTGGTTGGGTAGCCATCAACGTTCGGCGAGGGTGCTTTTTCCCATTTGGATTGATGCCAGCCTCGGCCGATAATCCACTCACCCGGAGGTGTTTTTCGCGCCGCTTCTTCGACTTGTTCAACCACGTCATCCCAGGTTTTCGCGGTTGCGAGATTGAGCATCATTTTTGATTCGCCCAAACCAACAAAATGCGCGTGGCCTTCGATAAAACCGGGCATGACAAACTTTTGACCAAGGTCGATGACTTCGGTTTCATTGTTGATCAGCGATTTGATGGACTCATCGGAGCCCACTCGTAAAATCCGGCCTTTGCCAATCGCAATGGCCGTCGCGTTTGGTCTGGCATCGTCGACGGTGTAGATGTTTCCATTGACCAAAACCATTTCAGCTTGAGCATCAAGTTGAGCTGACGTTTGCTGGATTGGCGCTATGGCAAAAAGGAGCAGAGATGCAAGAAGCAAAAGGCAGTGGCGCATGCGTATACCGTTGAAAAAACAATCGTTGCGTATCAGTATCAAATTGAAATTGATCGTCAGAAAATAAAACAGTGACTGACTTCGCTTTCAGTTTAACAGCGGATCCACTGGATGGGCACTGTCACGCGACGAGTTTCTCTCGTTGCTGCCAAGATCGACCGGTGAAATGTGTACCGCAGTGATGCGATGCAGTTCGCCTATGGCGAGAAGACTGGCAGGTAGTTCAGTGGCATCTGCAAGATGATGCACGCCATCGCGGCACCAAACGGAGGACCTGCCTCACTCGATTTCCATGACCCATCTGACAATTGATCTTTGACCAACTGATTGCGAATGGCAGGATACCACTCATCCCAATACTTTCCGCCCGCATGCCACATCGCCTGCACAGCGTAGTAGTGCGAATAGAAATAATGGCCACCACCTCGGCTGGCGCCACTTGGTTTGTTGTTCATTAATTGATCGAGTGCCTTGGTGATGTTTTCACCTTCGTAGATGTTGGCACTGTACAACGACGTGACTCCGGCAGCCGTCATCGCAAACGTCGAGTGTCCACCGTTAATCGTATAGCGAAAACTTCCGTTTTTGTTTTGACTGTTTTTTACATAGTCAATGCACTTGGTACGAACTTCATCGGGAACATCGACGCCGGCATCGCGAGCACCGCGAAGACCCATGATTTGACAAACGGTGATCGACAAGTCTGCGTCTGACTTTGCCGGTTGATATCGCCAACCACCTTGATCGTTTTGTGTTTTACACGTCAGCTCGACCGCTTTTCGAAGCTTCTCTCCAATCTCAACTTTTTGCGTCATTCCGTAGGCTTGGGACAAGAAGAGCATACTAAAGCCGTGGCCGTACATATTTTCACGAGCACCATTGCCACCCATGGAGATGTAGCCGGAATCAGCAACATTCCCCATCACAAATTCAACGGCCATGTCGATCGATTTGCCAAACGGACCTTGGCCTGGTGCGTGCCCGCCACACATCATTGCCAAACCTCCCAGCGATGCAGTGGCAACGCCCGCTCCCATCCCGGTGTTGGCGAATGCGCCGCGGTTGCGACCGGATTTGACCTGATTTCGCTTCAGGTAATTCAGGCCCTTGTCGATTGATTTTTTTGCCTCAGTGGTCACTAACTCGGCAGGTGACTTTTCGTTTTCAGACGCTTTTCGATCTGGTACTGCCGCATTTGCGAGTTGAGGCATCCAGCCCAATGAACCTCCGGCAATTGCCGAAGCCACGAGTGCACGATTGAACGCTCGACGGTCAAACGAATGAGCGTTTGAATTTTTGTTTTTGCCTCGGTCCATGATGGTACCCGTAGAAACGTAGTGAGGGTTGGTCGTTTAAAAGCAAATCGCGACAAGTCAATCTGAGCAAACAAAAGCGTTCGCCAACACCCGCAATGTTAACCCCTTTTAACCTCTGGGTCAAAATTGATCGCTTGGTCTCCAACGCAAGTGACCGCTGAAAACGTTTGTTTCGCGAATCGTTCGCTGCTGGATCGCTGCCAAAACAGAGTTTGAAATCCCTTCCGAGCGGTTTTGATGGCACTTTATTAACTTTTTATCGGTCTGTGAGGCGATTGACCGGCAGTCGAATCCTTTGATAATCAACGATTGAATTTGGTTCCGAGCGAATCAAATTTGCTTTTGCGTAGTCGGTATTACACTTCGCAACCTTGTTTTTCGAATTCAAACTCCGGTCATTTCTTCGGATCAATGCATGTCAACTTCAGCCAGTTCCATTGAACAAATCGCTATCGATACCATCCGCACGCTTTCCATGGACGCTGTTCAAGCGGCCAATAGCGGGCATCCAGGCACACCGATGGCATTGGCACCGATCGCTTATTCCATCTATGCCGATCAACTCAAATACGATCCTGCGAATCCAAACTGGTTCTCAAGGGACCGATTTGTATTGTCGTGTGGTCATGCTTCGATGCTGTTGTACTCGATGCTGCACTTGGCCAATGTCCGCAAATCAGACGCCTCAACAGGTTCCACGGATGAACCTTCGATATCGTTAGACGATATTCGGAATTTTCGTCAGCTTCACCGACCCACGGCTGGGCATCCCGAGTTTGGCTATGCAGCAGGCATCGAAACGACGACCGGCCCGTTAGGCCAAGGGTTAGGGAACAGCGTGGGAATGGCGGTCGCCGGTAAATGGCTGGCTGCGACATTCAATCGTCCCGAGTACGAGATGTTTGGATTTGACACTTATGTTGTTTGCAGTGATGGGGACATCATGGAGGGAGTCGGCTGCGAAGCGGCTTCTCTGGCAGGTCACTTGGGGTTGTCGAATCTGTGTTGGGTCTACGATGACAACAAGATCACGATCGAAGGTCGCACTGATCTGGCTTTCAGCGAAGATGTTGCCGACCGTTTTGAGGCGTTGGGTTGGGAAGTCGTCACGGTTGCGGACGCCAACGATCTGGCAACACTCACTGCTGCCTTCCAGCGTTTTAAGGAGAACCAAAATAAGCCAACGTTGATCATCGTCAAAAGCATCATCGGCTATGGGGCTCCCAACAAACAAGACACTGCGGGAGCGCACGGTTCACCACTGGGTGAAGATGAAATCGCATTGGCGAAAGAGAGTTACGGTTGGTCTCACGAGAAGTTTTTTGTTCCTGAAGACGTCCGCGAGCATTTTGCAAACACGCTTGGACAACGCGGCGCCGATGCCTTTGCCAATTGGACTGAGAAGTTTGCTCAGTATCGAAAAGCGTACCCTGAGCTCGCCACTCAATTGGAACTGATGAAGCAAAACGAATTGCCCGATGGATGGCAGGACGCATTGCCAACGTTTGAGGCTGACGAAAAAGGGATGGCGACGCGAGCGTCTTCTGGCAAAGTACTTAATGCGGTTGCCGAACAGATTCCATTCTTGATTGGTGGTTCTGCTGATCTGGCGGGTTCTAACAAGTCGCTCATCAACGACGAAGCTGCCGGGCACTTTAGCAGCGACTATTACGCAGGGCGAAATTTTCATTTTGGGATTCGCGAACACGCGATGGCTTCGATGGGCAACGGCATGTCGCTGAGTGGAATCCGCCCTTACGTAGCAACTTTTTTTGTCTTCACGGACTACCTGCGACCTTCGCTTCGTTTGAGCAGCATCATGCATCAACCCGTGTTGTACATCATGACGCATGATTCAATTGGGTTGGGCGAAGATGGACCGACCCATCAGCCCGTCGAACACCTCGCCGCTTGTCGGGCAATTCCGGGTGTTCTCGTGCTGCGTCCCTCCGATGCCAATGAAGTCTCGCAGTGCTATGCCGTTGCATTGTCTGAGTCGAAGCGTCCCTCTGTGATGGTCTTGTCGCGGCAGAACTTGCCAACTCGAGAGAATCCGGCAGCAGCTGCGGGGACTCGACAAGGCGCTTATGTGGTTGAAAGCGACGAAGATCCTCAAGTCATTTTGATCGGCACGGGCAGCGAAGTTGAAATCTGCATGGACGCAAGGAAGTCGTTGACCGAGTCAGGCATCCAATGCCGCGTGGTTTCAATGCCCTGCTGGCGACTGTTCGATGAGCAATCCGATGAGTATCGAGAATCCGTTCTGCCTGCGGCTGTTACGAATCGTATCGCGGTGGAAGCCGGAATTAAAATGGGATGGGAAAAATACCTCGGCGCCGAAGGTGCCTTTGTCGGCATGAATTCGTTTGGTGCGTCCGCTCCTGCGGAAGAGCTGTTTGAACACTTTGGGATTACCGCTGACGCAGTTGTTGCCAAAGCCAAAACGATGATCGGTTCGTCGCGAAACTAGTTATGAACAACGAGAAAATTGCCAAGACACTTCATCAGCTGGCGGATCTGTTGGAGTTCACCGGCGCCAATGCGTTTCGCCTCCGAGCCTATCGCAATGGTGCGCGGGTCATTGAAGAACTTTCCGAGTCGATCAAAACCAAGATTGAGGCGGGCGAAGACCTGACCAAACTGGACGGTATCGGAAAAGGCGTTTCAGAAAAATGCAAAGAGCTGGTGGAAACTGGCAAACTGCAACAGATGGAAGAGCTACTGGAGACCGTGCCAAAAACGGTGCTCGACCTGTTGAACATTCCAAAGCTCGGCCCCAAAAAAGCCGCTGCTCTGTTCAACGAGTTGAATATCGCGACGCTTGATCAACTTAAGGCAGCTTGTGAAGCGAACGAAGTACAGCAGCTATCTGGATTCGGCGCAAAAACTGAGCAGCAGATTCTGGAAGGAATTGCGATTGCTGCCGCTGCGAACAAGCGTATTCTCTGGGCTCGCGCGGACCTGATCGCTGCCCGGCTCCGCAGACACATGGCAGAATGCAAACAAGTCAAACAGCTCGAGTTTGCAGGTAGCTATCGGCGTGGCAAAGAAACGGTTGGAGATCTCGATCTCCTCGTCGATTCGACTCAAGCCGAAAAAGTGATGGATCATTTTGGAACGTTCGAGGAGATCACGTCTGTCATCGTGCGCGGGGAAACCAAAATGTCAGTTCGATTGGAAAACGAATTTCAGGTTGACTTACGAGTGGTACCCAAAAAATCATTTGGCGCCGCGCTTCAGTATTTTACCGGTTCCAAAAATCACAACGTCTTGATTCGTGGCCGCGCAAAAACGATGGGCCTCAAGATCAACGAATGGGGAGTCTACGAGGTTTCCGACGACGATGAAAAATGGATCGCAGGCAAGTCGGAAGCCGACGTTTATGAAGCACTCGATTTGCCGTACTTTGAGCCTGAGATTCGAGAAGCACGACGTGAAATCGATTGGGCGGAATCTCATCAACTGCCCGACCTGATCACGCTCGATGCGATTCAGGGTGATCTGCATATGCACTCGACCGCTACGGATGGGAAAAACTCGATTGAAGAGATGGCTGCCGCAGCACGCGAAATTGGCTTGAAGTACATCGCGATGACGGACCACTCCAAACGAGTCTCCATGGCCAACGGGTTGGATGAAGATCGACTTTTGGCTCAGTGGAAGATCATCGACGAACTCAATCAAGCAGCTGATGATGATTTTCTGATTCTCAAGGGAATCGAGTGTGACATCCTTGAAAATGGGGACATGGATCTTGAAGACAAAGTGTTGGCACAAGGAGACTTTGTCATCGCCAGTGTTCACTATGGCCAGAACCAACCTCGCCAACAGATCACTGATCGCATTGTCGGTGCGCTGGCAAACCCGCACGTTTCGATCATTGCACATCCGACAGGGCGTCTGCTCAACAAACGCGAAGCCTACGATGTCGATATGGATGCTGTTTTTCAAGCGGCGTTGGAGTACAAAAAACTGTTGGAGCTGAATGCGAATCCGATGCGTTTGGATCTAAACGATGTCCATCTTCTGGCGGCCAAGTCGCACGGGGTTCCGATTGTGATCAACACCGATGCCCATCGCACCGCAGGATTAACCAACATGAAGTACGGCATCAAACAAGCTCGTCGCGGCTGTTTGACTGCGGCCGATGTCGCCAATACACGCAGCTGGAAAGAGATGAAGAAGTTGATCGGTAAATCTTAGACGCTGATGCCTGCGTTTTTTTTGCAACCGCTCGTCCTAATCATTCCGATTAAAGCTGGTTAAAGTTCAAGATGAAAAATTCCTGAGCCGTTTCGGCGCTGGCTGCGGTTAACGTCCAGCGTTCATGCAATCTACTTGTTAAATAGCAATTAGCTTCGGCACGAAAAAAGCCCAAACGATGAAACGCTTGGGCTGTGGTCAACCAAGATTGAATCGATCGAGTCGCTGATTACTGATCCAAATGCTCGACGACTTGGCCAGTATCTTCATTCGCGGCCAAACTCAGCTGTCGGCGTCGTAACAAGACACCGCCGACAAGCATTGACATGACGATAGCGGCATAAGTCCCAGGTTCTGGAACTACCGAAACGAAGCTGACTGACGTTCGAATGAATGAGCCGGTTTGCGTTTCGTTATTGTCGGAAACGTTAAATGTCCAGACACCTTGTGTGGATTCACCGACGAACAAGTCATTCAAAGAGACCAGTGATTCGTTTGCTCCAGACGCATCGTAGGTTCCACCGGGGACAATAAAATCAGTGTCGCCATTGGCGGCGGCGGTCCAAATACTCGCGTTGCCATCGTTGAATGTATACGTTCCATTCATGTCCGAGGAGTCGCCGGTTGAGTTGGGGTTCGAAGTTGTCCCGACCCGTTGCATCAACGTTGCCGACTTGCCGCTTGTGGAGTGCGAAACGGTGATGATTAAATCGCCGATCCACGAGTGGTTGAGGCCTTCGATGGAAAACGAAGCGTCTTGGATGACTTCGTTCTGAGAGATTGAGACGGTCGAATCGACTCCAGCGGTGTTGTCTGGAATTCCAACTCCGTTTTCTCCACTGTCACCAAAAACATCAGCATTGAGTTGCGAGGTCATGAAGCACAATGCCATCAATGTCATCGCAAATCCGGGCAATCTGATTCTCATTGTAAATTCCTTAGGGTGTGATCGCGAAGCAAGAAAAGAGGAGGGATCCGCCGTGAGAAAACACGCCGTGACGTGGGGAATTTACTCGAATCAGCGATTTTTCGGCAATGCGAATCTGCCGTATCGCATGCTAGCAATAGCGTCGAATTCGACGCAGAAAGAGCCGTTGGTTTGAGCGACGAATTGAAGGTTCGCCAACCGAATGAGGGCTCGGGTTTGGAAAGACTCGAGCGCTGGCATCATGAGAAGTTGCCGCGAAACGTGATGTCACGACGGAGCATCCGTCATGCTTTCTGCGAACGCCAAAAGAATGTTCAGACCAGAGGTTTGACGTCTTTGAGAGCGACTTTTGCGGCATGAAACTTCGGGTCAAGCTCGATCGCTTTTTCAAACTGCCGTTTCGCGTCGAAATACTTGCCGGCTGACATCAGGGCCAAGCCCAGCGAATAGTGGACCTCTTCAAAGCATCCTCGCTGGCATTCGGTCGCACGTGTGAGGAGCTCAATCGCAGTTTCGTGATCACCCTCGAGTCGGCGAAGGTTACCAGCAAAAATCAATCCCGTGGCATCCTCAGGGTCAGCGTTGGACTGCTTTTGGTACCACACGATTGCTTCTTCAAATTTTCCTTGTGCTCGATACAAGTGTCCAATCTCGCCAAAAATCCCATCCGCTGGACCTTGGGTTTCCAGATCAATTGCTTTTTGAAACGCGTCCTTCGCTTCGCCATACCGGCAGAGCTCAACCAGCGCTCGACCCAAATCGATCCAACCGCGTTGGCTGGTAGGATTTTGTTCCAGGTAATCGGTGACAAGTTTCACGGTCGTCGCGTGAAACCCCGCATCCGTCGCGCTGAGGATCGCTTGAATGTCCGCTGGTAATTGTTTCGCCATAAAATCACGATCGAGAGTTGCAGAAGTAAGGCGAGAATCTCAAGTTGCGTTGTACGGTTGCTGGTTACCACGCAAAGTCATTGACCGACGCAAATCTGACGTAACGCTTGGCCCGTCGATTGGATGGTCGTGTCAGAGCGGCTTACGCGTTGGGTGGCAACTTACAGTTCGACAACGGTTGCTTTGGTGATGGTGATGTCGTTGACTGGACGATCGCCAGGTCCACATTCAACGCTGCCAATTTTATTGACGGTTTCCATGCTTGACTCCGTCGCTTTTCCAAACGCGGTGTAGCTTCCATCAAGATGTGTATGTTTGCCAAGGCAAATGAAGAACTGAGAACCGGCAGTATCAGGCTGGTTTGTACGAGCCATCGATAAGACTCCGGGGTCATGCGGCGTGTCGTTGAACTCGGCGGGAATCTGATAGCCTGGGCCACCGGTTCCATTTCCATCGGGGCAACCACCCTGGATCATGAATCCTTTGATAATGCGGTGAAAAATCAGCCCGTCATAATACCCAATTCGAGTCAGCCCGATTAGGTTTCGGCAGTGACCGGGGGCGACATCGGGGTTCAAGTCCAGATGGATTTCACCTTCGGAGGTGTTGAGTTGAATCTGGTACGTTTTGTTTTGAAAATCCAGATCAGCAGTTGCTTCTTCGACTTCGGCTAGACGGCTCATAATTTGGGAATGGCTTAAGGGGTTTGAAAGTGGGCAAACGTTGGTCAACGTCGAACAGGTGTTGGCGTGAATTGCAAAAAAACGAAGCGACGTCACTGAATGATTCAGCGCCGTCGCTACTTGTGTTTCGATCACGCCAAGTCGACGAATCATTTATTCTACGAGTTTTAGTTTCAGCTCGTCGCGAATCGATTCATTGATTTTGAAAGTCGATTGCCGCGAGTAGTAGTTAGCCGCTTGGCGAACGGTGACAGGGACTTGCTGAAAACGCATGAACTGGTTTTCGATATAGTCAGTACCGAAGTCCTCTGGCGAATTGGTTCCAGATAACGATTGGATGACATAAACCGTTTTGTTGGTGGCATTGATGGCGACACCTGCCTCCATTTCACCCAAGGAAAATGCTGTTTCCATGAATTCATCGCCAGCGGAATCAACGTTGATCACAGTTGAAATCGTTCCACCGAACTCGTTGTTCAGCCAGGTAAAAGCACCTGTTTCGACAGTCGTATCTGGATAGACTTCGGACATCTTTTTGCTTTGATCCGAATTGATCTTCTTCTTGATCGCTTCTGCTTCTTCAAAGGCCAGCTTGACGGCTTCGCGTTGTCGCCAGAACTTAATGATATCGTCTTCGCATTCTTTGAGATCGGGGACACGCGAGTCAACTTTCTCAGAGAACCAATACAGGTACTGGTCGATGATGGGGTAGTTTCCACCAACGGCTTGAGTATCAAATTCTTCTTTCTGCTCAAAGCCCATGAAGATTGCATCGGCAAACTTGCCAAATCGTGGCAGGTCGATCCCGCCAAGTGAATCCTCGCGGAATTCATCCACGTTGACTAATCCAGATTCCTTCGCTTCGAGGTTGTACCGTTTGGCGATGTCTTTGTAGTCAAGCGTTGGCATGGTATCGCCCGGCTGCGGGTTGAACTCAAACTGCAACTTGGTGGCGTAGTAGTTTTGTACTTCTACGCTGGCCTTGGTGATCGCCTCATCCATGGCAGCTTGTGCAGCTGACATGCTCAGACGTCGCTTGATGGTCCCGACAACATCCTTGAGCGGTTTTACTTTCTCTTGGGGCTTGTCGGCTTCATCTTCCATCTGCAACCCGAGCGGCAATTGGCCAGGAGCTTCTTGATCAGTATCGGAATTGCTTTCGGTCGTTTCGGTATCGCCGGATGCATTTGGTTGTGGATCCTGTTGCGGTGGCGGCTTGATCTCAGGTTCTTCCTGATTTGCTTCGACTTCGGATTCGCCAACCGGCGCCTCAGTAGACTCCTGGCTTGACTCAGAGCTCTCGGAGCTTGGATTTGCATCCGGTTCTTGAGCACCGGTCGAAACGAACTGATACTTCAGCTGGTTGATGGCGCGAGATTGTCCGCCTTCAGATTCAGACGCCGGTTTTTCCGGCGACTCATCTGGCTTATTGGCCGACTCCGCTTCACCGCCGTTTTCCGGCTGAGCTTCGTTGCCAGCCTCTTCCGATTTAGGTGTTGTCGACTCGGTTTTTTCCGCCTCAGATTCGACGGGTTCGTTTTTGTCGGAATTTGGCGAATCAGATTCTTTATTGGTGGGGGCTTCTTCTGGCTTAGGCTGGGAAACGTCGGGTTGAGCACCTTCGCCGACCTCTTCGTTTTCAGCGTTTACCTTTTCCGATTCCGGATCGCTCTTTGGGGTTTCGCCTTCGGGACTTGCTGATTCTTTTTCCGGCGATTGATCTTCAATCATCGGTGGAGCGTCAACATCATCGGGTGCTTCGCCATTTTCAGGAGCCAAGTTTTCTGGGTCCGAATTTGGGTCACCTCCAGGTGGTTTCGTAACACCTGGCAGTTCCGGCGGCAGATCGTTCATTTCGAAGGAGTTGTCGTCGATGACTGGTTCCATCACGATAAAGTTCTTTTCGGCGACAAGCCGGTTGTACTCATCTTCGATTTCTTTTTCAGTCAGTTCGTCCATCTGTGCGTCGAGGAACTTGTCGAGCGACGCGACGAAGTACTGCACGTTGGCTTTCTTTTTGATTTTAAAGCCAGGCTTTTTGCCTTCAGGGTCTGCCATGTCCAGCTTGCCTTCTTCGTACAGCTTTTTGATTTCGGCAGGTGAAGGTTTCGCGGTCACTTGAGCGAGTTTGTTTTCAACACGAATCGGCAAGACCTGACATTTGATCTGGTCGGCGGTGCGGTGATACAGTTCCATCGCTTCGGTTGGATTGACGACCGTTTGATTTTGATCGAACAGGTAGTCCTGAACTTGCATAAACAACAACTCATCTTTGAGTTGTTCTTTGACCAGATTCAGCGAAACGCGTTGGTTGACGTTTCGGTTCATGATTTTCAGATCATCTTGGCTGAATCCTGCGTCGGCAGAGAGCATGGCGATGTAGCTGTTGACCAGCAGATCACTGGCGACAAAACCTTCTCGTCGCGCTTTCTCGGCGTAGACTTTCAACGTCAGCAGTTGCTCGTCTTCCTGAGCTTCGGTTGCCGCATTGATTCTGGGCAAGCGACGAGTCAGCGGCATGTAGTTGTCTTTTCGTTTCGATGACTCTTTGACGACTTCATCGAGGAATCGATGGGCGGAATAGTGCCGAGCTTTCAGGATTTGAAGGTCGTTCCGAGTGATTGAGCCATCGACCCAAGTGGCGACCACCGGATTTTCCGACGCACCTCCACCTCCTCCACCGCGAGCCCAACTGTCAAAAACAGGGCCCAGGCCAAAAATGACCATCGCGCCTGAACCGAGAAAGACCATCAAGATTATCGCGTGGCGACGAAACCAACCGAGCATTATTGAATCCGGAAACAGATAGAAATTGAAGTGAAGTTACGAACCGCGAATGTTGTGCAGTGAGCCAAATGAGTCAACTTTTTTTCAGCCTGATCAGACACGGTTTCAACCGAATCTGAGGGCATGACGTGACCCTCGTGGGCTTGACAACGACGCCGGACGCCTATTTATTCTTTTTCCCAATAGCTGAATTCGGCAACCCTGCCGTTTCGGGAAAAATGACAATCAACCCAGAATCTATCGCTGTTTTCTGCCTGATTCAATGCCAAATTGCGATCGCTTCCCGGCTTTGATGGGCCTCATTTCAGCCCATTGTCTGGTCAATCGGGTCGTCATATTTCTACCGAGACAGCAGTTTTGACTAAATTTCCACTCCTGAATCGCCAAATTGAATTCAACAGGATTCGATGAAGTCGCCCAGGAATGTTTACTGCTTTTGCAACCTAACCCCCAATCAACATGTCGAAATTTATCATCATCGCAGAAAAGCCCAGTGTTGCGACCGATTTGGCTCGGGTGCTCGGCAAACTGCCAGAGTTGGGGAAATTTGAAAAGAAAAAAGATTACTTCGAAAATGATCAGGCCTACATCGCCTCGGCGATCGGCCACTTGGTTGGCCTGAAGATGCCAACGACGTCCGAAGGCAAGAAGCTGCCATGGAGCATGCAGCACCTGCCTCACATCCCCAAACGTTTTGAGCTGGAGCCGATCGAGCGAAGCGTTTCACGATTTAAACTCCTCGTCCGCTTGCTCAAAAAGAAAGATGTCACGACGGTTGTCAACGCTTGCGATGCCGGTCGCGAGGGCGAGCTGATTTTTCGCTATTTGATGATGATGGCGAATGTGAAGAAGGACTTCGCCATTAAACGAATGTGGATGCAGTCGATGACCGACGGCGCGATCATCGAAGCATGGAACAGCATGCGAGACGGTGAAGAGATGGAATCGTTGGCCGATGCCGCCATCTGTCGCAGCGAGAGCGACTGGCTGATTGGTCTCAACGGCACTCGCGCGTTGACGGCATTCAATTCTCGCCACGGTGGCTTCAATGTGACTTCCGCGGGTCGCGTACAGACGCCAACCCTTTGCATTCTCGCCGAACGAGAACGTAAAATTCGAGCGTTTGTTTCCAAACCGTATTTTGAAGTTCACGCGGACTGGCAAGTCACCAATGGAGAATACCCCTCTCGATGGTTTCGTGAGGATTTTGAAAAAGACGCTGAAGATCCACAACTCAAACCCGAACGAATTTGGACACGCCAAGAAGCCGACGAGATTGTCGCGAGAGTCCAAAACCAAGTCGGTACGGTCGAAGAAAACAAGAAGCCTCAAAAACAGGCACCTCCGTTGCTGTTCGATCTGACCAGCTTGCAACGAGATGCCGGGAACAAGTTTGGTTTTGCTGCCAAACGAACGTTGCAGTTGGCTCAAGCGCTGTACGATCGCTACAAGTTGCTGACCTATCCACGTACGGACTCCAAGTACCTACCGGACGATTACATCGACACGGTTCGAGCGACCGTCAATACGTTTGCCAGTTCCAAAGCGAACGCTGCGTTTCCACAACACTTGGTCAATTGTTCCAAGTGGGTTGCGGACAACAATCGCATCACGCCAACGAAGCGCGTTTTTAATACGTCGAAAGTCAGCGATCACTTTGCCATCATTCCGACCGGCGTCGTGCCGCCCCCCAAGTTGGACGAGGCCGCTGCGAAACTTTACCATCACGTGCTCAAGCGTTTCCTGGCGATCTTCTATCCACATGCCGAGTTTGAAATCACTCGCCGAATCACGCGATATGAACAAGACAGCTTTCGCACGGACGGGCGGATTCTGGTCGTGCCGGGTTACCTCGAGGTCTATGGACGGTCCGCCGGCGCCGCAGGTGACAAGGACGAACTGGTCGCGGTGGCTGACGGCGAAAAAGCAACGAACGCAAAAATTGAAACGCTCGAAAAAGTGACTCGGCCGCCGGCTCGATACAACGACAGTTCTCTTTTGTCAGCGATGGAGACCGCTGGTCGACGTGTGGACGATGAAGAACTGCGGGAAGCGATGAGCGAACGGGGACTCGGTACGCCGGCAACAAGGGCGGCGATCATCGAAAACTTGATCCGCCAAAAGTATGTCTTTCGTGACGACATCAACAAACGGGATCTTGTCGTGTCCAACAAAGGTCTCGCGTTGGTCGACTTGCTGGACAAAATCGGCATCGAAGCACTTGGTTCGCCCGAAATGACCGGCAATTGGGAGCACAAGCTGAAAGAGATGGAGCATGGAAAGCTCAGTCGAGAAGTCTTCATGAAGGAGATTTTTGATCTTACCGAAAAGATCGTCAAACAAACGAAATCCTTTACCGAGACCATGGTCAATCGATCGTTTCCTGATCTGTTGGCCCCTTGCCCCGAATGTGGAAACCAAAGTCATCGTCAGACGGATGGTGTTTTCGAATGTCGCAATCCCGAGTGCAGTTTTCGCATCAAAAAACATATCGCCAGTCACGAACTCACGGACGTTGAAGCTCGTGAATTGTTGACGCATAAAATCGTCGGTCCGATTACAGATTTTAAAAGTCGTTTCGGAAAGCCGTTCGAAGCAGAGCTGACGCTGGCCAAGGAGAAGAAGACTTGGAAAGTTGGCTTCAAATTTGAAGGTGATGATCGACGTGATGAAGAGCTGAAGAACTTGAAGCCCGAACAGATCATTTGTGAGGCAAAGCGGACCGATGATGGTGACGAGTTGATTCCAATCTATGAAACCGCGGACGCTTATCTTGCGCCAATGATGGCGACTAAGGCGGACGAACGTGGGGTTAGAATCAGCAAGACGATTTTGAAGAAAGAGATCCCGACCGAACAAGCAATCAAGTTATTCGTTGAAGGCAAGACCGACTTGATGCCAGGATTCATTTCCAAAAAGGGGCGACCATTTTCGGCACACTTGGTACTGCTTCGCGAGAAAGGAAAGCTGGATTGGGAATTTGCGCCACGCAAGAAGAAAGAAAGTTCCGAAGGCGGGTCTGGAGTGAAGAAGACCAAGAAAAAAGCGACTAAGAAGAAAGCCAAGAAAAAGACGACCAAGAAAAAGACGACCAAGAAGACGGCAGCCAAGAAAAAAGCGACTAAGAAGAAGGCAGCTTCAAGTGATATTAAGTCTGAGAGTGACGCAACGTCTTAGGCTGAGTTGAAAGCGAGAAGAGCTGCTCGACGGAAAACTATCTGCAAGGCTCGAGCCTGGTGGTCCTCCAATTGTTGCGACCAGGCCCAAACCGCTGACCTACTTGATCTCAGTCGACGTCGCTTTGGCTTGGCGTGTCGGTGCTTCGTCCAGCACCTCTTCACTGGCCATCGACTTGATCTTTGACACATCGACAATGTTTTCGAAGCTCAACAGATCCAGACCGTTCCCATCTTCTTTTTCCAGGATCACACCAGAGATCCGCCAGCAATCATTCGATTCTCGAGCTTGCCAAGCGATCTTCATGGAGATGGTTTCGCCGTCAATCGTTTCATTAATCACGCAATCAACGTGAGCCAATTTATTTCGATTGGTCGCATAAGTAACATCACCGATGGTGTATTTGGCTTTCGGTCCACCCATCGGTTCCAATTTCAATCCGAGACTCGTGATGTTGGTTAACGCGGCACGGGTCATCAAGTTTTCAGCGCCAATTCGATTTCCAGACTGTAGTAAGTCCATGAATCTTTGGCAGACTGCGCTCGGTGATTGGTCGTACTTCTTGGAATTCGCATCCAGCTTTGCCGGCGAAATGATTGCTGATTCTGGATCGGTGGGAGTCACCGACGAGACTTCATCCGTATCGGAACCTGTGTTTGATGCGGACCCATCTCCGCCAGGTTCTTCAGTTGCTGGTCCGCAGCCAATTGTCAAAACTGCGAACATGACCAACAGTGCGGGTGCCAACAGCAGTTTTGCTGTGGACGAAACCGACGAGCTGAGAAATATTTGACGTGCCATTGAATCACCTTCCGTGGATCGAGCTGGCAAAAAGGAGGATTTGGGAGATCGAGGGGCCTTGCTTCCCTTGATCCGGGTCGATTTTGCCGAAATCGCAGTCTTGGTCAAGATTGATTTTTTGCTCGCATTGCAATGATGACCGTATTCTATTCGGAATTGGATTTTCCTGCCGATCCGATTCTGCTATCGTCCTGCCGCCATGCATCGATTCCAAACGTCTAAATTGACTAGCATTCATACAAGTACGAACTCATCAGGACACCGGCGTCTTATTTTCGCGACTGCGTTGAGTATGTCGCTCGCGTTGGTTTTGTCATTGGGATGTACGGCCGCGCGATCGGTTCCTCAACTTCCGAATGCGAATCATTTTTCTCGTGACCAGCTTGTTTTTCATTCAAACTTTGACATGCCTCAGCATCATCGTTTGATCGAGGATCTGATCATTCGACGTCAGGAAATTTCCAATCTCCTCGGCATTCGTCCAAGCGACGATTTGATTCATGTCTATCTTTTTGAGAACGAATCGTCATTTCGTAATTTTGTTCTGCAACGTCATCCAGACTTTCCCAATCGACGCGCGTTGTTTGTCAAAAGCGATGATCGGCTGATGGTCTATGCGGCCTGGAATCCTCGTCTTGGTGAAGACTTGAGGCACGAAGTCACACATGGATATCTTCACAGTGTTGCTGCGAATATTCCGTTGTGGTTGGATGAAGGGATCGCCGAGTTCTTTGAAGTCGAACGAGGACGCAATGGTGTCAACGCCTCGCATTTGTTTCTGCTCAACGAAGAACTCGCAAGCGGCCGCTGGCAACCGGATCTGCAGCGTTTGGAACAGCTCGAATCAGCGGCGTTGATGTCACAAATGGACTATGCCGAAAGTTGGCTTTGGACTCATTTTCTGTTGACTAACGACGAAGCGAATCGAAAGCCGATCGTGCAAGCCCACTTGCAACAGCTGATCGCAAATGGAGAAGCGTTTCCGGTGTCAGCAGCCGTTGCGCGAGAATTTCCCGACGCCGAATCTCAGCTGCTCGCTCATCTTGGCTCATTGAATAAGTAGCTTGGCTGAAGCCATGAGCTCTTTAAAATAGGTCTTGGATTTGAGCTTGTTCGAAAACCGTTTTGCACCGTCTGACGTTTCGTTGCTTGCCGGTCTCTCCCCGTCGCAATGTGTTGCTGATCGATTGCCGAATCGAGTGAGATTCGACGGTTCCATCTTGAAATGATCGTTCGCTCAGGATCAGCTGTGCTGGAACTTTCCCCAGTTTGAAATATCGAAACAGTTCGAACGATCCGGACAAATTACGCAGAGCGTAAGGGTTTGAACCGGTTCGTCAGTTTTAGGGGTTGCGAAACGAGGGGCCGCAAATCACCTTCAGCATTGGACGTTAAGGTCGACTGGCCTGAAGACCGTTCCCAGCGTCAATTTTCGATGGCGGGAGTGTCACCGACGGGGACGGAGTCCGCGCGAAAACAGGCGATATTTTGCACCCTTGAGTCCGGCCCGATCGCGTCACAGGATTGCCAAATAATTCACATGTAATCTGAACGAATTGTGGCTGAATTCATGCAAATTTGAACGTTCCATGTTTTAATGACCCATTACTGGCTCATCTGCCAGTCCCCTTCCTCTTGAAAAAAACGCCAAGCTGCGGCAAGCCGCAGTTTGAGCCAAACGGTACTCGGTCCCGCTTGTCCCCAGATCTCCCACCATCATGAGTTCCAATAAACCACCTGAACGAATTCTGGATTCGGCTCAAGAGCCGATTGAATCCGGCTTTCGTGAATTTGCCGTCAAGCACCGTCTTGTGCTGCTGGTTCTGCTGCATACGTTGTTGTTTGTCGCCATCTACTGGTGCGCATTCTTGATGCGATTTTCGCTCGCCGTGCCGGAACGTTATGTCAGTATGTTTTTTGCCAGCGTCTTGCAAGTCGTGGCGTTGAAGCTGACCGTGTTTTACTTCATGCAAAGCTTTCATGGTTGGTGGAGACACGTCAATTTTTCAGATGTGATTTCGCTCGCCAAGTCAGCGACGATTGCGACGTTGGTACTGATCGCCTTCGACACATTCATCTTGCCGGGCCAGATTCCCAGGATCGTGATCGCGAATGACTTTTTTGCGACGATCGTAATCATTGGTTGCCTGCGATCGTTCTGGCGTGTTTGGGATGAACGCATTGCTCCGCTTGATTTGACCGGGGTACGTCAGCGAGCGTTGCTTTTTGGTGGAAACGTTGATGCGGCAAAGATCGCTCATCTGATTAACGGACAACACACGTTGGGCGTGCGCGTCTTGGGGCTGGTCTCCAAAGACCCAACTGCCAAGGGGCGTCGCTTTAGTGATCTCGCCGTTGTCGGACATATGGAGGTGTTGCCAGAATTGATGGCGCAACATCGAGCCAATTCTCTGTTCGTCATTGCCGGTTCGGTTCCTGCCAAACAGCTTCGCCAATTACTCGATACGGCGTCAAAGCATTCGTTTGATGTCAAGATCTTGCCGACTCTGAATGAACAACTTCGTGGCATGGATCGGATGCCGATTCGCGAAGTCAGCTTCAATGATCTTCTGCGACGCAAACCGGCAACACTCGATCTGGGTGCGATTGAGGGCTTTGTTAAAGGCAAGGTGATCATGGTCACCGGGGCTGGCGGTTCCATTGGCTCAGAGCTTTGCCGCCAACTGGCCCGATTTGAACCGAGCGGGATCGTATTGCTTGGCCGAGGTGAAAATCGGATCTTTCATATCGAGCGAGAGCTTCGTGAACTCTACCCGACGGGCATTGAGTTGATTCCTCGCATCGCAAACATCACCGACAAGCGTCGAATGACGGAGTTGTTTGAAACTCATCTTCCCGAAGTCGTTTTTCATGCGGCGGCTCACAAGCACGTCCCGTTGGTTGAGTTGAACGTCGGCGAAAGCATTGTGAACAATGTTCATGGCACGAAGGTTGTGGCGGATTTGGCGAGCCAATACAACGTCGAACGCTTTGTTCTGGTTTCAACCGATAAAGCGGTCAATCCAACGTCAATGATGGGTTGCACAAAGCAAATGGCTGAGCGGTACTGCCAATCACTTGGCTCCGTCTCGTCGACACGTTTTATTTCGACCCGTTTTGGTAACGTGCTCGGATCAGAAGGAAGCGTCGTTCCGATCTTTCAGAAACAGATTCAGAAAGGCGGTCCCATCACGATTACGGACATGCGGATGACGCGATACTTCATGACGATTCCAGAAGCGTCGCAGTTGGTTATTCAAGCAGCTGCGATGGGGAGCGGTGGCGAGATTTTTGTCCTCGAAATGGGACAGCCGGTGAAGATTCTGGATTTGGCCAAAGACCTTATTCGACTTGCCGGGCATCCTCCAGATTCGATCGACATCGTTGAAAAAGGGATGCGTCCGGGTGAAAAGCTCTTTGAAGAACTCTACTATCACAACGAAGAATCACTTCCGACGTCACATGATCAGATTCTTTCCTCGAGCAGTCGGATCTTCTCGTTTGAGGAGGTGGAGAGTCAAGTCAACCAGCTGATTGACCACGCGTTCTCGTCGCCCGAAACGATTCGGGAGTTGATGCACAAATTTGTGCCAGAGTTTATCACGAAAGAAACGGCGTCGACGTTGACTGGACAACTTGCATCGAAATCGAGTGCCGAACAATAGTCAACAGATTGACTGCTCACTTTACTCGTGAACATTAAATCAACTCTTCGCAGCGTTAGTCGACACATTGCGCTCGATGTGCTCTCGTTGGCAGAATCGTTTCGGCAGGTCGCCGATACACCCCAAGTTCACTTCATGTTGCTTCATCAAGTGCGCGATGAAGACCGCGGGCGTTTTGAAACATTTGTTGACTGGCTGCAAGAGGCGTATGAAGTCGTTTCGTATTCCGATGCGGTCGACAGCTTGGACAATCCCGCTACCGATCGGCCAACCGCCGCAATCAGTTTTGATGACGGGGTTAAAAACAATTTGAACGCGGCCATGATCTTGGAAGATCGCGGAATCTCAGCATGCTTCTTCGTTTGCCCAAGTATTATCGGCCATGAAAACCAGCGTGCCATCGATCGCTATTGTCGCGAGCGAATGTTGTTTGACGAGTCGGTCCCATTTATGAATTGGGAGGACCTCGAGCTGTTGCTTAGCGCAGGTCACGAGCTAGGGAATCACTCCAAACATCATTTTTACATGATGGAACTGGAAGACGATGAGTTTGTGGAAGAGGTTCTGACGGGTAAAGAGGAATTGGATTCAAGGTTCGGCGCGATCAAACATTTTGCGTGGCCCTACGGACGCTTTTTTCATTTTCGTCGCGAACGAGTCAAGACGGTGATCGAGTTGGGACATGAAACATGTGCCTCCGGAGAGCGCGGAAGTCATCAAGTCAACTTGCATCGATTGCCATATTGCCTTCGTCGAGACAGTATCGATATTCGCTGGCCGCTGCGCCATATCCAAACGTTGATCAAACGGAGTAGCCGCTCACCCATCTCTCCCGATAACAGTTGGCCAGTCTGAGTTCCATTTGAGCGCTCCACATTCAGAACGTCGATTTCTGCCAGACTTTCTGGTCATCGGGGGGATGAAATGCGCGACCACAACGATGCACAGCGATTTATCCCAGCACCCGTCGATCGAGTGTGGACAAAAAGAGCTCAACGCAATGACGATGTTTGGCGATTCGTCGCTCGGTCGAGGAAGTCCGAGCGAGATTTATGCCAACAATTTTCGGGATATGAACGGCTCAGTTTTGCTCGGCGATGTTTCGACGACCTATTCGATGATCCCGGACCATCCCGATGTTCCAGCCTGCGCGTTAGAGTTGTTGGGTACGAAGCTAAAGATCATCTACATCGTACGCCAGCCAGTCCAACGTACGATTAGTCATCACCAGCACATGATGAATCAGGCGGAAGGTTTGGGCCCAGACATCAACCTCGAGATCAACCGCGAGCCTGCCTTGATTCAATACAGTTGCTACGCCGAGCAGCTTGAGCCATGGTTGGATCGCTTTGGACGTGAGTCGATCCTGGTCGTCAAGTTCGAGGACTATGTCGCAGACCGGGCCGGCATTGTTTCGAATGTGTTTTCGTTTTTGGGACTCAATGCGTACAGCATTTCAACAGAAGATGATGGAGCCAATCGAACAGGAACAGCTCGGGTGGCTGGGCCGACCATTCGCAGAGTTGTTCGCTCTTCAATGTTTCAACGGATCGCTCGGCCGTTGATGCCGACGTTCTTGCGCGATTGGATGAAGCCAGTGCTATTGCGAAAAACAAAACATGCAACCATCGCGCCGACGATCGAGACGGTTGACAAAATCTTGAAAGCGGTCCGCCCGGACATGGAACGATTGCAACAAATGGTCGGTTGGTCGGAACCTGCTTGGGATTTGGACGAGGTTCGCGATTCGTTTCTAGAGGCGGAAGACGCTTGAAGCCAAGTCATTCCAATATCGTTCGCATCGCGTCCAACTACATCCGATTAGCGACCACGTTGGTCATCGGGTTGCTGGTCGTGCGTCTGCTACTTCGATTCGGCGACGACGCTTACGCATTGGTGGCACTGTTGGGCACGGGGACGGGCATGGCGTTGATGCTCAAACAAGTGGTCCGGACGAGCACCGTGCCGATCCTCGGAGAAGCCTTTCATTCGGATCGGAAAGGCTGGTTCGAGCAGGTATTTAATTCGGCATTGTTGTGCAGTCTGTTGGCTGGTTTGTTGACGTTGCTGTTTTTCGTCATTTTTGCACTCTGTTTACCGTTGTTGAACTTTCCGGATGAGTTTTACACAGCGGCTCTGGTCTTCGTGATTGCCAGTGGCGTCCATTCATTTGTCAATGTTTCGATCAGTCCGTTTACCAATTTTTACATCGTTTCCGAGAGGATGATTGCCTACAACATCCTGTTGTTTCTCGAACGCTTTGGCGACATCGTTGCAGTGATTGCGACGTTGTTGGTGTTGGGAGTTGACGACCCATCTTCCGCGATCATTACGTACGGTTTGACGACGGCTTCACTGTACATCGTCTTCAATCTGGGTGCCGCTTTTTTGATTACCCGGGCTGATCCACGACTGGTCCCCAACCGATCGATGGTTAGTCGTGAAGCGATTTCAGCGTTTTTGAAATCGGTCGGTTGGAATGGGTGTGTGATTTTTGCCATCAATCTTTATGCCCGGGTCGACATGGTGATCATGAACCTGTTCTTTGGGTTGTTCGGCAACATGGTCTTTGGCTTGGCCAATCAAGCGGTCGGATATTTACGTCAGCTGATTTTCGGATTGGTTTCCGGAATGGATGCGGTGGCAGCACGGATGACCAAGCTGGATGGAAACGCAGCCGTTCTAGAATTGATGAACCGTTCGACCAAACTCCAGTCGCTCATTGTGTTTCCCGCCATGGTTGTGCTGTTGGTTTTTGGCGAGACGCTAATTGAGCTGTGGTTGTCAGGGCGATTGAAGGACCCTGAAAAAACGATCCCGGCAATTTTCTGGCTGATGCGAATCCTTTTGTTTGGTGTTGCGGCGAGGTGCCTTTCTGAAGGTTGGATGTCGGTAATGAACGGTGCGGGAAAGGTTCGTGAGTACGCGATTGCCGTGCTCGTCGGCGGGCTGTTAAACCCTGTGCTTTCGGTGATTGCAATCAAAGTTTTTCCTGAAACAGTTCAATTCGCCGCGGTTGCGATTGTTTTTACGACGTTGATGACAATCGTCCACCTGGTTGCGATTCCGTGGACGGTCGCCAGGTCGTTTCGATCGAGTATGCTTTCCATTGTGTCGCCGATCTTTAAGCCAGCCGCCATTGCCATCGTTTGTTGGGTCGTCAGTTATTATGCGTCGATTGGATTCGCGGAACCGGTGTTCTCGATGATTGTATTCGCATCGGTTTTCGGTTTAACGTTTGTGAGCGGTAGTTATAGTTGGGCGCTGGATGAAACGGATCGAAGCACCGTGCACCGACTCCTCTCTCGATTTTTTCCATTTTCTAATTCAACTCCAACGTCATGAATCGCGAAATCGAAATTAACTCGACGATTCGAATCATCGTGTTGTCGTTCGCGGCGGTGACGGCCGGGATGACGTTGTGGGCCTGCGTTGATCACCAGATGATGTACGCGGCGGTCGGGTTGATCGCGTTTCTAATCGGGATTGTGCCGTTTCTGTTTCTCAAGAGTTACGACTTGTTTTCACCGTGGTCATTCGTGTTGTTGGCGATTGGCATGGGTTGTACGTTGCAGTGTTTATGCATGTCGTTCATGTGGCCCAATGCAGAGGCGATTGAACGCCTGTTGATTCTGGGACAACCGCCGGAGTACTTCATCTATCCCGCTGGATTGTATTTGTTGGGAATCATTTGTCTGACGGCAGGCTATTTTGCCAATCGTCGTTCGAGGCATTGGAAACTCAATATCAAGCGTGAGTACAGCAACAACAATCTGATCATCGTTTTGGGTGCCTGTCTGGTCGTTTCTGTTGTGGCAACGCTGGCATTTGTTCGGTTTACTGGCGGCGTTCAGTCGGGAAAAATTTCGGCAAAACGAACGACGATCAAGACTTTGGATGTTCAACGAGACGATGGATTTCGCCAGTACGGATCACTGAGGCACATGGGAAAACTGGCCAACGTAGCGTTTTTGATTCTGTACAGCTTCTTTCTAGCTCGGAATCCGAAGCTGACAACAATGCAATGGGCGCTGGTCGGAGGTTCATTTTTGGTCGCCTGTGCACTCCCTTTTTATATGAGTTTGAGAGGTCAGGTTTGCTGGGTCATCCTCAGCGCACTCGGCGTGACGTACTATCACGGCCGTGGCAATTTTGTGATGAAGTTTGGGATCTACGCAGCGCTCAGTATTGCGTTGTTTGTCTTCATGTCGATCCTTCGACATGCGGGTGACGATGATGCGATGTCAAAGCTGACCATTGAGGATTCGATCAGCTCGTTGATCTTGAATCGCAACGGTCCGGGATTGTCGAAAACGGCGCATATCATCAATCACATTCCCGATACGCTGGAGTTTAAATACGGGGAGACGATTGCTGTTTGGGTGATCGCGCCCATTCCGCGCGAGTTGTATCCCAACAAGCCAATGGTTCATACCGGCCCGATCATTGGCACGCGTATTTATGGAAACCGTGTTTCAGGTGTTCCACCCGGTTTGGTGGCTGAGTTGTATTGGAACTTTTACATTCCCGGAATCATCTTTGGGATGTTAACGGTGGGGTGGGTGCTCCATGCGGTTTACATGTTGTTTCGAAATTGCAATGTGGACCCTACGATCGTCAGCCCAATCTATCTTTTCGCGATCATTCCAGTTGGTTTCGCGATCATTGGGCATTCGCTGGGATTCGGTACCATCATGCGGTTTGTCGATTTCGCGACCATCGGCGTCGTCGTGTTCTTCTGCACGAGGCAGCGGTCAGACTAGTGCTGGCGCGGGTTCAACAGATGTTCGACCGTACCCGAATGATTCGAGCGGGCGCTCGCGTTCTAAGTCCGTTGTTAAAAATGGCCGAGTCGCGTATTTATTCGTCGGTCGGTACCACAGAGTCGTCGGGGCACTTTCCCGTTTTCATTCTCGGTGCTCCACGAACCGGTTCGACCGTGCTGTACCAGATGCTGACTGATTTTTGCGATTGTCTTTACATCGACAATCTTGTGTATGCGTTTTCCAATGATCTTCCATTTGGATTCTGGTTGTCGAATCGTTGGTACGGCAATCGAGGTCACAACTCGTTTCAATCAACCTATGGTCGGACGAAATCGCTTCACTCGCCCAGCGAGTGCGGCGCGTTTTGGTATCGCTGGTTTCCTCGCGATCGCGACTTTGTCGAACGACATGAGATCGATGATGCCTCCGTTGATCAGATGCGCAAGAACCTCTATACCGTGATGAATCATTTTCAGAAGTCGATCGTGATCAAGAACTTGAATGCGGGACAACGGCTCAGAGTCCTTGGTCCGGCTTTCCCAAAGTCGCGATTTGTTTTCATTCGCCGCGATCCATTCTTCACGATTCAGTCGTTGCTTCGCGCGAGACAGAGTCAAGGGATGAAAGAAGAACGTTGGTGGAGCGTTCGTCCAAAGAATTTTGAAGAGCTGAAATCCAAACCATTGATCGAAAAATTGACCGGTCAAGTTTTCTTTCTTGAGAAGCAGATCGTTGAGGATCTGGCAAAACTACCCGACGAGCGTGTCTTTCGAATCACATACTCGAGGTACGAACAGCAGTTTCCCGAGCTGTTGAATTTTTTAAAACTACCGGAACGCAAAGAATTTGATTTATCCGAGTTCAATTTTCAAAACAAAATTTCTGTCAGTGAACCTGAAGAGAAGAGCATCCGCGACGCGTTGAATGCGTACGATTGGAGTGCGCTGGGCTATGAGTGATCAACAGAAGTTTATTGAACTTTGTGAACAGAACGATACGGTGCCATTGTTCAGTCAACCTTGGTGGTTGGATGCGATTTGCGGTCGCGAGAACTGGGATGTCGTGGTTCACGAAAAAGGGGGCAGGGTGGTTGGTGCCTGGCCGTTCGTGATCCGAAGCAAGTTTGGATTCAAGGCGATCACTTGCCCAAAACTGACTCAGACGCTGGGGATCTGGTTGGCTGGATCGGAAGCCAAATACGCAAAACGGCTGGGCCAGGAGAAGGATATCGTCCAATCGTTGGTCAAGAAACTTCCCAAGCACAGTGCGTTGATTCAGAGTTTTCACCACTCATTTGAAAACTGGTTGCCGTTGTTCTGGTCAGGGTTCGAAGCGGTCACCAAATACACGTACGTGATTCCGGATCTGCAGGACTTGGACGCAGTGTGGTCAGAGACGAACGCGAATATTCGTACCGACATTCGTAAGGCCGAAAAGCGTCTGCAAGTTCGTGAGGATCTTTCGATCGAAGAATTTTATCGCGTCGTTTCGCTGACTTACGAGCGACAGAATATGAAAATCACTTACTCGTTGCCTTTGCTGACACGAGTCATTAACGCAGCCAAAGAACGGGGTTGCGGAACAACGCTGTTCGCAGTCGACGAACAAGAACGAGTGCACGCGGTATTGTTTCTGGTCTGGGACAAGCTGTCTGCCTACTATCTAATCGGTGGTGCTGATCCTGAGCTTCGCAAAAGCGGTGCCGGGAGCCTGAATGTCTGGAAAGCGATCCAGTTAGCATCCGAAAAAACGCGGTCATTTGATTTTGAGGGGTCGATGGTTGAGGGGATCGAGCGATTCTTTCGAGGGTTCGGTGCCCGTCAGCAGCCGTATTTCCGAATCATGAAGTTCAACTCCTCCTTCGTTGCCTGTGCCCACTATCTGAGACGGCGGTGGTCTGGAAAAATTTGAGCGTCAGCCAATTGACCAGTCCCTAGTTCCAAGGTGTTCTTTCTTTGAACCAAAAACTCAAAGTCGTTTTTAATGCAACGTCACTCCGTCCAGGTGGCGGATTGACGGTTCTGTTGGGCGTCTTGCAAGGCCTGAAACACCAGCAAGATCTTGACCTCGAGGCGATTGTCATCTGTGGCGCTCAAGCATCCGCAGACGCAGTGAAGGCACAAGGAGTAGCATCAGAAGTCATCCTTAAATGCAAAGACCAGGGCATGTGGAGACGTCAGTGGTTCGTCACAATGTCGCTCGGTTCATTGGTCAATCAGCTGGATGCGGATCTGTTTTTTAGCGTGAACCAATTTGTTCGCAACGTCGCGTGTCCACAGGTGGTCTACCATTTGAACCTGCTTCGTTTTCTGCCCATCGATCGTTCCCGAGGGTTGGTTCACGGTATCGCTGAGTGGTTGCGAAACCGAAGCGCAAAACAAGCCATCCAGAAAGCGGATGCGAATGTTTTCGAATCAAACTATTTGTTGCAGTGTGCAACAGAAGCGTATGGAGTTCCTCATGGCCCTGCAGAGGTTATTTACATCGGCCTGCCAGATGAGCTGATTGACCAATTGGCTGAAGATACGCCGTCCGATGTTTGCTCGTCGACCTTGATGGCAATTACCAACCACAACGAACACAAAGACAATCCGACATTAATTCGAGTGTTGCGTGCTTTGGTGGAAAAGCATCCTGAAGTTGATTGGCGAATGAAGATCGCCGGCAGCATATTTCCAGAGAAATGGCAGCCATTCAAGGAGCTCGCCAGCGAGCTTGGGGTTGCGTCTCGCATCGACTGGCTGGGTTTTGTTTCGCAAGAAGAACTGACCGATCATCTAAAAGATTCGCTTTGCCTGGTTTCGACATCCCGGATTGAGTCCTTTTGTATGGTCGCGCTCGAGTCGATGGCCAGAGGTTGTCCAGCGGTTGTCGCCAATGCTTCATCGATGCCTGAAAGTGTCGGTGATGCAGCAGTGCTCGTTTCGCCAGGGGACCACAACGAGTTCGCTGAAGCGATCGCGACCTTTTACGCTGAACCAACCGTTAGAGCCGACTTTGTCGAATTCGGATTTGAACGAATTGAGACGTTTCGATGGGAACGTTGCGGCCGTGAGTTTGCTGAACTTTTGCGAAGGCTTAAGAAGTAGATACGTCAGTTTCTGACCATCAAGAGTTTTCCAATAATCAGAAATTTTTTTCCGCGCGAAAAAAGTTTTCAAGGATAATTAAAATCCCGCCACGCGATTCCCGCTGACCACACTCCTCAATATCCCCCATGAGCCAAACCGCGAAAACTGCTGACCGGTTATTCCTCTCGGCGCCGCATATGTCCGGTCGAGAACTTGAATATGTCAAACAGGCATTCGAGGCCAACTACATTGCGCCCGTTGGCCCTCAGTTGAACCAGTTTGAGCAAACGTTTCGCGAGATCACGGGGTATCAGCATTGTGTTGCGGTTTCCAGCGGCACCGCCGGACTCCATGTGGCGTTGCAAAGTCTCGGTGTTCAAGCCGGAGATGTCGTCCTCGCCTCGACGTTGACGTTTGTTGGCAGTGTTTCGGCCGCGTTTCATTTGAATGCCGAACTAGTCTTTGTCGACAGTGATCGAACGACCTGGAACATGGACCCAAATCTGTTGGCCGACGAAGTCGATCGGTTGGTGACTGCTGGGAGGAAACCGGCTGCCGTGATTCCAACCGAGTTGTATGGACAAGCTTGTGATCTCGACCGAATCGTGTCCATTTGTGATGCCCACGATATTCCGGTGCTTTGCGACAGTGCGGAGTCGTTGGGAGCTACCTACCGTGGTGGGGCCGTTGGTCGATCAGCACGGGCGGCTGTCTTTTCATTCAATGGAAACAAGATCATTACGACTTCGGGTGGCGGCATGGTCGCCAGCGACGATCGAGCGTTGATCGAACAATGCCGATACTTGTCGACTCAGGCAAGGCAGCCCGTATTGCACTATGAGCATCAAGACATTGGCTACAACTATCGCATGAGCAACGTGGTTGCCGCGATTGGAATCGGTCAGTTGGAAGTCTTGAATGAGCGGGTTAACCAAAAACGCTTGATCAATCGCTGGTATCAGGAACGACTCGGCGATATCCCTGGTCTCTCATTCATGCCGGAAGTTGATTTTGGGCGTGCTAACCGATGGTTGACGGTCGTGACACTCGACCCAAGCATCGTTTCTGTGGGACCACGGACGATCATTGATGCACTTGAAGCGGAGAATATTGAGTCTCGCCCGGTTTGGAAACCGATGCACATGCAGCCAGCCTTTGAACAAACACGCTGCGTTGGTGGCGATGTTGCCAAGGAACTTTTTGAACGCGGCCTTTGCTTGCCCAGTGGGACGATCATGCAGGAAAGTGATGTCGATCGCGTTTGTGATATCGTTCGAACGACTCTTGGCTAGGTAACCCGTAACTATTTCGTCATCGTGACCGCTTCCCTATCAAAACCGAACACTGCCGGTGGCCGGCCCAACCCCAATGACACGCTGCGCCCGATTATTATCATTGGCGCCGGTCGGTCGGGGACGAATATCTTGCGTGACTTACTGGTGTCTCAACCGGCATTTGCGACATGGCCTTGCGATGAGATCAACTACATTTGGCGACATGGCAATCGAGACCATCCAACCGATCAATTTACGCGAGACATGGCTGATGGTTCCACGCGAAAGTTCATCCGGAAACAGTTTTCGCAATTTTCATTGAAGCATCCACAGGCGCAGATCATTGAAAAAACATGTGCCAACTCGCTTCGTTGTGGGTTTGTCCACGAAATTTTTCCAGCGGCGAAGTTCATCCACATCATTCGGGATGGTCGGGATGTCGCCGCCTCCGCAGCACTTCGTTGGAACGCAAAACTGGATGTTCCCTACCTGTTAAAAAAAGCGAGGTTTGTGCCATGGACCGACCTTCCATACTACGGGTTCAAATATTTTCAGGCACGGCTCTATCGGCTCTATTCAGGTCAACAGCGTCTCTCGACTTGGGGGCCCAAGTTTGACTCGATGGAATCGGTTTTTCGAGAACACGATCTGGAGGTAGGGTGTGCGATTCAGTGGCGGCAGTGCGTGCAGGCTGCCATCGATCAACTTGATGAGTTGCCTTCGGATCAAGTGTTGACGATTCAGTATGAGTCATTCGCTGAACAACCGGTCAGTGAACTCAAGCGGATCTTTCAGTTTTTGGGACATGAAGTCGACCAAGCTGAATTGCAAAGAATTGCCGAACGGGTTTCGAGTAAGAGCATTGGAAAATGGAGAAGCCAATTGTCGGAACAACAAGTTGTCAATATCGAAGAAGTTGCTGGCGACTTACTGAACCAATTGGGCTATGTCTAATGCCGCCAGCGGACGTCGCTTGATGGAAGACCAACCAGCATCGTTTTCAGGTTCTTCAGGGCTCAGTGTTTGGCAGCGAATTGCCAAACGCTGTTTCGATATCCTGGCGTCCGGCGTTGGACTATTGGTCGTTTCTCCGGTCATTCTGATTGGATGGGTTGCCGCGTCGATCAGTACTCGTTCCAACGGCTTTTTTATTCAACAGCGGGTTGGAAAAAACGGCGTTCTATTTCCTTTGATTAAACTGAAATCGATGCGAACGGTCGCTGGTATTGAGACTTCGGTAACGACCGATGACGATGTACGCATCACGACCACCGGTCGTTGGCTACGTAAGTTGAAGATCGACGAACTACCACAATTGATCAACGTGTTTTTGGGACACATGAGCTTTGTTGGGCCACGGCCCGACGTTCCTGGTTTTGCCGATCGACTCGAAGGAGAAGACCGAATTATTCTTTCGGTTCGACCTGGCATCACCGGTCCAGCGACATTGGCGTTTCGAGATGAAGAAGATCTTTTGGCTGGCGTCGATGATCCCGAGTCATACAACCGCGAAGTGATTTGGCCGGAAAAAGTTCGATTGAACAAACAATACATCCATGACTATACGTTTCGCTCAGACATTGCGGCAATCTGGCAGACGATCGCAGGTAAAAAATAGAGTCTCGTGAAACTGCTTCTGGTCCATCGCTATATTCGCCCCGACACGCCGGGGTATGCGCACATGTTGTACTTGATGGGCAAGCGTTTTGCCGCAGAAGGGCACGACGTGACCATCTTCTCCGCCCAGCCCAGTTACAACGACGTTTACGACGGGCCGAAACTCCCCAGTCGCGAGCAAGTCGATGGCATGACCATCATTCGGACACCATTGTTCAGGGAAAACAAGAAGAGTACGTTTTGGCGATCAGTGAACTTTTTGATTTTCTCGCTGAGCCTGTTTTGGCATGCGGTGTTCCGGTTAACGCCTTACGATCTGATGACTGTGACAACGTTTCCTCCTGCATTGATGGGGTGGGTGGCACGCAAGATTCAATTCTTGCGAGACACGAAATACGTTTACCATTGCATGGATCTTTATCCCGAAATTGCGATGCGAAGCGGCATCATCAAACGCAAATGGCTGATGGATTTGGCGGGTGCCGTCGACAAGCGAAATTGTGAGTGCGCGACGGAAGTTGTCGTTCTTTCCGAAGACATGGCGGACACGCTGCGAGACCGCGGAGTCAAAAATCCGAATGTGTCTGTCATCAACAATTTTATCATTGATCAAGTCGACCCAAAATTTGAACTGCCCGAGTCGTTGCAAGCGAACCCTGACAGATTTCGAGTCCTGTTTGCCGGAAACATGGGCCGTTTCCAAAGTTTGGAAACGATTGTCGCGGCCGCTCAAGAGTTGTCTCATCGTGATCAAATCGAGTTTCTATTTGTCGGTTCCGGCGTGATGGTCGACGAGCTAAAAAAGCAGTCGAGTGATTTGATTGGTCACACAGTGTCGTTTCATCCGTACATGCCCATTCATGAAGTCATGTCTCTGATCGCCACATCGCATTTGGGGATTGTTTCGTTGTCACCCGGCATTATCGAAGCGGCGTATCCGAGCAAAACGATGAGCTACCTCGAAGCGGGTTGCAAGCTGTTAGCCCTCGTCGAACCTGAATCAGAGCTTGCCGATTTGATCGAGCATGAACATCTTGGTGTCGTCGTCGAAGAGTACTCGGCCACTGCTGTCGCCGGTGCGATTGAGCAACAATACGAACAGTGGTTGCAACAAGGTTATGATCGAGACAAAGTAAAACACGCAGGTCGTGCCAACTTTAGCCAAGAGGTGATCCTTGATCGATGGATCGAACTGTTGAACCGGCTCAAGGCGTAGGCTGAGAAAACTGACATTTACGTAAGGCAACGTTTTGACGTGTCTTACACCCCTGAATTGACAACTTTCTACGATGAACACAAAACCGATTTCTGAACAGACGGTACTGATCACTGGCGGCACAGGCTCGTTCGGCAAGACGATGGCACGCCACTTGTTGGATCAAGGCTATGGTCAGGTCCGCATCTTTTCCCGTGACGAATGGAAGCAGGAGGACATGAGAGTTCGCCTCGCCGAGCCGAAATTGCGATTCTATATTGGCGATGTTCGAAATCGTGCCAGTGTTGATGGAGCGATGCAGGGCGTCGACATGGTCTTCCATGCCGCGGCGTTGAAACAAGTGCCTTCGTGTGAGTTTTTCCCGATGCAAGCGGTCGAAACGAATATCATCGGCAGCAACAATGTCATCGAATCAGCAGTCGCTCACAAAGTCGATTGCGTCGTTGTGTTGGGAACCGATAAAGCCGTCTATCCAATCAACGCAATGGGCATGACCAAAGCGGTAATGGAGAAAGTTGCCCAGTCGATCGCTCGGCGGTTGCCAGAGAATGAAACCCGCGTCTGCTCGGTGCGTTACGGCAATGTGATGTATTCGCGAGGCTCGGTGATTCCGCTGTTTGTGCGGCAGATTCAGGAAGGAAAATCGATTACGGTTACGTCGGAGTCAATGTCACGTTTTATGTTGCCCTTGCGTGACTCCGTTGCCTTGGTCGAGTTCGCGTTTAAGCACGCGAGGCAGGGTGACATTTTTATCAAGAAAGCAGCCGCCTGTACGATCGGCATGTTGGCACAAGCCCTCAAAGAACTTTTTCAATCCGATGTGCCGATCCAATCTATCGGAATTCGACATGGTGAGAAGATGTTTGAAGCGTTGGCCAGCGTCGCGGAAGTTCGACGTGCCGAAGACATGGGCGATTTTCTCCGCATCCCCATGGACGAACGCGACCTCAACTACAACCGATTCTTCACAGAAGGTGAGAAACTGGGAGAAGAAGCGACCGACTACGATTCGCACTCGACCAAACAGCTAACGCTTGAAGAAGTGAAAGAACTGCTGCTGAGTCTGCCAGAGATTCAACAGGACTTGGTCAACGCCGGCATTACGACGGCGTAGAATCGTCGTTTGAACATCAAGCTGATGGCCCGCATACGTCCAATCAACTGAAAAAATCCATGAGCGAACACAAACTCAAAGTACTGACGATCCTGGGAACTCGACCAGAGATCATTCGATTGGCACGCGTCATGGCGGCGCTGGACCTCGACACCCATCATCAGATTGTTCACACCGGTCAGAACTACGATTACGAACTGAACCAGATCTTCTTTGATGATTTGGGCATTCGCAAACCAGACCATTTTCTTGGCGTTGATACGTCGTCGTTGGGGAGTGTCTTGGGGGGTATTTTGATCGAAAGTGAAAAAGTACTTCGTGCGGAAAAACCAGATGCGGTGTTGATCCTTGGTGATACCAACAGCGCGATCGCCGGTATTATAGCGCGACGACTGAAGATTCCGATCTATCACATGGAGGCCGGAAACCGTTGTTTTGATTTCAATGTTCCCGAAGAAACCAATCGACGAATCGTGGATCACATCAGCGATTTCAATCTGGTTTATACCGAACACGCACGGCGGCATCTGCTGGCCGAGGGAATCCCACACCGACGGATCTATTTGACGGGCTCGCCAATGCGCGAAGTGCTCAATCACTATCGGAACCAGATCAACGCATCAGATGTGCTGAAGCAACTGGAGATCGAACCGCATCGGTATCTTCTGGTCAGTATGCATCGTGAAGAAAACGTTGATTACGAAACGCCGTTGCGCAATCTGTTGGTCGCGTTGGAAAGCTTGGCGATTCAACACGAGATGCCGATCATCGTATCGACTCATCCAAGAACTCGAAAACGACTGGACGCGTTGGGATACAAGGACCAAACGGGACAGATTCAGTTTCTCAAGCCATTCGGTTTTTCAGATTACAACCACCTGCAGATGAAGTCGTTTTGCACCATTTCCGACTCAGGGACGATCAGTGAAGAGTCATCAATTCTGGAATTTCCAGCGGTGACAATTCGCAATGCACTGGAACGCCCCGAAGCGTTGGATTGTGGATGCATTACGATGGCCGGAACCAATCCAGATCGAATTCTCGATTGTGTGTCTGCCGTAACGCGACAATTTTCAGCGGGAGCACCTGTCGAATGCCCCGCCGAGTATCAAATTGAAAATACGTCGCAACGCGTTGTTCGTTTGATCTTGGGCACGGCCAAGTTAGCGCATCGTTGGCAGGGGATTGAGAATCAAAACCGTTGTTAGCGTTGAGGGACGTAAAGCTCTGACGAAGAATTCTGAGCTGCTTGGACATTCGTGACCGTACGACGCGATGCGTCAGCGGCGAATTCAATGACGCCATAACCGAACAGCTGCGTCGCTCGTACTACTCGTCGTCGTCTTCGTACTCGACGTCTTCGTAGTCATCAACATCTTCGTAGTCGCCGTCGTCGTACTCGTCGTCTTCACTCCCTTCATAGTCGCCGTCATCTGCTTCCGCGACCACGTCTTCGTCTTCCCAGTCTTCCTCGTCGACTTCTTCTGCATCGTAATCGATCGACTCGTCTTCGATCGCTTCTTCAGGTTCCACGGTTGTCGAGTTGGCGGATAAATGGCTGACGACACCCGGTTCGATTCTTCGAAGCCGTTTTAGCTTCGGTTTGCGGACGCCGCTCGAACCTGATTCTTGCCGTTCAACGATCGTTTGATCGTCGGTCGCCTCATCATCGCCGTTGGATGTTGATGGACCGGGCTTCGGCGCTTTCGGTGTCATCGCGGGCGCGACGGCCATCGGTGTTTCCGAGTCGGCATCGTGGTCATCATTGCCGTTGAGCATCGCTTGCCATTTCGATTCGGAAAGCAGGACTTCACGCGCTTTGGAACCGTTGTACTCACCGACGTATCCATCTTCGGCCATGAAGTCGATCAATCTTGCGGCTCGACCGTAGCCGATGCCCATCGCACGTTGAAGCAACGAGCAGCTGCCACGGCCCTCTTTGACGACAATCGAGATCGCTTCCTCGTAACGGTCGTCTCGATTTTCGACTTTTTTAGGTTCATCGGATTCTTCGTCGTCCGATTTGACTTTGATGTTGACCAGTTCGTGGACAAAATTCTGTTCGCCGGTACTGACCGATGAGGTGATCATGTCGATTTCAGGGTCACTGAGATACGTTCCTTGGCCACGCAACAAGTTGCTGGTTCCTGGCCAAAGGAACAGCATGTCACCCATGCCCAACAGCTTGTCAGCGCCTTGGGCATCGAGGACGACTCGTGAATCGGTTTTGGAGGCGACTTGGAACGAGATCCTCGCCGGCAAGTTGGACTTGATCAGTCCGGTGATGACATCGACCGTCGGTTTCTGCGTTGCAAGGATCAAGTGAATTCCCACCGCACGACTTTTTTGAGCCAGTCGAATGATGTGTTGTTCAACATCTTTTCCGGCAGTCATCATCAAGTCCGCCATTTCATCGGCGACGATCACAATGAAGGGCAAAGTGGCTGGAATCCCTTCGACTTCTTCGTCAGTAACCGCTCCGAGGCGGTCAACCAGCTCTTCTTTGCCGAGTTGGTTGTACGACGTGACATGGCGGACACCTGCTTTGGCCAGCAAGGAGTATCGCTCTTCCATTTTGTCGACGGCCCAAGCCAGAATCGCTTCTGCTTTTCGCATGTCGGTGACAACCGGGTGCATCAAGTGAGGTAGTCGTCCGTATCCGCTGAGCTCAACCATTTTGGGGTCAATCATCAGCATGCGAACTTCATCCGGCCGACGTGTCATCAAGATGGATGAAATGATGGCGTTGAGACAAACGGATTTACCCGTTCCCGTTCGTCCAGCGATCAACAGGTGAGGGAGCGAAGCGAGGTCAGCCACCAGCGGTGCACCAACGGCGTCCGCACCGAGGAACAACGGGATCTTCATCTTCTTGATCTGGCTGTCGGATTGCTCCATGACTTGACGCAGCCGCACGACTTGACGCGATTCGTTTGGAACCTCGACGCCGACCGAGTTTTTTCCAGGGATGGGCGCGACAATCCGCACGCTGGGGACTCGCATGGCAATCGCCAAGTCGTCCGCCAGTGCGGTAATTTTTTGCAAACGCAAACCGGGCGCCAGGTCGATTTCGTACTGGGAGATCACCGGTCCGGTTTCAATTTCCACAACGCGGACGTCGTAGCCAAATTGCTTGCAAGTCGTCTCAAGAATTTCCGCTTTCTTCAGTGCTTCCCGCTTTTGTTGCTCAAACGGTACCGTTTCGCTGTTGTCCAGCATCTCGATCGGAGGCAACTCGTAGTCAGCGATTGAGTCGGTGGCGGCGGCAGCTGCATCGAGCTGGCTCATCACGACTTCACGCTCCGTCGGCTCAGGTTCGGCTTTCTGTTTTCCCTTACCTTTGCGAATTTTGAAGTGAGGTGCTGGAATTGCTGCTGCAGGTTCTGGCTCTGCTTCGTCCAGCGTAGGATCTGGCTCGCGAGTTTCCGCAGCGATCTTGATTGGCGTCGCGTCCTCTTCAACTTCCTCGTACTCTTCATCGTTGACATCTTCGTCGAGCTGTTCGGCTACGGCTTCGTCATCGTCGAGATCATCTTCTTCCTCGTCCTCTTCTTCGTCTTCGTCTTCCTCGAGCTCGTCAGCTGGAGCACCTATCGGTTCTTCTTCGGTCGCATCGATGTCATGTCGACGGAATCGAATCGTACGAATTTCTTGCTCTTCGTCTTCAAACTCTCCGTATTCGTCGTCCTCGGTTTCTTCTTCATCAACCTCGCGATGACCGTTAAACCAACTAACAAAGCCATGCAGGATTCCAAAAGGTAGAACGGTGGTAGCGGCAACCAAGGCAGGTGCAAACACAACACGACCTGCGCGGAAGACCAGATACTCGGTACACATCATCATGCCGACAAAGAAACAGCTCGCGGCAATCACAAGACCGCCAATCGAGCCCAAGTATTGAGAAGCGAATCCAGAGCCCAGTGCGCCGAGGTATCCACCGGGACCGATGATCTGAGAAAACCAGGTTGCCGGCAGCAGCATGGTGGCCAACGTTGTGAGCGCCAGGATGCTGAGCGTCCATCCAGCAGTTTTTAACCAGGGCGATTCGATGGACTGGCGCTGGAACAACGAGATCTCCATGGCCACCAAACCAAGGATCAAGAAGTACGAACCCACGCCAAGTGTGTCGGTAAGCAGAGCGGCGGTCCATGCGCCAAGTCGGCCGCATGCATTGGTCACTTCGGTCCGCTCGGGATAGACGAGCTGATCTGGTTGATAAATCTGATTCAACCACGCAGATGCAGAATGAGCTGGATCTTTTACGTCATAGGTTGCCAGCGAAGCAGCCAGAAAGATGATCAGTGCCAAAATTCCAACGGCAATGATATCATTGCGGATTTTGCGTTCTTCAGACATGGGATCAGCCAATCAACGGGCAACCAGTTTGAGTTAAACCGGTTACCACCAGGAAATGCTCGGCAATCCTTGCCAATCAACGCTCCGTCAAGAGTCCGTTTGAAAATGAAACAACACTCCACTGTCTGAATCGGTTGGCAAAGCGAACGGATTGCAAATAAAAAAGATCGCCGACATCGCTGATAGAACAGGTGCAATGGGACGATTCGCCAAAGTCGATGACGTCGTTCACCGTGTCGAGTGTGTGGCCGAATGGCGGGCAGGCGAAGCGTTCTGGCCTGTGGATGATCCAAAAAAAAAGCCACCGATTGGCGGTGGCAAAGCTGTTTTGAGTTGTGGACGGTTGGTTACCGTCGAGCCGCTAGTTTGCGGTTTCGCTGAGCTCGGCGCTCGGCTCGTAGTCGAGCACGACGCTTGGTTTCGCTTGGTTTTTCGTAAAATTCGCGCCGACGCATCTCTTTCTTGATTCCACTGCGTTCGACCAATTTTCGGAATCTTCTGACTGCCTCCTGAATGGATTCTTTGTCACGTACCAACAGCTTTACCATTTTTTCTCCATAACCATTTGCGAATACCTTTTTCTAAACAAGAAAGGTTCAAACCTAAACCAAGCGTCCCTTTGTAAACCAATTTTCCGGTTTACGAAGGGCCTAAGATGATAGCGGTATTTTCAGCGACTGCCTATAGCCTAATCTGGCCAATGATCCGATATCCCGCATATTTTACGCATTTGGCCCCCAACAATTCCAACGCTCAAGGTCACGCCAATCGGAACAACCCCACTTCATCCGAACAACCCCGCCTCCAAACATTTACCGATCCGATAGTCGGAACAGTCGATATTGTTCGAGTCTAAGGGAAGGGGCGGATCATGAATCCATACGATGAACAGTTGGAAGCTGACCCAAATCCCTCGCAGACCGGCCCCGAACCCGAGCTTTCTTGCGACAAATCATCCAGCGCGACAGTTGGAGAAACCACCGAGGTTGCCGAAGCACCCATAGCCGAATCATCTGAGTTAGTTGGCTACGCGTTGGTCGACAGTTTGATGAAGCGACAAGACGAAGTCATCATCCAACTGGACGATTTGAATGAGCAAATCGAAGCGATGATTAAATCTTTGGCGGAAGAACGGGAAGCCGAACGAATGGAATCAGAATCTGAATCCATCGAACAACCCGTCGCGGATGACGTCAGACGAGCAGCCTAACTCAGCGTCTTTGTTCGCCGGGAGTGATGAAGGTGCTGCGACGAATTTCTGTCTGTTGACCAGCAGTCGTTCGAGATCCTTTATCCAATTGGCCCACCGACTTGCGATAGATTGAAAAATCAAACGCAGGCACTTCGTTTTCGATTTTCAGCTGCTGAGCTTGCAGTCTGAGCACTTTCTCGAAGTAGATAAATGGATACTTGGTGCCAGGTCGCTTTTTGTTGACCCAGTCAAAACTGGTACTCACCAGCTTCGTTGGAATCTTGCCGACACGAACTTGATTGACCACGTCTCGAACAAAAATTTTCTCTTCGTCGCGGCGTGTCTTTAAAATCGCGTTCAGCTGACGTTCGTACTCGGTAAAACGGGCCGCTTCGCTGAACCGGCTACTCGCACTCGACGAACCCGTTCCAAACTGACTGGAACTTTGTTGCCCAAAAACGGATTGGCTGGGCATCAAGACTGACGTCAACAAGACCCACACGACAAAACTGATTGTCATGCAGGCCAAGGTTGTGCAGTCTTTCGCATTGGATCGGGTGTTCTCGGTAGTTGGACTCATCATTGGCCCCAAGTGATTCGAGGAAGTTCGACAAACAAAATCATCGGTTCTGTCGATTGGCTGGAGACTTGTAGAAAAATCGTCCCTTTGCGAACAGATCAATTCGACCACAGCATGCTGTCGGTTGCCAAATCAGTGTCGCTGGAATAGACTCCCACAGACCATTCGGCGTGTTACCAATGCTCAATAGATTGCCTAAATTACCTCCGACATGAACGCTCATCCTGAATCTGCCGACGAAATTCGCTCAAACTCAGCCAAACGTGCGGACGAATCCAACATCGAGGACGAGCAACTTCCGCCCAACGTCCAACTGCCAAAAATTATCAGCTTTGATACGCTGGCACGCTGCGGAGAAGAAATCTGGATTGAAAACAATGGGCAGATTTACCGACTCAGACGCACCAAGCAAGGGAAGCTGATCCTGACCAAGTGACGGTTGCGCCTTGAGTCGAACGTTGCCGAATGCTTGTCGCGTGTTACCAAGCGCCAAAAAGTGCAATGTACGTTGCGGCGCCAAACGCCAAGGCAGCAAAGACCAAATAAAAAATCGATAGGAATTTGGCCCAAGCTCCTTCGATTTCATTGCCGTATTTGTCTGTTACCTTGCCGGACTTCAAGCCGGAAATTCCCAGGAACAGGAAGACGATTCCAAACACGGTAATGACCCCGCTGAGCACCAAGGGGTTTTCTCTTAGCCACTGGTTTGCCGCACTGTCGCGATCCGCCAACAAGAAAATTGGATTCACGATCTCTCCTTCATTGAGAATGTTAGTTGACCAAGCCAACTGAAAATTGGCCGAGATTCCAGTTCGTCTTTTGTCAACTGGACGCAGCGCCGTTTGGAATCGAAGTTACCGGCAGATCAGATAAGATAGTCATTGACAATGCCAAACGCAATTAAGACGCACTCGATATTGGCTGACGTTGAACGATCGTATTCGCGTGCCTGGTCGCTGTTGATCTATTCGCTGGTGATGCCCAGCGACCAACTTTCGACTCCATCATCGTTGGCAATGGTCAAGGCTACGTCGACAGTCGGTTTGCCGTTGCGCACAACGTTGACCTTTGACAAAGTCAGACCGTGCAACGGTGCTGGCGATTGAAACTCGCCAATCCATTTTCCACTGCCAGTGACCAACTGGATCAGATGATTTGAATCGGCGATGGCCCATACGAGATCGTCTCGCCAGCGCGTCGACGAGATCGGTTGAACGGTCGTTTCAAACAGTTGTGGTCCGACTTCCAACGTCCAAAGCCGTTTGAACTCGTCATCAAACGCAATCGCACTCCATCTTCCGGCGCGAGTTTTTCCAGTTGCGACAATCTGTTGGTTGCCGGCTGCCGCCAAGTGTGAGACGGACCAGCCCGAGGACTTGGCCAGCTCGCCAGTGAATTCACGTTGGGACTTGATGGTCGTCAGTTTACCATTGGCCAAAACAACGATATCACTTGAAAAACCGACCAGCGATTCACAGTTTGCATCGTTGAGTTGCTGGCGATCTCCCGTGCTTGGATCCACTAACCAGATACCGCCTTGTTTCATCGCAACGATCAATTCGCTCGAGCCGTTCTGATCAAGGTCACAAAATCGAACGTCGCGAATTTGGGCACGCTCACCTGCCGAGAACTTGAATGGCTCGGAAAACGAGGAGCTGTACAGATACACCGATTCACCGAACGGCGAAAACACCGCAAAACGGGGTAACGGTTGATCCATTGAACGTCGCACTTGAGTTGCTGCTTCGTTGGTCGCCAGTTGCAGAGTCACCCGACGTTTCAGTTTGCCATCAACATCGATCATCCCCATCGATTGCCAGCCATCAAACACTGCGTAGTGATCGGACGCTGCCAAGGTGGATTGAGCGCTGGAGAGGGGCACAATGTTTCCCGGCTGTTTAAACTCGTCACAACGCCACAGTTGTGTCGGGTTTAATTTCAAACGCGAACTCGCATTCGATTGGGACACTTGCGTAATTTTCGATCCATCGCCGATCCATTTCGCCAAATGATTTGCCTCAACGGTCGACAGCTTTTCATAATAAGAGTCGAGGTAGTTGGCGTATTCGTGTTTCATTTCCTGCGCCAGGTCTTCACCACGGGCGACCCGTCGAATCGCCATGACCAAGTCATCTGCCCACGTCGCTTCATCCAGGAAATTGGCAAAATGAATCTTCGAGTCTCCGTCCATCAACAACGCTGCCGGGACGCGTTTTAGCTTTAGCTGACTGCTGACCGAATGTCGGGGATCAAAGTAGACGTTACAGTTGAGTTGTTTTCCCAACTCGACGATCCGTGAAAGTGGCTCGATTTGATCAGGGGATTCTCGTTTCAATTCGGCATTTGAAAATACGATCGCCAAGTCGCTTTGACTTGGCAGCGACGTTAGTATCTCCGAAGCCCCTTTGATGGCTTCGATCGCATCGGCTCCCTCGACCCAAATCAATGCCGTCGTCTTTTGATCAAACACCAATCGATCAACTTTTCGTCCATCGGTGGCCAACAAATGGAACTTGGGGGCCGACCGACCGATGAGTTCCGAAGGTAAAGGTTCGGGCAACGAGACAAATTTTCGGACCAGTACAGATTGGTCGTCCAACTCGGTTCTGAACGCAGACTCATCAAGGGCTACGTCGAACTCACTTTTTTCAAAACGGGCGACCAAGGAAACATCGGTGACTTCCGGCGAAGCGGCGACTTCCCGGGCAAGCAACTTGATCGGCAACGACATTTTGACGATTCGAAAGTCATCTTTGAGAATCCATACATCACAAGTCATGTTTTCAAATAGGGCCCTGACAACGAAACAGTCTTGTCGTCCCAAAACCTGATCCGACATTCGTTCGGACTGTTCGGTGCGTTGAAGCCAACCATTGGAGACTTGGCCCGTCAACAATGACAACGGCGCGGGAACCAGCAAAGGGCCTCGATCTTCAAAGGCTTCATTGAGCGGTAGTTCATCAAATCCTGCGACAAAATGTTTTGCAATCGGATCGCGAAACAATGAGTCCAGTGGAACCTTTGCAGGTGACGTGCCGGTTGGCTCAGAAGGATATGGAATCAGCAGTCTTTGATTTTCAAAGTTGCCCGTTTCCAGATCGAAGACTTGGCAGGCCAAAACCTTGCCATTACCTCGGACATCAGTATTGCAAGACTGAAGGGCGAATTTTTGAGTCGGCGAAAGTTGGCTGCCACGATCAAACGTGGTCTGAAACTGTTTTGGCTCTTTCAGCGTTTGACCGTTCAAACGATACGAGAGGTCAAGAACTCCTTGATCGCGATACGTTTTGGCTGTCGCGTATCGCTCCAAAGTCTTCGAAAGGACCTGCTCAGCGGTCCAGTTATCTCCGAACCGATTCGTCCCGGTTGAGTCGGTAGACTGAGTGGTCTTGTTTTCGGTGCTGCTCATGTTGCTTGCAGCAGAATCAGCGGACGGCTTGCAACCAGAAGCGAGCACGATGAATGCGGCCGCAAAGAATAGTGCGGTGCCGGTGATGGTCGCAGACCGCTGAGGATCTATTTGGTCTTGGGGCATCCGTTTGAAAATCCGTTTTCTATCTGCCTAAAAAACAAGGCGCGCCTCGTGAGAGGCACGCTGGAAGCGGCGTTGCTGGCAAGTACGCGGCCGGTTCAATGTACCGTTGAACGTCAAGATGGGTAAATAGCAACGTAGGCTCCGCAAAGATCGGACTATCTCGACTTCATCACTTCGAAGGCTCCCAGGGCCTGGAAATTCTGCTTGAGGATTGATATTTACCTGTTCAGAGTCAGATTCTAACCTTGTGGCCGGTAGTTCATCTCAGTATTGATCAGCGATTCCAACATGGGAAAAAGGATTCGACTCTCTAACGGTCGACGCTTGGTCGATGACGTGATCCGGATGGCCAGCCGCATGCCCATTGCTGGCATCGCAGGCGATTTCGAGACTTCCGAAGTCGCCATGTTGAGGCGTCGATCACGTCCCAAAATTTCATGGAACGTCATTTTTATGAAGGCGTACGCGCAGGTGTCGCGCGAAAATCCTGTGTTGCGTCAAGCGTATGTTGGGTTTCCCTACGGGCACTTGCATGAGTTTGAAGAGCCCGTTTGCATGATGACAATGGCTCGGGAGCATGAGGGGGAAGAGCGATTATTCTTTGCCCGGTTTAACCGCCCCGATCATTTCTCATTGCCCGATCTTCAACAACAGTATGATCACTTCCGCAAGGCACCGATCAACGAGATCAAACAGTTTCGGCATCAAATCAAATTTGCGAAAGTACCTGCCATGATCCGCCGATTTGCGTGGTGGACACTGTTCAACGTCTGGCCAGACAAACGAGCGATGCACATGGGTACGTTTGGGATGAGCATTTCCGGCTACAACGGAGCCTATGGCAGCAAGCATCTGGGGCCAAACACGACGACGCTGGGAGTGGATCCGCTGCCTCGCAAGGGAATCAGTCACCTGGTGTTGACGTTTGATCACCGAGTGATCGACGGAACACCGGCGACCCGAGTTTTGCTCCGTCTACAACACATGGTGAACACGGCAATCTGCCATGAACTTCGAACGCTGGTCAACACTGACGAAGCGGAGCCTCGAGTCATAGATGCAACCGCCACGCAGGTTGCTTAAGTGAGCGATCTTTTCTTGCGGCAGTTTCAAAAAACAGATTCTACATCGATTGACTTGTAGACAGTCTTTTGAATCTTAAAACCGAGTCGTTTGTACAAACGAATCGCTCCAAGATTTTTCGTTGTCACTTCCAAGGTAACCGTTTTGGCACCGACCGACTGAAACCCTGCCAAAGATCGCCTGACGATGATCGATCCGAGTCCTTTGCCACGAAATGTATCGACCACACCGATGTTCTGAATCAGCCCGATGCTGGGGTTGTTGCGAATCCCTTGAACCGTTGCAACGGGTCGATTGACTCCTTCGGCATCTTGAAAAATCATCAGCCAAGTTGCTTGCGGAACAAACCCCTTGCGCCGTGTGATCTCTTTCATCAATTTGCGGCATCCGTCAATGTGACCGAGGCAGGGAAAGACGTTGGCATCCAGCTCATCGCGGAAGCTTTTGAATTTTGCTTCCGCATGAGAATTCAGAAGCGCCGATGTCCAAGGGACCAGATGATATCCATCTGGTACCGTCGGTTCCTCAAACGAAATTCCGCGCAGATCGAACTGCATTCGGTATCGTTTAAAGAAAACCAACATGAAACCGACTCCTTCGAATGTGAACAGATGCCTTGGTTGACAACATCAGCGTTGTTTGATCCACGTGACAAACTTATCCAAAACTTCTGGTTTGATCGTCTGATCAATCGTCTCGTACTCGTTTAGCAATCCAGTTTTGGCAGTTTGAAACAAGTGGTTGGCGTCATCGAAGACGACCAATTCGTTTCCGGCAACCCCGTTTTTATCTAAGGCTTCCTGGATCGCGGATTGATTCACATCTTGCAGAACTTGCAGGTCTTTGCCGCCGAGGATCGCCAAAGTTGGGCAGCGGTTTTTGGCAAGTGCCGGTGCCGGATCGTAAACGATGAAGTTGCGATACCAGGCACCTGAAAATTGCGAGATCGCTGACCTGCTCGCCGCCGCAGCCGTTCTCTCAGGTTCGTCCAGAGTTTCCAGCCATTGATCAAACTCGGCCAAGAGAGCGTCCTTGATATCCTCTTGGTCCTGGTTGTCACGGATGATTTTGAATAGCCGTTTATTGAGCGAGGCAGAAAGTGCCAACTGCTCTGGACTTGCGCCCATGCCCGCAGCAATCGCTTTCGACTGAGAATTGATAATTGTCGCTCCATCAACGCCTGGGCCGGCCAGCAGGATATTAAACGCCACCTTGTCCGTTTGATTGGCAACCATGGGCGCAATGATGCCGCCTTCGGAATGACCGAGGATGCCAATCTTGGTCGAATCGATTCCTTGTTGCGTAGCCAAAAACTCAACGACAGCTTGAGTGTCGCTGGCAAAGTCATCCGTAATACATTTGGCAAAGTTGCCCGTCGATTTGCCGACACCACGATCGTCATAGCGAACGACGGCAATTCCGTTTCGTGACAAGTGATCAGCAATCACCAAAAATGGTTTGTGACCCATGAGCGTTTCATCACGATCTTGAGGGCCAGAGCCACTGACAAGCACAATAGCCGGGACGGGCTTGTCAGATTTTGGCATCGTCAACGTGCCAGCCAATTCCATACCAGCAGCATTGTTTTTTATCGTGACATCAGTGGACAAATACGGAAATGGTTCTTTGGGGCGTTGAGGACGATCTTCCCATACCTTCTTCTTGGGAATCGCAGTTGGCTTTGCAGCAGCTTTGCGTTTGATCGTTAATGGCAGAGAGGCAGGGCCCTGTTTCCAAGTCCCTTCGCATTCGTCACCGGCCTCATTCAATTTGCCTTCAAACGAACCCGCGATTTGGGGCAGCGTCATTTTGATGGAGTTCGCGTCAATCTCGACAGTTTCAACAGCAATCTTCACGCCGCCTTGATCGATGCTGATCATGGTCGCCGACATTTTACCCGCTTGATCGGTTTCGATGACGAAATCCAATCGCAGCTTGGTAGGGCCAGCCTGGAGCGTGCCGGTCCAAACCTCTCGGTCACCGCCCGCTGTTTTTTCTTGGGCAAACGTCGAGTGGGCCATCAGCGACAAGCAAGCCAGAATTGCCAGTCCCAAAAGAATACGGTTCAGAAATGTACCGGCAGGAAGATAGCGTTGGTTTATGCTCATGTCATTTCCAGTTTCAAAATTGAAATGGGACTCGTTTTTAACAATCCAAAACGTGTTGTTTGATTCTTACAGTGAACTGTCTGGTTTTGTGTCAGTGATTCGTTGAGGCGGATCCATTTCCGCTGAATTGGAATCGCCATCCCGATGTACGACTTCGCCATCGACGGTATTAGAGCCCTGCTCTGACCTGGGCCCTCCACCAAACGGATCACTGCTGCCAGAAACGACGTGGACTTTGAAATTATGTTTTAACCAACCGCCGATGATCTTTTTGTACCATTCGCGACACGGTGGAATCAAAATGGTAAAACCGAGAACGTCCGTGATGAATCCGGGTGTCAACAGCAAGCCAGCGGCGAAAAAAATCATCGCCCCATCGGTCAGCAGCCCTGGCTCAAATTGCCCCTGCGAAAATTTGTCACGCATCTTTGCGGTCACCGATTGTGACGCGCGACGGGCCAGGTAAGCTCCGACGATTCCCGATACGATGACCAACGCCACCGAGACCTCCCAGCCTGTGTATTGAGCAAGCCACAGCAGCAGGATTAGATCTGCGAGCGGCACGAGGATGAAAATTAAAATTAAACGGCCCAGCACAAATGGTCCTTTTTCATGAGTCGGTTGTTGGCTTCATTCTATCACTACCGTTTCTGGAGCGGTGTTGGAATGTGTCGGATGCCTGAATGCGACCGCGCGTGATCAGTCCTGGTATCTGAAATTCCCGTTACGTGATTCGCCAAATGGGCGGTTTCATTGCTGGATTTTGATATACTTGACGAGTTTTTTCGCTCAAATTTTCTGGGAAACACCCATGACTGCTGCCGTTGCCAATCTGATTAACTCGCTCGTCTTAATCGGTATCGGCCTTTGGGGCTATTTTGGAGTTGAGGATCCTTCCAAAACGGCGTTGATTCCCGTCGGGTTTGGTATCGTTTTGCTTCTGATGGTTCCTGGGGTCCTAAAGCACAACAAAGTGATAGCTCATATTGCCGTCGGATTGACGTTGCTGATTTTGCTGGCGTTGATCATGCCACTGCTTGGGGCCATCAAACGGGAGGACAGTTTGGCAATCGCCCGAGTCGCCGCCATGATGGTTTCTTGTGCAGCCGCGATGGGCTTTTTTGTCAAGAGTTTCATCGATGCGAGAAAAGCACGTGAAGCTGATGGCGTTGCCAAAGCGTAAGTTGAGGCATTGGGGCTGATAACGGCACGCGACTGCTACAACTGTTGCTCGGGATCCAAGAGGGCACCAACGACTGCTTGCTCAACCATCTTTTTCAAGCATCTTTTTTTCAGGCTTGCCGCTATCCAGTTGAAATTCGACTAATTCGGCATGGTCGTGTTTAACATCGACGATCTCCGCCGTTGCTCCGTCAAAATTGATCACGTCACCAAGTTCTGGGACTTTGCCCGAACGCGCCATCAGGACGCCCGCGAGCGTGTCGACGTCTTGGTCGTCAAGGTTCAATTTCAGCTGCTTTTCAACTTCCGAGATCGGTGTGTTACCCAAAACGACAAACTTGCCTCCCCCCAGAGACTTGATCGAGGGTTGTTCCACGTCATCGAATTCGTCGTCGACAGGACCGATGATCTTTTCCAACACGTTTTCCAAGGTACAGATACCAATGATGGTTCCGTATTCGTCGACAACGAACGTCAACAACTGGTGAGTGTTTTGGATTCGTTTCAGCACCAGGCTGATCGGCATGTTTTCGGGGACTTTGATCGGTTCACGCATGATGGATCGCACATCAAAGCTTTCGTCGTTTCCATCGACGCCCAATAGATCTTTCATGTGGACAACGCCCAACAGATTGTCTAACGACGCATCGCAAACCGGGTAGCGTGTGTGTTTTGTTTTGCGGGCAAGTTCAATCAATTCGGGAAACGGTTGATTGATATCCATGATTTGAACTTCCGATCGTGGCACCATTGCCAAACGACAGATCAAGTCATCAAATTCAAAGACGTTGTTAAGCAGGTAGTGTTCGCTGCCCGAGAGTTGTCCATGAATATGTGCTTCTCGCAGAAGCGCGCGAATTTCATCTTCAGAATGGGGTGAGTCGTGACCAGAACTGCCACTCAACCCCAACATGCCAAGAACAACTTCGGTTGCCCAGTTGAGCACGTACATGAATGGGAAGAGCATGTAGTAAAACAGAATCATCAGCGGGGCACACCAGCGAACCATGTCCTTCGGTTTCCGGATCGCCCAGATTTTGGGTGCTTGTTCGCCGATCACCAGGTGCAGCGACGTGATGACGGAAAACGCAAAGATGAATGCAATCACGTGGACGGCATAATCGGATGTGATATTGACGTACTTCAGTAGCGGTTCGATCAGGAACGCAAACGCCGGCTCGCCCACGTAACCAAGTGCCAATGAAGCCATCGTGATTCCCAACTGACAGGCAGACAGCGAGTGGTCCAATCGCTGGGCCAACCATTTGGCAGAGGATGCAAACATCAGATTGTCTTTGACCATTCGATCGATCTGGCTGATGCGAACTTTAACCAGCGCAAACTCGGCCGCCACAAAAAAACCGTTGAGCGCGACCAGGACGGCGGCAATGGCCAGCATGATCCAGGGATTGGTTTCGGCGGCCGAATCCGTAGCTCCTCCACTATCGGCCAGCGGCAATGAAATAAGAAAAGACTCCAGGCCGGCGAGGGCGTTCGCTCCGAGCATGTTTTGAGTGTCCTGATGGGTGGTTGGTCAAGCGTTGCTATTTTGCACTGAAAAGCAATTGAAGAAAACCTCACTGACTTGGGTCAACGATCGAAGAAATGGCGAGAAACACTGAGGTTCATTGACCGATCGGCACTTGTTTATCTCATTGCGAAATCGCTTTGAACGCAAGGTATTCACATCGGATTGCCTCGAAGTAAAATCAATTTTGCCTCGTTTCATCTTGTTTTGACTTCGGTACCACCATGTTGTTTCAGCGATTGTTTTCCCGGCGTCCCCGCTCCCATTCTTTCAAAAATTCGCAGGTCCATGATGCGACGCTATCGATGCACTTGGAATCGCTTGAGCCCCGGATGATGTTGTCAACCGTGCAGATTATTGCTGCCGGGTCCCAAGGTGGCGAGGTCATGGATTTACAAATCAATGAGAGTACCGTCCAACAGTGGAACGTTAGTTCCGGAGCGTCGACGGGCGACTTTCAAACTTATACCTATACCACTTCTCAAAACATCACCGCCGGTGACGTGCGGATTGTGTTTGACGACGCGGCGTGGGATCCGGCAAATGGAATCGATGAAAACATGCGTGTCGATGCCATCGTGATCGATGGTGAGCGTTTTGAAACTGAAGCCCCTTCGGTTTTCAGTACCGGAACATGGCGCTCATCGGATGGCATCGTTCCCGGGTTTCGCGAAAGCGAGTTCTTGCACATTGACGGTTATTTTCAGTTCGCCGATTCCAACGACAGCACCGAAGTCGTTGTGCGAGCACGTGGCAACGAAGGAGTCGAGCAGTTCCGACTGTCGCTGAACGGGGCCGCAGTTGAAACGTATACGACAAGCGGAAGCTTTCAAAATTTTGTCTTCAACGCGTCCGAAACGATCAATCCAAGCGATGTTCGAATTGAGTTTCTGAATGACTTTTGGGATCCGGCAAATGGAATCGACAACAACTTGATCGTCGATTACATCGAACTGGACGGTGTCCGTTATCAAACCGAGGCCAATAACGTATTTTCAACGGGCACTTGGCTGCCTACCGATGGCATCGTTCCCGGTTTTCGAAACAGCGACACACTCCACACGGACGGGTTCTTTCAATATGGTGCGGTGCCACAAGACAGTGGCGAAATTCGACTGGTGAGTAGTCTCTACACCGTTTCGGAAACGGGCTCCACGATCGATGTTCAGCTGATTCGAGAAAATGGATCTGACGGCTTTGTCTCCATCGAGTATGACACGATTGATTTAACCGCGATCGCTGGGCAGGACTATCAGGCAGCTTCTGGGGTCGTCACCTGGAACGATGGCGAATCCGGCATTCGAACGGTTTCCATCAATGTGTTGGATGACAGTGTCGTCGAAGGGGACGAACAATTTAGTTTTACGATCGACAATCCGATTGGCGATGCCGCTTTGACCGCGCCGCGAACCGCCACGATTACGATCGATGACAATGATTCGATCCAGGCCAACGGCGACGGTTTGCTGGGCGAATACTTTGACAATCAAGATTTTACAAATCGTTTTCTGTTTCGAACTGACCCTCGCGTAAATTTTGACTGGGGCGCCGGATCACCGGCAAATGGAATGGGGGCCAATCAGTTTTCTGTGCGATGGACGGGGCAAATCGAGCCACGCTATAGCGAGCAATACACGTTTGAGACGACCACCGACGATGGGGTTCGATTGTGGATTAACGACCAGTTGGTCATCGACCAATATGTTGACCAGGCAGCCACAGCGGCCACAGGAACGATTCAGTTGGAGGCCGGAATCCTTTACGACATTCGGATGGACTACTACGAGAATGGTGGCGATGCGGTCGCGGAGCTGCGTTGGTCCAGTGCCAGTCAGAGTCGGCAACTCATCCCCCAAAGTGCACTGTATGCGGCTCCAGACCCACCCCCGGTTCCAGGTGATGAACTGGTCTCTCAGGATTTGGTGACCGGACTGTCGAACCCGACGTCATTGGATTGGACGCCAGACGGTAGCACGATGTACATCACGCTCAAACGAGGCGAAGTCCGCGTTGTTCAAAACGGCGTTGAACAATCGTCACCATTCATCGATATCAGCGACATCGTTAATGGAACTCGGGATCGCGGATTGTTGGACATTGCCGTGCACCCTGATTTTGAAAACACGCCTTACGTCTACCTGTTGTTTACCTACGATCCGCCTGAAGTAAACAACTACACCGGTTTGGCAGGTCCTGATGGAAACGGCAATCGAGCGGGTCGTTTGATTCGTGTGACAGCGGATGCAAGTAACGGCTATCGAACCGCGGTTGCTGGCAGCGAAGTCGTATTGCTGGGCACCAATAGCACTTGGGACAACTTCAACGGTTTCGTCAACAGCACGAACGATTTCAATGAACCTCCAGCAGGCATTAACGCCGATGGTACGAACATTCAGGACTTCATTGCGTCCGACAGCGAGTCCCACACGATAGGTGGCATCGAATTTGGCATCGACGGAAACTTGTTTGTATCCATTGGAGATGGCACGTCGTACAACGCGATGGATCCAAGAACGGTACGCGTTCAAGATATCGATAACCTCAGTGGAAAAATTCTTCGCATCGATCCCATCACTGGAGAAGGCGTCGCATCGAATCCTTTCTACAACGGCGATCCCGATTCCAATCGATCCAAGGTCTATCAGTACGGTTTACGGAACCCGTTTCGGATTGCCGTCGATGAGAACACCGGACAACTTTACATCGGCGACGTTGGCTGGACTCGCTGGGAAGAGATTAATGCAGGTGAAGCCGGTGCAAACTTTGGTTGGCCTTATTACGAGGGTGGCAATGGAGTAAGTCTGCAGACGAATCGCTATCGTGATCTACCCGAAGCTCAAACGTTTTACGCCAGCGGGCAAACGGCAACGCCTGCCGTCTATGCGTTGAACCATAGCACGTCTGGAATCAATGCCGTGATCCTTGGCGACATCTACACGGGAGACGCCTATCCTTCGACGTATCAAGGTGATCTTTTCTTTAACGACTTGGGGCAGGGAATCGTTCGCAACGTGAGTTTTGATGCCAACGGAGATGTCGTGAATGTGGAAACGTTTTCGACGGGAGCCCAGATCGTGGTTCATATCCAACAAGGCCCCGATGGAAACTTGTATTACATCGATTTAAATGATGGGAAAGTTGGACGATGGGTGTTTGTGTAATTGAAGAAGCGTGAGCCGTTCCGGCGCTAGCCGCGGTTGACTGCTGCTGAAAGGCTTGTTGTCAGGCTTGTTGTTAGTTTTCTTGGGGTAAGAATTCCGGCTAAAGCTAGCTAAAGCTCGTTTCTACGAACAGACGAGCCGGCTAAAGCTCGGTACTACGAACAAGCGAGCCGGCTAAAGCTCGGTACTAGCCGACGCAATAGGACTCGATCATCTCCTTAAAACGACCGAACAGGTATTGGCTGTCGTGGGGGCCCGCCGATGCCTCAGGGTGATATTGAACGCTGAAGGCTGGGTGCTCTTTGTGTTTGAGCCCGGCAATCGTATCGTCGTTCAAGTTGACGTGAGTGATTTCCAAACAGTCTGGCAATGAATCGCGGTCGACAGCGAAACCGTGATTCTGACAAGTGATCTCTACCTTCCCTGTTTCGGAATCGAGCACAGGTTGGTTGGCTCCGCGGTGACCAAATTTCATCTTGTACGTTTTTGCTCCACACGCGAGGGCAAACAATTGATGCCCGAGACAAATCCCAAACATCGGGAACTTGCCCAATAGCCCTTGGATGGTTTCAATGGCGTACGTCAGTGGTTCCGGGTCACCTGGTCCATTGGAGAGGAAGACACCGTCCGGATTCAGTGCGATCACGTCTTCAGCTGTGGCGGTGCCGGGCAGCACAGTCACTCGACAGCCTTGATTGAACAGGTGCCGCGCGATATTCCACTTGAGCCCATAATCGAGTGCGACCACGTGCGGTGCTTTCGCGTCTGGCTTGATCGGAGCCGGTGCATTGGTTCGTGCATCCCACCATTTGCTCAGTTGCGTCTCCCAGTTGAATGGTTGGTCTGGCAGGACTTCTTTGACGAGATCGCGACCGATGAGTCCTTGACTGTTTTTCGCCAGTTCGACCAATTTCTCGTCAGAAAGTTCAACCGACGAGATCACGCCTTTCAAAGCTCCAACACTGCGGATTCGCCGGACCAACGCGCGGGTATCGATATCCGAGATGCCAACGATGTTGTGTTTTTTCAGATACTGGCCAAGCGTTTCTGAAGAACGAAAGTTGCTGGCGACGCGGCTGACGTTGCGAACAACAAAACCAGCCAAATGAGGCGCTCGACTTTCGACATCTTCTTCGTTGACACCGTAGTTTCCGATTTCCGGATAAGTCATGGTGACAATTTGGCCGCGATAGCTCGGGTCGGTCAATATTTCCTGGTACCCGGTCATCGACGTGTTGAAAACGACCTCACCGGTTGTCGTTCCGTCGGCGCCAAACGCGTACCCGCAATAAATCGTGCCGTCTTCGAGAGCAAGTTTAGCTGGTTTTAGGCGAGTGAACGGGCTTTGGTCGACCGGCAATGGCTGTTGGTGATTCGATTGCGTCGTATCGACGTGAGATGATTCAACAGGTTCTTCAGCGTTCACTTAAGTTGTCCTTAAATTGGAAAACGGGTGGCCCAAGTCACTATCTCCCAGCACTGTACGTTAATGCATTTCAACGTTCAGGCCGGATAATTGTCAAATTTAGTAGCCGACTTTAACTGTTGTAACGGATCATGCAGGCGGAATTCTTTTTTGGATGAAAAGCGAATTTACCATCCGATACCATTGGTGGCTGTGGGTCTCCGAGATGGAACTTGTTCCAAAATCGGACAGCCAATTTTAGAAGGGTTTCAGTTGCGGCGAGCTGAAGCCCTTCGTTTTTTTTGCGCTGATCCCTCTGCCATTTCTGGCGTCCGACCAACGAGTGCTATTTTGACCAGAAATTTCGATTTGCTAAGGGGGCTTCGGTTGTTTTCAACCACTGAATTTTCGCACCCTGCCGTCAGTCGACTTTGGAGCCCCACCAATCTTGTCCCGGCTGATAATCGGCCTTAAGGAATCCTCGGTGTTGTTTCTCCAGACGGGAAACGCCCGACGTTCGAATCTGTTTTTGCTGTTGAGCGTACTTGGCCTCGTCAAAGTTCGAATTCCGCATCGGCATCTCTGCGTCAGTTTTCTCTAAAAACGCGTTGATCTGGGCTTTCATTCGAAGAACTTGCCCCGGGTGTTTCTTCGCAACATCGGTCTGTTCTCCAATGTCTTGTTTAATCTGATAGAGCTCACTTCGCTCATCTTCGTGATACCAAATCAACTTCCAGGTGCCATCCGAAACGATGGTCGACGGCTCGCCGCCTTGATTTCCATAGTGCGGGTAATGCCAAAACAGATTTCGCGGAGCGATCGTTCTACCGGAAAAAATCGGCATCAAGCTGACTCCATCGACATGTTGTTTTGGCTTGAGCTCAATTCCACACAATTCCAATAAAGTGGGATACAAGTCAGTACCGATGACCGGTTGTTCGCTGATCGAACCGGGCTTAATCGTCTTTGGATATCGAATTAAAAACGGTTCGCGGATCCCACCTTCCCATTGTCGACCTTTCCCACCACGTAGTGGCAGGTTACTGGTTGACTTTGAATCGCCCGCTGACACGCCACCGTTGTCGGAGGTAAACACAACAATCGTGTTGTCAGCGAGGCCCAGCGACTCGAGTTTTTTTAGAACAATTCCAACCGCGTCATCCATCGATTCGATCATGCCGGCGTAGATCGGATTGTCTTGAACTTGTCGGACGGGCGTTGTGCGATCGACGATAAAGCGTGATTCGGTAGGTTCATCTCCTGCCATTTTGATCGCTTTCTCGCGATACTTTTTCCACAGCTCTGGTGTCGTCTGGGTTGGACCATGGACGGAGTAAAACGAGAGAAAGGCAAAGAAGCGTTTATCTTGTTGTGCTTCAATGAACTTTGCCGTTTCTTGGCCCAAATGGATCGGCAGCGAAGTTCCCGGAGCGGCATCTTCCATCTTTGGATTTTTGAAGGGGGCAAAGAATCCACCCGGTGGCGAACCTCGATGGTGTCCTCCGATGTTGATGTCAAATCCATGGTCTTCCGGGAAAGAACCTTCTCCGCCAAGATGCCATTTTCCAGCAAAAAAAGTTGTGTAACCGGCCGCTTGAAACGCTTCAGCGATGGTCGTTTCCTCTTGAGGAAGTTGCATCCGATACTGGGCAGGAAGCAACTGAGTATTCCGTTTCCAGTCTTCGCCCATCGGTGCGCCGATCCAGTCGGTGACTTTGATCCGCGCAGGATACTTTCCCGTCATCAGACTGGCGCGTGAGGGACTGCAAACTTGACACGCGGCATAGCCGTACGAAAACCTGATTCCTTCTTGAGCTATCCGGTCGATATGAGGTGACTCATAGAATTCACTCCCCGCGTGACTGAGATCTCTCCAACCCAAATCGTCGGCAAGAATGAACACGACATTCGGACGATTTACCTGGCGTGTTGAGTCAATCTCTGGAATTTCCGCGAACGACTCATTTGCCCAGAGCGACAAAGTGATCGCGACAACGAGTAGACATCGGCCAAAACGAACGAGGCAATTCATAGCAAGCGATTCCAATTCAATGGGGCATGTTCAAGTTGTTTTCAGCAACGTTTGGTTGGTCATTGCTATTTTGACAAGCCGACGTGGCGGTGTCGATGGGACGGTACATTTCGACGCTGAAACCAACCTGAGCAACCGGACCACAAGGCAACGCGGCGACGAAGTGCCGGAAAAATCAGCGTCATTGCGTCGCCGAGGAGACTGTCGTTTTCAACTCGACCATTCGCTGCGCGACTTCACGAGCTGTGAGTCCAGACGAATCAAGTTGATGCATTTTTGGTCGTTCCATTTTGGCGGCGGCGTGCAGATAGGTGCGATCGTAATAGTCCAAGACAATTTGGATCGCTCTTTCGACATTCCCGTCCGCGACTAAACGAGTTGCTTCGTCGGCATGCTGTGGGCCGAGCCTTTTTCGAATGTTGGCGATCGATTCGATCAGTTGGGCGGGTGAGAAACTGCCATAGTCTTTCAAAAGTCGACGGACTCGATCGGACGGGCTGGAATCAATAAAGATCGCTGGTGAGCGTCGGATTTTGGCAACAAACGTTGGAGGAACGACGACAGTTCCCAGTCGATTTCCTTCGTCTTCCACCCAGACAGTCTGATCTCGATCACAGCGATCGAGTTGCACAAAGAGTTGGTTCTCAAACTGTTCAGTCGTCGGTTGATCTGGTTGTCCGATGGAGCCAAATGCTGATCCTCGGTGGTTGGCCAACTGTTCCAGCTCGACCACTTGTTCGCCCAAAGATTTTAGCTCGTCGAGCACATCCGTCTTGCCAGCCCCTGTCAGGCCACTGACGACGACCAACGGCCAATCTTCTTCAAAACGGGATTGCGCATGACGCCGAAAGGCTTTGTAGCCTCCTTCAAGCACGATCGGAGCAAGTCCAGTGATTTTGAACAGCCAGGCCATCGACTCACTTCGAAGACCGCCGCGCCAACAATGGACCAAGACGTCTTTGCTGGACGAATGCTCCGAACAGATCCGTTTTGCTCGTGAAGAAAATTCACCCATCCGCGGACCGACCAGATTAAGTCCTCGCAACATTGCGTCATCGCGCCCCGAGTTTTTATAGACCGTGCCGATTTCCGCGCGTTCTTCGTTGCTGAACAGCGGCACGTTAAATGCTCCGGGAACATGACCCTGCAGATATTCGGCGGGAGATCGGACGTCGACAATCGGTCGATCCGCCGATAGCTGCCAAAAGGTCTCTGGAGGGACCAGCGGTATCGAATGGGAGGGAGTAGAGTTCAAATGAATCGTCGCAGAAAGTGAAATCAATTTACGCCAAGTGTCACGGGCAATCGTTGTCAGTTCAAGGTCTACCGGTCGATGGACAGACAAATAACTTCTGGCAACGTCAATGAAGCTGCCATTCGGCCCGATTCAATCAAAGTCTGAATTTGGTACAATGCCGCTCCTTGCCTCATTCCGGTCGATGTCAAAACGCGGCCTGAATGAAAAGAATTCTTTCTCTGAACTCACGGGGCCTGTTATGAACAAGTGCATTCTGTCTTTAACGCTGACGCTGGCCATCGTCGCCTCAGCCGCATCCGTTGCTCACGGGCAGGATCGTCAACAACAACGACGAGTGTTTATTCAGGATTTGCTGAAAGACCTCGTCGAGTCACAATTGAACCGTGGCAATGATCCTCGTGGTGAAGTTTTTCCGGGACAATATCCGAATCAATATCCCTACCCACCGGGCACTCAAATCCCTCCGCGAGTCAATCCAAATCCGAGACCGGGCCGTCGTCCGGTTGAGATTGAAGTCGCTCCTGAGATGATTCAAGTTCGAAACAGCCTAAATAGCTGGAACTCGGCAGCTACCAATCTGGTGGCCGAACTTCGACTTCATGAAAACGAGTCGCCTCAGTTACGACCGCTGCTGGCCGATGCTTTGAAGTTTCAAGCGAACTTGACGGCTGTCGGACGTCGAGCATCACTGTTGCCAACTGTGCAACCATTGACGAATGATTTTGTCGCGTTGGATCGAGATTGGCGTGTCCTGTCGACTCAGTTGAAACAGAGTCGAGCGTTGCCGCGAAAGTGTGCTGGAATGATCAATACCATCACCGAACTGGATACGCAGCTTTGCGGTCTTTTTCAAATCCAACCACAAATCAATCGCCCCGAGTTGGCTCGACTGGCCACGACCCTGGCCAATGATTACGACCACTTGTTGCGGGGCGTCTATTACAGTGCGCGTGGCAAACGGGGCGCCGATGAACTTTTGCGACAAGGACAACAGTTGCAAACGATGATCGGACAAGCCGCTTCGCTGATCAATCGAGGTGACTACGAAACGATCGTGACTGCGTTCAAAAAATGTAATGGGGAGTGGAGAAGTTTTTCACAACGTGTTTTGCGGCTACAAGACGAACGTCTTCGTTTTTCCGTACAGCACATTGAGGATACAGGCCGCCGAATCCAGGAACAGCTTTGGTTACCGTTTGAACTAGATCGACCGTATCTGGCGTCTTTGGTCGATGCGATTAACGCCGACGCGCAGCAAGTCTTTAACTCGATCACCATCGGCCAGCTGATGGCGACCGAGCAACCGGGCAACATGTTGGCGATGGCCCGCGAGTTTCAACAAACATGTGCGACGTTCAGCCGTCAGTTGTCGGGCGATACGCCAGAAGATCAGCTCGAATGGAGCTATCGATTGTTTGCGACGAAGTGGCAGCGAATGCATGACGCCTACCACACGTTTCAGTTGGCTGCCGTCGACCATCGACTGGAGGACATCGAGTTTTCCATGAACTCGCTTGGGGAAATCTTTGGCAATGAGTTTGTCATGGGCCACGATGAGATTGTTCATCTTTATTCCGAACTGGACGCACTTTGCAAACAAGCGTCATTCGACATTCACCGTCGCATCACCGATCGTCGATATGAGCGCCAGTTCCACGATCAGTTGTGTGGATTGGCCGATGGTTTGTCGCAGTCCGTTTACGGCTTGCATCGGATGTCGATTCGTCCAAACTATCGACCGACGGCGGAACAGCTCCAACCGATGTTTGACAACTGGATTGCCATGCGGCCACTGTTGGCGCAATGCAAACCGGAGGACCAGGCATACTTTGCCGAGTTCCGACGTCAAATCGAACCGATGATGGTCAAGCTTCAAGTCCTTTACTCCAACTAATGAGCGAATCGTTGAAAAAGACTGTTCAGAGTATTCTTGCCAGTTTCAGTATCCCGACGAAGATTCCATCCATTGCTTGCGGCAGCAATTGGAGTAGTGGCAGCGGCGAGTCGTTGGAGGTTTTTTCTCCGATCGATGGCTCATCCATCGCGACGCTTTACGGTGCAACAACCGCCGATGTGGAGATGGCTGGCGAAAAAGCGACGGCAGCTTTTCGTCAGTGGCGACTGGTGCCTGCCCCGCTTCGAGGCCAAGTCGTTCGAGCGATTGGTGAACGGCTTCGTGAACACAAAGAAGCCTTGGCACGATTGGTAACAATCGAATGCGGAAAGATTTATCAGGAAGCCCTGGGCGAAGTCCAGGAGATGATCGATATTTGCGATTTCGCAGTTGGGCTGTCGCGACAACTCTATGGATTGACGATTGCCTGTGAGCGACCGATGCACCGTCTGACGGAGCAGTGGCATCCGCTGGGCCCCATTGGAGTGATCAGTGCGTTCAATTTTCCAGTGGCTGTTTGGTCGTGGAATGCCATGATCGCACTGGTTTGTGGCGACCCGGTCGTTTGGAAGCCGTCTGAAAAAACGCCACTGACGGCAATTGCTTGTCACGCGATTGCAATTCAGGCGATTCGAGAATTTGACGAGTGCCCCGATGATGTAATTCAGTTGGTCATTGGGGGTCGGGATATCGGTCAAGCGATCGCGTCCAACCGACAACTCCCATTGATCTCCGCAACAGGTTCAACAGCGATGGGCAGGTCAGTGGCGGTAACGGTTGGTCAACGCTTGGGTCGGCCACTATTAGAACTGGGTGGCAACAACGCGGCGATTGTCACTCCCTCGTCGGATTTGCCAATGGCGATTCGTGCCATGGTCTTCTCGGCCGTCGGTACGTGCGGGCAACGCTGCACGTCGCTGCGTCGCGTTATTGCGCATCGATCAGTTTACGACGCAGTGCGGGATAACATGCTCAAAGCTTATCAGAGTTTGAGAATCGGAAGCCCACTGGACGAATCCACGTTGGTGGGGCCGCTGATTGACCAGGACGCATACCAGTCCATGCAGTCGACGCTGTCAGCTGCCAAAGAACAAGGCGGCACGGTCCACGGTGGAGAAAGATTCACGGAGAACGACCACTCCGATGACGCCTATTACGTGCAACCAGCGATCGTCGAAATTGAAGCAGGGGCGGATGTGACGTTGCATGAAACGTTTGCTCCGATCGTCTATCTGATGCCATACGATTCATTGGACGAAGCAATCGCGATTCAAAATCAGGTATCGCAAGGATTGTCCAGCACGATCTTCAGCAAAGATGTGATGGAAGCGGAACTATTTTGTGGGCCCGCTGGTTCGGACTGTGGCATTGCCAATGTCAATATTGGAACCAGTGGCGCCGAGATCGGTGGCGCCTTCGGTGGAGAGAAGGATACAGGCGGTGGTCGCGAGTCCGGTTCCGATTCCTGGAAAGCCTACATGCGTCGCGCCACCAATACGATTAACTACTCCAGCGAGTTGCCGTTGGCGCAAGGAATCAAGTTCGACTTGTAACGTTTCATTTGTCAATTAAAGGAAAACAGAATCAGATGACATCGGAAAATGTCTGCCGCTGGGGCTTTATGAGCACCGCAACAATTGGGCAAAAGAATTGGCTCGCGATCAAAAACTCTGGCAATGGAACGGTGGCTGCGGTCGCCAGTCGCAGTGTCGAGAAAGCACAAGCGTTTATCGACCAATGTCAATCGGACGCCCCACAGTCCGCCACACCTGTTGCGTTTGGCTCGTACGACGAGTTGATCGCCAGTGATGCGATTGATGCCGTTTATATACCGCTGCCGACCGGGCTGCGCCACGACTGGGTCATCAAAGCCGCTGAACACGGCAAGCATGTGATGTGCGAAAAACCATGTGCTCGTGATGTGACCGAACTGAAAGCGATGGTCGACGCTTGTGCTGCCAACAACGTCCAGTTCATGGATGGCATCATGTACATGCACACGGATCGACTACAAAAACTGAGAGAGGTTCTCGATTCGGATCAGGGAATCGGCAAACTGAAACGGATTGCCATGCAGTTCAGTTTTTGTTCCGACAGCGAGTTTAAAGAAGGTAACATCCGTACCAACAGCGAGCTTGAACCGCACGGCTGCCTTGGTGATTTGGGTTGGTATACGATTCGGCTGGCACTGTTCATCATGAACTACCAGATGCCCGTTAGCGTATCGGCAACCATGATCAATCAGTTTCAACGGCCCGACAGTCCTGCTGCGGTTCCGATGGAGTTGGAATGTCGGTTGAAGTTTAATGATGATGTGACCGCAACGTTTTACAACAGCTTTCTGACCGGGCATCAACAGTGGGCTCACATCAGCGGCACCGAAGGGCATATCAAGATCAAGGATTTTGTCTTGCCGTACTCTGGCAAATCGACATCGTTCTATTTGGCGCGACCTGACTTTGCGGTCGATGGCTGTGATTTTACCATGGTCGAGAATCGTACCGATTTTATGTTGGATGAATCGGGCAACAGCGCGACAGATGCTCAGGAAACGAAGTTGTTTCGTACGTTTGCCAACTGTGTTGTCGAAGGAAAAATCGATCCGTTTTGGCCCGAGGCATCGATGAAAACGCAGCAAATCCTTGACGCTTGCATGAAGGCAGCTACGACGGGTGAAACCGTACGCTTTGATCCAGCAGCTGTGCGAATGAACTGAGCTGTTTCGACGTAGCTTTGCTTTGGGAAATCGATTGGTCACCGAACCGTCGGATCGCCATGCTTGGCGGTGATATGTAACGAGTCACCGCTCCGATGGTCGATCGCGCTCGCGCCTCCAATCGCGATTGCCGAGTCACGCATTGAATTCTCGACTTGGGCAAGAATGCCGGCGCTACGACGCTGTTAGCTACGGGCTTCAAGCAACGAAGCTTTATCGCCAGCAACGTTGCTACTGCCTTGCGACTCGATTACCATCGAGAACGAAATCATCTGACTCATACAGGATCCAGCGATGTCTCAACGTAACGAACAACAACAAAAGCAATCTGTCGATCGAAGAAAGTTTTTGGCCAAATCAGCCATCGGTGCCGCGATTGCCGGCGCGACCGTTTCGTCAAGTGTTCAAGCTCAAGATACCGCTGGACAGTCGGAGGCCGATGCATTCGACGGTTTCAATTTGAAGTTTGCGCCGCATCCGGGCTCGTTCAAAGCAATGGGCGGAAAAGATGTCATCGATCAAATCAAATTTTGTCACGATCAAGGTTTTACGGCACTTGAATACAACGGGTTGGGCAAAGAGACCGTTGAGATGCAGACCAAGATCGGTAAGACGCTTGCTGAGTTGAAACTGACCATGGGCGTCTTTGTGGGCTACGCCAATTTTATTGAACCTACGTTTGCGGACCCGCAAAAGGATCTGACTCAAGCGATTCTCGAAAGTATGAAGCAGGCCGTCGAAATTGCCGCTCGCGTAAACGCAAAGTGGTTTACGGTTGTCCCTGGCTCCATCGATCAGCAACCGCCCAAGAAAGATGGCAACAAGTATGGAAAAGCGATACTAGCGCCCGGTTACCAAATGGCCAACGTCGTCGATCTACTCCGTCAGAGTTGTGAAATCCTTGAGCCGCACGATCTGACGATGGTATTGGAACCCCTGAACTGGCACACGAATCATGGCGGAGCGTACTTGAGATATTCCGATCACGCCTATGCGATTTGCAAGGCTGTTAACAGTCCGTCCTGCAAAATCCTTTTTGACATCTACCATCAGCAGATCACTGAGGGAAATCTGATCAAGAACATTGAGCATTGCTGGGATGAAATCGCGTATTTTCAAGCGGGCGATAATCCGGGGCGAAAGGAACCCGGAACGGGCGAAATCAATTACAAAAACGTCTTTCAGTACATCCACGATCGGAGCAAACAAGATGGCCGAGAGTTTGTCGTCGGCATGGAGCACGGCAATTCGATCAAAGGTGCCAAAGGCGAACAGGCGACGATCGATGCGTACAAGAACGTCAACCCAGCCGTCGGGTAACGGCGACAGCCTTCGCAACGTAGGCTCACGTGTTTATTCGAATGGGCCAAAGTACCAAACACGTTGAGCATTTGGTACGCTCGGCCGGATCCACAGCCACCGTTTTATCGACGACGTTCTTTCAAGCGAACGGCTTTACCGACTCGGTCACGCAAGTAGTAAAGTTTTGCTCGGTGCACGTAAGCGGATCGCGTGACGACCACTTTCTCGACGCGTGGCGAGTGCAGTGGAAACTTTCGTTCAACACCTTCACCGGCGACGATTCGGCGGACGGCAAACATCTCATTGGAGCCGCGACCACTTCGAGCAATCACGGTTCCCGTGAAGACCTGTGTTCGTGACTTCGCTCCTTCGAGGATCTTGCAGTGCACATCAACGGTGTCACCGATTTCAAATTCTGGAATATCCGACTTCATCGTTGTCTGTTCGACGAGATCAATGATTTTATGGCTCATGGCTTCCTCTACGCAAATGCGATCTATTTTTGTTTTCAATCGTTTGATAAATGGTCTTCGGAGTGCTGGTCCAACAGGTCACTTCGAATGGCTTTTGTTTTTTCCAGGCTTTTCTGTTTTCGCCAATCGGCAATCGCCTGGTGATTACCGCTGAGTAAAATCTCGGGAACGGAATGTCCTTCGAAATCTCTCGGTCGGGTGTATTGAGGATACTCTAACAATCGATTGCCACGTGAAAACGAGTCATCGATATTGCTGAGTTCGTCCCCCAAAACGCCCGGCACCATTCGAACGAGACTGTCGACTAACACCATGGCAGCGACTTCGCCGCCGTTGAGGATGTAATCGCCAATCGACAATTCGACTGGTTGAAGAATATCGATCACTCGTTGATCGAATCCTTCGTATCGGCCACAGAGCACGATGAACCGTGGCGTTGTTGCCAACTCCTCGACCAACGGTTGTTTCAACGTTTGTCCTTGAGGTGTCAGCAACACGATGGTTCCTTGCCGCGGATCCATCGATTGCACATCGCGAACACATTTAACAACCGGTTCGACCATCAGGACCATTCCCGGTCCACCGCCATAAGGCGTATCGTCGATCTTGTGATGGCGATCGGTTGTCCAGTCTCGCATGTTATGAACGTGGATTTCGACCAACCCTCGTTCAATCGCTTTGTTCAAGATGCTCTGACAGAAGTAACCGGGAAACATGTCCGGGAACAGCGTCAAGACATCAAAACGCATTGGAATTACTCTGCGCTGGCTTCTGCGGAGCCTTCACTGGCTTCGGCAGCAGGTTCAGTTGGAGTTTCAGCAGGTGCTTCCGCAGCGTCCTTGTTTTCGGCGGACTCGGTCGCTTCAGTGGACTCAGTCGCTTCAGCATTTTCGGTTGCTTCGGCATTCTCAGCTGCGTCACCTTCAGGTGCCGGCGTTTCTGCTTTTGGCATTTCTACCGAGGCCGCTGCAGCTCGAGCCGATTCAATCGCTGTCGCGCGTCGTCCGGTCAGCCGCGAAATCGCTTCCGCTTGAGCTTCAAGGTGTGTTCCTTCGGAACCATACTTTTTGATCAAAGTCGCAACTTTGGGAGTCGGTTGCGCCCCGACGCTGAGCCAGTAATTGATCCGCTCACCATTGAGGATGGCACGGGCGTCAGTTTCTGGAACGCTGGTGTCGTAAGTTCCAAGTTGCTCGATCACGCGACCATCGCGGGGTGATCGAGAGTCCATGGCACAAACGCGATAAAATGGTCGGTGGGCACGTCCCATTTTCTTAAGACGAATTTTTACAGCCACAATTTCCTCGTAGTTGGGGTGAGTGAATCAGTCCTGACCGGCAAGAATTGTCGATTCGTTGGATCGACAAATTCGCGTAAAAAACGGAGGCCGGCCTCTTCGCTGGGAAGATGAACCAAATGAGTGGTTGAGGGTTTCTGAAAAATCCCTCGATTTGAAGCTCCGCATTGTATTGCCAAATCGGCAATTTGACGAGCCAAAATGCGACAATCCACAGTTTTTCCAGCGAATTTCGCCTACTTCTCCAGCAGCGATTTCACTTCGGGGAACGTCTCGTCGGTATCCCCCACCCGGATGCGTTCCTGCAACAATTGCTTTTTCATCTCAGCAATCTTTGTTTGATAGCTGGAATCGTTGATCAAATTGTTCATTTCATGAGGATCTTGGGTCAAATCGTAAAACTCCCAGTGCGGCTTGGTGTCCGGATAATCTTCCGGCTTATTCTTCCAATACCAACTTGAGTCCAGCTTTTTGCCATAGAAGAAAATCAGTTTGTGGTTCTTGGATCGAATTCCCAGATGAGCTGGGTTGTCGTGGTGAGCCATGTGCATGAAGTAGCGGTAGTAGCTGATCTTGCGCCAGTCGTCAGGCGTGTTCCCTTTCAAGTTTGCAACAAAACTTCTCCCCTGCATCTTTCTCGCCTCGGGCAGCTCGTCGGCTAACTTGCCGGCGCCGGCAATCTCCAACAACGTGGGGGCAAAGTCGACGTTGTTGATCATGTCATCATTGACTGCCTTGGACGGGAACATTTTTGGATAGCGAATGATGAATGGCATTCGCAACGACTCTTCGTACATCCAGCGTTTATCGATGTAGTCGTGTTCGCCGAGCATAAATCCTTGATCTGCCGTGTAGATGATCACGGTATTGTCCAACTCGCCGGTCGACTTCAGGTATTGAATCAAGCGTCCCACATTGTCGTCGACTCCTTTGACGCAACGCAGGAATTTCTTCAAATAGCGTTGGTAAGACTCGCTGGTGTATTTGGCATCGTCGAGATTTTGATCGACGAACATGTGGTCGCCCATATTGCGTCGCTGGTTCCGTTTGGAAACGCTGGTGCCATATTGCGGTTGGTCGATCGGGCCATGGTTGCCTCGCTGACGCAAGCTGGCTGGTTCGGGAATGACGTCGTGTTCATAAAGAAAGTCATACCGTTCCGCGTTTTCAAAGTCGTCATGCGGTGCTTTGAAATGGTGCATCAGAAAAAAGGGCTTTCCTTTTTCCTTGCGCGTTTTCAGCCATTTAATTGATTGATCAGTGATCGCGTCGGATGAATGCTTTTTCATACGAATCGTGTTCTTGGGCCACGGCTGTTTGCCACGCACGCGAAACTCGGGATTGTGATACCAGCCTTGCCCCGGTAGGACGCTGTAAAAATCAAACGTGCTGGGCTCAGCTTTTAAATGCCACTTCCCGACCATCGCCGTTTCATAACCAGCCTGTTTCATCAAGCTGGATAGCGTCTGTTTTTCAGCCGCAATCTCACCACGCAACGTGTAAACTCCATTTCGATGAGAGTACTGGCCTGTCATGATGGTCGCGCGACTCGGCGTGCAGATGCTGTTGGTGCAAAAGCAATTCGCCAACCGCACGCCTTCTTCGGCCAACGAATCAATATTTGGGGTCGGATCAAGCGTCGCCAAACGGCTTCCATATGCTCCAATCGCTGTCGACGTATGATCGTCTGACATGATGAACAGGATGTTTGGTTGTTGATCGACGGCTCCGGATTCGGTTTGCGCGACAGCCAGCGTGTTCGCAAACGAACTGGCCAAAACAAACAGTGCGATCCAACAACGACCAAAAAATGGATTGAATGAGCGATGCTGTAGTACGCTTCGATTAATGGCTTGCATAAAGTTACCGTGTTTGAACTCGATGATCGTTTTCAATAAAAAAGAATTCCGTCTGATTCGTCAGCCCAGAAACGGATAGGCTGGCTACATGCACTGACCACACGCAAATACAATCTTCATTTTAGTAGAGTTTGGTGAGTAACTTGTCATTGGGGCACTAATTCACCGATCAAATGGGAACCAATTGGTAAACCCAGCTTTTTTCGCGAATCGACTTCGTTACAATGCCCAACGAAATCGATCGGACGTGATTTTCTCCAAGAATTCGTGATCCTTTTCGAACTAGGGGTGTCGAAAAATCCGCGACTGTTCGGATTCGGATCGGATTTAAACCGACCGAAATCAATTGATGCCGAAAAGTTTCCATAGGCTACAAATTTCGTAAGGCTTTATCGAGCTGGTTTGCTGAATGAACAACAAAAATCAAAACCCAAGACTTAAACCGATCGTGCTGTACGATCACTTACCTGGAATTCTCGCCGGTTACCCCGCCGTCTTGTTTGCCGTATTGGCTGTTCTTTCCTGGATCCCAAGAACCGTCATCGATGACACGATGTACGAAAAATTGGAATCCTCTCGGGTCGCTGTTGTCGAAGAACTGAAATTGGAAAACGATAGCGTCGCCGAATTGATGGCGAAGACCGACTATGAGTGGGTCAATCGGACCGTTCCGATGTTCAACTCCCATATGTTGTTCTGGGTTGGGCTGTCGATCATGTTGGTCTGGTACATCGCTTTCCGATTCAACATGCCCAAGAGCAAGTTTTTGTTGATGTTTTTCATGTTCGGTTTCGTGGTCGGTTTGCCAGTGATCTTGGAGTTGACGGGTTACTTGACCCTGTTTACCTGGTCCAGCCAACTGCTTGGTGCGCTCAAACCCACGGTCAATACTGGAGCATGGGTCGTGATGTCGCTGGTGTTTTTCATCATCTGGTTGGGGAACATCATCTACAGTCGTACGCACATGAAAGTCGTCATTGATGAATCTGGTTTAACGGTCAGTCGGTTGGGTGGCAAAGGCGAACGATTTGAATTGATCGGTTTGAAAACCGAAAACGAACCGCTGGATTACCTGGAGCTGTTCCTTGCCGGTGTTGGATCGCTCTCGCTGAAAACGCGAATGAACAAGTCGATCTTTACGATGAAACGAGTGATCGGTTTGTATTGGCTGCCATGGCTCCCGTTTGCCAAAGGCAAATTGGCACAAATTGAAGAGATGTTGAGCTACCAAGGAAAAGTCGTCTCGGTCGACAAGACGGATGCGGCTGAAATGGCGGATGCCGGACACGATGGTGATTCCGACGGACACGACATGGATGATGTAATGGACGAAGCCACCGGCGATGATGGTGGTGGTGACTTCGATGGCGCTGCCGCGGATGCGTCATCGCCGGATGATCGTGGCATCGATTAACGTCGAGTTCGATCGCATCTCATCAATTAAAAACCAAGTCGCCCGTTCCGGATCAGGAACGGGCTTTTTTGGTGTGCCGTAGGATAGCCACTCTTGGCTGTCACGAAACGTAGGATAGCCACTCTTGGCTGTCGCGAATTTTGGTTCGTATTGGCCAACACGTTCTCGGTTTGAATTGCGATTTCCTTGTGAGACTCATCGATCCACACTCGGGCAAGAGTGCCCAAGCTACGGTTCGGTGGACAAATGAACCGTAGGATAGCCACTCTTGGCTGTCGCGAAACGTAGGATAGCCACTCTTGGCTGTCACGATTCTGGGTTTGTATTGGCCAACACGTTCTCGGTTCGACTGGCGATTTCCAAATGGGACTTAGCAAAGGCACACTCGGGCAAGAGTGCCGAAAGCGCCCAAGCTACGGTAGCTCACTCGAGCATGAATAAGTGCCCAAGCGACATATGATTGCGTAACCGGATGTCAAACACTCACCGAACTAACCGATCATCGCCCGAACGTTGATTTCGTTGACCGGTGAGATCACACCTCGTTCGGTAATAATCGCCGCGATCAAGTGAGAGGGGGTGACGTCAAAGGCGGGATTGTACACTCCGACCCCATCTGGTGCCGTCTGTCGACCAAACCCGTGAGTGATCTCGTTGGGATCCCGTTCTTCAATCGGGATTCCTTCCCCAGTCTCAAGCGACAAATCAAAGGTGCTGCTCGGTGCCGCAATGTAAAAGGGAATGTCGTGGGCTTTGGCTAACACCGCAATGGAATACGTTCCGATTTTGTTCGCCGAATCCCCGTTGGCGGCGATACGATCTGCGCCGGTAACGACTGCTTGAACGCGACCTTCCCGCATCACTTGTGCCGCCATCGAGTCGCAAATCAATGTTGCTGGAATCTCGCGTTGCATCAATTCCCAGGCCGTTAGTCGAGCCCCTTGCAACAGCGGGCGGGTCTCGTCGACGTAAACATGCAGCGTATTACCGAGATCTTGGGCGGTAAAGAAAACGCTGAGCGCCGTTCCGTATTCGGCCGTGGCTAGTCCACCTGCATTGCAATGCGTCAACACGCCTTTGGCATTTTCCAATAACGGTGCACCGTTTTTGCCAATCGCATGGCACATCTGGCGATCCTCATGATGGATCGCTTTGGCTTCGTCCAGCAACGCGGCACGGATCTCGGCCACCGAATGGGTCTCCATCATCGATTCAGATTTTGTGCGCATTCGGTCGATCGCCCAAAACAGATTGACCGCCGTAGGTCGACTTTCCGCCAGATATACCAGAACTTCACGCAGTCGCGTAAAAAACGAGTCGTCATCCGGCACGGTTTGCAGGCCAATCACAGTTCCGTAGGCCGCGGCAATCCCGATCGCCGGGGCACCGCGGACACGTAACATCTTGATCGCTTCCCAAACTGTCTCAACATCTTTGCAGTCGATGCTTTTGAGTTCGTTGGGCAACAACGTCTGGTCGATCATTTCCAGGTAACCCGTCGAGTCACCGTGCCACTGCATCGTTTCAACTTTTGACATGACAGCTCCCGTCGTAATCGATTCTGTTTGCGATTCGCCGTTGAGTTGCCATTGGTGTGATCCAGCGGATACGTGCGACGATCGGGTTCCTGTTGGAGATCAACAAAACCGACTAAAGGCTGGCTTTGAAGTTGGCGTTTTTGGTCTGAATTTTATCGACCAAGTTGACCTTGAACTGGGCCAGTTTCGCTTTCAAATCCGCATCCGCTGTGGCGAGGATCTGAACCGCGAACAACCCTGCATTTCGTGGACCACCCATGCCGACCGCCATCGATGCAACGGGTACGTCACCTGGCATCTGTACCGTCGATAACAATGAATCCATGCCACCCAGATCGGCCGTTGGAACTGGCAAACCGATGACTGGCAGTGTTGTATGGGCAGCCACAACACCGGCCAGGTGAGCAGCGCCGCCGGCTGCAGCAATGATCACTTGGAGCCCACGTTCTTCGGCCGAAGTCGCATATTCACCGACGATGTGCGGGGTTCGGTGAGCACTCATCACGTTGACTTCATAAGCGACGCCAAACTCTTCCAGAGCGGCTCCGACTTTATTGATTTTGGGCCAATCACTATCGCTTCCCATGACGATTCCAACGACTGGATTTGACATTGTAAGTCCTGCAATTTGGTTAAGGGGTAATCTAAAAGCGACTCAGTTTATGAAAACAAATTGTTGTCGTGCAGGGGGCATCCATCCAAGCTGCTCAACGACGGATCAACGCAAGAAAACGCGTCAGAACAAACTTGACGGCAGCGATATTGGCAACATTCGGAACTTACAAAGTCGCAGGGCCTACGAAGTCGTCCACCATGACGGCGGATCGGCGACCAACGTCAACGGATCGCCGGACTCCGGATGCGTGATCTCCAGCGAATAAGCGTGCAAACACATGGGAGGATCATCCATCGTCAACGACTGACGCGGTTCGGTATTCGGATCAACGGCATAAGTCGGATCGCCCACGACGGGAAACCCGAGATGACGCAAATGCAACCGAATCTGATTCGTGCGACCTGTTTGGGGTCGACAACACACCAATGTCTCATCGTTTTCCAATCGCTGCACGACTTCGAATTCCGTACGCGCTGGCAAACCGTCTTCAGAAACTTTGCGAGACCCAACCTTGTCAGGTGAATCTCCGATCGCCGCTTCACAGGAAAACGTGTCCTGCTCAGGATGTCCCTGAACTTTTGCAAAATAGACTTTCGAGACGGTGCCTTGTTTAAACTGTTGATGTATTTTTTGTGAAACGGATTTTTTCCTTGCCAACAACACGACGCCGGTGGTGTTGGCATCGAGACGATGCAAAATACGCAGCTGCTCACCCGCGAAAACACTGCCGGCAAAGTAGATCAACGAATTGCGATTGAAGCGACCACAAGCATGCATCGGCAATGGCGCCGGTTTGTTGATCGCCACCAGTGCACTGTCCTCGTAAATGAACTGGACTTGATTGCTGACATCCGGCTCCACCGTCTGAGGCACCGAATGTTCCACACGCCAACCGGCACGAACCATGGCGTCGCTGGACAGCGGCGATTGTTTGTACAGAATCCGGCCCTGATCGCATGCCTTTTGCCAGACATCTCGGCCGACATGTGCATGCATTCCACACAGAAACTCGATGACCGGTTGTTGATCGAATCGCAACGGCACATTCATTGGTCGAACGTTGTCGTAGGGAACGGAACCCGGCAACGGTGTCGTTTGTTGTTGCAGCGTGGCATTGCGACGTCGCAACAATCCTTCCAGTTTTTGAGCGTCCGTTTCGAAACAGTAAGGGCAGCTTTTGGGTGGGGCGTACATTGGCGACGCTTGATCCGTCGCTGACAAAACGGCTTGACAAGCGTAGCACTGATCAAACTCAGTCTCTTCCAAACTCGGATCGACTGCGACTCGTTTATCAAAAACGAAACAGTCTCCATCGTAGTGATCACCACCGCATTCTTCGAAGTACTTCAGGATGCCGCCGTCCAGTTGATAAACTTCGCGAAACCCTTTCTCCTCCATCAGCGGGCCCGCCTTTTCACAACGGATGCCACCGGTGCAAAACATGACCAGCGGTTTTTCTTTCATCTCTTCTGGTAGACGCTCGACGACCTCAGGAAATTTTCGGAAGTGATCGATGCCCGCGGGAACCGCGTTCTTGAACGTTCCCACTTCCACTTCGTAATCATTGCGAACGTCCAGCAGCGTCAATGGGCGATCTTCATCGAGCCATTGTTTCAACTGCCTTGCCGAAAGCTTGGGGCTGGTTTTTTGTCGAGGCGCGATCGATTCTACGCCCATCGAAATGATCTCTTTTTTCAGTCGGACCAACATTCGGCTGAAAGGTTGGTGGTCGCTCAAGCTCTCTTTGGCGGTCAAATCGGCAAATTCTGGTTGCTGTCGGATGCGTTGTAAAAACTGGTCAACGTTCTGTCGCGATCCAGCCAAAAACAGGTTGATTCCCTCATGTGACAGCAAGATTGTGCCGCGTAAATCAAGCGAACGGCAGAACGGCAGCAGTTCTGACTTACGACGAACAAGGTCGTCCAAGTCGACGAACTTGTAGGCGGCAATGTTGACAAATGTTGGCATTGCTCAAAAAACTCAACTCAAAAAAAATCATTCGTGAAACAGACGGCTCGGTTTTCCTGTTCTTCAGGCATCAGCGACCGGCTAAACTGAATTACAGCGTAAAATAACGTACCGGAAATGGATAGTCGAAAACCGACTCTTCGCTCGACCGCGCCGAATCACCCTCGCTCTGCTTTTAGTGCAATAGCCCCATCTAAACCATGGCCGAAACTTTCAACCCGTACCAGAAATGGCTTGGACTGAGCCCCAAAACCGAGTCTCCGAATCACTTTCAGTTGTTGCAGGTCCGACCGACGCTGTCCGAGGAACGTGAGATACAACGAGCGGTCGAGATGGGTGTCCAACGATGTCTGGAGCTGCTGGCGAGGGTCCCACCCAACCAACATCTTGAGATTCAAAAACGACTTCGTTCCGAGATTGAAACTGCGCGTCAAACGCTGCTCGATCCCAAACAACGGAAACAGTACGTCGAAGCGTTGGTCGAGAAGAAACAGAACGGCAAGTCAAAGTCCAAGGCTTCCGCCGACCAACCAAAGCGGACTCAACCTAACAGCGATCGCCCTTTTTCGCTGACCGATGCCAATCCGCCAGCTCGCTCAAAACCGCCAGCTAAAACGCAACCGAAAACTGGTGACCCATCCCAACGCAGCTCTCAGACGGTGGCGACTGGCAAAGCCAAACCTGATGAGATGCTGCCGCCAGGTGCCAACGCAAGTCCACCGACAGCAAAACGACCGGTTCAATCCAAGAAGGCTCAATCGAGTCGAACTGCCAAACAAGACCATCCCGTTGACCCAATGATGCCGCAAGGGATGAGTAAAAAGAAGGCACCATCGAAGCCGCAACCAGCCGAAGATACACCGAACAAGCGCGACACGCCCCCTAATGCGACGATTCCTGTGGCCACCGCTGTCGCCAGCGACTCAGACAGCATCCCGACCGCCCAGCCAATCGACAATGCTGTTGTGGCGACTGCCGCGGCAGCCGTCGAATCGCCAGTCTTTGTTGAAGCAGATCCACCGGCGGCCGTCGCCGATGCCATCGACAACAAACTCGATGATGCACCCAAAGCCGTCATCAAACCGGTTCGAAAAAAGAGACGGGGCCGCGTTTTAGAACGTGTCTCGCAAATACTGATCGTCGGTATGCTGCTCGGTGGTATCTACTTGATTTATGCCAACTTGGAGGTGCTGCAGAAGCTGGCTGGCGTCGAACCAGAAACACCCATCGCGCAACCTGAAACTCCACTAAACAATCAACCTGCGAACCCCTCGACGACTAACCCATCAACGACCACCCCAGAAGCAACGTCGCCCAGCGATAACAAACCCAAAGAAACCCAACCCGATACAACGTTGACTGAGCCGACAGGTCAGCCAAGTACGGATCCAGAGACGAAGGATGATCCGTCCACTCCCGAGACCACAACACCGTCAAGTGATCTCGATGATGACCCGCCGGTTGCTCCGCCGGAACCCATGCCGCCGGTCGTTCTAAACGATTCGCAATTGCGTCATCTTGACCGCCAGCTTTTAAGTGCAACCCGATGCCTTTATCGCCGTGAAAAATCAACTGCCGCCGAACGACTCGATGCTGCCAAGTCGCTAATTGAATCGGCAATTGGCGACGATGGAAAGCTCACCGAAAACCAGCTTTCGATTTTGCAACGTATTGAATCGATCGAAAAGGTGGCCCAAACGCTCGATCAGTTCTGGCGCCGAGTGATTCAATCCAGCCAAGCGGTGGTCGGCAATCGGCAACTCGATATCCGAGGCCAAATGCTCGGCTTTGTCGAGGCTGACGAGAATTCAGTCACGCTGCGGAATGCGGGTACCAACATTCGATACGAGTATTTTTACCTCCCCCCGGCACTTGCCGTCGAGCTGGTCGCGACGGGCGACATCGACAACACTGTCCTATGGTCACGGGAGCTCGCTTCGTTTTATGCCGTTAACAGCCAAGTCGAAGGTCAGTTTCAAAACAAAATTGAACAGTTGATCCGCGTTGCTGAAGACGGAAACGCCGATTGCCAGTTTATTAACGATTACCTTGAACACAAATTTGCCAAGACATCAACCAAATCCTCAGATGAAATTCTCGAGCCACAGGAACTTCTCAAAAAAGTACCCGACTGGATTGTTGAGCTTCGAAAAAAATTCGACTATCGAAGTTCCAAAACGATACCGTTACAAGATGCGGCCAAGGTTGCCCAAGCGTTATGGGACTATCCAACCGAAACGGTGGAAGACGAACTCGTATTGCTTCACGAGTTGCTCCCCATTAGCATTCGCTCCGGCAACGCATCGCTCGTCGAAGACGTCGTTTTGGAGATGCATCAGATCGCCAGCGTCGATTCGGGTCGCCTGCTGGAAAATGCCATTGCCAAAATGCTAACCACGAAAATGACGAAGTTTCAAAAACGAGTCTTGTATGAACGCGCGATCGCTTTTTTTGCCGGTAGCGTTCGCGTCTCAATCGAATCAGAACCTTCCGTATCGCTTCTTGGAAAACTGTCGAAGCAGGCATCACTAGACAATCTTCCTGATGTTGTCCGTCGCCTGTCTCAATTGTCATCCAACAACCAACCTTGATTACCATGCCTGAATATCGCGACATTTACAACGATGTTGTCGCCAACGACGAACGTTACAACCGGCCGGAGAACTCGCCGGGCCTGCGAATGGTGATGGAGTCCGCCGAGCGTTTGCGGATGATCTCTGGTCGCTGCCTGGATCTCGGCTGCGGTGTTGGCTTTGCTCTGGAGTACCTTGCAGGTCCGACGTTTGACCTGATCCCTTTTGGCGCCGATATCAGCGACGAGGCGATTCGTCGCGCCGAAGAACGACTGGCACTTGTGCCTGGGTGCCGACACCGACTCACGACACTCGAGGACCAGACATTACCGTACGATGATCAGTTTTTTTCGTTGGTCACTTGTTTTGACATGTTGGAACATCTCGACGAGGAGGATATCGATCTCACAATGGGTGAGATCGAAAGGGTCCTGCGCAAAGGGGCCACGATGCTGGTCTCGGTTTCTACACGTGAGTCGGGTATGGATGACATCTTTGGCGAAAATCTTCATCGCACTGTCAAGTCAATCGACTGGTGGGTCAACAAAATGGAGCCTGATCGGGCCGAATACGATGGTCACCGAAAACAGCTCACCCTGTGGAAACACATTCCGCTGACCTCTCGGGTTGCTGCACGCAAACAATCCAAAGTTCAAGCGACGTCTGACGAGGCATCAGAAGTGTTGGTCGGCGCTGCCACGACGGTCTCCGTCAACGGTTCGTCGCTGGCGGATGACGCCATGGACCACGCCCAAGACTCGGCATCTTTGTATCAAAAAATCTACGAAGAGAATCCCTGGTACGGGGACGCGGAACAAGGTCGATGCCCCGGCGTCCGCTTGATACCGGAGTACCACGAGTGGTTGATCAGCCCAGTCATTGATCTTGGGTGTGGTCGTGGACAGACCGTCGAACACTTACGTGAGCTCGGCATGGAAGCGACTGGAATCGACCAGATCGAAATTCATCCGGAAATGCGAGTTGGTGACATCACCAAACCGATCGAAGATATGGACTCGTACCAGAGCGCCGTTTGTATTGACTGCATCGAGCATCTGTACGAAGAACAAGTGCTTGGATTGTTTGAAAACATGAAACAGGTCAAACGACAAGCGTTTTCAATTCACAATGGAGAGTCAACGGGGACCGGTCAGGAGCTTCATGTGAATCGTAGAAGTTTTGTTGACTGGACCAAGCTTGTCCGGGAGCACTTCGATATCGCGACTGCCATCCAGCTGCACGAAAATCAAATCCTCTATCTGACGCAATCAAAATCTGAATAGCCATTCGGATCGAGTTTCATCCAAACAGCCGCCGGTTTGCAGGATAGGGTTTTCAAGCCGGGTGATGACTTGAGTTGCTTATCGCAGCTTTGCTTCCGCAGCTGCGATCCATTTACCCGGATCGTTCATATAGCCAAGCTTGCCTTGAGAATCGCCATTTCGATCGAGTACGACGACCGTCGGAAACCCTTCAACTTTGAATCGCCGTTTCAACTCCTCGTTGCGTGCCTGGACCTCAAACGGTAGCGATGTTTTGCGAGGGAAGTCCAACTCGACAAGGATCACATTGTCAGTTGCCCATGACTTGAACTCGCGGGTCTCCAAGACTTCGTCCTTTAAACGAATACACCATCCGCACCAGTCACTTCCAGTAAACAGGACCAGCATCGGCAGTCCAGAACTTTCCGCGGCCAGTTGTGCGTCATCGAACGACTGATACCATGTCGCATCGGCAACGGGTGTTTGATGGGATGCCAGCCGGACATTGGATGAATCTGGTTCGGAGCTCGAATTCTGTTCGTCAGATCTCGAATTGGTCGACATTCTGTCAAACGGCGACTCTCGATCGGCACCGAACTTTGGCGTCTTGCCAAAAAATGCGGGTGGTTTAATGCCCGCCGACTGACAACCTGTCAACGACAACAGAACCATTGATGCCACGATCAAGGCTTGCGGCAATTTTTGTCGACGCGAAGTTGGGTTTGAATTGTTAGTCTGCTCAGCGAACCGGATGCTCATAATTTGCTCCTTGCGTGCATCAACGTTTGGGCGGTCGGACGTTAGAAGGAATGCTTGAATTCCGCTAGACCGATCACCCTCTATTCAACCTGGTTCCATCCAGATTCAAGTGTGTTTTGAGCCACACCATGTCAGCTTCGTCGACGCCAGCTTCGGCAACGCCTTACAAAACAGCGGGAAAGTTTGTACTCTCGATGATTTTCGACGCTAGCTAAGTTGTTTATATTGTGGGAGAAGCCAATCGTTCGATTCGACGCTTTGCGAGTTTCACCGTGTCGAACGAACGCATTCCCTACATCAGGATCAAACAAATGACGAAGACCCGTTTCGAACCAACAGCCTCGGCCGCCGCTCGGCTGATGATTGTTCTTGTGATCGCGCTGGCGGCGTTAAGCTGCCGACCGACTTGGGCTCAAGAAGATACCGCGGAAGAGGCTCCCAAACGAATGTCTCCCGAGTTGTTGCTCAAACTGGGCCGACTCAGTGAAGCGGCGGTTTCGCCCAGTGGAAATCTGATCGCCTACACCGTGCGACGATATGATCTGGCCGCGGACAAAGGTCGTTCCATTCTGCATGTCATCAATCGATCCGATGGCAAAGACACCATCGTTCTCAAGGACTGGCCGGGCATCGGTTCGCTGGACTGGATCACCACAGCCAGCGGTGATCGGCTGTTCTTCGAAGGTACGCCAAAGAAGAAAGAAGACGCCGATGAGGATCCTTCCAATCAAGCGTATTCGCTGGACGTTGCGACGGGAAAATTGACGAAGCTGACCAACTATGACGATGGGATCTCCAATTTGAAAGTTGCGCCTGGCGGAAGCAAGCTCGCGTTTACGCTTGACATCAAAATGGACACGCCTGCCAACGAGTTGTACAAGGACTTGCCAAAAACTTCCGGCCGCATCATCGACAAATTGATGTACCGTCACTGGAACGCTTGGCATGACTACAAATATTCGCATCTTCACGTCGCGACGATCGGTCCCGACGGTGTTGCTGGTGAAGCGAAAGACTTGATGGAAGGCATCAAGGCAGACTGCCCGGTACCGCCATTTGGTGGAACCGAGCATTTCGCCTGGGCACCCGATGGCAGCGAATTGGCGATGACGATGAAAAACGTCGAAGATTGGGCTGAGTCGACCAACAGTGACGTCTACGTTGTGCCTTCCGATGGTTCAGCCGCACCTAAGAATATCACCTCCAACGCGTTGGGCTACGACAACAATCCTGTCTACTCGCCGGATGGAAAAACGATCGCCTACAACTCGATGCAGCGAGCGAGTTTCGAATCGGATCGCAATCGGATCATCTTGTTTGATCGCGAATCCAACGCCGCGCGTGAATTGACGGTCGGGCTGGACCAAAACGCCAGCAACATTCATTGGTCGCCCGATTCGAAGGCCATCATCTTTGAATCAGAGCGCGATGGTACGAATCAAATGTTCCGCATGGAAGTCGAGAATGGATCGGCGCTTCCAATCAGCAAAGGCCGTTACAACTGGCATATGATGGGCTTCCTCGACGATGGGAAAACTGTCTTGTCATCGCAGACCAGCATGTTGCGGCCGGCAGAGTTGTACTCAGTTTCGTTGGAAGACGGTGGAACGGCAGGCATTTCTGGCATCAACAATGAAATCTACAAGACGCTGGAATTGCCCAAAATTGAAGAACGTTACGTGGAAGCGACGGACGGCAAAAAAGTTCACTGTTGGGTGATTCATCCACCAGACTTTGATGCGACCGCCGACAAAAAATGGCCCCTGTTGACGTACTGCCAAGGTGGACCGCAAGGACAGATTGGACAGTGGTTTTCCTATCGTTGGAATTTCCATTTGATGGCATCACAGGGCTACGTCGTTGTCGCTCCCAACCGACGCGGTCTGCCTGGTTTTGGTCGACAGTGGAATGATCAGATTTCTGGTGATTGGGGCGGTCAAGCGATGAAGGATATCCTTTCGGCAACCGACAGCATGACAGCTGAACCCTACATCGATGCCGATCGTGTCGGCGCCGTCGGTGCAAGTTTTGGTGGCTACACGGTCTACTGGTTGATGGGAAACAGTGGCGATCGCTTCAAAGCGATGATTGCGCACTGTGGTGTTTTCAATCTGGAGTCGATGTACGGTTCCACTGAAGAACTGTTTTTCGTCAATTGGGATCTCGGCGGTCCCTATTGGAAAGACGAAGACGTCTTTAATGAATACCAAGCGTTTTCACCGCATCGATTTGTCAAAGACTGGAAGACTCCATTGCTGGTCATTCACAATGAAAAGGACTTCCGAGTGCCAGTGACACAGGGTATGGAAGCGTTTACGGCGGCTCAAGTTGAAGACGTTCCGTCGAGATTTCTCTACTTCCCGGATGAAGGACACTGGGTCCAAAAACCGCAGAACAGCATTCTTTGGCATCGAGTCTTTTTTGAATGGCTGGATGAGTATTGCAAAAATGCGGGCGAGTCGACGGATTCTAACAAGTAGTCGAACCGTCAGTTTCAACATCTGAAAGGTCGATTGACAACGTGGATCCAGCAACGGCACAAATGATTCTGCTCAAGTGCACCGGTGACGATATTTGGGACCGGTCTGCTTGCCGCAGCGCAGGAGTGCCAGAAGCTTGGGTCGCGGAATTGATCGACCGCCATGAATCTGGTTTCGATTCAGATCAAAATACGATTTACGTCGATGAATCGATGGTCAATCAATATGAAGGCGTGCATGACTTAAAACTTGCGCTCAAAGTAGCGGAATACCTTGGTATCGATTGGCAGAAGATCACGTCCTACACCGTTGGTCGACGCGCGGTTGTTGCCGCGCTGAAGGCGGAATTGGACGAGATCTAAGCTGAGCCATTTAGAACGCTCGACGGGAAAAACTTCTTTGACCTAATCCTTGCGATAGAACTGACTCAGATCAATTCCGCGGTCCCGTTGTTCGTCCTCCAAAAGCTTCACTCGCGATTCGAATCGCTCCAGTTTGCGAATCAACTTGGGCAGCAGATCTTCAATCGGATCTTTCTTTTCAGGTTTTGGAACCGATGGGTAATCCAACTGCCGTTGCAGCGCTGAAAACAGATACATCGGATCCTTGTTTCGATTGGCCAGCGCAATGCGGCCTTCCTTTTCGCCAAACAGCGTCACGTTGGGCAGCGATTCCTTGATCGCTTCTTCTTTTGCGTCATCGGCGTCGTCCAATTCCGCAAAGGATATGTGGTCGTCGGTCAATTGATTCTGTCGATCAATGTAAGCTTGGCTGTAGAGGTAGACCAGATCCGCAATTCCAACCATGCCGATCTTGTGTCGGATTGACAAAATCCACGCGCTCCACGCTTCGTCGTAGATTGGATCTTTCGACATCGCGCTAAGACCGTAGTCGTAATCCAGATTGTTTTGACACAACGTCTCAAACTGAAAAAAGAACATCCCGCCCGGAGACGCATCCTTCGCCCGATAGTTCGCTTCGTACTCGAGGATCAGTAGCGCGCGACGCATATCGAAGCGTCCTTGATCATCTTCGGCGGCGGCGATCACGAATGTTTGGAACGGTGCAAAGTAATGTGACAACTTCTGCATCGCGGTCGACATTAGCCCCACGTGTGTCAGTTCGGCAAGCAGGTAATCGATTGCCAGTGGAAGTTTGGTCGTCGTCAAGACTTCGTCGCGCAGGTGTTTCATCACAACCTGAACTGGGTCGGAAGCATCGAGTCGATTGTTCAATCCGTGAAAGAAATACGCTTGCTCGATGTATTCTTCTGGCGGCAATGGATCAGGCATGATGACTTTCTGTTTGTCAATTAAACGTTGAACATGGCCAGCATTTCACAACGCAAACGAACTGGTCGGTTTGTTCGGCCAGTTGCCGGTTTGTTCGGCTGCTTGATTTTAGTCTTCTTTTAGATGCCGGTCGAAGAACTGGATACCCTTTTTCATGTAGCTCAAGTTGCTGAAAGGCAAAATGTGATCCGAGTTCTTTACGACATCGAATGAACTTTCGATTCCGATGGATGACAGCTTGCGATGCAGTCTCAACGGTGATGCTTGGGGAACCAGGTAGTCGTATTCGCCATGGTAAAAATAGAACGGAGGGTCATCGACGGAAGCGAACGTTGTCGGCGACGCCAATGCATAAAGGTCGGGGAGATTGCGACGAGTATCGCCAAACCAAAACTTCAGCATCGGCGAATCAATACCGACCCAAGTAAATTCACACGGTGCGCCAGCCGCAACAACGGCTTTGACACGGACATCGTCCCCATTTAACGAATCGTCGCCTCGAGCGAACAGATCAGCACCGTTGGATGTGCCCAAAAGTGCCACCAAGTGACCGCCAGCGGAGTATCCGTAGGCTCCGATGTTATCGGAATCGATTTTCAATTCTTCGGCATGATTTCGCATCCAGCGAACGGCGTTTTGGCAATCGACAATTTGTGCGGGAAACCGGTCTTTGGGTGCGTGACGGTAGTTAATGGCAACCACCACGTAGCCGGATCGTGCCATCAACCAGGCGTGCCGAGTCATCATGAATTTGCTGCCCCAACGCCAACCGCCTCCATGGACGGCCAAAATTGCTGGGAACGGGCCATCACCAACGGGCGTGTAAACGTCACACTTGAGCGAATAGTCCTCGGTTTGCTGGTAGACAACGCCACCTTTTTTGGTGAATTTGAGCGGCTCACCATCGGTTAACGAGGGGTTCGGGGCAAACAGCGTTGCACCCCAAGGCAATTCGGTATCATTTTCGTCAGTAACGGGAACAACCACCGACCCTTCGGGTTGTGCAGACAGTCGATCGGTCGTGAGCACCAAACAACTCACCATCGTCAAAGCCGCCACGAACAACGAGCGAACACAGTGGCTGGTTCGAGTTTGAATTTTCAGCATACGACAGGCTCTCAGCTGGATGTCATCGGCTTGTCAGCCAGTAGGAAAAACGATTCCGACGTCAAGAAAACTCAATCGACAACTCGATCGATACTTCGTCTGGCAACGCGGACGGCTCTCGATTCCAGAGTCATGTTAGTTTTCTCGTCCTCGATTACCAAGCCGCTTTTGGACTTCTCGATTAACTGCTGCCGCGTAGAATAGACCATATTGCTTCCTGAATTTTTGGTGAAACCAGTACCATGTCCAGTCGATTCTCAACTATCCCTGACGCCGTCGAAGCGATTGGCCGCGGCGAAGTGGTCATTGTGCTTGACGATGAAGCCCGCGAAAACGAAGGCGACTTCATCTGTGCAGCAGAATTGGCCACGCCAGAAACCATGAATTTGGTCATGAGTGGCCGCGGCGACTTTTGCATGCCGATCTTGCCAGAGGCGGCATCACGGTTGAATCTGGTGCCGTTGGTTGAGCACAACAATTCGACCAATCAGACGGCGTTTTTGACGCCGCTGGATCATATCACAGCAAAAACGGGAATTACTGCAGAAGAACGTGCCACGTGTGTTCGGGCCATCGCGGACCCGAATTCCAAACCAGAAGATTTCCAACGTCCCGGCCATGTCCATTTGTTGATGGCCAAACGGGGAGGCGTCTTGCGTCGAGCAGGACACACTGAAGCTGCCGTTGATCTGGCTCGCATGGCAGGCTTGGCACCCGCTGGAGTGCTCAGCGAGATTTTGGACGACTCGGGTGACCGCGCGACGCGTGATGGTTTGCTGGAAATTGCCAAAGAAAAAAATCTCTGCATCATCACGATCGAAGACCTGATTGCATTTCGGCGAGTCACTGAAAAACTGGTAACTCAGACGGCCACGGCCAAGCTGCCCACCAAATATGGTCAGTTTAAGGTGATCGCTTACGAAGTCGAATATGAAACTCAGGAGCCGATTGCAATCGTCATGGGCGAACCGCAATCGCAAGCACAGGCGCCGTTGGTCCGAATGCACAGCAGCTGCTTCACCGGCGACCTGATCAACTCATTACGCTGTGACTGTGGCGATCAACTGGATCTCGCACTCAAGATGATCGCTCGTGAAGGACACGGCGTGCTCGTTTATCTGCCTCAAGAGGGTCGCGGGATTGGTCTGGCTGAAAAGATCAAAGCCTACGCACTTCAGGATCAAGGACTCGACACCGTCGAAGCCAATACGGCCTTGGGACACAAAGCGGACATGCGAGATTATGGAATTGGTTTGCAGATTCTTAAAGATTTGGGGCTTAAACAAGTTCGATTGCTTACCAATAACCCCAAAAAAACCGAAGCGTTCAATCTGCGCGGTTTTGACTTGACCGTGGTCGATCAAGTCCCAATTTTGCCGCCGATCAATGAACACAATGCGGAGTACCTCGCCACAAAACGCGAAAAAATGGGCCATCAGTTGCCCATCGAGTGACTAAATCGATGGTTGATCCATCCAGTTCTTAGTTCAGCTGGATGTTTTTTGTGGCTCGCGTTGTCAAACGTTCGCGATCGCCAGATTCGTGAAATTTTCGTGTTGAATTGAAATTTGCCGCTCGCCTGCTTGAATCCACGGGCGCAAATGATACGCTTGGTCCTGTGGTTGGCTGGAAAGTTTGCCTGTCAAGCCCACTTTTCTCAAAGTATCGCTTATCTTCAAGTCGCCCTAGGCGACGCCAATCGGTTTATCAAAGGATTCGATAATGTTGGTTTTGAGTCGAAAAGTTGGTGAGCGCATTTGGATCGGTGACGATATCGCCGTCACGGTCGTCCGCATCACGGGTGGCGGTGTCAGGATCGGGATCGAAGCCCCTCAAGAACTTGCCGTGGTGCGAGAAGAACTCAAAAAGAAGCTGGAACAACAGCTGGCAGAAAGCGAAGTTGGTTCGGAAAACGACAACGAACCGCCGCCGACCATCAAGTTTCGCGCGAAGTAGTTGGATCAGACTGCCTTGTTTCAAACACGGCCGCTTCTGGCCGCGGTTCTACTTCTCACTGTCTTCTTTTTTAGCCGTGGCAATTTCCTGATCCAGTTGGTCAACGAATTTTAGCACTTTTTGCTGAACTTCGACTTGCGAGTTCTTACCAGCAATCACTCGCAGCCTTTGATTGAGCTGCTTCGCGACGTCCCAGTTGCCGACCTGCACATAGACACGAACGCAAGCTGCAGCCGTCGAGTAAAAACCGATCTGAACATCGGGTGCTGTTTCAAGTCCATCAAACAACATTTGCACGTCCTGTTGTGTTTCCAGATCATCGATCGGAATTCGCCCAGGCAACGTGCTCAATTCCAGATCGCCAAAATAAATCTCTTCGCGAAAATCTCTGGCTAGTCGGGCAAACGGCTCAGACCCTTGAGCTTGGATTCGATTCAGAACATCAATGGCCAAGAGCTTAGTTTCCGCCTGATATTTTTCGGACCGTTGAATCTTCAAGATGATCTCGGCGAGTTGGCTCGTCGATTTAACATCTCGAAAGATCTTGTCCTGCCGTTTATCGAGTCGATCCATCAGCGTTAGTAACTCTGCCAAATCATAACTCGATAAAAAATCGGCGCCTGGAATGATGACAAACGCGAGATTCGCTTTTGCTGCGACCGCTTCGTTATTGTGGTTTGCATAGAGCCGCTCGACTTCAAGCAAGGCCTCGCGAGTTTGTTGAAGCCCCAGGTTGTCTTCGGTGTTGTACCAGTCCAGCGAAGTGACGGTTTCAATATAGGAAGTCAACGTAAACGTCTGCTCAGTCTTCGTCAGATCCATGGTCATCAATCGTTTGATCACTCTGAGCCGATCGGAAAGCAGGATTACAGCCCGAGTCGGGCCCGCGCGTTTCCAAGCCTCCATGAAATTGAGCGAGTATTCAAGCAACTCCATTTTGGTGCCATTCTCGAGCAATTCCTGAAATTTCGATTGGGCTAGATCACGATCTCGTGACTTCGAATTGGCTTCTGATTCAGACGCCGAAGAAACATTGATCTCGATTTCCGGACGCTCATCGACCGCGATCGGCGTTGCAGGACGCTCGCTTTCGGACTTTTCGTCAGTGCGTGTCGACACGAAAATCCAAACCGCGACGGCCAATATCAAGCCGAGACCGATCACGATTTTGTGATGAAACCACAACCAACCTCCGACAAACTCAACCGATTCCATCATTCGTTGTTGTGGACGATCATTCGGTTCAGCTTCGTCGTTGGGCAAGCCGCTGTTATTGGAAACGGCATCCTCTGATAACTCGTGGTTTGATGTTGGATCTTTCAACACAACTCCTCGAAGCGAACAACGGCTCAGGGACGAAAAATTCAACGCAATTAAAGTGCCACGTCGCCGTCGTGTCGTCTCGACAAAAACTGCTCAAAGAAGGTGGCTAAGAGTCTTGTCTTCGAACAACTAATCGGTGACGGAAACACAGCGGGTTTACTTGTCAGCTTTCGACTCTTTCTCGGAGTCATCGGAACCACCACGACGCTGGGCCAACATCCATTCGTACAACTTTTCATTGTTGTATGTTTCGGTCCAAGAGTCGTGTCCAACACCTGGGTAGGAGGTGAACTTGATCTCGACGTTGAATCTTTTAAACGCATCGGCGAGGTCTTGCGTCCGTTTTACAGGGACCACATTGTCCTTGTCGCCGTGAAAGGCCCAAATCGGAATGCGATTGCGAATTCTTCGTGGCACCACAAAACTATCACCACCGCCGCAGATCGGCACAATAGCTGCAAATCGCTCCGGCGTATGAGCAGCCAAATTCCAGGTTCCAAATCCGCCCATACTCAATCCGGTTACATAGACACGGTCTTTGTCCACATTGTATTTGGATTCAATTTCGTCCAACAATGCCGTCAGGGTGATTGGCTCCCACCAGCGATCTGCGGGGCACTGGGGTGCGACCAAGATGAAGGGAAACGCTTTTCCGGCTTGCACCAGTTTGGGTGGTCCGTGAACTTTGACTTTATCCAGGTCATCGCCACGTTCTCCCGCACCGTGCAAAAACAAAACCAACGGCCATTCTTTCTGGCTTTCGTACTCGCTTGGCAGCGACAACAAGTAATCCAGCTCGACGGGATGAACAGCGCGCAGTTGTTTCTCTTCCAGCTGAGTTGAATTGGTCGATGTTTTTTCTTGCGTGGGCACGTCAGACTCCTGGGCATCGGCAGGCGAACTCATCACGATCATCATTGACGCGACAGCGACAAAGATTGCCAAAGGTCGAGTCTTCACGGAATGAATATTTAAAAAGTTCATGGCGATTCGTATTTGCTCGGGTTGAATGATATTGGTCGTTTTGCGTTGGCGACAGTCATTTGTAACGGGGGATATCTTAATGTCTTGGCCAAATCACCGTTGACGTATTTGTTTGCTCTGGATTTAACGATCAAGGGTGACGAAATTGACTTTGTTGCGATTTGAGCGATGGCGAACAAGAATTGGTAAACGATATTGGTTTTTGTCTCAATTCGACCAGACCAGTTTGATTGGGATTTGATCGCAGATTACAATTTGCGAAGAAATCGACAGCGTTCTGCCTCGCTCAAGGGCGTTTTGAGTGCCGATTATATTTTGCAAAACACAGGAGACCTTCCAAAGTGACCAAACGGAAAAAAGATTCGAAATCATCGCGTCGCGAATTTCTCAACAACGGTTCTAAGCTGGCGGTTGCGGGAGCGGCGGCCAGCACGCTGATGACACCTCAATTGGCCGTTGCAGGGTCTGCTCACATCGCTGGCTCGGACACCATCCGACTTGGCTTGATCGGCTGCGGAGGTCGCGGGACCGGTGCTTCCATTCAAGCGATGAACACAACCAGTGGCAACGTTGAACTGGTCGAGATGGCCGATGTGTTTGACGATCGCCTGCAGTACTCACTGAAGACGATCACCAAAAAGCACGAAGGTAAAGTTCGGGTACCTAAAGAAAAGCAGCATGTCGGGCTCGATGGCTTTAAGCAAGTGATCAACAGCGATGACGTCGACATGGTCATCTTGGCGACACCTCCTGGCTTTCGCCCACTGCACTTTGAGTCCGCCGTTAACGCCGGCAAGCACGTGTTCATGGAAAAACCGGTTGCCGTAGATGCTCCCGGGATTCGCCGTGTCCTCAAGGCTGGCAAACTGGCCAAGCAAAAGGGACTTGCGGTCGCCGTTGGTTTGCAACGACGGCACGAGCGAGCTTATCGTGAAACGATGGACGAACTGAAGAATGGCATCATCGGCGAGTTGATCCACAGCCGCGTTTACTGGAATGGCGGTGGTGTTTGGACTCGTCCACGAAAAGAAGGTCAAACTGAACTCGAGTACCAAATGATGAACTGGTACTACTTCAACTGGCTCTGTGGTGATCACATCGTGGAACAGCACATCCATAACCTCGATGTCGGAAACTGGTTGATGGACGACTATCCAGTGACGGCACAAGGAATGGGTGGCCGTCAGGTGCGTGTCGGTGAAGACTCCGGTCAGATCTTTGATCACCATGCCGTCGAATTTACGTTCGCCAATGGACATCGCATGCTCAGCCAATGCCGCCACCAACGTGAGTGTTGGAACTCGGTCAGCGAACATGTCCATGGTTCAAAGGGTTATGCCGATATCAGTGCAGGCAAAATTTTTGATCCCAAAGGAAACTTGATTTTCAAATGCAAAGAGGGAGCCGGTCAGCGTGGTGGCCACCAACAGGAACACCACGATCTGTTCGCCGACATCCAACAAGGTATCCTTCCCAATGAAGCTGAGTACGGTGCCAAAAGTACGATGACAGCGATCTTTGGTCGCTTGGCAACCTACAGTGGAAAAGAAATTTCCTGGAACGATGCGATCAACTCCAACATCTCGTTGTGCAACGTTGACGATCTCAAGACCATGAAAGACGCTGCTCCGGTCACTCCAGATGGCGATGGCAACTATGCTGTTGCCGTACCTGGAAAAGGTTACAGCGACGTCTTGGATTGGGATCCAAACGAAGCCAAAAAGAAGCGGAACAACAACGCAAACGAAGCTAAAAAGAAGCGTAAAAAGAAGAACTAGTCGTTCGAGACGAAAATCGAATCGCCTTGCGGCAAAACGGCACTCTCCGCCGTTTTGCCGTTTTTTTTCGAAACGTTTTAGCTTCAAGCGGGTTAGGTAATTGGCCCGCAATTTTTTTGACGTTTCGGTTTGCTGAGTTCATTCGGTAGACTGGGAGTATCGTGCATCGATTTGAATTCGAATCGATCCACCGGTACTATTTCTTAATTTGGCTTCTAGCCCCAAAATTTTTAGAGGATTGTCATGGGTTGTACACGAGCGTTTCTGGTCGAAATTTTTGTCATCGCGGTTTGTATTGCTGGTGTTGGATTGGTTCCAATTTACGCGACGGCCAACCCACCACAACAGGCGGCAAATGTTGCCGGTATCGAGTATGCGGAGTTGAGAATTAACGACGATTCATACACTTTTGATGTCAGCAGCAGCCCCAATCTCCCTCGATCATTCTCCTTGGTTGGTCTTTATCGAAACCTCGGCGGCAATCTTCGACCAACAAAAGTCAATCTGCTTGGTGAAATCGGAGCCGATGGGTGGCAATTGATTGATGTCTCCAACGATCGCTCAATCTACACGTTTGCCAGATAGTCAAATCCGCCAACCGGCATTAGTCGGTTCGGCAATTTGCCTGTCATCGAATTGATCCGCGTTGTCTCGACTTCGCGACGCTATCATGCTGACTGACGAATACCCATTGTAAAAACAGCCGGGAAAACACCTCGAAAAACCGTACAAAGAACTTCACAGTACCGTTGGCACACCGATTGCCTTGGTTGAATCATCATCGATTTGACCAAGGCAATTTTGATTCAAGGAAGAACCATGTGCCCAACCAACCAACGCGTCCAGTTTTTTATTGCTCTTCGTTTCGTTTTTTTGATCGTCGGTATTTTCAGTTTTTGCCCTGCGGTTCAAGCCCAAGGAAAACTGGGTGGGATTCGCAACGCCACGCGAGCACCTGAGCCGAAACCTGCTGTGACACGCCCAGCGCCAAAGAAACAAACTCCCAAGCAAACATCAACGCCACGTCGTTCGCAAGCTCAGGCTAAACCAACCCGTCAGCGGAGCGCTGAAAAAACCGACTCCCATGTTCAAGCCCACGTTTCAGTCAGCCAACGCCCGAAACGTACCCAGCCCCAACGAACTGCTCCCGCCGCCGTTTCAAACTCCGGTGGCAAACTAAATGCCGTCAGAGATGCGGTCCATGATGCAAATCATCGGCACTCGCAACCGCATCGACCTGCTCCAACGGTTCGTAATCATCGCCATCGTGTGCCTGATTACCATCGCCATCAGCCCAGACACATACCACGAAGCCGCGGTTGTTTCCCGCAACCGGTTGTGATTGCTCCTGTCTCGACTGTGTTTGTCCCCGAGCCAGTCTATCAGGCACCCAGAGTGATCATTCAAGAGACGTATCCCGTTGTTCCTGCTCTGACTCCGGCGCCTGTCGTCTCGGTTCAGCCCAACACGAACTATTCCCAACCTCAGCCCGCAGTAACGTATGTTGAACCGCAACCCGAAGTAACCTATGTCGAGCCAATGGTTGAGTCGTTTGAACAGCCTGTCGAACTCGCTCCCGGATTAAGTACAGTTGGATACGATTGGTTTGACGCGGACAGTCGATTATGGGCGTCAATCGGCAGCGATTTTGATGGACTAACGTTCGGCTCGCTCGGACTAACGGCCCAGCAAGCTCGAGGACTCGGATTGGACCTTTCAGTATCCACCATTCGTGAATCCGGGACTGCGTTGAGAGATCATCTTTGGCTCGGTGATGTCAACTTGATGTACCAGATCCTGCGTCGCCAGCGACTCAATTCGGCACTTGGAATCGGCGTGAACTGGATGGGCGATCGCTACGGCGGCGCTGCCGGATTGAACTTGACCGCGTCCCTGGAACTCAAACTGGGCCAACGTTGGAGCTTACGCGGAGAAGGTGACGTTGGAACGCTCGGTGATGCCGACTTCCTGCATGGAAAAGTTTCACTTCAGCGACGATTTGAATCGGCAGAATGGTCGTTGGGCGTCGAGCACTACGACATCGGTGGCGCAGAGATTGAATCAGTCTTCACAGGCATCGGGATCCGATTCTAGGTCTTTGCAAGCTTGTCTTCTTTTCAAGCTTGTCTTCTTTTCAGACTTGTCTTCTTTTCAGACTTGTCTTCTTTTCCAACTTATCTTCTTTTCAAGCTTGTCCTAACTGCAAACTGTTCCTCTCAGCTTGAATCGGTTCACTTAGAACCGACGACGGTGGCAATTAGTCTCCAGTATCCACCATTTCAAGATCCAGCAATTCCGCCAGTTCCTCGTCCTCAAAAATATCCGTTTCGACGTCCAGCCGCTCGTTTAAATCAAGAATAATTTTTTGCAATTCGAATGACTCTTCTTCGCTAAGTGCCACTGACTTGTTAATGCGTTCGCGTTCGATTCGGTCCAGCATCACACGGATTCCATTGATCGCTTCATCATAGTGTTCGACTTCCTTTTCAATCTTGGCGATCTGAGCAGCATACTCTTTTAGATTTTTTACGGCGAATTTGATATCGCGATCGTCGGAGTTTTTGTAGTCGTCACCCGACTTGATCCCTTTATCGCGCAGGTATTGGATTGACTCCGCTTTGAGACCATTGAGCCGTTTGACGCCTCGCTGAACTTTATCGCGTTGCATCTTCAATTCGGTCAGTTTGTCACGAAACTCAGCTTCCGTTTTCATCAAGCCGGAGTTCTGCTCTGGATCGGGATCCGCTCGATTCCAACCACCAGAGTAGATAATGTAGCCCATGAAGCAGGCGGCAGCGGCCAACATCAGGATGAGTGCTTTTTGCAAAAGATCGTTTCCCATGGTTTTGTATCAAGCGCAGATTGAATTCGAAAGTTTCAGCATGATTGGATCATGAAAAAACCAGCCACCGGTCGTGCCAGTGGCTGGTGAATAATCGCTGCATCGGTTGGACTAGTTGCCTTCGTTGAGCAACTTGTCGATTTCGCTGAGCGTGCCGCTGACATCCGTCTTGTCGTTAAGGATATCTTCGATATCGATCGTGGCATCCTGTTCCATCTGTGCCGCTCGCTCGTCAAGCTTGGCTTCTTCGATTGAGAACTTAGTGTCGATATTGACCAACAGTTCATCAACGCTTTCGGTCAAGTCGTTAAATTTGTCGCTGATCGAAGCACCCGGACCGGCAATATTGGCCGCTTCCTTCATCGCATCAAGGGCCGACTTTTTGGATCGAATTTGATCCAACTGGCTCTCCAGCTTCTTGAGCTGCGTCGTCGAAGTGTCTTCTTGTTTTTTAAGAACTTGCAGGTTTTTGGCCCACGCAGTTGCGATCACGTTGTTTTTGGTCAGTTGATCCTTGAGCAGTTTCATTTCGCGAATACTGCCTTCGGCCATCGACTTGAGCTGGTCAACGCTGACCTCTTTGCCGTTACGCTCAATCGAGCCAGACGCTTCTGCCTCTTTGAGCAACTCTTGTAGCTTGCTCAGGTTCTTGACGATCTTGGTTTTCTTATCCGCCATCGCATCTCGTTTTTCATTCATCGATTTGACGCGGACTTCTGCTTCGATCCGCTTTTCACGAACGCCGGCCATAAGCGACTTGAGATCGTCGTAGGCGTTTTCGACAGCCTTTTGTTTTACATCCATTTCACCGAGCAAATTGTCGATCTTTTGGATCGCTTTGTCAGCAGCGACATCCATGCGATTTGAGAAACCGTCGCACCCGACGTATGCGGCGATGGCGACTCCAACAATGAGAACACCGACTATCAAGTATTTGGACATTCAAAATCTCCGATTAAAAAAATCTTGTCTTGTATGGAACGGGGAAAGACTAATTCAGGATTTCACCGGGCGGCCTGAAGGACCGCGCCGTTCCGTAATTGGTTGAGGTTTGACCAGACGATCGTTCTGGTGATTGAATCATCGAACAGATTTAGGCAGCGTCTGGCTGGTTGTGGTTCGAACAAAAGGGTGTTCGCAGGTCGCGGTTGTTTCTTGTATGAAAAGTAACAACCGCCGTGATTTTGGATGGGATCGCTGACCAGAAAAATTTCGGTCACCGCCTTTTGGAAATATTAGAACCGTCCAAATGACAATTTTCAAAGGGTTGCGTGAAATTTCATCCCAAATTCATTGCGTAACCTCGTGAGACCCTGATGAAAGACAAACGCAAACGCTTATCGATGGTTACTGGACACGTGTGAGAGAACTGGATTTCTCCCGCCCGTCGCCAATGTCATCGAATGATCATCGGGACAATTTCTCTCGCACGATGCGGTAGACGTCTGCTTTTTCGTCGGCGGTGAACACCCAGTTGGTGCCAAAACAGACCAGCGCCAAAACGCCTGCAGCGAAGGCCGCAGGCCACGTTCCCAACAACAAAATCAGTGGCATCGCTGCGGATAACCAGATTCCTAAATCTGTTTTGCAACCGAACAGATGATTCAACGTGAACATCGCCAAAACGATGACGATGTTACCTGCCGCGGTCGCCATCACAGCACCCATCAATCCCAACCAAGGGATCAAGATGACGTTCATGGCCAAATTGACGATCAGCCCAATGCCTGTCGCTGCCGTCGCCCATTTTCCTTTTTCAGCAACCCACAAGTAGTCCTGACCTACCGTGTGCAAACTGAACCAGATGCAATAGACCAGCGTCAGTGGAAGTACCGCCAGACCATCGTTGTAACGACCCTGCAAGATCGTATCAAACAGGATTGGCGATAGCATCAGAATCAAAACACCGCCGACGGTAAATCCGAGCGACACCAGTTTCACGGTCCAATTCAATTGCCGTTGAGCTACCGCCTTTTTTCCTGACTCCCAAGCCTCGCTCATGTATGGCATCAACAAGCTCGCCAGCATTGCGGCGACGCTGACCAGCAGCAAGGGCACAACGCGGCCCGAATGGTACTGCCCCACCGATCCCTGCGCCAATTCCGGCGAAGTGTTGGACCAGTGGATCAACATGTAACGGTCGGAAACTTCGAAGAGGTTGTTCAACAGATTGGCCGCCCATAACCAAATTGCGAATGGTGCAATCTTTTGCCACATTGAGCGGTGCGTCAGCTGATCACCGGAATGGGTGAACGTGTCTCGATAGCGCCACAGGATCCACACAGCGGGCACCGAACCGACCAGACAGGCAACCGAAAAACCGATCGTCGTCGCCGTCGAACCGGACGCCGTCGCATACAAGAGTCCAACTCCGGCAATCGCAAACACGACGCCGGTCAAGAACCGCATCAACGTAACCGTGCGAACCTGTCGAAGCGATTCCATGAGACAGGAAAGAAAATTTGATGCGGTAACAAACACCAACGCAACCGCGATCCAACGTGTCAATGATGCTTGTGTCGTATCGCGAAACAGGATCCAGGAAACCGTTTCAGGAAACAAGAAGATCAACGTGGCCAATAAGCAGGTCGTAATCGCGCTGATCCAGGCAATTCGAAAAACAAAAGTTCGCAATTGTCCACGTTGGCGATAGTACTCTGAGTATTTTCCAAAGCACCCAGGTAGGCCGAGGACAGCCAACGGTGCCAACAACATCAAGTAGCTCCAGACCATCGACCACTGGCCAAGCTGTTGGTCCGTCATTAATCGGCAGAAAAGGATTCCACGACCGAAACCAATTACTCGTTGGCCGACCGTCAGGACCAGAGCGAAAAAGAGTCCAGTGGCAATCGAATCAGAGACCAGCTGGCGTTTCGACTCGGTTTTTGGCGAGCCGCTTCCCGTGAGCAAGCCGTTTCGTGTTTTGCTGGCCGACGACATGAAAAAGAATAATTGGGGAGGCGTAGTGTGTTCCTGAAATGTTCGTTACTCGATGCGACAAACGTCTGCGGTTGATTGAACGGTCAACGATTCATGACCAATCGACACACGATATGTCGATTAGTCCGATTGTAGGAATCAGACTTTACGGCCGGATTACTTCTCCCGTTCACCGCTTGATCGTCGTTTGTCCGGTTGCGGGCGTGGCAAACGATGAACACAGCTCGGTTGCATCGGTTTGAGACACAAACTTCACGGTATGAAACGACTTTGACTCTGCAAAAGAGAATCAATTGGGAACTTCCATTACAAATTTGCGGTTTTCCACTTCTAAAATTAGCCCCGATTGAATATCTTTAGGCTGCTGGTGTTCGATACCGTCTTCCTTGCTGCCAATCATCGCAGCCGTACCTACGACGTCTGACACTGCTGATCGAACACATTCTTATGCCATCCGACTCACTTGATGGCTTGCCCGGTACCGGACCAAATCACGGAATCATTCCGTTGGGGAACAATTCTGGAACGGGGCACAGGATGAACGTCCCACTGCGGATCGCTCCGCGCAAATTCAGAATGCTCAGGCAACCATGGACACTCAAGAACCAATCAAATCCGAAGATCAATCGACCAAACCGACAAGCGTGCCGTTTGAGGTCGTTTCCAGCGACGCCAACACCGCAGCGCCGACCGTTGAAACCGAAGTCAGCCAAGCCGAAATTGTTGATTCGAGCTCAAACGAACCTCGCATTGAAGATGCTCAATCAGACGTTGAATTGAACGTCGAACCGCCAACGCCGGTCGAGGTTACTGCGGAGGAAGAAACCACGGAGGACGTCATCACGACAACCGAAGTTGAAGCATCCGATGAAGTTGATGCAACGGATGAAGTTGATGCACCGGACGAAGCAGCGACTTTGGTGAACGCCAATGCCGACGAAGCAAACGGCACAGACAACATGGAATCTTCTTCATCAAATCCAACGGCCAAACCAGACGCCACTGCAGACCAACCCGCGTCGCCCGCAGACGAATTCTTTGTCGAAGATGAGGAAGATAAGTCTTTGGTCGAGGCGTTTCATGAAGAAGAGACAGTGATGCCGTTCATGGAAATGGGACTAGCGCCGGTCGTTCTCGAAGCGATCAAGTCGGCGGGCTATGAAACGCCGTCGCCGATCCAGACCGAAACGGTGCCTTACATCGTCGAAGGTCACGATTTGATTGGACAAGCAGAAACGGGCTCTGGAAAAACCGCCGCTTTTGCTTGGCCGATCCTCTCCAAATTGGATCTAAGCAGCAAAAAAACACAGTGTCTGATTCTGGCACCAACTCGCGAGTTGGCGATCCAAGTCACTTCCGCATTTCGCAAATACGCCTCGGCGATGCCGGGATTTCGAACGACGACCATTTACGGTGGCCAAAGTTACGAAACCCAGTTTCGTGCACTGCAACGCGGGGCGCATGTCGTCGCCGGGACGCCGGGCCGCGTGATTGACCATCTTAGCCGTGGGACGCTCGACTTGTCCGGACTCAAAGTGTTCGTTCTCGATGAAGCAGACGAAATGCTGCGAATGGGTTTCGTTGACGACGTCGAGCAGGTCTTGAAGCAGACGCCGCGTACCCAACAAACGTTGTTCTTTTCCGCAACCATGCCGCCGGCCGTTCGCCGCATCGCAGAAACGTATCTCCGCGATCCGGTCCACGTAAAAATTGAGTCGAAAACCGCAACCGCTGATTCGATTGTTCAGTCTTGCATCTTTGTCGAACCAAGAGAAAAACAATCTCGACTGGTTCGTTTCTTGGAGACCGAAGAAACCGATGGCGTTCTGGTGTTTGTGAAGACCAGGAATACAACCAATGTGGTCGCCGAGAAATTGATTCAAAACGGCTTTATTGCCTCGTCACTCAACGGTGACATTCCTCAGAATCAACGTGAACGAACCGTCGGCCAACTGAAATCCGGCAAGATCAACGTCGTCGTTGCGACGGACGTTGCCGCACGCGGGCTCGACGTGTCAAGAATCAGTCACGTCATCAACTACGACTTTCCTCACGACACCGAATCGTACATTCACCGAATTGGACGAACCGGTCGAGCAGGACGAACCGGAAATGCCATCTTGTTTGTCGAACCCAAAGAAAAAGGAAAGCTGTCACGTTTGCAACGATCGACGAACCAGAAGATTGATACTTTCCAGCAGAAGTCGCTGAAGGAAATCAATGAGATTCGCGTCGCTAAGTTCAAACAGCAGATCATCGAGGCTGCCGAACACAAGGACATGCCGTTTTTCACCGAAATTGTTGAGCAGTTGCAGTCCGAAGCAGAATTGTCGGTTGAGCAAATCGCCGCCGCGCTCGCCGTTGTTGCTCAAGGCGATACGCCATTGAAACTGGAAGCATTGAAGTCACCTAAATCCAATTGGCGAAAAGAACGCGAAGGGAAGGGTGGTCGCAACAGGGACCATGGCCCAATGCAAACGTTCCGTGTTGAGGTTGGACGCTCGGACGGAGTCGGTCCTGGAAACCTTGTTGGTGCGATCACGAATGAAGCGAACCTGACGAATGCCGATATCGGACGTATTCGCTTGTTCGATCGATTTTCAACGATTGATCTGCCGGCCGATTTGCCGGGCGACATGATTGAACATCTGAGCAATGTCTTTGTGAGTGGAAAACCACTTCAAATCACTCGCTCCGATGAGACTTATTCGGACGATCGACGTGGCTCACGCGAAGGACGAGGCAGGCCTCGGCAGGGCGGCGGAAATCGGTACGGAGGCAACCGAGGAGGCTATCGCGGACGTTCCGACTCTCGTGATGGAGGCGGACGCCGAAATGATTCTCGCGGCAGTTACGGATCGCGTGACAGAAATGACTCACGTGGCGGCAATCGCTCGCGAGACGGACAGGACTCCCGCGGCAGTTACCGCTCGCGAGACGGTCAGGACTCACGTAGCGGCTATCGTTCACGAGATGGTCAGGACTCTCGTGGTAGCTATCGTTCGCGAGACGGGCAGTCGTCTCGTCAAAGCGATGAGCATCGTGGTGGTCGTTCTTCACGAGATGACCGTTCGAGCAGTGACCGATCGCGCGGTGACCGCTCGCGCGGTGGATATCAATCGCGGGGAAAGAACGAAGCACGTGGTGAGCGTCGTGAAGGCCGGTCCGATTTCAAGCCTCGCGGCGAACGTGCCAGTAAACCAACAAAATGGAATCGAGACGATCGCCGCAAAGACCGCAGCGAGGCTTCCGACAAACCTAAACGGAAAAAAACCAAAGCCGCGCTTCGCACCAAAGCGCGAGCCAAGCCTGGTGCCAAGCTCGATGGTCCGATCAAAAAGTACGTCAAGATCCGCTCTTCAAAAAAGAAGTAGGTCGATCCGAAAATGGGTCTGACCAAGGATCAGTTAGGCAGGATTCAAAGCCAGGAAGATTGAGAAACGGAAAGAATCACTCTTTCTCACCCTCAATCCGACTGCTTGAATCGCCTGCGACTTCCTCGACCCAACCAAACCCGGCTAAGTCAGCCTAGAAACCGAGTTCGTTTCGCAGCGCCTTAACCTGTTTCTTACGTCCTAGCTCGTCCGTGATTTCATCCCACTGCTTTGCGACTTGGGTCAGCGTCGCTTGAGCATCACCACCATCTTTTAAGTACGCTCGAACACCGCGATCGAGAACGTCAAGATATTTCGATGCACCCGGTATGCGTGGAAACGTCATGACCAGCGAACGACGATGAATGGTCTCGATCAATTGCGAGTAATCGTCGCCTAGATCCAAAGACATCTGTTCGCCCGTCCAACGCGTGATGTCGCCCAGGTGACTTGCTCGAAAAGGGCCAACCGTCTTATATTCCGACAACAGTTTTGTTGAAGTGCGACGGTCTGCCAGCCAAATCATCAGCTCCAGTGCTGTGCCGGGGTAACGACTGGAGGACGCCATCGAAACCATCATGCCTTCAAAGCCAAAGTAGTCGACTTCAATCTGCGACGAGTCAAAGCGTTCTTTCCATTCGCTGGTGCGTTGGTCAAAAACCAGTTCACTGCCAGGAGGTGTGGTGACGATCAGCTGCCGCGCAGCTTCCGGGTTCGTCGTTTCTGCCGTTTTTGAAAATCCGCTCGATGGATAACATAATCCACCGATCGACTCGCCATTGATCAAGACCTGAAACACGTCTTCCGCAGTCGAATCCAACGAACGTTTCGTTGAGATTCGTTTGAGTTGTTCCAAACCATCGACAAAGGGTTTCGAGTCAACCATTGGCGACAGGTCGTTTGGATCAAATAGCGTTGAAAACGAACCACGGGTCATCACGCCAGGTGCGACTCGTGCGAGGAGCGTTCGTCCGGCCCAGTTTTCACCCAATGGCATGTCGAGTCGAGGGTTGGTGTCGTTCCCCATCGACTGCCACGTTTGGACTGCGTTTTCGCTTTTGAGCTGACGCTCCAAACGGTCCCATGTCATGACAACATTGCTGTCCAGTTCAATCGCCGACCGATTGTAAAACATGGCCAGATGCGGATTCCCCAAAGGCAACCCGTACGGCTCGCTTCGATATCGTACGATCCGCTCGCGATAGTGCGTCATGATGCTGGACTTGTTGACTTCGTCGTAGTTCCACTGTTCGTAATTCAGTTTTTTGACGAGCTCTCTTTCTGCCAACTCACCCAGATAAAGTGGCGGAAAGATGACCAGATCGACATCGGCGTCAATCTTGAATGACTGGTCCTCCCATTCTTGTAGCTCACGATGAATGACGTTGACTTCGCCATCTCGTTCGGCAGCCCAATATCGAACTATGTCGTCCCCCAATTTTTGATTGTCGATGATCAAGACCGACATCGGATCAGGCGCAGCCACAACTTTGGTGTTTTCTTCGCCATCGGCGTCGGGGAGTGTGGGTTTACAACCCAACGTTAAAACGACCAACAGCAAGACGATCAGCATCGGAGTCACCGTTCGTCGCGCAATCAGCAAATCAAGTGCGAATTGGAAATGGCGTTGAAGATCGTGATCAAATTTCATAGTTGCGTAGAGTCTTAGTTATCGCGTTTGGTAAATCAGAATTGGAATCACAGAAGCGAGCTACCGTTCTGCTCCCTCTGTCTTGGTCCGTTTCTCAAATCGTTGACGTGCGATCACAGTATCACCGCGACCGGTCGCATCAGCAATGCTTTGGACGGTCCACAGGTCAAGTCCATTTTCACCGTCCACAGCGGCGCCGCTATAGTCACCCCAGGCTCCACCTTCCGTTGCGGCCAATCCCTCGCCCAGCGAAATCGATTCACGCAAGGTTCCTGGAGGGTCATCCGAATGGCGAATGGCAATTCGAGGACTAACAAACATGTCCGGCCCTGTTTCTTGAAAACCAACCAACACGTCTTCCTGCTTGTTAACCGCCAGCGTGGTCTGAATAAAACTGCGTTTTTCGTCCGCGATGAGTCCAGATTGAACGACGGTACCGTCCAACTTGACCTGATGCCACTGGACTGCCGAACGACCGTTATTATTGACGGCGTGAGAAAACCAGAGCGACTCATTTTGTAATACGATTGCTTTTGGTCTTCGATCGCCAGAAGCAACTTTTTTGTCCGTGTTTTTCTGCGGTGAGGCTGGTGGCGACCCGAACGTTTTCAAGCTATGCGGCCGCTCGGAGACGAGCTTGACGACAGGGTTGCCTTGCTCATCTGCAACGACTTCTCGAATGATGAACTTACGACCGGTCACCGTAAAAAACAGCAAGCCATCTCGTTGGTCCTGCGTGTTGATCGGATGTCCCAGATTGCCAGCGAAGTGAAAAACTTTCGTCGCTTTGCCTTTTACGCAGTCATCCATCGACATGACAAACGTTTGTTCCAATCCACCGGGAAACGAGTACCCGACCCACTGCTGGCTAAACCCAATCGCGCCGCCATCAACTCCCTCGGGCGCGTGAACGGAATAAGTGTTCCATGCACCGGTCGGATCTCCTGTCTCGGAGATTGAGATGTTAACCGGTTTCGTTTTCTGCTCATCCCAGTAGACCCAAAGATCGAACCCAAACACATCGTGTTGCCGACTATAAAACACTTTGGGATCGATCCCGTTTTTGAATCCGCGTTGACTGACACCGTCGACAAATTTTCCTTCCTTGTCATAGATCGTAAACCCTTGATTCGTGCCATGCAGAACATGAGCTCTGCCGACCGCAATCTGTGGATCCACTTGTCGATTCCCGTCGTTGGTCCCATCAAAAGTCAGCAAGTCACCCTGACTGCGCGGGTTGCCTCCCTGACGCCGAACCTTCTTGACGTTGGCATGTAGATGCTCGATGCGTTCCGGCTCGATCGTTTCGATTCTGACCGCCGCCATGGTTTCCTGTTTTGCAGAAGCCGATTCAGAAACCAACTGTCCCAAAACGACAATGATTCCGGTGGTGACAAACTGGTAAACAAAGGTAGTCGTTTTCATCAGTATCCAATTTTAATTGATCATCGAATCGATCGGTTTGAGAGCGTCTAACGTAGAAACTTTGTTCATTATGAAACAGGAAAGCGATAACGAATATTGGGGTTACCAACTTTTGCTGCTCAATTTTCTGCTCAGCGTCCATCCTGCAAAGTCGGTCTCGCGGCCAGTTTTGACGGGCTCAACGGTTAATCGACCAATTCACGAATGACCAAAGAACCAGTGCTCACGTTTCGATGTTGATGATACGGCGCCCCGTTTTCGCGGACGACCGATTCATTTTTGGAGTGACCGGCTATGCCTCGCCACAAACAACCTGACCTGCTTGATCGATTCTGGGCAAGTTTTTCGTTGCGTGGAATCTTGCTGCACCAAGCGACCTTGTTTCTTGTCGCGACGGTCCTGGTGATCAGTGGCGTTGTTTTTCTTTGGGAGAACTACCAACACACGATCGCCGATCCGACTGAGTTTCAACTGACGTCGGACAAGATCGAATTGCCTCCAGCACCCCGTTGGGCCGACGCTGATTTGCGCCAGTTGATCTTGAACGACGATCAGCCTTCGATACTCGACCCCGATCTCGTTTCAACCGCGGCGTCCAAGATACGCTCCGTCGGCTTTGTCGAAAACGTTAACCAGATCGTGAAATCAAAATCTGGATTGAAGATCGATCTTCAATACCGTCACCCCGTCGCGGTCATTGAGTTGAGCCAGTATACATTTCCAAAGGTCTGGAATGAAGACATGCCGGATGTCTACCTGCCAGTCGATCGCCAAGGCGTCTTGATGCCTCGCGAACTGGCGGACGAAGGATCGTTACCCAAAATTTGTATGCTGTATCCTGCAAATATGATCCCCGGCAAAGAACATAACTTGACGACTTGGTCGGACATCAACGATACGCGCATTCAGGACGCCGCGTCGATCGCACAGTATTTCGTCAACGATGCCGCTCGGATTGGAATCTATCGAATCGTCACCCGCCAACTACCTGAAGAAGCGGTTGACGATCTTCCGTTTCAGCTCTGGCCCGTCAACGGTGGACAGGGAACCATAGTGATCTGGGGTCAGCCTCCTGGCAAAGAAGATGTCGCAGAAGCGCCTTTGGAGCAAAAGCTCGTGGCACTGGAGAATTACGTCAAGCAATATGGCTCGTTGGATGAACCGCGTGGCATCACGATCGATATCCGAACCGGCGAAGCGATCGTCGTTCCGGCCAACAAGGTTGCCAAGGAGTCTCGCGACGAACTGTTTTGATGCACTTGGTCGTCGATTGAATCACATATCTTCGTTTCGCCTCGATCGGTAATTCAAAAAGCCAATTACGTTTCCGAAAAGCGCATAACGTATCGCAAAACTCGACAACCCATCACGTTGCGGCATACAATCAACTCAACCTTGAGGAGATTGTACAATGAATGGTTTGAAGCTTGCCTGCCTGTGGATGCTGCTTTGCTGTTTCAGCCTCGGTGACTGGGCAGCTCCGACCAGAGTTCTGGCTCAAACGCAACCGCCAGATTTGGACTGGCTCACCGACGAAGAGCAACAATTTCTCAAAGATCACCCGACGATTCGCATCGCCCCAACGCCTTCCTATCCACCTTTTGAATATTGGAGCAGCGATGGAACGATGCAAGGTGTGGTCACCAGTTACCTCGAGTTTTTTGAAGCGGAACTGGGGATCAAGTTTGAACGCGTGCAAACGAAATCCTGGGATGAGAATCTGGAGAAACTGCGTACGCGCAAGGTCGATGCCGTCTCACTGATTGTGCCTTGGACCGACCGCGAGTATGTAACCGTCAGCGATCCCTACATCTCCTATCCGTCGATGATCTTTGTCGAAAAGTCGGAAACGAGAGATCTGGCGTTGAAGGATCTGGTCGGAAAACGGGTTGCCGTTCCGGACAACTATACCGGTGAAGCGTTCTTGCGCCGGAATCATCCAGAGATCGAAATCGTGGAAGCGCGAGACCCGGCACATGGAGTGCGAATGCTTTCAACCGGCGAAGTCGACGCGTTTTTCGGTGGCTCAGGTGTCGTCGCGCATACAGCACAGCGGGAAGGAATCACTAACTTGCGAGTCGCTGGCGAGTCTGATTTTCAGTATCGAAATGGCTTGGGCGTCCGCAGCGATTGGGCAATTTTCGCAACGATCATTTCCAAAACTCTGAAGCGTATCAACCCTGCCATGCACAGCGAATTTCACGCTCGATGGGTTAGCGATCGTTTCTTTTCAAAACGCTTTTATGAGTACCGGGAGTTCTGGTGGTCGTTGGCGGGGATCTTGGCGTTTTCGCTGCTGGGCGGACTCGCAATGATTACGCTCAACCGAAAACAGGCTGCGTTCATTGACCAGTTGGAGGCGGAACAGGCCAAGACCGAGATGGCTCGCAGCGAAGCGGAAGCCGCCAACGATGCGAAGAGCATGTTCGTGGCGACGATCAGTCATGAAATTCGGACACCAATGAATGGCGTCTTGGGCATGTGCGAATTGCTCCGCAGTACCGGTCTGGATGATCGACAGATGGAGTACTTGAACTATGCCAGTGGGAGTGCCGAGAACTTGATCGGATTGATCAATGACATTTTGGATTTTTCAAAAATCGAAGCAGGAAAACTGACGTTTGATCCACAGCCGTTTTCACTTCAACAACTTATCGACGATGTGACCAATGTGATGCGAACACAGACGAGCATCAAGGGCTTGTCGTTGATCGACGATCGCAGTGACGAGATTGGGGACGTGTATGTCGGTGATGCGATGCGTATTCGTCAGGTTCTGGTCAATCTGATTGGCAATGCCATCAAGTTTACCGAAAACGGATCCATTACCGTGCGTGTCAAACGGATACCACAAACGGTCGGTGAGGTTGACGAAAATGGTGACTTGGTCGGTGAGTCGATCACGCTCCCAATCGCCGGGCCCTTGCTCGACTCAGGCGATGAAGCCAATTCCGTATTTGAGTTCAGCGACGACGCAGAATTGATTCAATTTGAAGTCGAGGATACTGGCATTGGGATCGCACCCGAAAAACTGGACGATATCTTCAAACCATTCGAGCAGGAAGAAGCGGGAACGACCCGAAATTACGGCGGCACAGGATTGGGACTTTCAATCTGTCAGATGCTGGCCAAGCAAATGGGTGGCTCCACGGACGTCGAATCGACGCTGGGGAAAGGAAGCACGTTCCGGTTCACCGTGATGATGGACCCCTCAAGTTCAAACCTCCATCGAAGCTTTGATTCGGCGACAGTCACATCTGGCAGCCAACAACGACCAACCGACATTGCGGCCAGGTATGTCTTGTTGGCCGAAGATGGGGTTGTGAATCAGAAAGTCGCCATCGGATTGCTGGAACTCCGCGGGCACCGTGTCGATCTGGTCGAGAATGGGATCGATGCTTTGGCAGCTATTGAAAAGAACAACTATGATGCGATTCTGATGGACATCGAAATGCCACGGCTCGATGGCGTCGAAACCGTTCGAAAACTTCGTCAGCAAGAGGCAGAACGACGAACAACGACCCGGCCGCAACAACCAGCAAATGTGACCTCCAACTTTGACGGCCAAACGGATGCCGCGGAATCAAGGAAAGAAGACAGAGCGGACCGACGGGAATGGGTGATCGCGATGACCGGACATGCGATGCTCGGCGACCGGGAGCGATTTCTCGCCGCCGGGTTTGATTCCCATCTGGTAAAACCCTTTCGACCGCAAGACCTGTTCGCCGCCATTGAACAAGCGCCTGTCGGTGGCGGCCGCGCCCATCGACTCGACGAGATCGACGCCGTTCGTGATTTGCCGTCAACCCAACCGGCTTCAAAAAATGTTGCACCGATCGGATCCGTTCGCGAAAAAAGTTCGGAACCGGCTATCGCGTCGATATCCAAAACATCAACTGCAGTTCGCGATTACGGATTGGCGTTGCAGCGAACTGGCGGTGACGAAACGTTGGCTCATGTCCTGTTCGAGACCTGTGTTTCTGATATTCCCAACCTGCTGGCGTCGGCTCGGGATTATCTTGATCAGAAAGACTTTGTCGCACTTCGCCGGTGCGGACATTCGATGCGAACCAGTTTTGCCAACGTCGGCGCCATCGTGGCTATGCAACTGGCAGAAAAATTGGAACATTGCGACTCAGAGTCCACAGAGTTATTCAAAGAAAAAATTGACCGGATTGAATCGGCATATGCCGAATTGGCCGCGTTGCTGTGTGAGTGAATGAGTGGTTCGAACCAGGTGGTCGTTTTACTGCTCCCGCAATACTGCTCTCGACGTGACCATGGGCTACATTGGCGACCCAACAGGTTTCGTTGCGTGCTATCGATTCCTTGGGAGCGATTCCCTGGGAGCGACTCGATTATTCGAACCATAGAAAATCGTATATAATCGACACTCATCAATCTTCTGCACCACGGAATTCCGGTGCGACTTCGTAGGACATTCAACAACGAGATTCTTTATGCAAAATGAGACTTCATCCCAAACCGCTCTGGAGCTGCTCAAGGAAGGAAATGCGAGATACGTCGCGGATCGGACCAGTCGCCCAAACGCAACGCCTCGACGTCGTTTAGAAACTGGCAGCGGACAATGGCCGTTTGCAATCGTGCTTACATGTGCCGACTCACGCGTTACACCTGAGTTGGTTTTTGACCAGGGCATTGGCGATATCTTCGTTGCGCGTGTTGCCGGAAACGTTTCCTCCCAAGAAGTCATCGGAAGCATCCAATACGCGGTCCAATACATTCGTACGGAACTTGTGGTTGTATTGGGGCATGAGTCCTGCGGAGCCGTTAATGCGGCAATTTCGCCACCGGATGACGCTCCGGATGAACTTGGTCAGCTGGTTGCCCAAATTCAGGGAGCGATTGGTAAAGAGAAGAAGCTTCACAAAGCGATCGAAATGAATGCCAAAGCTCAGGCAGCAACACTGCGTAAGGCACTAAAGGGTCCCAAGATGAACCATGCTTCCGTTGTTGCGGCAACCTATGGTTTGCGAAGTGGCGAAGTAAACTGGCTATAGCACAATCACCGTGCCGTTTCCCGTTAGCTGGTTGAGCTTCCCGGGGAATGATAATGAACTGGCCGTTTGAACTTGCTTCTTGGCAGGTGAAATCGCCGTTCTTTCAGCGTTGTTAAAATTTTGAACAAGTCAAAGATGTAAAACAGACTTGTCGTGGGGATTAACCTCACCGCGTATCAAAAAAAGCCACCGCGAACGCGGTGGCTTTTTGATTATTGCGATTGCTTTTGTACCAATTGCCAAATTAAAACAACGTTGTTTCTAGACCCAATCGCCAAGCAGATTGACATCGAATTCTGCCAGATTGGCGAACGCTTGATCCAATCCGCCGTTTTCCGATTTGGCATTCACGATGTCCAAGCCTTGAGCATCGATCAAGTAATCGTCACCGTAGAATGAGAGCATGCTTCCTCGGGCGAACAACGTATCGTCACCGTCGGAATCGACAAATGTTCCGATGTACAACGCGTCATTGTTGAAACGCAACGAGAGGAATCGAAAGCCTTCTGCCGAGTTGAAGAACGTTGATCCAAACAAATAGCTTTCAGATTTGCTTCCAAAGAATCGATTATCTTCAGGTGAACCGATCAACAGTGCTCGATCGACACCGCCAAGTCCCTTGGCCGTCACTCGATTAAAGGCAACTGCGTAATACAGATAGTCATCGCCATACATGAACGCGCTGTCGGGCCGGGCAACATAACGATCGTTTCCGGTGGTTCCAACAAACGTCGCATTGTCAAAACCTGCTGAGCCCAATGCTGTCACCTGATAAAAACCTGTTGCTCGGGCACGATGTTGATCGTTGAAGAGCGTGGTCTCAGTCGGAGTCGCAAACAGGGTATCGTTCCCAGGAGAATCGATCAGGATCGCCTCGTCTCGACCACCGCCACCAATCGCATTAACCACCGGGAAGTCGACGACTTGATTAAAGAAGCCTTCCCCAAACAAATAGCTGTTTCGTAGACGCGCGTTCAAACGATCATCAAATTCAGATCCCACCAACGTCGCTCGGTCATCGCCACCCCGACCTTTGGTATTGGTTCGCTCAAAACCGACAGCTGTCAATTGAACGCCGTCGGTCGTCAAACGAGTAAACTCAGGTGTCGCGTAGGCAAAGTCTGCTTGGTCGCCCCCATTGAGGACGCCGACATCGAAACCGCCGTTGACAGCGCGAACCGTTACGTCACTGAAGTCTCGGGCGTTAACGAACTTTCCGCCGCTGGTCAATTTGGCAAACACCGAAGTAGCTGAGAGTCGATCATTGCCTGCGGTATCGGTGAACGTAGCCGTGTTGGTGCCGCCAAGACCATACGCGTTGACTTGATCGTAACCCGTCGTCCCGTATCGAAAGTCTTGCCCGGTCAATATCGAATCGTTGGTGTCCGTCGTAAAGACGTCATCAAAATTGGATCCAAAGATGTTGGCGACGTCGAGACCACCACCACTGACGATGTTGACCCATTCGACATTGCTGCCGCTGAAGGTAAAGTCACCAGTAATTTCCACGGTCCCTTGGTTGATGGATGCCGAGTCGTTTCCGGGTCCATCAAAAATCGTAATCTGGTCGTAACCAGCTTTAGCGTCAAAGAACGTCGCCGACGAGACGCTTCGATCGATTGGGAACTCGGTGCCATTTACGTCGATCGTTGTAAACTGTTCGCCGATCGTGACGACGATGATATCGTTGCCATCGGTCCCTTCGATGATTTCAACTTCTGCTTCAATTTGTGCAGTGTCGGTGGCAACCCCGGACAACGAAAAATATTGAGCGGTCAAGTCCGTCAAAGCCGCTTGAACGCCAATAACGCCGTCGTTTGCAAAAACGCCTGTGTCGTTGGTGCCAATGGTCCCGGTCAGCAGCCCTGTCGAAGTCGCTGTCAATGGAACGATCTCCTGGTCTCCATCCACCGTGGTCAGGATCGCGACCGGGTTAGGGCCCGGATTTAGATCCGAAACGGTAATGGTGATCGTGTCACCTGCATCGTACAGCGTATCGTCAAGGCTGATGATGGTTTCAGGTGCGAGGATGCCTCGCTCGACGAACGGATGTCGCACGGCAGCGAGATTGTTGTCATTGAACATGTTGGTGTTGGCCATCAACAGCGTATTTGCGGCCGTCGTCATACTCGCACTTGCGGCAAGCATAAAGTGTTGCTCCAACACTAACTGCATCGAAGCATCACGTCCCACATTTGCAGTCAGATCCCAAAGTGCTCTCGACCAGATCTCACCATCGGCGTGAACACCAAATCCAAGATCATCGGGATATCGTTTATTACCGTCGACTCGACGCAAGTTGGGAGGATCGTCGCTGGAGTATGAAAGCGCATCCCACTCACCAACCGCAGCGGCATGGGCTGCTTGAAACGCTGCGTCACCATCATTCATATAAAAAGCAGCAGCGAGCCAGTCACCGAACCCTTCACCCATCGCACCCATTTCCCCACCACCCCAAGCGGCGTTCTGGTTGAACTGAATGGCGTGACCGTACTCGTGCGCGATGATGTCGGCGTCTTCTCCGTCGTCAACTCCCCCATCACCCATGTGAATCGCATCGTCACCTGTGGAATAGAACGATTGGTCCTGATCAAACCAGTGAGCATTGGCCAATGTCGGGAAATCACGAATGCCATTCGGTGTGCCGCTATCGTCATCAAATCCAAGTTGGTGGAAGTACTCGTTGAGTTGATCGACCGTGTGATAGACAACGACCTGTTCGAATCGGGGATCATCGCGAGTGTATTGATAAATACGAGATGGCTCATCCGCATCGACGTCGTCGAGGTCCGGACTGTTCAACGTCGCCACATCGACCCACTCGCCGATCAGCAGTCCCGTTCCATCATCGAGTCGCTCCAGTTCAACGGTGATCAGCTGAGCTTCAAGCTCTGGCGAGTTATTGTCGTTGTCGTCAACTAGACCCGTCCCGTTGCCTTGAGTCTGCCAAGGGTTTGGAACGAAGGTATCACCAGTTCCAGTCGCAAATGCAGCTCGATTTTCCTGATGAATCACTTCGTTGTTGCTGACATCAACGATGGTCAGAAAGTCGCCGACAGGGTTGATACCACTGAAGACCATAATGTCCCAGACTTGGTGGATATCACCGGCAGCGTCGACGTACCAAGCCAGCCCGCCACGCATCGGAGCAAACGTGGATTCGACGTTGGCATGTTCAATCGCAGCAGCTTCGGCAGATGAAACTGAGAACGGAACGTTTTCCAACGGTTCTGGAAATGTTGTCTCCGCCGTGTTGAACGCCAAAGAGTGATGGATCTGCTGAAGTCTTCCGTCCGCTCCCTGGTTGATCGTAATTATCGCACCATGAACGGGAATACCGTCAACGGTCTGTTGAAATCGAGTCGTCGTCGAAGCGAGTCCATGTTTGACTTCGACAAAGTTCAACTCGCTACGATCCTGCAACAGGTACTCGGTCGTAGCGGTGTTGGAAATGAACTCGCGAGTTAGATCGATTTGACCGTCGACGTCCGGCAAGTTGGACGAGAGCATTCGACGCTCTTCCAGTCGCTCATATTGCGTCCGACGTTTGGCTCTGGATTGGTTGCGTTGTTGATTAGTACGGAATTTCATGGAAATGGCGATCGATAGGAACGAGAGGAACAATACCGTAAGACTTGACTAGTCTAACCAAATCGGCGACCGGATCAAGAAAAGGACGTCCAACCCCTGCAAAGCTGTTTTGGGTGAGTTCAAACAGCTTCATTTTTCAATGCCGGAATGGCTACAGCGATAAGAAAGGGACTTCTTCGCCGGCTTCGAATTCCAATTTTTGTGCGTCGAAAAAAACAAACCCGTCCGCAAGCCCGAGTGCTCGCAGATCGGACGACCCATTCCAGCGCAGCGGTTCAACCGCGTTGGTGATCGATCCTGCTGACCAGGCCGCTGGCCAGTAAGTTGGCCGGTTTCCACGAGCTTGATGACCGTTCGCCAACGTAGCTGTGATCATCTTTGGGTGTTCGATCGCGCCGCCCATCAAGCCTTGAAGAGCACTGGCCACAAACAATTGGAAACCAACCAAACTGCTGACAGGATTGCCGGGCAAACCAAAAACGTAGGTTGGCTTTTCATCGCCGGTGACGCCGAACCAAATCGGCTTGCCGGGCTTGATTCTGACTTTATGGAATACCTCTTTGACTCCCAACGACTTCAGAACCGACGGCACGAGATCCTTCTGACCCGCCGAGACTCCTCCCGTCAAAATCAAGACGTCCTGCTGCAGCGCTTGTTGCATAAGTTGGCGCAATTGGGCTTCGTCGTCACGACCGACTTCCAGCTCTTCAACGCTGAATCCCAACGACCGACCGAGCGACGAGATCATCGGACTGTTGCTGTTGCGAATTTGTGCGTTTGAAGGTTTTTGTGCGTGCCCGACCAGTTCATCACCTGTTGGCAAAACGGCGATCGTTGGCCGAGTACCAACTTTGGCGGTCGTCACACCAATTTCAGCCAGCAGTCCAACGTCGTGAGCCCGGATTGATGTTCCTTTAGTAAATAGAACGTCACCGTTTGAGAAATTGGTTCCTTGGCGCAAAAGATGTTTTTCAGGCGCGACGTGATCCAGATCGAATCGCACTTGAGTCTGCCCATTCGATTCGATTTCTTCTGCCAACTCGACCATCAAGATCGCATCAGCATCTTCCGGGATCGGTGCTCCAGTCATGATGCGAGTTGCCGAGTTCGCGACTAAACGATTTGAAGCTTGCTCTCCTGCAGTCACTGTTTCGATGATGCTGAAGCATTTATCTTTCGAAGTAACATCTTGGCTGCGAACGGCAAAACCATCCATCATCGATTTATCGTACGGCGGGGAATCGAGGTCGGCGGAAAGATCCTCTTGCAAAATGCGACCGGCCAACTCCGCAAGCGATACCGTTTCAACACCGATCGGCGCGATGGTCGCTGCCAATTTTTCGAATGCTTCTTCAATGGAGATCATTCCGCAGCGATTCCTTGTTCAATTTGAATAAAGTTTTTCAACAAGTCGATGCCGCGCTGAGTCAAAAAACTTTCCGGATGAAACTGGACGCCGAAGGTCGGGTGGTCGCGATGCTCGATCGCCATGATCTCACGTTCACCGGAGGGAGCATGAGTCCATGCCGTAACCTCGAACTCGTCGGAGAGTGTTTCTGGTGTGATGATCAGGCTGTGATAGCGAGTGGCAGTAATCGGATTGGGCAGTCCCGAAAAAATGCCACTGCCGTTGTGTTGAATCTGGTCTGTTTTACCATGCATTAAACGTTCCGCTCGAGCAATCACGCCTCCTGTCGCCGCACCGATTGACTGGTGCCCCAAACAGACACCCAGCAGCGGGATTTTTCCATGAAACTGCCGGACACAATCGACCGAGATTCCTGCTTCTTTGGGTGTGCAAGGACCTGGCGAGATGACGATGTGGGTCGGTTTCCATGCGACGATCGTTTCGACCGTTGCTTGATCGTTTCGAACGACCTTCAGCTGGATCGCTGGATCAATCTCGCCGAAGCGTTGCACGAGGTTGTACGTGAAGGAATCGTAGTTATCGACAATGACAATCATGAATCGTTCCGGATGCTGAAATTGCTAGCGGTGCATTATCTACTAAAATCTGCTGCGGGTTAACGGTACGAACAAGGGATTGACCCCGTCTGCGTGTTTTTTCTAAATTACACGCACACACCCAGTGGCACGGACTTAAAGACGTCCTCACGCCCTCACCAAAACCTGAATTTGCCAAGGAAGGCACCAATGACTGCAACCAAAGCAACCGCTACTTCTGCGCTCGAACAACTAGCCGAAAACGTCAACGCGATACCGCTGCTCGACGTCGGACGTGGAAACGCGCCTCTGAAAGATGAGATTCTCGGCTCGCTGAGCGAAATCATTGATTCCGGTCGATTCATCGGTGGCCCATTCGTCAAATTCCTTGAAGAATCCGTTGCCGAAACCGCAGGAGCAAAATTTGGTGTCGGATGCGCTTCCGGCAGTGACGCACTTCTGTTGGCAATGATGGCGATCGATCTTCAGCCGGGCGATGAAGTGATCTGTCCCAGTTTTACCTTCTTCGCAACAGCAAGTGCCATTCATCGACTTGGTGGTGTTCCTGTATTTGTCGACATTGAACACGACTCGTTTAATGTGAATGTCGAACAGTTGGAGTCATTGATTAGCGAACGGACCAAAGCAATCATTCCGGTTCATCTATTCGGCCAATGTGCCAACATGAATCCGATCATGGAGATTGCTGATCGATATGATTTGGCGGTCATTGAAGACTGTGCCCAATCGATCGGAGCCAGTCTCGATGGTTGTGGCGCAGGGAGCATCGGTTCGATTGGCTGTTTCAGTTTCTACCCTACCAAAAACCTGGGTGGTTTCGGCGATGGTGGGATGCTGACGACCAACGATGCGCAACTTGCCGAGCGACTGCGGCTGTTGGCCAATCACGGCATGAAGCCTCGCTACTATCATCAGGAAGTTGGCATCAACAGTCGGCTCGACGCAATGCAAGCCGCGGCGTTGTGTGCCAAAATGAAATGTGTTGAAGACTATTCGCAACGACGTCAGGTCAATGCAAGTCGATATCAGCAAATGATGAGCGACGCAGGACTCTGCGAATGGTTGACTGTGCCCCAAAGTAGCGCCAATCAGGTGCACGTTTGGAATCAGTTCACGATTCGAATTCCCAATGGGCAACGTGATTCCGTGCGAAGTTTCCTGGCAGAACGAAATGTTGGCTCGGAAATTTACTACCCCATTCCGCTGCACCAACAGGAATGTTTCAACTATCTTTGCGTGGATGCGTCCACGATGGTGGAAACGGAAAGAGCCGCAGCCGAAGTTTTGAGCTTGCCCATTTTTCCTGAGCTCACCGAAGCCGAACAAGCTTATGTCGTTTGCTGTTTGGTCGATGCACGTGACGCTTGCCGTTGATCAAGCGAGATTGAAAATTGTGAAAAACGATGAGGTTGTTTCAAAGAAACTTCCTCTTCGTATTTTCTTTGCGATTCCGATTTCGGCCAGACTCCATGCCCTCGGTTCCGTCATTAATTTGATTTCGGAAACGGGCGCAGCCCCAGCAGCATTTCAGCTCGTTCACTCAGCGGATTCGCCGCCGATTCCTCATCGGTAAAATCCGCCAAGTGTTCGACCACTTGAGCGAAGACCGCTTGCCGGTCCTGGCTGGTGTCGATCTCGATGCATTTTTCTTTCTGGCGAAACATCTGGACCATCGGCAACGTTTCAGACCTGAACGTATCAAAACGTTGTTTAAGCGCCTGCAGATTATCGTCGCTTCTTCCTGTATACTTCGCGCGCCCGAGGATCCGTTTTTCCAGTACGTCATAAGGACACTCAAAATAGATCATCTTCGGCAATTCCAGCTCGTCACCAAAAACGCGATCCCACTCGTCCATATTGCCAAGACAACGTGGGAACCCATCCAACAAAAAGTTCACCTTGCCAGTCGAGCGAGTGATCCGTTCCATGGAATCTCGCACCAACGCAACCACGATGTCATCGGGCACCAGATTGCCACCAGCCAATAGGTCTCTAATTTTTTGGGCAACCGGGCTGTTCGTTTCCTGTTCGGCACGAAGCAGTTCACCGGTGGACAAGTGCGTCCATCCCAGCTGAATTTCGGCCAACTCGCACATCGTCCCCTTCCCTGCGCCGGGCCCACCGAGCACAAAGACGATATTTGGTTTCGGGCATGGCTTCCTGGGATCGAAATGATGCAACACGACTTGGGGTGCCGGGGCAACTCCCATTTTATAGACGTCCCACTCGCGGTCAGTCGGCGGAAGTTCATCTTCACAAGTAATGTGGTAGGCCAGATGCCCATCGAGTCGCGCGATTCGCCATGATTGATAGCTGTTGGAATACGACAGTGATGGATTACGTTCGCAACGTCCATCGGCGCGGTCCCAAGCCATTTTGCCATTCCAATATCCCAGCGAAGAAACGGTGCCCGATTCAGATTTTTTGGGTGGTTCGTTTGAAGGCACAAACAGTCCATCGACTTCTGGAATTCCAGCTCCAGAGACTTCGATGAAGTAGGTATTTGGTTTGGCTTTTTCTGGCTGATCCATCATCAATTTCGTGCGAAAAAAATTACGATACGAGCGAGTCGATACGGCAATGGGCGACGCTTGACCCTCATCGTGCGAACGTTGCGAATCGTCATTGTTATCTTTGCGACCCACTCAGACCAAGCCCTAACGAATCCTCAGCCGCAGAAAGTTTGCCTTAAAACAAGCGAGCATTTCGACAGACGCCAACTGACTTCTATAAAGCGAACCCGAACCACACGTTCAGATTGCCTCTACTCCGTCCGTGATGAGCAGGTGATGGCACTCGTTCCAATTCGGCGGTTGACATTTGTCGGCAAGCTTCAAAATCACGTTGTTGGGAACTGCCGTCGGCCGTCGGGCATTCTGGTCCAAGAGTCGAGGGATCGGTGGTTCCAGATAGACCAACTCGACGAATGCGTTGTAGTCGACGAAGAGATCGATCCAACGTGTCCGAGTTTGCCGGACCACATTGGTCGCATTGAACGCAAAATCGGTTCCGGACCTCAACAAGCGACGACATTCTTCACGGGCCCGTTGCACGACAATGCCCTGATTATCCGTAGCGGAAATTCCCATCTGGCGCCGTATCTCATCAAGAGAAACCACGGGCAGGTCACCTCGGTGAGCTTTTAACCACGTATCCTTTCCACTGCCGGGTAAGCCGCAAATCATCGTGACCTTGGAACCAAAGTTCAAATGTGGAACATAAAACAGGTTCGAACTTCTTTGGCTCAAAAAAAGAAACCTTGCCTGACTGTTTTCAAAGTGGAAACGGTTTCGATAGCAAGCCATCTCTTCTGATTGCATTCGCCAATAGTGCAAGTTTTCCTCCGGTCGTGTCATCGATTGAGTCAAGCGACCGCGTGTATCCGCCAACGCAAACAGATACAACAATCGGTTTTCAACAAGCCACGAAAGACGAACCACTTCATGCGGTGGTTCCAATCGTTCCGTCAAAAATGCAGGACGCCCGTGATAGCGAACCATATTGGCAATCTGCTCTCGTTTGCCGAGGTCACAGCCCAGGTCCCGCAAGATTTGCCGCGCTATCCGCTCACCTTTGACGGCATGCTTGGGAGATGAGACTCGGCCGCTCTCTGGGTCTTCTTGCGTTGTGATTGGTTTCGCAACATCATGAAAGAGCGCCGTAAACATCAGAATTTCCTGTTCGTCGCTGGAAAGACTGTCCCATTCTTCAAGCTTGACTAACTCACGACAAACCATCTTGGTGTGAGTCCATACGTCTCCCTCGGCGTGCCATTCCCCATCTTGCTTGCACTGGGACATCGCGCGGGCCCAAGGCTGATCTTCCGACCAGTCAAGGAGTTCGTCGATGGATCTGTTTTTGATTTGCTGCCAAGTCATTGCAATCCTCAGTTTGACGGCGGTCAGAAAGATGACCCCGTCAAATTCATCACCAGATGTCTACTCCGTCCGCAAGTTGATTCGGCACCATAACTTGATGCTGCCAATGGCTGCTCTGATTGATCTTTTCAATGAACTCTGGGCGAACCAACTTGGCCCTCGCAGTAACCTTCCTGTCGGACTCAGTTCGAACATAGAGCCCCTCCATCAAGCCATCCGACTTTTGCGTCCGAGGGTTTTCAAATCGACTACCGAATCGTGACTCAGTTACCAGACTCAACAAGTCTTTTTGATGGATTGCGCCCGTATGCAAAATGGGCACGGTCAGGATACCGCTACCGGCGAGCATCTTAAGCCTGTCCTTCAACGTCAAGAAAATCAGTGCCTGCTTGTCATAAATGTCAAACTCAAAAAAGTAATGCGGCAATTTCGCGTAGTGAATCGTGTGCTTCGCATACATCCACTCGCCAAACAGGATGTAACGATTCTCAAGTATGTGCTCCAATCGTCCACGTTGAACCATTGCCCATTGCTTGAACAGATCGTATTGCGGATGCATCCCGCTGGTGATCTTGTGCCCACGACATTGCAGAATCATCTTGCCCGCATCGCAAAAATGAATTCCAACGTTGGTTCCATCAAGTTTTTCTTCAACGATCAAGGATGAGTCTGAAATGATCGCTTCCGACTCTCTTGTGCCGAGTCGCTTGTCATCTGGTGTACCCGTTGAATCGAACAAGTGCGGCGTTCTCGGGTATTTGACAAAGCCATTCCCTGAAGCCCCCATCTTTTCCACTCCAAAATTCAAACAACTGAACACAAACCGACCGAAGAACACGCGTTGCATTGCTTGGGACAACCAACCGACACCGCTTCAATCGGCAGGTTCACTGAATCAGGACCTATTCACTGACTTTCTGATTCGAAGACCTCTCGTCAGGACGCTGCGGTGACTTGATGACTACTGTTGCCCGTTGCTTGTCGTGAAGCGCGACATCAAAAAAAGCTCGACGAATCGTCGAGCTTGATATTGAGAATCGTGAAAAATGGCCCAATGATGAAGCCTCAATCAGCTGCACATTGGTCCCATCATCGTCAGCGAGTTCATTGGTCTAGCGATTGGGGAATGAGGTGCCGGGAGCACCGGGAGCGAATGAATCTCCTGTTTTCAACTCCCATCGCAATCCAAAATCGGTATTGGTTTGCGTGAATTTCGCATTGGACGTCGTCGTCAGTGCATCAATGAATTTGGGCTCGATATCGGCGACGCCCCAATCGGTTTTCAACGAAATTGCTGGGATGGTGGGCACACCAGTAATCGTGTCACCATTGTTTAAGACGACGACCGCCGAATCTTTGCCGTCGACGTGGAATTTGATCCCGGCAACTTGATCCATCGGCATCGAGACGTTGCCAAAACGCGTTTCGATCGCAAACTTGTCAAAACCATCGATGCCACCAGACATTGTCTCACTGTTGCTCAATCGGATGTAGTACATGTCAACGGGTTGACCTGAATCATTCAGTATCGGCCCCGTGGAGAGTGGCATGTTTGGTTTGGCTGGCAGCACGTAGTTCAGCGAAATCTTGGAAAAGTCTCGCTTGTCTGCTGGCACGTTGATGCGGACCGGATTTCTCTGAATATCGGCAATCAATTCGTCGCTGATACTGATGTTCGCTGTTCCCGATTCCACCAAGATCGACGTGTCAGAAGTCGACGCTGGCACATTGGTTTTGCCATCGTACTGGATCTCGATCATGCTGATCCGCTGCTTGAACTGGTCGTCAACGTTGGACGTCAACGATCCAAAACTACGCAGGTTGTTGACGAGGTCATCATTGAGTTTAAGAACAAAACGGGTCTGTTCTTGAGCACTCGTTGTGCTCGATGCGGTGATGATCAACGCGAGTGCGACAAACGCGGTGAGAGTTCGTTGGACGAGCATTTGATTCTCCAGATACTTTAGTTATTCGTTGTTTTGAGTTTTATTGCTGAGCGGTTCGATCACGGACTTGATGCCCGCTTTCTCAGGAACCTTGTTTGGCTTCGTCGTTGATCGTGACGACGATTGTTCTTGAAACGGCGAAGCGGATGGCCGGGCCGATTTTTGCTTGGGAAGCACAGTAAACCGGGTGCGCGTCAATGACTCCAGGTCTGCAACTGGAATCGATTGATCGCCCCAACTGCAAGCCATGGTAATTTCGTCAAACGAAATAGTACCGCTGACTTGGTCCCCATTCGCCATCCAAACGGTGACTTCACTTGGCCGATCTTTAAAAAATCGAACGCCTTTGATCTTGTCTGGATTGACTTCCACTCCTCCAAACTGAGTCTTCATTTCGATCGTCGACGGTCGCATCAGCTTTCCTCGAATCCCCCGACGTTGGTCAATTCTCGCAAACAGCGTCGTTTCTTCAGAGTCGTTTGAGGCGAGTTGTTTCGAATGAGTTTCGCCGGTCGCAGACGTCACAGTTGGATGGTACGCGAGAACCACCGTTGAGTAATTGGAGAAGTAGACTTTGGACATTAATGGCTGATAATCAAGACGGTCCAATTTGGCATCGTCGAGATGAATGATGAGCAGGTCTCCACGTTTCTCAACGTGTTGATCCGCAACAAAATCACCGTTGATGAAACTGAAGTCTCGACTGAGCCGAACGCCGTCGATTCGGTTTCGCGCGTCCAACGGGACTTCGGCGTTGAGACGTCCCGTAGATTTAAGTTTGGCGATTCGCTGGTCGGTCAGACGTATTTTCATGGTCAGCCGAACCCGCTCATCGGACATTGCTTCGGACGGTTGACCTGTGCTTTGGCCGATTGCGGCAAGTTGGGTCAGCCAGAACAAAAGTCCGGCGGTGCAGAGACCGATCAATGGAAACCGAGTCGACTTCATTTCAACGTATGATCCAAGCACTATCGATCTGTACTACCACTGGTAAAACGCCATCCCTTGTTTCCATCGGGGAAAAACCGGGCCGCTTTGGTCGACGTCAAAGTTTCGATCTGCGAGACATTGATGTGAGCTTTGCCCCATTCGGTTTTGATTGAGACTTTCTGCAAATCAATCTTGCCGGTGATCAAGTCGCCGTTTTTGAAGGCAATGACTGCCGAGTCGTCATTGTTGGCGTGGAATTTGATGCCATCAACTTTTGTCATCGGAATGGTGACGTCACCAAACCCGGTCGTGACTTTGATCTGGCTCAGCTCAATTGGGCTTCCAACCAATTCGCGGTCACGGGTGACTTTGACAAAAACTGCGTCATTGCTGGGAGCTTCAATGTCCTGTGCGCAAAGCCCGGAGATTAGAAAAACAGCCAGAAGCAGTGCGCTGCCACATCGACCCAGAAACGTAACCATTTGCGTGTACTCCGAGATTTGTTTTAGGAGAGAGGAACGATCGTTGTCCGAAAAACCTGAGCGAATGCTCAACAGGCCCAATCACTATAGTCAGACCTCCTGTGCCGTCCATCGTTTTGAAAGATTAAACCTTGTCATCGCAGGAAACATGGCGAAACTGGGTGCTCTGGAGAGTCCGGCTTTGACGATTGGGGAGTTCGCATAGGATCGATCGCCCAACAGCTGTTGCCTGGAATCACCGAGTGAGCTTGCTGGTACGAATGTGGTTCAACGGTAGAATTTCGGCGAGACAGCGCGCTACGTCCTTTAAACTCGATTTTGATGAAACAGATTACGGTCCCATTTTTGACTGGCTTGGCCAAAGTTCTCAGTGGGGCGACGGTGCGCTGGATCGAGTGCGAACCGGATACTTGTCAACGAATCTATTTTGCCAATCACACAAGTCATCTCGATGCGATTGTTCTTTGGGCTTCTCTCCCCAAATCGATTCGGAATCTAACTCGCCCTGTTGCCGCAGCCGACTATTGGCAAGGCGGCGCCGTTCGACGGTATTTGGCCCGCGCATTTAATTTGCTGATGATTGATCGCAAAAAGATCAAGGTCCATAACAGTCCGATTGATTACATGCTGGACGAGATTGGCAACAGCGGTTCGTTAATTGTTTTTCCAGAAGGTGGTCGCAACGTCACGGGTGAAGTCCGAGAATTCAAGAGCGGCATCTTCCACTTGGCGAAAAAGCGACCTGATCTCGAATTGGTTCCGGTCTATATCGACAATCTAAACCGAGTGATGCCTAAAGGTGAGTTTCTTCCAGTGCCTCTACTCAGCTGCATCTCGATCGGTGCGCCGATCTGGCTGGAGTCCGGCGAGACGAAGAACGAGTTCCTCGAACGTGCGCGCGAAACGGTTTTGAAACTTAAAGAAGCCTAGGCTCGACCATGCACCAGTTTCTCACCATCTTTTACGCCGCGTGGGTCGGCATCGCGAGCCTGATTACGTTTTGCGTTTTTGGTTGGGACAAACGTCAGGCAAAACGGAATCAATGGCGGGTGCCAGAAGACCGCCTTCACTTTCTCACGATGATTGGTGGTTGGCCGGGGGCGTTGATTGGCCAACAGTGGTTTCGACACAAAACGCAGAAGGTGTCGTTCAAGATCATGATTGGACTGGCAGTCATCCTGCACGCAGGAATCATCTGGCTATTGATCAAGTCGGTTTAACGGTCCGCCAAGCCTGAAACAACGGTTTGTAGCCTGAATCGAGGCGGAACGTGTCGGCTAACGCCCGGCTGAAGGGCTGAAGCCGACACTGCGAACGGGAATTACTTTTTCAGTTTGTCGCCAAATACCTTCTTCAGCTTCTCCAACTTCGGTGGAATCACTGCTCGACAGTATGGATTACCTTGGTTGTTGTTGAAGTAGTTTTGGTGATAGTCCTCAGCAACGTAAAACTTGGACGCCTCGGTGACTTCAGTCACGATCGGGTTGGGGAACGCTTTCGCTTCGTTCAGTTTTTTCTTGTACATCTCAGCCAACTCTTTTTGCGACTCTGAGTGAAAGAAAACGGCCGAGCGATATTGAGTGCCGACATCGGCGCCCTGTCGATTTAGCGTTGTCGGATCGTGGGTTTTCCAAAACACTTGAAGCAAATCGTCAAAGCCGATCACGTTGGCATCGAATTCGACTTGAATCACTTCTGCGTGACCGGTCGTCCCGCCGCAGACTTCTTTGTAGGTCGGATTTTCAACTGAGCCACCCATATAGCCAGACTTCACTTTTTCGACACCTTCGAGCTGTTGAAAAACAGCTTCAACGCACCAAAAACATCCTGCTCCAAACGTCGCGGTTTCCATTTTCTTCTTCTTTTTATCTTTGCTGGATTCGTTATTTTTGTCGGTGGATTTTTCTTGAGTCGTCGAGTCTTTTTCCTGATTCGGCAGGTCAAAATTCACCGTCGAAGTAGTACCGAAACAGCCGGAAAAACAGACCACGGTTGCAATGATCATGATTGCCCAGTGGTTCGAGGTTTTTGAGAACATCGTCGATGCCTTTTTGAAAAAGTTGACTTCCATCCGAAAAACGCCTCGGATAGTACGCTGTCGCAGCTGAATTCTTACAAACTCTGTACCGAAATCCAGTGCCGTTTTCAACAGAATCAACTGAGCCAGCGATTTTCGTTTAACGTCGCATTGATACAACCATCGTCTTTGTGGGCCGCGATACGCTGTCAGACTCGTGTTCGATCGAGTTTGATTGACGAGTTCGACATGCTGACGTTCGTTGGCATTGGCCGGATTTTTTGGCTAAAGGGGTTTAAAACGGCACTTATGCGCAACAAAAAACCACCCTCGATTGAGGGTGGTTTTTGTATCTGATCCCAGTTTTTTGGATCACTTATGATTCGCAGTGCGGGTTTAGCCTTTGGCAGCCGCACCTTCATGAATCGAGTATCCATTGAGGTACTGGTGACGGACCATTCGTTTGGTCGCTTCGTCAGCATTGGCAGCGACCATCGTTTTCGCGTCCCAATCGATTTTTTTGCCCGACCAGACTGCGAGGTTACCAAGCAGGATGGTTTCCGTCAGCGGTCCGGCGTACTCGACAAACTCGGAAACGGTTTTGCCATTACCCAGAATAGCATCTGCAAACTCAGTAAAGTGTCCCGGCGATTTTGTGTATTCAATATTCTTGAATGCAGCAAACGGACTGTCGCCTTCTTCAGGACGAACAATCTCACGTTGTGGGACGAAGTCCCCATCAACGATCAGACCGGTTTCGTTTGGAACACCACCGTAGTCGCCAGGCGAGTAAAATTTGCCTTTATCACCGACAACCAATGCCGCACTGGTGAAGTGTCGCATTCGTTTGCCTTTTTTCTGTTTCGGCAAATCACTCATCAGTTCGGCGGGCGGCAAAGCACCTCCGTCGTACCAAATCATCTTCAACGCTGGGCGTCCATCGAGTTCCGGGAACTCAAAGACGATCTTTGATTTCGCAGGATAGCAATTGCCGTCGTGTTCATCACACTCGGCAACCACGGAAGTTGGAAACTTAAGATCCAACGCCATGTAAGACATGTTCAGCGTGTGGCACGCCATGTCGCCAAGTGCACCAGTTCCGAAATCCCAGAAACCACGCCATTTGAATGGGTGAATTTCAGGACTATACATCCGAGTTTCGGCAGGACCGATCCATTCTTTCCAATGAACTTGCTTGCTGCGACGGTCCCATTCGTCCTCTTTGCCGTTATCAGGCTTTGTTTTCACCTTCAGGCCGTAACTTTGTGGCCAGACCGGACGATTGGTCCAGACATGAACTTCTTTGACGGTTCCGACGATTCCTTTGCGAATCAATGCGGCTGATTCGCGAAGGTTACTACCTGCGGTTCCCTGGTTACCCATTTGAGTCACCAGCTTCATCTCGCGAGCAACGTCGCCCATCATACGGGCTTCTTCGATCGAGTGCGTCAGCGGCTTCTGGCAGTAGATATGTTTGCCCATTCGCATCGCCATTAGTGAAGCAACGGCATGCGTGTGGTCAGGTGTACTGACGGTGACCGCGTCGATGCCATCACCCATTTCATCCAACATTTTTCGATAGTCAAAAAATGTCTTGGCATCGCCGAACTCGGATTTTTTCTTGCCAAGTGTTTCTTCGTCGATATCGCACATGGCAACCACTTTTCCATGTTTGCCTGCGTCGGTGGAGTCACTCTTTCCTTTTCCTCCAACGCCGATGCAGCCAAAACGAATTTCTTCGTTTGCCGAGCGGCTCGGTGGAGGTGTAATTCCACCAAGCACCCACGCGCCCATCCCGAGCGCAGCGGCCGATTTGTTGAAGTCACGACGATTCGTCTTGTTAGTCATTGGTACTCCTGGAAATCTTTGCTAAAAAAGATTGTCATTATGGTGAAGCAACGGTGTCGAATGGCACCATGTGTCAATTTGCCGGCAGTCAGTGTAACTGGAATCGATAACGTTTTCAATGAATCCTGCGACGCGCGTTGCGGATCCTGAACGGTTTATCGTTTTCGCAATTGCTCGACGATCTTTTGGATTCCAGATCGCTCTTTGGCTGATTCAGTAATCTCGATCGCCCGATTTTCGGTCAGCTGAGCTTGCCGGTCGCGGCCCATCGCCCGCATGATCATCGCTTTGTGAAGCAAGGCTTCTGCTCGCAGGTCTGTTGGCATGTTGGCATCCTCTGCAAAATCGTCCAAAGTCCTGAGCGCTTCGTCCTGTTTGTCGAGTGCAAACATTGAGTCAGCTTTGCCAGCGACCAGTTCGATCGAGAGGTCAGCATTCTGTACGACGACATCGATTCCGTCTGCAAAGACGGCCAACGCTTCTTCATGTTGATTTTTGGCCGCTAACAATTGTCCTTTGGCCAAAAATAGATAACCAGCTTTGGGGCTGTTCTTGAGTTCGGCATCAAGCAACGCCATCGCTTCGTTACCTCGCTCCGCGCCAACCATCAAGTAAGCCTTTTTGGCGATCAAACGGTCGCGCGTGGTGCCGGCAACGCCATCGAGCCCAATCATCTGATCGAGCACCGCGTCGACTTGATCAGCGTCCTTCAGCGACTTGGCCAGATTCAGTTTCATTTGCAAAATGGTCAGCTTTTCAGTGTTGGAAAAGGCAATCTCCTGCATCACTTCGTCGATCAGTGCAATCGCCTGTTCCGGTTTTCCAAGCCGCGACATCATTAGCAGATCGGTGATAACGACTTTTCGCATTTCAGCGTCCGCGGCAGCGTTCCATTTCGCACGCAGCCCCAAACGATTGTCGTTGTCGATCGCAACGATCTCTTCGACCAATTCGGTGTAGTAAACGCTGACAATTTCTTCGCCAATCTCTGTCAACGCTTCATCCAACAACTTGGCTTTCTCATCGCCTTCGGCTTTTTCAGCGGCCGCCAGTTTCTTGTCGCGATTGATTCGCGCCTGGCGAGAATCATTGAGGACTTCCAGATAGTTTTCAGCTCCACCTTCTTCATATCCAGCAAACCCGATTGGCCGCAAATCATGATCTGTGAAAATCACAGTTGGAAAGCTCTCGACACCGAACCGCGAAGACCATTCTGCGTTTTGTTTTTTGAGTGCGTCGTCCTGTTCGGCTCGTTTTGGAAAATCGAATTTGATCAAAACGAAGTCCTTTTTTGCGCCATCCAAAAACTCCTGCTGCGAAAAGACTTCTGCCTCGAGCCGCTTACATGGTGGGCACCAATCCGATCCTGTAAAAAGCAACAGGATATCTTTGTCCTGCTCGATCGCCTGTTTCACCGCCGCAGCCGCATCTTCGGTAAATCCATCTTCGGCAGAGGCTTGTTGCCCCAACAAAAACAGACTGCATAGAGCAAACAGGAAGGCCAAAGTGAATCGTCCCAACACGTCGGTCGCGCGATTATGCAAGCCACAATTGATCATTGATTTCATCGACAAGTTATCCGTATCTATAGGTTTGGCATGACCACAGCGGGCCAGCGATTTCATTTTAGCCATGTTTGCCGGAAAAAACGAATTTGACCCATCGATTTGGTTGGTTCTCTGGCGAACAGGCCCCACATGGCAGAGGTTTCCAGTTCGAGTGAGGGGCAAAATGGAAGGGATTGAAGAGTTGAAATGCCTCCACGCGAACACTTCGCGAATTGATGAGTTAGGCATCTTTTTGAAGGTCCAGTTTGCCCTGTTGTGGCCCTCAAAGTCGGTAACGATCGAAATATTTTTTCTTTAGGCAATTATTCCTGGCGGTGAAAGTTTCTACAAATTCAGCTCCCTCCAAGCGATTTTGTGTCGAAAAAAATCGACTTTAGGCATGCCAGACGGACCCTGCTATCACTGCCAAATACTATTTGAAATTTTAAGCCATATCCGCGTTGACGCACATTTTCCATCTCGCTAATTACCTACCTCGAATAATTTGTGCGCTGTCCGCGGACTCCGCCGGTACGTTGTGATTGATTTTACAACGTCAAAGCACCTGAAACGGATTCAGGGTTCGGCAAAGGGGGATGAAAGACCCTGCGATGCCGCGGAACAGCCTGGTAAACATTGCAGGGTATTTGGATGTCACAATACAAGGAGAGTTGCGTGAAAGCCTCCGTGCGGCTTAAAGGTCTTTGGGCTACGGCCCTTGTCGCGTCGTTGGCGGTTCTTCCGTCGATGGCGTTTGGTCAAAACGAATTCGCGCCGGTCATGTCGGCGCAAAACCAGCCGGCAGCAGTCACCACGACAGGCGCCGGAATGCAAACCAATTCTGCTGATCAATCAGCGGAAGCCAGACGTTTGATGTTGAAGGCACGGCGGGCACTCGCCAACGGTGACCTTCCAACTGCATCATCACTGGCGACAGCTGCGAAGAAACTCACGGTTGATTTTCAGCAGTTGGGAGACTCACCAGCGACCATCGAACAACTGGTCGCACGAAGGACGCAACTCGCCGAAATGGCTCAGGCAAGCGACCCGCAGTTTAACACGGCAGCCGCTTCCTACTTTTTGATTCAAGCGGAAGCATTGATTCACTATGGTGATTTCGACAATGCTACCTCGATGATCGCAAAAGCTCGGACGTTTCCAGTTGAGTTCAACGACCAAACAGGTAGCCCCGACAAACTGGAACAGATGCTGAACGCTCGACGCGCTGCAGCAGGTCCCGTTGATACGCCGGCCAGCAATGCTCTGAAACTGATGTCCCGAGCACAACTCGCCTTTGATCGCGGTCAATACAACGACGCACTTGCCATGATTGCCGACGCCAAGGCACTCAATGTCCCAACTGAGACATTTACCAACGGCGTCAAGCAACCTTGGCAGTTGGAGTTGGAAGTCCAGCAAGTCATGTCGCGAACCAAGTTTGATCCAAACGTCACGCCAACTCAGTTGGTCGATGGCGATGGCAATGGTGGTGTCAAAACCGCTGACTACAACCCGAACAGCGATACGACTCGCAACGTTGCCGTCTCGATGACCGATGACGGAAACCAGTTTGGCAATCCACAAGCGGCAAAGATTCCGACCACAGCAACGGAACTATACCAAGCAGGTATTGAATCGCTGCGTGCCGGCAACCGTACCGAGGCAAAGAACTACCTTCAACGGGCTTGGGACAATCGTGAAGCGCTCGATGCACTGACTCGACAGTCCATCCAGGATCAGATGCTGCGTTTGTCTGCCAGCAATCCGAATCCGGTCCAGCAGGCTTCACAAAACCAACCGCTGGAAAAAAGTCTTCAAGAACAGGACGTCGCGGCTTTTCGCCAACTGCAAAAAGAGGTTTTCCGTGATCGTGCGGAAGCCGAACGTTTGCTCGAAAAGAGTCCACGCGAAGCCCTCCAAAAGATGTCCATGATTCGCAATCGAATCGGTCAGTCATCGCTCGACGCCCAACAGCAACGTCCGCTGTTGACGATGATGGATCGCGATATGGCAGAAGTTCAAACTTACATTGAGCAAAATCTGTCGACGATCGAAAATGCTGAAATCAACCAGAGCCGCAAAGAGTTCATTGAATTGCGTCGTCAACGTCGCCTCGACGTTGAAACGCAGCTTCAAAAGCTCGTTGAGACTTACAACGATCTGGTCAATGAAGAACGCTTCGCAGAAGCGACCGTCATCGCCAAGCAAGCTTATGAGTTGGCTCCCGAGAACGAGACTGCAGTCTTGCTCAAGGAAAAAGCGGTCATGATGCAACGCAACTACATGAACGAACAGATGAAAGAACGGAAGTCAGATTTCTTCTGGAACAACATCTATAACGCTCAGTCGATGACTGCGATTGATTTGGACACTGACAAGTCACCGATGATCTTTGGTGATCGTGAGGAGTTCTACAAACGTGGACAAGAACGTACCGCCCAGATGAACAGCCGACGCTTCAGTTCTGAAGCCGAAGCAAAAATCTGGAACGCACTTGAGAACCAACAGGTTCAAGGTGAATACCGAGGCCCGCTTTCAGAAGTCGTTGACCAGTTGTCACGACAAAGTGGCGTCAACATCATCTTTGATCAACTCGCACTCAGCAATGACAACGTTCTAACCGACACACCAGTCAACGTTCCAATTACGACTCCGATCTCATTGGAAAGTGCTCTACAAATCATTGTTGAGCAAAAAGGACTTGTGTTCGTTGTTGAAAACGAAGTGATCAAAGTTACGACCAAGGACGCTCGATCGTCTAACCTCAGTTACAAGACGTACTACATTGGTGACTTGGTGATGCCGATGACACCACCGCAAAACCCCTACCAAATGGAGTTCATGCAGCCGCGTATGGTCGGTTCGATGGGTGGTTCGATGAATGTGCCTAGCGTTCAAACCAACGCTTCACGCTCGCAGCTGTCGATGGCTCAGCAACTGGGTAACATGCAGCAGGGAAATCCATTCGGTGGATTGAACTACGGTGGCTACGGCGACAACCGAGGTCCTCAGATGGGCCAGCCAACTTACGCAACCGTCGGTCAAAAGCCGCTCGGTGGTGTCACCGAGGCTGACTTTACTCCGCTGATCGATTTGATTCGTGGAACGATCGCGACGGAGTCGTGGGATGATGCCCAAGGTTTGGGAACCATTCGCCCTTACGTTCAGAACTTGAGCCTGGTTGTTTCCAACACTCAGGAAGTTCAAGACCAGATTCAGGACCTGTTGAGCAAGCTTCGCGAACTCAACGACGTCCAGATTGTTGTCGAAGTTCGTTTCGTGACGCTGCAAGACGACTTCTTCGAGCGAGTTGGAATTGACTTTGACTTCGCTGTCAACGATTCCAACAACGTTTCCATCGCTGCTGACCGAAACTCCCAAAGTGGAATCATCGGTACGCAGAATATTGATGCGAATCCACGAATCCCAACTTCGGACGGTGACATCGAGTTCCTTCAAGGGAACTTTGGTGCTGCTGAGCCATTGTTTGGTGGTTTCAACGGTGGTGCGTCTGCCGCAACACTCGGTTTTGCCATCCTGTCAGATATCGAAGTCTTCTTCTTGCTGTCCGCAGCAAAAGGAAACGTTCGAACCAATATCACTCAGGCACCTACCGTAACGATGTTCAACGGTCAGTCTGCGACCATCAACGATACTCAACAACGACCATTTGTGACCTCCGTGGTTCCAGTTGTTGGTGACTTCGCTGTCGCTCACCAGCCGATCATCACATTGCTGCCTGATGGCACCAACCTGAACGTAACCGCAGTTGTATCTGCGGATCGAAAATACGTTCGATTGCAGTTGGTACCGTTCTTCAGTCAGGTCACCGAAGTCAACACGTTTACGTTTGACGGAAGCCAGACGACTGAGCAAACGACCAACTCGGTTTTGGATGATTTGTTGGACATCGTTAACGCCGGCCAAAACGCTGACGACACTAACGAAGAACTGCAAACGTCGGTTCAGGGTATTACCGTTCAGTTGCCAACCTTGGCGAGTACGTCGGTCAGTACCGTTGTCAGTGTTCCTGACGGTGGAACCGTGTTGATGGGTGGTATCAAACGAATGTCAGAAGGTCGTACTGAATCGGGTGTACCGTTCCTGTCGAATCTGCCATACGTCAATCGCTTGTTCAAAAACGTTGCGATTGGTCATGAAACCAACCACCTGATGATGATGGTCACACCACGAATCATCATCCAGCGTGAGATTGAAGAAGACAACGTTGGGCTTTCCAACTAGCGTCGACTTCGGTCATAAGTAAAACTCAAAAGCCGCCAGCAATCTGCTGGCGGCTTTTTTTATTGAAGTCGATGTCGACGAAAAGTCGTGTTTGCGCTTTGGCCCAGATTTCAAACGAGTACTTCGCCATCAAAGTTTTCCAGGCGTCCTCGCTCACGGGCGGCGATGATTTCAATGCGGCTCCGCGGCGCGTCAGTCTTGTTTTCGTTGAGCATCGAGATCTTTTGCTCTTTGAAGCCCATCCACAACAGAATGTCACGCAACGTTTCTTTGTTGTTGGGGAACCATGAAAGTTCATGAACTCCAGACATCACTTTGGTGCGGCTTTCATGCGCGATCGTCATTCCATTTTGATAGTCCCCGGGTGGCATCATCGCTGTGTTGAAAATCATGATCTCGCGGGTCAAATCCGCCGCAATCTTTAGGCCCGTAATTGGATCGGGCAGATGATAAAAGATGCCGCTGAAATAGGTAACATCGAATGGATCGAGACCAAGGCCAGGTAGATCGTACAGATCGCGAACAAAAAACTCGATGCGATCGACTGGCTGGAAGGTCCGGTGTTGCTGAACAAATTTTGCCTGCTCAATCCAGTGCTCCCGCACATCGAAGCCAACCACACGTTCGGCGTCGAGTTCTCGGGCCCAGAAACAATAGGCCCCAGCGTTGCAAGCACAATCGAGAAAATGTTTGCCAGAGAGACCTTCGGGAAACAGCTGACGCATGCGTCCAAAATACCGCGATCGCGGGGAAATCAGACTGACCCCATCGTTGTCCTTCCCAGCCAGTTTTCCATCTGGAGAGAACACTTTTCCAGTAGAGAAATCATCAAACAGCTCAATATCGTGGTGCCACGGACGGAGGGCACGGATTTTCTCAGCAAGTACTTCGCGGTCAGGCATTGATCGTGGCATCAGTTGAAACGAGGAAAGAAACGGAGATGACGGATATTAATCGGTGCCATGCAGAAATAAAAGAATGGGATCGTCGCGACGAATCACCCTTTTAACGTCAGGGTCGAAATTGTACCCAACCTTTTCCCGTCGTCAGTTCTCGTCGAGCATCAGCCGTTTAGTTCTGCAGCTTCGTCGGCTTCAATCGATTTCAGTTTTCGTTCGATGACGCGATCAAGAAGTTTATCCATCTTTTCGCCATTGAACGTGTATGAGTGCGAACGAAATTCTTTTCGGTCTTCATGTAGCAGCGTGAACGGTCGATTGACATTGCGGACACTGCAAACCATATGGGATTTCGTGGGCGAGTAGCGAGCCGTTTCACCTTCTTTGACATTGCCACGCCATTCGATGATTTCTAATGGTGCCCCGGATCCAGTGGCATCGATTACCAGTTGAGGTCGACCGCTGAGGTGGTTTTGATCCAACCGCAATTCCAACTCCATCGGCCGCGTTTCGAGTTCCACACCATCTCGATGGGTGATCATGGTGTTGAAATCAAAGCAAAACGCACCTGGTCGACGTTCTGCGTAAAAGTACCGGATCTTGTTCCATTTCGATGCTGCAAAATGGTCAAACTCTTCCTGTGTCCCAATCGTGACGAAACTTCGGTCTTTTCCAGCGTCCAAATTGGCAACGCGGAATCTCAGCACACCATTTTTGTATTGCAGGTAGACCGATTCGGAGCAACGCAAGATGCGTTCGGTCTGGGACATCCACTCCGGGTCTTCGCCTTCATTGACGGGCGCAGAGACCAATTCAAATTTTGCTTGAGTGGGATCAACGAAGATGCGATCACGTTGACTCTTCTTCATCCCGGCATCGATTCGTTGGAACGCCCAAGGATTCAATTCCCTTGTGAAGTCGATTCGTCCTGTGACAAATGCGTGTCCAATCAGTTTCATTTCATTGCTTTCGGTCGACTCAATCAGTTGCCCCACACAAGGAAACGCATTTTAGCCTGCTCTGTCTACTGAAACCACAACTGAAACGACAACCGATCGGCGTGACAACTGAGATTGACGACGCCGGTCCACGTCGCGGTGTTGGTCCTTTTTGGGAACTAACGACGCGCTTTCAGGTTTCGATGGGTGTAATTTGCGATGTACCAGCGTTGCCATACACCTTTGTCGTAATTCAGATCCCCAAAATCTTCTTCAGAAATCTTTCTTAGAGCGTTCAAGACGTCATCGTTTTTAAACATCATTTTTGTGGGACCGTTACCGCCACCAAACTGCATCCCGCTGACGCCGTTGTTTCCAAACGTTGTGTTGATGCGCCCCGGATCTCCTGCGGGTCGAACGGTGTGTTCCGTAATTAATGCATCGGCCAAGGCAAGGATTGAATTGGTCGTGTTGAGTTCGCCAATGGCAAACGCGGCTCGATTGATCACGGCATTGTTTGGATTGCCCAGATAGTTGACGAGCTCGGCTGAGACGGAACTTCGGTTAAATCCTTCTTGTTGCAACAGGTCCAGTGCTCGATCATTACCCAATTCCATGAAACAAAAGATCAAACCTCGTGCCGAATTGGGGCTGGGGATTTTTCCAAACGCCTCAATGTACATGGCCACTTTTTGAGAATTCTTCTCTTTTGGCAATCGCTCAATCAACTTGGCGATCAAAATCTCGTCGGTCATTTGCAAGAGTTGGCCTTGTGCCTGTTGCAAGGACATGTTTCGAAACCGTCGTTCCCAGGCGTTATAGGCAGCGATGCTTGGTGGTGTTGTTTTCCGAATCGTGCTGCTGCGATTGTCCAAATCCTTTTGCATGGTTGGGATCCAATTGGATCCGCTGCCGACATAGCCAATCGATTTCCAATACTGTTCTTCGAGGACCCACTTGCCTTGCCCTTCAACAAACTTGTAGTTCAATTGGCGACGAACTTTTTCATCGTTGGGATCCAACGCCATGATCCGCATTCGATGGAAACGGATCTGATCTTTAAACATGACGGAGCCGCGATCCTGCTCTTCACACCACAACACCATATCGTGATGCCATTTGGCGGTATCTTCCAACTGGTCCAACATGCTGTTGTACCGTTTGGCAGGGGCATTGATCGGACGCACTCCTTTTTGGTCGACGATTCGAGAAATGGCAATTGTCAATTGGTCGCCATCCAACGATTCAAACTCAATAATCTTTTTACCGTCAATTGTTTTCTGGCCAATGAGAGTCCCTTGAAGGACCTGTCCAGATCGGAGCCGAATTTCATCGTGAAATTTGAGTGATTCCCGATCAATGGCGTCGTCATCCCAAACACCTGCGTTTGAAATGGAGGGAAGCATCAACAGCATCGCAACGCCACACAACCACCATGAGCACGTAGCAGGACCAATGGTGAGTCGCACCAATCGTTGGCTTGAAAGCCAGAATTCAGGGCGAATGTCAGTTGGTGACATGATCATTCCAATTTAAAAAAGTTGTTTCCCATCCAAGTCGCACAACGATGGATCATGATTCGTTGTGCCATTTCGTTTTACGAAACGGTTTTTATAAAAAACGAATTTTATAAAACGATTTAACCAAGACTTCCCAAGCGGCCCTTGAGCTTGTCGAAGTCGAAATTGATTAGACTCTATTATTGTCAACGGACATTCGGTGGTCGACCGTGAAATTCAGTTTCGAGACCAATGCCTAACAAAAACCACACATTTCCGTTATCGTCCGCTGGACACCAAAACACTAAAATTGAAGCCGCTGGCAATAACGATCAGCCGAACTTGTTTCAGATCGACGATTTGACTCGGTTGTACGGCCAATTCAATAGCCCCAAAGTATCCCTTGGATTGTAAGACATGGCGAAAATCAGCAAATCCCAGATGGCGAAACTCTTTCTTCGTTTATCCACCAGTTATGCCGCTGGGATTGATATTCGCACCGCAATTGAAAAAGAGATGCAAAATGGTACCCCGGCGTTCAAGCTGCGTGCTCGACGCATCCATCGCCTGCTCGGTGAAGGAAAAGAACTGGCGGAAGCGATGGAGGCCACCGACGGGTACTTTCCCGATTTGGCGATCTCGGTCGTCAAAGCTGGCGAACGGGGCGGTCGCTTGGAAGAGGCGTTTGCGAAACTTGGCAACCACTACAAAAGCCTGGTCACGTTTCGAAATAATTTTCTTCAGGCGCTGGCTTGGCCTGCCTTTGAATTGTGTTTCGCGATCTTGATTGTCGGTGGCTTGATGATCATTGCCGACAACATGATGGAAACGCTGGGAATGGACAAGATGGACTGGCTATGGATGGGCAGTACCATGGGCAATGTGACGGCTTACTTCGTGTTGGTGATCTCATTTTTTGCCGCCATGGCGACGCTGGTCATCGGAACTGCGCGCGGGTGGTTTGGCAATCTTCCGATTCGATTGGCAATGCGGATTCCATTAATCGGCCCAACGATCGAAGCCTTGGCGTTGTCACGGTTCTCTTGGACGATGTCGATTGCGGAAAACGCCGGGATGAGCGCTATCGATATCGCACAATTGTCGTTGCGAGCAACAGAACTCTACTACTATCAGCAACTTGAACCGCAAATCTGCAGGTCGTTGCAAGCAGGGAATCGATTCCACGAGACACTCAAGAATACAGAGACGTTTCCGGAACAGTTGTTGATGTACGTCGACAATGGAGAGACGGCCGGGGAACTTGCCGAATCGATGTATCGATTGTCCGACGACTATCAGGCCAAGGCCGAGCTAAATCTCAAGGCGATCGGGACGATTGGGTTCGTGCTAACCTTGCTGCTGGTCGCAGGTATCGTCGCGGCAATTTGCATTTTTGCCGTACAGCAATACATCAACATTCTCAACAACGTTGGCAATTTTTAAACGGAACCCAAGCTCACATGCCAGCCCACGGGAACCCAAAGAATATCTTCCACCGGTCTTGGTAGATACGCAATGTACTCAGCTTTGCCGCGGCAAGTTTAAAGAGCTGGATCGACGCCGTGCCTGTGGAACTCATCCTCGAATTGCTACCGCCTAACGATCGTCTTCGAGTTCTTCAATCGGAGTAGGTTGAGGCGGTTTCTCGGATCGGATTTTGAGTAGCAGCTTCATGCCCATCGTGTCTGCATGGCGACGCTTTAAAAATCGCAACAGCTCTCGCTCGGCTTCATCAAAATGCCCCAGCTGGTAATGTTGGAACCCAGCGAGCAGAATCACTAGATCGTCGCAGCCATCTTCATAAGCAGCGGCTTGAAGCGCCGTGTATTGCTTCTCGAAAATGACTCGGCTCACCGGTTGAGACTTTTGGAGTTCAGCAAAACTGTGACTCAACCCATCAAGGCTCTCCAGTTGATGAAGTCGACTGCCCGCTTTAACAAAATCAGCTTCGTGGTAGAAGGCTTTGAAAATCTCACCCAACGCCAACGCGGTTTTGTTCGTGTTCCCAAGCTGGCCACTTTGGCCATTGATACCATTCCCAATGCCATTGTAGGGTTGCGGCGCTTGATTGAGCAGTTGAAATCCTTTTTTGTAATCGCGATCACTTGGCACGAGTATGCCACGCGGAGGATTGTAGAGTAGATTCATCGTACCTCGCTCTGGAAAACTCGGCGCTCGTTGACCTGCTTTAGGAATGTCATAAATTCCTCTGCCGATTCCTTTAGCCTGCCAGTTGCCTCGAAGGTTGCGAGTGGAAGGGGCCATTTTGGGATCGACTTGATCAGGTGTCAGTTCTTGCCCAAAGCAAAGCATGGGCCAACAGCAAACAGTGACTAAGAGAATTGCAAACAGATTCACCGACGTTTTTGCAAGTGTTTTTTGGGTTTCCAACATGATGGTCCTCGGACTAAAGGTTCGACTTCATCACATTCGCCCCAAGGTCCGGTCTGTTACAGCAGATATTTGCGAATCAAAAAGAAATATTCAAACGCCGATGAGTTACCATCTCACGAGCGTCTGTTTTCGCGGCTCGCGGTAGACGCTGAGCTACCGCCGAAATGGCGGAGCTACCGCGGAACGGTTTGAGCTAATCGTCAAACCCGCCAAGTTCCGGGATGAACTTGTAAAGCCCATTTGATTGTTCCGCGATTTGAGTCATCATCTTTTGACTCCCCTCGTCCTCGAGACCAATCGTATGAATCGGACAGCCGCTAAGGTTGTGTTTTCGAGCCAGCTCTACGGTTGTTGGGGCACGTCGTCCCCCACCATATTTCCCGGTCCCATAACGTCGTCCATTGAACTCGCCGTCCGACAGCAGAAAGCAACAGCTCGGTTTCATTTTCAAGGCGGCGACCAAGGCTTCGCGAGGATCGGTCCCTGAATCGAGCTGGGTGTCGGTCAACCATTTTGCCAGCGCCACTTTGTTCTCTTTTGTCGGGAAGCAAAACTGTCTCGCACCGACGATATTCATCTCACGTTTTTCAAAACAGAACAAATAAACGAAAAACGTCTGCTCTTCGGCCAACTGGTCAACGCTGCTGAGGACTTCTGAAACCGCTCGATCGAATCGACGTTCGTAGTTACCGTTCGCCATGCTTGGCGACATGTCGATGATGTAGACAATTCTGTTCCCGGTCGGTTTGATTCCAAAGAACCCGCCACTTGTTGTCTCGGCGAATTCCGTATCGATCAGATCGCTTTCACCGGCAACTGAATAGGCTGAGTCTGCAAGTGCGGCGCTCCAGTCGACCGCTTCCTCCAAAGGCACTTCTTCAAGTGCTTCTGTCAAAATCTCTGGCTCAGACTCCAACAACTCTGTGGGAGCCTCGATGCGAATTTCCTGATCAAGACTTTCGTGAAAGTCTTCTTGCTGAGCAACCGTCTCCGCTTGGAGCTCGATGACCCCGACACGATTGGCCGTATAAACAACCAGAGTCAATGCGACGAACAAAATCAAATGTGTCACGCAAGAAACGCCAAGCGAGATCCACGACCGTAGCATGCCACGGCTGATCGCCGGCTCTTCAATATCTACGTCGATCATTCCCAACTCCTATTTGCCCTTGGCTCTATTAATACAGGGAATACGGGTAAATTCAAGCGCCAGCGACGGTTCGAACGGTCATTTCATGCCGCAGCTCACCAATCCAGTTGGTGGATAAGACGCGATACAACCGTCCACAGATACAACTGGTATCGGTTTTTGTCGACTCAAAACGTATCTTGGCTGTATCAAACGAATCAGAATGATCGCTTCGATTTTTGGCCAAGTTCGTCACTGTGACCTCGCGATCGTTGAATCAGCCACATGGCGCGGCCATAATTGAGTCAAATGTCAATTTGAGTTTAGTAAGTTCTCGCTCTGACCGCGTTTATCGGCAAGCATCCGTCCTACCAACTTCCTTCGTATCTCGTTCGCGATCTCACTGATCGTCGAATTCGCTGCAACGCGGGAGTTCGCCTTCCACATTCCCAACAGTACCTTCGAATGAATCATTCTGTTTTTCGATGTCAGTTGTTTCTGGCCGCTTTGATGGTTGTCGGCAGCATTTCATGTTGCGGAACAGCGACAGCTCAGTCGGTCGATGCGAACGAAACGATCAGTTTTGCGAAACACGTGCGACCCATTCTTGCCGCCAAGTGTTTTGGTTGTCATCAAGGCAACATTAATCGCGGCGACTACGTAATGACACAATTTGAGTCCTTATTAGCCGGTGGTGAATCTGGCGAAGCCGCAATCGTCCCGGGGCAACCTGACGAAAGCCGATTACTGGACCTGATCGCCACTCATGACGGGAAAGCGGAGATGCCTCCTGAAGGCGACCCTGTTTCCGAAGTTGATTTTGACGTCATTCGAAAATGGATTGCAGACGGTGCCAAAAATGACCATCAAAACGAACGCCCAATCTTTACCCAAAAGAATCCGCCGACTTACTCGCGACAACCCTTCATCACGTCGCTCGACGTAGCACCCGATGGCAAGACGATCGCCATTAGCGGGTTCCACGAGGTACTCATTCTCGAGTCCCCCTTGGTGGATAAAGATCTGACCTCAATCGATTCTGAATCGCTCGCCAATGCGACCATTCGACATCGGTTGATCGGGCTCAGTTCACGGATCGAAAAAGTTCGCTTCAGTCCCGACGGAAAACGATTGGCAGTCGCAGGAGGACGTCCAGCCGAGTTCGGTGAAATCCAGGTCTGGGATACCACGAACGGTCAGCTGCAACTCTCGAAAACCGTTGCCCACGATACCGTCTTCGGAGTGAATTGGTCGCCCGATAGTAGATTGATCTCATTTGGTTGTACGGATACCACCGTCCGAGTGATCGATGCCAGTAGCGGCGCGCAGGTCCTGTTTCAAGGTGCTCATGATGATTGGGTGCTAGACACCGTGTTTTCAAAGGACGCCAAACAATTGGTTTCTGTCGGTCGTGACATGTCCTGCAAACTGATCGATGTTCCGACCGAACGATTCGTTGACAACATTACTTCAATCACGCCTGGTGTTCTCAAGGGCGGAATTGCCGCTGTCGCGCGTGATCCTCAGGACAACTTTGTCGCTATTGGCGGTGCAGATGGTGTCCCTCGTTTGTATCGCATGAATCGATTGACGAAACGAGTCATTGGTGACGATGCGAATCTGATCAAAGCCTTTCCTAAATTGGAAGGGCGAATCAATGCCATCGCCATCAGTCATGACGGAAAACGATTGGCCGCCGTCAGCAGCCTTGATGGTAAAGGCCACCTCGGAGTTTACTCGCTGGAGTTTGACAAGAAACAGCCGGACGATATCAAAGCAATCGTTTCCAAAGTCGTCTCTGCTCAAAACGCAAAAGAAAAGAAACGACTGAAAGAGTACGTCACTGGCGGACCGGCACTCGCTCAGCTTTCGTTTGATCAGCCTCTCTATTCAGTCGATTTTTCGCATGACGGAACTTGGTTGGCGATTGGTGGGACTGAGGGTGTCATTCGGTTTCTCGCGACAGAAACAGGTAAATCCGTTGGTCAACTCGTACCAATTGAGCCAGAAACATCCCCTGTCATTAGCGAACAGAATCGTTGGACCTACAGTGATCACGAACGGCCCAATCGTCCCGATGTTAAACTCAAGCTTGACTTCAATGTTGTCGACCTGGTCATCTCACCACCAAGCATCCAGTTCGCCAAACCGACCGATTACGTTCAGTTGGTTGTGCAAGCGAAACTGGAGGATGATTCGCTCGTGGACGTTTCTCATCATGTTCAAATCGGGCAATTTGACAACACGACGATCTCTGTCCACGGTTCGCTGATCGAACCGCTCGCCAATGGCACGACCATTCTGACCCTCTCGTTCGAGGGACTTGTCAAAAATGTTCCAGTGTCTGTGGAATTGGATGATGCCGAGTTTTCACCGAACTTCATTCGCGACGTCAATCCGGTCCTGACCAAGCTCGGTTGTAACGCTGGGACTTGCCACGGCAGCCAGGGCGGCAAGAAAGGTTTCAAGCTGTCTCTTCGCGGCTACGATCCGTTGTATGACATTCGCTCATTTACCGATGAGCTGGGCTCGCGTCGTGTCAACTTAATCGCGCCTCACCAAAGCTTGATGTTGATGAAACCTTCCGCGCTGGTGCCGCACGAAGGTGGCCAACTTGTTAAGCCTGGCGACAAATATTTTTCCTTAATCCAAAAATGGATTGCCGATGGTGCGATTCTTGACATGGAGTCTCCACGAGTTACGGAAGTAAAAGTTTTGCCAGAAAATCCTGTGCTCAATCGTGCGGGTGATCTTCAACAGATGCGAGTCGTGGCCAGCTATTCAGATGGATCAACCGTTGATGTAACCCACGAAGCGGTTGTGGAGATCGGCAATATCGAAATCGCCAAAGTGGATGGCTCACATGTCACCGCGTTGCGACGAGGTGAAGCGGCGATTCTGGCTCGATACGAAGGCGCGTTTACTTCCACAACTTTGACGGTGATGGGCGACCGAACCGGATTCCAATGGCAGCCTCCAGAATCATGGTCAACGATTGATGAACTCGTCGCGGCCAAATGGGAACGACTCAAAATTCAACCGTCTGGACTTTGTGATGACGCCGAGTTTGTTCGAAGGGTGTATTTGGACCTGACCGGGTTGCCACCAAACGTTGAACAAGTGAATTCGTTTCTGGGTGACAAGCGACCGACTCGAGAAAAGCGAAATGAACTGATTGAGCAGTTGATCGGCAGCGAAGCGTTTGTCGAACACTGGTCCAATAAATGGGCCGACCTGATGCAAGTCAATCGCAAGTATCTGGGTACCGAAGGTGCCACGTCGCTGCGATCATGGTTACGAGATCAAGTCAGAGACAATCGCCCCTACGATGAGTTCGCTCGAGAAATTCTGACTGCAAGTGGATCCAACAAAGACAATCCTGCGGCGGCGTATTACAAAATCCATCGGACCCCCGAAGATGCGATGGAGAACACGACGCACCTCTTTTTGGCGACACGTTTCAATTGCAACAAATGCCATGACCATCCATTTGAACGATGGACGCAGGATCAATATTACGAAACCGCTGCCTTCTTTGCACAAATCAAACGCGCCCCTGACCCGCAATCCGAAGGCAAAAAAGTTGGCGGCACCGCGGTCGAGGGTGCCAAACCGTTGTACGAGTTAATCTCAGATCAAACTCAGGGCGACATTCTTCATGTGCGAACCGGCAAAGTCGTAACGCCGAAGTTTCCTTTCGAAGCGAACCAGACGAAAGAAGCTGAATCACCTCGGCGACAACAGTTGGCCCAGTGGATCACTTCACCGGAGAATCCGTATTTCGCAACCAGCTATGTGAATCGGCTTTGGGGCTACATGATGGGCGCCGGCTTGATTGAGCCGCTGGATGATATTCGCGCGGGCAACCCGCCTTCAAATCCGGAATTGCTGGAGCATTTGCGTTCCGAGTTTGTAAAATCCGATTTCGACATGCGTCACGTGATTCGCTTGATATGTCAATCACGCACGTACCAGCTTTCTGTCGAGACCAACCGATTCAATACCGACGATGACGTCAATTTTTCTCATGCACTTGCCCGTCGTTTGCCGGCTGAAGTCCTGTTTGATTCGATCCATTCAGTGACGGGAAGCAAGTTGAATATCCCCGGTGTCAAACCGGGCACACGCGCTGCAGCTCTACCAGACAGCGGAGTGACGCTGCCCAGCGGTTTCCTTTCGACACTTGGCCGGCCCTCGCGCGAAAGCGTCTGCGAGTGCGAACGTTCCAATGACTTGCAACTCGGAAGCGTGCTCGCTTTCGTCAGCGGCCCGGATCTTGCAAAAGCGATTAACGATCCAAACAACGCGATCGCCAAACTGGTCGCTGCGGAAGCCGATGACTCCAAACTTGTGGATCAGATTTTTATGCGAGTCCTGAATCGACCTGCAACACCAGAAGAGATTGAATTGTCAATCAGTGCGTTCAAGGAGATTCAAGGGGACCATGACGCACTCGTCAAACAACGCGATCAACGCCAAACGTGGTTTGACAACGAACGGCCAAAGTTGGAATCCGCCAGAAGTCAAGCGATCGAGGCGGCGAAGAAAGAAACCGACGCTGCAGTTGCTAAGTTCGATCCAGCATTGATCAAGAAAGAGTCGGATCGCGAACAAGCGATTGCGTCCGCCGAAAAAGCACTGGCCGACTACGCCGCGTCTGCTGAATCGTACGACCAGTGGAAACAGCGACAACTATATGGCATCCAGTGGCACCCATTGGTCATCGAGCGTTTGAAAACCAAAAGCAAACGCGGCTACACCGTTCGCGCAGATCGTTCGGTTTTGATCAAAAAGGAAAAACTGGACCAGTCCGACAGCGTCGCCTATGCGTCGACCGACCTGACAGGGATCTCACACGTTCGGCTGGAACTGCTTGCTGACGACGCACTTCCCAACAAAGGTCCAGGGCTCGCCGATAATGGCAATTTCGTGCTTTCTGAATTTGAAGTTGAAATCGCTGACCCGCAACGACCCGACCAATGGAATCCAGTCAAGATTGTTTCTGGTCGAGTAGATTTTATGCAGCAAGGATTTCCAATCGAAAATACCTTCGACGGAAAGAAGAATCGACAAGGTTGGGCCGTTCATCCCGAAGGTGGCAAAACTCATTGGGCGACGTTCAAGTTGCAGATGCCGATCGGCTACAGTCAGGGATCATTGCTTCGATTCCGTTTTACGCAGAAGCATGACGAACAACATCGAATCGGCTGCTTTCGAATTTCTGTCAGCCGATACCATGACGATGCTGGATTGAGCCTCTCAGAATCGTTGATTGCCCAACTGACGCGTCCAGGTGACACATTGTCCAAGGAAGAACGTCAACAACTGGAAGCGCTTGCAAAACGGGACGATGTGCAAATGGCACGTCTGACAGAGGCGGTGGCAACAGCCAAGAAACCGGTTGAAGTCCATCCTGAAATTGAAAAAGCTCGCAAGAAACTTGCGCGGATGGAGCGACCGGTTCCAATCGACGCAACACTTGCAGAACTACAGCGCAATCTGAAGCAAAGCGAAACACAGCTGGCCAATCGTCGTTTAACGGCGGCCCAGGACTTAACGTGGGCGTTGATCAACAGCCCGGCGTTTCTGTTTAACCACTAAACTCAACGAACATTCGACTCCACTAATACGCACCAGACCACTCGAGGAAAACGATGTTACGAATCGTCGGAAAACCAGGACGCGACTTGTGTGATTCCAGTTTGAAAGTCACTCGCCGCGATGTGTTGCGAATTGGTGGCAGCTGTGCATTGGGAATTACGCTGGGCGGCTTGTTGACGCTCAAGCAGGCAAACGCCAACACGGTTTCACCGTTGGCCGATCAGCCGGGATGGAACAAAGCCAAGCGTATTATCATGGTCTACTTGCAAGGCGGACCGAGTCACATCGATCTTTGGGACCCCAAAGAGAATGTGCCAGACAATGTGAAGAGTGTGTTTAAGCCGATCTCGACCAAGATCCCTGGTGTCAAGTTCACCGAAAACCTTCCCAAGCTCGCTCAGCTAAATGATCGATTTACGTTAATCCGATCGATGAGCTACACGCCAAAAGGACTATTCAACCACACAGCTGCGATTTACCAGATGATGACCGGTTATACGACGGACAAAGTCAGCCCGTCTGGACAACTGGAACCACCAACCCCCAAAGACTTTCCAAACTTTGGTTCGCACCTGGTCAAAATGAAGCCGGTCGAAGTTCCAATGTTGCCCTTCGTCATGTTGCCTCGACCTCTGCAAGAGAGCAACGTGGTCGGCAAAGGTGGATCAGCAGGATTTCTTGGCAAAGCGTACGATCCGTACACGCTGTATCCCTCCGGCAATGATCTGGATATGGAAAAGATGAACCGGATCAAGATCGACGATTTGAAATTACCGGAAGAAGTTTTCTCGGTTCGACTGAGACGACGGGCGAAGTTGCGCAGTTTGTTGAATCAACAGATGCCAGAAATCGACAAAGCAGTCGCCTCATTCAAACTGGACCAGCACTATGAAAAGGCACTGGATCTGGTCGTCTCAGGTCGCGCTCGAAAGGCGTTTGAGTTTGAAGAAGAAACGGAACAAACTCGCGAAAAATATGGTCGGAACACGTTTGGTGACAGTCTATTGTTGGCGCGAAGACTGGTCGAAGCGGGAACACGTGTGGTCGAAGTCATTTGGCCCAAGGTTGCCAATAGTGACAATCACAGCTGGGATCAACATGTTGAACTGAGCAAGCGGATGAAGAACCAGTCGGCTCCTATGTTCGATCAAGGTTTAAGCGCGTTGATTGAAGACCTCGACGAACGTGGCATGATGGAAGACACGATGCTGGTCGCGATCGGCGAATTCGGTCGCAGTCCACAACGGGGCGTCAGCACGTCAGGTAACAACAATTCGAACGACGGTCGTGATCACTGGCCTTACTGTTACACCGGTTTGGTCGCAGGTGCCGGGACCAAACGAGGCTACGTTCATGGAAAGTCAGATGCAACCGCATCAGCGCCATTGGAAGATCCGGTTCACCCTGGAGAACTGTTGGCTTCGATTTACCATGCGTTTGGGATCGACCCCGAGACGACGGTCATGAATCATTTGAACCAACCTCGCGAACTGGTTAAAGCGTTGCCAGTGACGTCGCTGTTTGAATAAGTAAGTCGTGGTAACGATTCGCAAGTACTTTCGCGAACCAAAATCGTGGCCGTTGCTGTGATCGAAGCGATCAATGGCAGCCATTTTTGGCAGTCCGTTACCGCCAGCCGTTCCCAAGACCAAGGTCGACTGTAGTGACGCACGCCACGGTTGCCTTCCAAACCTGGAAACGTTCATTCTCCGTCTAGCTGCACAGCATCGAATACAATGATGCATATGTGTGATTCGCACCGACATCAATCGCGTCACAAAGTTTCATTAGTTTTGGAGGAAGCCATGATATTCAAATCAATTTTTGGTTGTCTTGCCGGTATCGGATTCTTGCTAGGGGCCACTTGCACGTTGAATGCCCAAACCTCTGAAAACACGCCCAAACTGAAACAAGCGTTGAAGCGATTTCCACGTGCGGACGCGGACAAGGATGGGGTTCTGACGCTCGACGAAGCGAAAACGTATTTGAAAAACAATCCAGATGCTCGCAATTCCATTACCAAAAAAGATGCGAAACCAACGGCAGTCTCTGGCGGCAAAAAGTACAACTACAAAACTGTCGGAGATGACAAGTTACCGTTGTATGTATTTCAGCCAGACAAACAGCGAGCAGACGAATCTCGTCGCCCCGCCGTCGTTTTCTTCTTCGGTGGTGGTTGGAAGAATGGATCGCCAAAACAATTCCAACCTCATTGCGAGTACCTTGCCAAACGAGGAATTGTCGGGATCACAGTAGAGTACCGTGTGACGTCGCGGTATCCAGTCAAAGTAGAAGATTGTGTTGAAGATGCCAAGTCCGCTATGCGTTGGGTTCGATCCAACGCTAAAAAGTTGGGCATCGATCCCGAGCGAATTGCGGCCGGCGGAGGCTCCGCGGGTGGTCACTTGGCGGCGTGTACGTCGGTCGTCGAAAAGTTTGATGCCAAGGACGAAGATGTTGACGTGTCCTCCAAGCCGAATGCAATGATCCTGTTCAATCCAGCTCTGGCAGTTGCACCCGATCAACGGCTGCCTGCCGTATTTCGCGAACGGATGCAAGCGGTCGATCAACGGGCTCGCACATCGATGAAGAACATCTCACCTCTGAATTTTGCCTCAGCGAAACAGCCGCCGATGATCATGTTTTTTGGGACGGAAGATAACCATTTGATTGGCGCGAAACTATTTCACAAAGACTCCGAGCAAGCGGGCAACGATTGCCGATTGGTCACGTATGAAGGCCAAAAGCATGGCTTTTTTAACAAGGACGACTATCGCGAGAAGACGCTGCAAGAGATGGATGAGTTTCTGGTCGAGCTTGAATGGCTGACCAAAAAGACCACCAAAAAGTAACGATGCCAATTCAGTGGCTCACCGACTCAAACAGGCTTACGTTGTCGCTCAGAAATTTTCTTGGCTTGCGTCAGTTAAGCACGAAAGTCACTTTTAGCAGAACTCGGTAAGAAGCGATCTCACCATCGTTGACTTCCACATCCTGCTCAGCGACCCAAGCGCTCTTGACGTTTTTCAACGTCTTACAAGCCTCTTTAATGCCAGTTTCGATGGCGTCTTCAAAACTCTTTTTTGAACTCGCTTTGATTTCAATCACTTTGGCAACGGACATGAATCTCTCCCTGTTAGTTTGATTGGAAACAACTGTATCTCGATGTCGAACCAATTGGTTTAACTGAACCGTTGCTGCATGGCAAGTAAATGCCGCAATTGCGATGCAGTGATCGTTCGGGACGCTTCTGAACATGAGCGCAGAGAAAATGCTGCAACCGACGAGAGATTGAAAAACGATGTCGAAACGAACGAACTTGACGACGTCGGCAATTGTGAATCAAAAACGGTTCTACTATCCTTATTGCTTGGTCGTTACCACCGTGGTGACCCTGAATCAACCAAAGACCGAAAGCGGAAAATGGAACCTTGGCAAATTGGAGTCTTTACCAGCGTCGATGCGGGCCTCGGTGTCGATTTGGACGTCGCGAATGAACTCGAGATTCCCACGATTCAAATTCACGCGCCCCATGCTGGCAATCGGACGCAAGCGACTGCCGATGAAATCCTGCAGCGACTAAGTCAATACGGCATCAAGATCACGGCAGTATTTGGCGGTTTTGATGGTGAGAGCTATGCGGATATCCCAACGGTTGTAGAAACCGTTGGCCTGATCCCAAAATCGACACGGGAGGCGCGTCTGGCTGAGATGAAAGAGATCTCGGATTTCTCAAAGATGCTTGGCTGCCATGTGATTGCGTTGCACCTCGGTTTTGTACCTCACGATACCAGCGACCCCGACTATCAGGAAATCGTCGCGATGACCCAGGATCTCTGCCGTCATGCGGCGTCGAATGGTCAAGCGTTGCATTTAGAGACGGGTCAGGAGACTGCGGATGGCTTAGTGCAATTTATCACCGATTCGAAATGCGACAATCTGTTCGTTAACTTCGATCCTGCCAACATGATCCTCTACGGTGCTGGAAATCCGATTGACGCGTTGAAACAGATTGGCTCACGGATTCGCAGTGTTCATTGCAAAGATGCCAAATGGGCGAAGCGACCTGGCGAAGAATGGGGGGAAGAAACCCGACTTGGTGATGGCGAGGTCGACATGCGAGCGTATCTTCAGACACTCAAAGAAATTGGTTATCAGGGACCGTTGACGATTGAGCGGGAGATCCCTCAAGAGCCTGATCGCCAGAAAACTGAAATCGGTCACGCTGTAAATCTGTTAAAACAGTTAAAAGCTGAGTTGCTGTCGATGTAACGTCGAAAGCACTTCGATGGATGATGGATACCCAATCAGAGAACGATAGATGACAGAAAATGTAATTGGCCAGGAAGCAATCGACCGGCTCAACGACGCGCGAGAGCAAATTTTTAGCGAACTCTCTCAAGTCATTGTTGGCCAAACAGATGTCGTCGAACAAGTTCTCATTTCCATGTTCAGCCGGGGACATTGTTTGCTGGAAGGCGTGCCCGGGTTGGCCAAAACGTTGATGATCTCGACGATCGCCAAAACGCTGAGTCTCTCGTTTTCAAGAATTCAATTTACTCCGGACTTGATGCCGGCCGACATTACCGGCACCGAGATCATCGAAGAGAACAAAGCGACTGGGACGCTTGAGCGTCGATTCATGGAGGGGCCGCTGTTCTCGAACATCATTTTGGCCGATGAGATCAACCGGACGCCTCCGAAAACCCAAGCCGCACTCTTGGAAGCGATGCAGGAACGAACGGTCACGGTCGGTCGGATCCGTCATGAATTGTCTGATCCGTTTTTTGTCTTGGCAACGCAGAATCCGATCGAGCAGGAAGGCACGTACCCGCTGCCGGAGGCGCAACAAGATCGATTCATGTTCAAAGTCTACGTCGACTATCCAAGTTTTGCGGATGAGTTTGAGGTAGCCAGACGAACGACCGCTCGATCATCGTACGACGTCAAACCAGTTCTTTCTGGCGAAGATATCCTGGCACTTCAAGAGACGATTCGTGACGTACCGATTTCTGATCATGTTTTGCGATATGCAATTTCGTTAGTCCGACAAACCCGAATCGGCACGGATGCGGCTCCAGAATTTGTGATTGAGCAAGTCGGTTGGGGGGCGGGACCTCGCGCGGTTCAGTATCTGGTTTTGGGGGGAAAGACCCGGGCGCTCTTGTACGGTCGGACCCACGTTTCTACCGATGACATCGACGCGTTGGCCAAACCGGTATTACGTCATCGTATCGCAGTTAATTTTGCGGCCCAGTCTGATGGCGTTACGTCGGACAACATCATTAATGAACTGATTAAAACGACTCCATCCAAGGAAGACGAACTGGCTAACGATGCCCGATTCCAAAAACTTTTTGCATCCTGAAGCGCTCAAGCGGATCGCGCGACTGGATTTGCGGGCGCAGCACATCGTCGAAGGGTTTTTGTCGGGGATGCACCGCAGTCCATACTTTGGGCAATCCGTCGAGTTTCTCCAGCACCGCCAGTATGTGCCCGGTGACGATCTGCGGCATGTCGACTGGCAAGTCTGGGCGCGACATGATCGACTGTACGTCAAGCAGTTTGAAGAGGACACCAACATGCGTGTCAACTTGTTGGTCGATGTTTCCAACAGCATGGACTACGGCAATGGCCCGTTTAACAAATTCGAATACGCGGCAACCATTGCGACTTCGTTGGCATTTCTGGTGCTCAAAAATCAAGATGCGATCGGGTGTTTGACTTTTGATGATCAAGTTCGTTCCAAACTGCAAACGCTGAGCAAACGGACTCAACTCAATGCGATCATTCGCGATCTTGAACGGACCAAGCCGGCTGACAAAACGGACCTCAGTCGGATCTTCAACGAAGCCGCCGAAACGTATCCTCGACGGGGGATGATGATTGTGATTTCAGACTTCTTCGGCGACGTTGAATCGACCTTGAAAGGACTGCGTTTGTTGCGGCAGCGGGGTCATGACGTCTTGGTGTTTCAGCTCCTCGACGACGACGAACTGGACTTTCCGTTTACCGGGTCCACACGATTTGAGGATTTGGAATCTGATGCAAAATTGAATTGCAATCCAAAGTCGCTGCGAGATGGATACCTCGAGGAACTCAACCTGTTTCTTGATCAGGTTCGACGAGGTTGTGCGCGGGCTGCGATCGACTATGCGTTGGTACGAACGTCGGATCCGCTGGACGCGGTCTTGGCCGAATACCTCAGCCGCCGGATGGCGAGGAGTCGAATTCGTTAATGTTTGAGAATCTGTTTACAGCATCGCCCTATGTTTGGACAGGATTGATCGCCGCGATGATCGCGATCCCGATCCTGATCCATCTGATCAACTTGATGCGGCACCAAACGGTTCGCTGGGCCGCGATGGATTTCTTGCTCAGAAGCCACAAGAAGCATCGCAATTGGGTTTGGTTAAAACAACTGTTGCTTTTGCTTTCTCGTATCGCTGCGCTGGTTCTGGCGCTGTTGTTGTTGGCTCAAATCGGTTGCAATGATGATCGGGTCGCGAAGTTATTGGGCGGCTCAACGACACATCACTACGTCCTTTTGGATGACAGTTTTTCGATGGAAGACCGTGACTTGAGCGGTCGGGCATTTGATCGGGCGACGGCAACATTATCGATGATTGCGGCCCGAGCCAAGAACCGACAAAATCAAAAGTTTACGCTCTTGCGGTACTCATCGATTCAATCAAGCGGCGCGGATGGAACGTTCAGCGACGATTCAGGTATGAAACAGGCTGACCTGAACTCAGAATTGGTTGACACTCAGTTTGATCAACGCATCGAGACGGTCAAAGGACAGTTGACGGTGACGCAACAGTCGGTGGGGCCAAATGCCGGATTGGCGATGATTGCAGACTTGATTGAACAACGGTCGGGAGAAAACGCGATTGTGTATCTTCTGTCAGACTTTCGAAAACGGGATTGGGAATCACCTGAATTGGTTGAGCCCTTGTTGGCCCAGATCGAAGCTGCGGGGGCTGCGGTCGAGTTGATCAATTGTGTCGAGCAGGCGAATGAGAATCTGGCAATCACTCGATTGGTTCCGACTGGAAATGTTCGAGTCGCAGAAACGCCTCTCATGGTGGAAATGGAAGTGACCAACTATTCGGATCGTGTTGCAGAGAACGTCCAAGTCAAATTGGAGACTTGGGAATACGCGTCGGCAGAAGCGACCACACGACCGGAACGATTGAAGGTGGATGCGAATGCATTGCCGACCGTTTTTATTGAATCGATTCCTCCCGGGAAATCAATGGTTCAGTCCTTTCCTGTATTTTTTAGGAAGCCTGGCCAACACACGGTTTTGGCTCAATTGCCCGACGACGCGATCGCTGCAGACAACCGTCGATTCTGTTCGGTCCAGATTCAGTCGGCAGCTAACGTCCTGTTGGTCGACGACGATGCACAATTTGATTCGCAACTGATGTCGTTAGTGTTGAACCCCGGCGGGATGACAGGTTTGGAAACGACATCGGTGACCAAGCGGTTTTTGCGCGACGCAACTGCTGAGCAAATGGATGCATTCGATGTGATTTTTATGCTGGACGTCGATTCGATCGATGAAGTCGCGGTCAAGAATCTGGAGTCGTTTACCGATCGTGGTGGCGGCGTTGCTTTCTTTGTCGGGCCGAAAACGAATGGGCAATTCTATCGGTCGTCACTGTATCGCAATGGGACCGGACTGTTTCCTGTTGCGATTGAGCAGGCGTTCGAAGTTCCCGAACGATTGGATGGCGAATCCGCTGATGTCGCTCCCGTCGATCACCCAATCTTTGTTCCAGCCCTCTCGGTTAAAAACTCGCTGCTTGAATTGGTACAGATCAAACAAGTCTGGAAACCGAGCGTTGAGTGGTTGGTGGATCAGACGGACAAGCCCGAAAACGTAGATGACAGAGACGATCAGGTCCTTATTCCAGAAGTTATCGCGACGGTCCGCGGGATGGACGGACTGCCACTGGTCGTCGAACAGTCATTTGGGAACGGCCGCGTCATTGCGGTTTTGACAACGGCGGGTCCCTCGTGGAACAATTGGATGCGGAACGCAACCTTTCTGCCGATCATGTTGTTGATCCAGGACCATCTGGCGGCAGGACGCTACCGTTCAGCCGAGCGGTTGGTTGGCGAGCCCGAAATGATTCAGGTGGCGAGCTCAAAGTATGCCCGGCAGGTTCGCAGGTTGTTTCGCGAATCGCTTGAACCGACCCAGTCATCGGAACAATTCGACCTGGTGCTGGATGGAAACAACGTGCAGCTTGTCAGCGAACCAAACCAGATCGTTGCCGCTGGGATCGACGAAGTCTGGTTGGGCGAAACCGAAGGCGGCGTGGTTGCTCGCAGGACCGCATTTAATGTGGATGGACAAGAAGGAGATTTGTCGGTTTTGGAGAATCAAAAGCTGGTCGGTTCATTTTCGACAGTTCGACCGACGTTGGTGAAATGGGATGAGTTCAATCCTGAACCCAAAACACGACCCGCAAGTTCTTTGAGTCAGATTCTGTTGTTGGTCTTGATTGGAACACTGGTTGGCGAGCAGTGCTTCGCCTATCTGACCAACTACCATCGAAGTTGAGCGGAGTTGTCAGTTAAAGCACTGGCCAGAAGGCGACCGCGAACTTCATCAAACGCCCATTGCCAAACCTAGACCATTGCCAAACCTGTCTTCCAACCCAACGTTGAAGCAGCCGACGGTGCACTCTGATCCAAACCAATCAATGGTTCATCAATTCATGGCGACCTTTGCATCGATCGCTAGAATTGGTCATAGAAAACCGCGACCCAAATGGCAATGATGACGACGTTGAAAAGGCAAGCGATCACCAAATATCGATAACACCGCTTGCTCCAGGGGTCCGGCAGTACAATTGCCCGGATCATGTAGTAAGCTGAAATCAGATTAGGCAGCACTGGAACGATCAAACTGGCAATCGCAGCCGCCATCGCCCGCCAGAGTAGTTTTTCGATCGATTCGGTTGCCAACTCATTTGGTGGTTCGCGAGGCGGAATCGGTTGTTGAACGTCCGCGTGAGGCGCCGCGAATGGATTGGAGTCTCTCTCTGCTGCTGATGAAAAATTGTCTCTTTCTACTGTCGCTGGCTCGGCATCAACGGATTCAGCAGTTGAAGGCATGTCCATCTCCACTTCCGCGCGAGGCTTGCCGCAGGACCAGCAGACTTCGAACCCGCCTTCGACAACTTCGGAACACGCGCCACAAAACCAAGCTGGCTGCGTTTTGTCGATCCCGACCTCAATCTCCGCCAATATCGCATTTGCTGAATCGACATCGTCGTTGCGAACGTACAGGTTGACGCCGCCGATCGCTACGCCGACATACGAGAGTGCCGTTTGCGTGTGGGCGCCATCGAGAAAACCCTCGATCTCGCTGTCTTTGAGAATGCTGAGGATATGCTCCGCCGTATTGGCGTCATGATAATTGGCGATCTTGGTGAATTCTGAATTGGCAGACATGGCATCGTGCTTGACGAGAAATAAAGTGGCCCATCGACGACGCATCGGGCAAACATCATTTTCGTAAACACAAAGTTCTAATTGGCAAACAAATTGCTGAATTGGAAATAATCAAACAAAAAACGGCACCCATTGGGTGCCGTCTAATCATTCACGAATCTTGTTGTCAGCAGCGACTAGCTTCGTCGTCGTCGCATGAAAGCAATGGCACCAAAGCAGCCGATCAACGCGGCTGAGGCAGGCTCGGGAATCACCGAAATGACAGTTGAACCAGCGACGCCAGGAGATCCAATGTCCGCGGTGCTGAGTGTATCGTTGGCAGCAATCTCAGCAATGTAATCGCTTTCCTGTGTCACACCACCGACTGCATTGGCAGTGTTATTGAGAACCAAAGCAATTCCGTCGCCAGGTGCATCGCCATCGGTGTAAACCAATCGAGCCAGTTCTGTTCCGCTGGATGTTTCGGTGATCACAATTTCGTCGGCACCGTTTGAGAGGAATAAGCTTCCGACCGAGGAATAATCAACATCGACCCAATCAGCCGTTGTGGATGGCTCATTGCCAAAGACCAAGAACTCGCCTGGGTTAAGAAACGTTCCGGCAAACGAGCTCAAGTCGAGGCTGTCTGATCCGTCATCACCAATGGTCAGATCGCCGACATCGATCGCGGTCGCACCGCTGTTGTAGAGTTCAAAGTATTCACCGACTGAGTCAGCGACGTCCAATGGATCAGCCAGGAATTCTGTGATGATCACGTCCGCTTTTGACGTGCCTGCAAATGCGAGCAATCCCAAGAAGGCTAATACGAGTGTGCGTTTCATTGTGTTAGTCCTGATGTGGTTTTTGGCCGGAATGTTCCGACGGGTCCGATGCTCGAAAGGATAAAGGGTGAATTCACGGATGCAAGTCTAAGGCGGTAGATTCGGCGAATCTTCATGCTTTTATTCGGTCTTTTGAGCGAAAACCACTGCGGCAAATGTTCAAAAAGGGTCCTCTTCATCGAAATTTCATCGCTGTTTTAGCGTCATTAACGGTTGGTTCATGATCGATCAAGATTGGCCGTTTCAAGGCCCGATCGCGGATGGATTGAGTCTAACGGTAGATCAGCGACCGACGGACATGACTCAACGTAAGAAAGGCAACCTGAGCTGCCTGGTTAGAATAGCGCGATTGGACCAGCTACCAAGGCGATTGCATCTGACTGACGATCTGTCTGGCAACGCGTTCGATGAGCGACTGTTGAGCCGTCACCATGGATTGCCCGCCTTCGGGAATAAATACGTCGTCTTCGCTGATACGAACCGTTTGTCGTTGCATCAACGGCGTGCCGACCCGATCAACCCAGTCCACCTCGACGACCCAACCAACGCCAATCGATCGGGGCTCATCAAAGCGATTCTCACCGACGACTTGTTTCGTATCGCGTAAGATGCGTCCGCGAATGTAGCTGTCAGTGATCTGTGGATCGGTGATCGTCAACGGTGTCTTTTGCTCAAGTTCTTTGATGACGGCTTCGGTTATTCGCTGGCCCAGAAAACGCCGGTCCGAGTCCGACTCAAACATCACGACATGAACGGTTCGAATGTCTCCGCGATAAATAAACTGGTTGCCTAAATGGTAACCTGCGCAACCGCCATTGACGGTGACGATCATCGCCAGCAGCAAAACCAGTGGAACGTGTTTGAGGACCAGTCTGCTCAATTCAATCTACTCTGCATTTGGTTGAAGGAGTGTTTATCGACGAAAGATTGGCTCGTTGTTTCCCGCCATGATCACAGGTTTCGCTTTTTCAGGATCAGGGAACAGGTTCACCAGCCATTGGGCGTGTTGTTCGGGACTTGGCGGTTTCTTTTCGACTTCTGCGATGCGTTCGCGAATCGATGTTTCGATTTCGCTTCCTTCGAATCGCTCGGCAATCAACTCATAGTGAAATTTGGCAGCACGATTCTCGCCACGGTTTTCAAAGTATTGAGCCAAGGCTAAATCTCGATCGGCCAACTGATTTTGAATCGCGGCAGATTGTTGTTCGAGATATTCGAGGTTCTCTTTTGACTTCTTGGGATACATTCGAATGATGGATTTCAGAATTTCATCAGCTTTCCGTAGCGGCGTATCGTCGTAGCTTTGCCCTTGATAGCTCATCAGTCGCGCTTCGAGTTCCAGCATGTGAGCATCAAATTGATGTTTGCTGCCGGGGTAATTTTTTCGCAGGTCCTCCAGCGTATCGGCGGCTTCGTAATAACGCTTGTCCCGCATGAATGCTTTACCCAACGTCAGTGTGGCATCATCCGCAAGTTTGCCAGTCGGGTCGTCGATTCGAATCCGATGCAACACGCGACGAGCTTCTTTTTTTAGGCCTGTTTTCGGACGTTTGGGATCGTTGAGGGCCAAGCCCGAACCCGTTTCAGCGAGCTGCAACCAATAGATGGCGATGGCGTAGCGTCGATTTTCTGCCAAGTCCAAGTGTTTCGAACCAGGGTAGCGTGCGACCAGTTTTTCAAAGGCGCGATTCGATTGCACGTAGCGGTCGGCGAAGAAGTAAGACTCGCCCTCGAAATAAAGTGCGTCCTCGTCGACAGCCGAATCGGGCCAATACGCGGAGGCCATTCGAAAGTCGTTCGCGGCATCCACGAAAATCTCGACATGTTCCTTTTCTTCTGGACGCGATTCGAGAATTGAGATCGCTTCCTGGTAGCGCTGCTGGCCTCGTTGGTAATGCTGTTGAGCTTTCGTCTCGTCACGACCACCCCGCGTACGAACCTTGAGCGTAGTGGCAATCTGATCGGGGGCGAAGTCGTCCAGCAGCATTCGATTCGCATCGCGTGCTCCCAAGGGGTCCAGTAACTCATCCGAGTCGACTTGGTCCATCGGGTTACGATTGAGCCCAAACAGATTTTTTCGTTTGGACAGTGGAGCGCTTGAGTCAAAAGACTGGCAGCCGCTGAGGCCGACCAGAAACATGGTACTGAAGCAAGTTAGAATCAAAAATCTCATGCACGACATCCTTGTCGACAATGGCCTGATCGCTACAGGTTTTGAAGGAACCTGTGGAGCCTTGGGGGGTAACCGATCAAGTGTGTTATGTATTGGTTGACGAGCCGTCGGACTTCGACCATTTCGTCGCTTGCCGAGACCACAGTTTCGGTTGCGGCAGTGCTACGCAGGTCGCCGTTGTCTGGTTCGTCTGGTTGTTTAAATTCCTGGTTGTTTTTTTGGGTTGATTGCGGCGGCAACCATGATCGGTTCTTAAGTCGATTCTCGTTGATGCGGTCAGGCTGATTCCAGTTGTCCGAATTTTGTTTGTCAGCGCCAATTTGTCCCCCCACCAGCGACAGCAAAACTTGAAACGCTGCTTCGCTAATGGTGACGATATTGGCTTGGCCTCGACGACATTGGTGACACAAAATTCCACCGGAATGCAGTCCAAAATTGACTTTGCTGAGCGTCGTTTTTTCCCGGCCACAGTTGACACATCGAGTCAGCATCGGCAAATGACCAAGCAAGTCCAGCAATCCCAGTTCGAACTGCAATAAACGAAACCGTAAATCCTCCAGATTCGCGTGAGCTGTATCGAGATATCGAACCATGTTGGTTGTCAATTCGAAGACATCGGGCTGTGGATCCCCTTCGTCCGTCAGAATTCGCAGCAACTCAACGACATAGTAACCGACGTACAATCGCGACAAGTTTGCCTCGCCCGCACGAAACCGGTGTTCCAGCTTCGCTTCGGTTAACAAACTCATTGCATTTGTTTTCGGGATGAACACTATTCGACAGATCGCCAGCACGTCAATAGCAGCCTCAAAAGGGCTTTTGGGTCGTCTGGCGCCTTTGGCAATCCCCGTGATTTTGCCAAAGTCGCGAGTCAGCAACGTGACGATACAGCTGGTCTCGCTGAAATCGACGACTCGCAAAATTATCGCATCTGTTTTTTCTGCTGGCATGGTCGCATTGTAGACCAGAACGCTTTGCGTACCATCACGGTCTTGATGGCTCGAGCTGCACGCGTGGACGCCAAAGACGCGAGCATGGGGAAGTTCTCTTGACGAGTGATCAGAACGTTGATAACTACGTCGAAAAGAATTTTCCCTTCGACAGGTTGACCCCGTTTTGTTTAGCCAAATTTTAAAAAAACATGGATTCGGACAAGATTGCGGTGCCGCGGTGCTAGCGCTCCGGCTACGTCGTATGGTGTTAGCCACATTGATGATCATGCTAGTGCTTGATCTTTTGTCAACATCGCTGGTTGCCCAACGCGCGAGGTTTCAGGATTTCTTTTCGTCCCAACCCCCTTCGCTGCCGGCTCCTCCAACGACGCTGAACAACGGAGTCCTGTCGCAGCCGCCGACGATCGTCAATGGACAGGGCTTGCCACGAATCATAACGCCGCAGTTTCCCAACAACGGTATCGTCGGTTCGCCACAAAACTTTACACCGTTACCACAAGTCAATCCAGCAACGGTTCCGGGGCAGGCGTTTCCTGCCTTTCCCCGCGCGATTGATCCAGGAGTTGTATTTCCCGATCCGCGAAACCAAGCTCAACCGGCGTTTCCAATTCAGCCGGGCGCGACATTTCAGCAACCCGGTTTTGGTCCGCAAGGCGTATCGCCGATTCAACCGAATCGTTGGCCCTATGAGGGAACGGGAGCGAATTGGCTGCCGCCGTCGGATTGGACTTGGCCTCAACAGGCTTGGTCCTCGTTTCGCAATCAGTTCCTTCCACGTGTCCTGGAACGACCGCGCGCGAGGCAAACATGGATTGTTGGCGACAATGACAATCAACTTAACATCAACGAGCTGGAATTAGCGACGACGGCCACGATTCCAAACTTCCTGGGCTCAACCCAACCTCTGCGAATCAGCCCAGGCTTTATTTGGCATTGGCTCGATGGACCCGACTCCGCAGTTGTGCCTGGTTTTGATCTGCCACCACGCGTCTACAGTGCTTACCTCGCCTTCGATCACATGACGAATCCGGCAAACAATTTTGGATTGGAAAACAACTTTACGATTGGAGTCTATTCTGACTTTGACAACACGTCCTCCAACTCGCTGAGGTTAACCGGAAAACTGGTTGGTTGGAGCCGCATCAATGACTACACCGTTGGCAAGTTGGGAGTCGAGTACTTTGATCGAGTCAACGTCAAAATTCTGCCCGCGTTTGGAATTTACATGGCACCCAATTCAGACATTCGTTGGGATCTCTATTTTCCACGAACCAAGTTGGCACATCGTTGGCCGAATCTTGGTGATTTTGAAGTCTGGGGTTACATCGGTGCAGAGTATGGTGGTGGAAGCTGGGCCATTGATCGGTCCAATGGCACGCCGGATCAGGTCGATATCAACGACGTGCGAAGTTTTCTCGGTTTTGAGTGGATGGGGCCTCGGCGGGTTACCGGTTTCATGGAAATCGGTTACGTTTTTGAACGGGAAATCATTTACAGATCAGCCCCGAATAACGGTTTGAAACTGGAAGACGCTTTCATGTGGCGATCGGGGCTGGCGTTTTAGAACGTTGGCGCCGTGAACTTTCTACGCTGGATTTACGCACGTACCATCTTTTATCCGACGCTCGGTTGGAACATGCTGCTGGGCCGCTGGTTAAAGGTTCGCAACTGGTACGACTTCATCACGCCCGAGGTAATCGTCGGAGCGTTTCCATTTGCTCGTGACGTGCCCAAAATGGCGTCCGACGGGGTCAAAGCGGTGGTCAACACTTGCGAAGAGTACCCCGGACCGGTTGAAGCTTATTCCCGGTACGACATCGATCAATTCCGGATGCCAACCGTCGATTTTACGCATCCCGAGTATGAAGACGTTTGTCGAGCGGTCGAGTTCGTACAAAATCATGTGGATCGAGGCGATGTCGTTTACATTCACTGTAAAGCGGGACGTGCTCGTAGTGCGACCGTTGCCATTTGTTGGTTGATGAAGTCGCAACAGATCAGTGCTGTAGAAGCACAACGGTGGTTGTTGGAGAAACGCCCTCACATCAACCCGCGTTTGACGCAGCGATCCGTCGTGCAAAAATTCGAAAAGGATTTTGTCAATCCAAACGATGCCAGTTGACGGTTCACTTTGACTTGCGATCGCAATTCGAAGAGGCGACCGTCAGCATCGGATCGACCAACGATCCACATTTTGTTTTCCCATATCCAATGAGGCCAGTTGAGATGAACCGCAAAACCAGGAGACCCTTTGAATTGCGTCAGGTCGCATTTTGGGCCGTATCGCCATTTGCGTTTCTGGGCCTTTGTCTCGTTTCGATAGGCCAAGCACAGGATGACTTCGTCGGCCCGTGGGAGTTTCGAATCCGTGGTGAAGGTTACGATATCGATTTTGGTGTTGAGCTAAAAAAGGAAAACGATGAGTGGTCGGGGTTTCTGGTCAATGGAGAAGAACAGATTCCAATCCCCAGCACTGTTGTTGATCCCAAATCGTTGACGCTTGAGATTCCACATTACGATTCCAAACTTGAGTTTGACGTTGTGCGAATTCAAGACGGCACGCCAATTCTCAACGGCGTTTGGAAGAAACGCCGATCAAAAACCAAATGGGTCACGATGAAAGCTCAGGGCAGCCCTGGGACTTCTGTGATTGCTGATCCAACTGCTGCCAAATCGTTCGCTGGGCGGTGGTCGGTCAAGTTTTCGAAAAGCGATGATCTTGCCGTTGGGATTTTTGAAGCGAAGCCCGACGGCAAACTTCAGGGCACCTTTTTAACAACGACTGGGGACTATCGATTCCTCGCCGGGTCTGCAACAGGCAACACGATGAAGCTGAGTTGTTTTGATGGTGCCCATGCGTTTGCGTTTACGGCAACACGACAAGACGATGGTTCGCTGAACGGTGACTTTTGGTCTTCGAATACCTGGCATGAAACGTTTGTCGCAACTCGCGACGAAGATGCGAAACTTCCTGACAGTTTCCAGCAAACGCTTGTCAATCAGAAAGTAAGGCTCAGCGATTTTGAGTTTCCGAATCTGGATGGCGAGCCAGTCAATCTGGATGCTGAACAGTTCCGCGGAAAGCCGCGCATTGTCTATGTGTTTGGCAGTTGGTGTCCGAATTGCCACGACGCGGCTGCGTACTTTTCTCAGATGCAGAAGCAATACGCCAAGACGGATCTGGCGATTCTGGGAATTGCGTTCGAGTTGACTGGCGATTTTGAAAGGGATGCGAAACAAGTCAAACGGTATCTCGAACGCCACCAATGCACCTATCCCGTGTTAATTGCGGGAACGTCAGACAAAAAGCTGGCATCCAAAACTTTTCCATTATTGGATCGAGTTCGATCTTACCCCACCACGATATTCATCGACCGGCAAGGGAAAGTTACTGCGGTTCACACCGGATTCAGTGGCCCGGCAACCGGTGAAGACTACACGCGATTGAAAGCGGCGTTTGAAAAGAACATTGCCCAGATCATCCAGAAATGATGCTTGCGGCAATGTGTCTTCTCCATTTCAAATCGCGTAACAAGTTGTGGACGGGGTTGAAGCATGGTTTACAGGCTGGATTTGCAGTCTTTTTTGGGAATCTTGAACACCGGCTCGGTGTACTCGATAAAAATAAAATGTGGGAAAAATGACATTTTCTCGTGACATCCCATCGCACAGTGTGACAGACGTTCGATATGTCTACGATTTCAAATGACAGCTTGGTCGAGTCGATGGAGGATATTTACTCCCCAAAACTCCTGGTCCAGCAAGCCAAACAGGGGTGCCTCGACTCATTTCATCAGTTGGTGATGGATCATCAGCAGCTGGTTCGCCTGTACTTGGCGAGACGACTAGGCAAAGACGCTGAGATTGAAGACTTGTCGCAGGAAGTATTTGTCGTCGCATTTCAACGTTTAGGAACCTTTCGCGCAGACTCGCAGTTTTCCACTTGGTTGATCGGCATCGCTCGAAACAAGTTGATGCAGCATCTTCGTGAGTGCGTTCGTCAGCGACACCGAAACCGAGACTTTGCCGATATCGCCTTGCAAAGATTAGAGCAGGCGAGTGAATCGCAAGACTTGGTTGAGGAGCAAGCCCAATACCTGGCAGCCCTCCGTTCTTGTCTCGGCGAACTTCCTGAGGATTCCAGATGTTTGATTGACCAGTTTTACTTTGAGAAGAAACCGTCCCACGAGATCGCTCAAGCACAACAAAGGTCAAGCGGAGCCATCCGCATGAAATTAATGCGGCTCCGCGAATTGCTACAGAAGTGCATCCTGACCAAGACGGCTTCCCACTGAAACAACGTTGCGAGTATGCCATGAACCCCGAAGAACAGAAGCACGAGAATCAAACAGAATCTCGGAACGCCCAAGAAAGTGACGGGCACGACGAACTCGATGCCGTGTTAAAAACATTGGCTTCGATCGAACGTGAATCCGAGAGTGAGTTTGCCGACCGGGTCATTGAAAAAATTGAAACGAGCAGCAACAAGTCGCGGCTGCCGTTGCCGGTCCCAACGCCGATCGGATGCGCGACAACCGATGCTGAAACCGGCAAGACTGTCGCGAGTGAATGCGCCGATGACGTTCGAAGCAGTCTCGATGTTAGGCTCGTCGACACGACCGCGAATGCAACCGATGTCCAGCCACGATTGGTGACGAAACAACGACCAAAAAATTCTCGTTCTTTTCAACGTTTTGTCGCGGTGTCAGCCGTTGCCGTTGGGTTACTTGGTGGACTCTTCTTTGGGATTTGGCAACTCGCGAATCCTTCATCAACCGAACAACGGATTGCTCAGGGTGCGAATCGCCCCGATCCACAGGCCGTTGAAAAAGTTAATCCAATCAATCAACCGGAGTTGATCAACGAGGTCCATCAAAATCAGGATTTACCAGCGAATCAAAACGATGCAGTTGGTGCTGGACAACGGGAGAAGAAAAGCGATCTTCAGTTGGTGTTTAACCCCCTGGTCGACGTTAACAATCAGAATCTGAAACCCGTCGGCTCGGATCGAACTGAGGAGACGCCACCGAAGGACTTGGTCGAGTTAAACGACAATAAGCTGGTCAACCGAAAACCTGATTTGGACGCCAATGACGTCAAGGGAAAACAAAAACCGATTGAGCGAGATTGGCAATTTGCAGTCAAGTTTGATCGGCATGGGATTGGTAAGGCATCGATCAACGGCGATTCGCTGGACAACGTTGTGTTTCACCAGAACCTTGAACCTGTGCTCAAGAAGATCGGTGTGGAAACGAGTCGGCGATTCCAATACCTCGAAGATCGCCTGGGCGATAAGCTGGACGGGCGGATTCAAATCGGCAACGAGTCGTTTGACTTTGTGGATGCAACTTCATTGCTGAGCACGGTTGATGACGTGCTTGAATATGTCCAAGGTCTGGATTTTGAGCCAAAAGATGCGACTCAGTTTGTTAATCAGCGATCCAGGTTCGTCAAAGGAATGAGTTCTCGTGTGATGCCGCCGATTGCGATTCAATTCATGGATGCCAATTGGTTGACACCGGAACGGGATGACTTTGAGTTTGCGTTCGCAACGCCCGATGAAGTGGAGTTTGTCAAAACGACGCTAATGCATACGGAACACATGCTGCATGGAATGTCCCGCGCTCGTCAACGATGGGAGAAAGAAAACGATATCGAATACGAGTTTCCGGAAGTTGCTCGTTCGGATAACCAGTCAGTGACCGTTCTTCCGATCGACGCAGATCACTTTGACGAGTTCGTCAAAACAGGCAAGCTGTTCTTTCCGCAAGGCGATGAGAACTTGGATGTTCAGCCAATGATTCAACGAATGAGCGGTCAGGATTTGAAGTTGGCGGTTCGTCAATTTGCGAAACCAGTCGACCTGTTTCGCAGTCAACAGGAATTTGAAACGGGGCGTCAATTTGTAGCCTCGGCTCAAGTCGATAACAACCAACTCAGACAGACTCAAAATTATCGTGAGCTATTGGAAGCCAACCAGGCGATGCTGCGTGCTCGTCCACGTGACCTGAAAGATCAAGCTCAAGTAGACGAGTATGTATCGAAACAGAAGCGTTTTGAAAGATTGCGAGGCGAATTCAATACGTTAAAACGACACTCAAGAGTTGAACCTTTGAAAGCGATCTTGCCCAAACGACCCGACCTTGCCTCGTTGCCGCTGGTCATGGGAGATGAATGCTTGATGGATGAAACTGACGCTCAGTCGATGGACCATGTCTCCAAAACTGTGGGTGCCACGTTGGGGAGGTTCGATCGTTTTGGCAGTCGAGATTTGGCGAACAACGATTCGTGGCGCTATTCGCTGCTCAAAAACGAGATCCACAAAAGCTGTGATCTTGAGAACCATACTCAGGCGCTTTCGACATTGGATCAGGTCCTGCAAGTCGACTATCCTCGACTCCGCGTGGAGCTAATCAAGGCATTGCGAGAATCGAATTCGGATGTCGCGATGAAGCGGATTGCGAGTCGTGCCAAATTTGACCTGGTGTCCGATGTGCGAGTGGTTGCTACGGAAGCGCTGACCGATTTCCCGGCAGAAGACGTGCGTCGTGAGCTGATGGAAGGTTTGAAATATCCTTGGGCAGTTGCTGCGATGCACAGTGCCGAAGCGTTGGTACGACTGGACGATAAAGATGCGGTCCCAGAATTGATTCAAATGCTCGATGAGCCCAATCCGCGATTGCCAGTCGCGAATGTTGACGGAGAGATTTTCGTCCACGAGTTGGCGTCAATCAATCACATGAAAAATTGCTTGCTCTGTCACGCGCCGTCACAGTATGAAGATGACTATGGTCGCGCGACGACGCCCGAGTTTGATCGCCCTGTACCGCAGTCCTACTATGGAATGAAAGTTCCGTCGCTGTTGTCGATGCCGTCAACGACTGGATCGGTTTCGCCAAACGGAACTTCTGCTTACGTTCGGGCCGACGTGACTTACTTGACTCAAGATTTCTCCGTGATCCAGGAAGTCAAAGATCCAGGACCGTGGCCAAAGAATCAGCGGTTTGATTATGTCGTTCGCAAACGTCCGGTCTCCAAAGTTGAAGCACGACAGATCGCAGCCAGCGTGAATGCCAATGTTGACCTGAATCGGCAAGCCATTGTTTTTGCCCTGGAACGTTTGACGGGGAAAAAGTCGGCGACCGATACTCGAGCCTCATGGGAAAAACTGGTCAAGTAATTTGTCTCGACACGCATCGGCTCATTCGTGACATAGTCGCCAGTCTTCCTGATTGACGTTGAGCGTCGTGACGTTGACTTGTGATTGAGTTCGGCCGATCTCGGATATCAAGATCGCGCTGACATCCGGATGGTCGGCACAGAAACTTTCGATTTCTTCGAGTGACATCACAAAAAACGCAGTGGCGAGAGCGTCAGCTTGAGCAGCGGTTGGAGCGACGACGGTCGTCGATAAAAAATGGCTTGCCGGCCAACCAGTTCGCGGGTCGATGATGTGGCCATACCGTTTTCCGCGATGAAAAAAACCTTGCTTGGCGGTTCCCGAAGTGCCCAGCGATCGGTTCCGCAGCGTAAGTTCTGCTAAACGAGCATTGGGGAGGTTCGGGTGAGTGATGCCGACGATCCACCCGGCATGATTTGAGTCGTCTCGCTGCGATTCATTGACGTTGGTTTCCTTGTCGTCTGGCGTATCGGAATCAACAGAGGCTTCGTCCGTTTCAGGTGCTGGGACGTTGGGCGACGCGGGACGAATCTCGGAAGATCCAACGGCGAGCAAGCTGCTCTGTCCCCCGTGCAAAAGAAAGTCACTGATCCCTTCGCGGCGAAACAATTCGCTGATTCGATCCAGAGCGTAACCTTTACCGATGCCACCCAAGTTGATTTCCACGCCTGGCTGTTCGATGGAGATCGAATGAGTTTCGTCGTCGAACTTGAGCATCGCCGAACCCACGACATCGAGCGCTTGACGGAGTGCTTCCGGTTCCGGAACTTGACCTTTCCGACGATCGAATCCCCAAATCCTGCTTAGATGGCCCGCGGTCATGTCAAATGCACCGGCGGTTGATTCGTGGATTGCCAACCCCCGTTTGAGTAACTCGTACAAACGAGATTCGAGTGAAACAGGTTGACCAACTGCCGTTCGATTTAGCTGGCTGATCTCGCTTTGGTCACGATAGACCGTCATCTGACTTTCCAGTTGATCGAGCAACTGGAACGCTGACATCGTCGCGGAGCTTGCTTGTGAGTACTGATGTAAGTTAAACGTAAACTCGAACTCGCAAGCCATCGCATTTTTTGCGTAAGACTCCAGATAGTTGGTTGGCTTGGCGTTGCCAGTCGTTTGATCGAAGTGACGTTGTCGAGCTTCGGTTGGGTTGGCCTTAGAATCGACTGCCGATGACGCCGGGCGACCCAAAAGGAACTCTCGGCGGTTGGAATGGGGACGCTTAGCCATCAATGTTCGCAGTTGCTGTGTTGCTTCCGAGTTGGATAGGACTCATAATACAACTGGAGACTAACTCATGAAACAACGATCGTTTTTGATTGCCGCATCACTGAGCCTGATATTTGTGTTTGCCGGTACCGCGTTGGCCATTCGTTTTCAGGACACGGGCCAAAAAAAGGTCCCCGTCATCAAACGGGTGAAACGGCCGGTCTTCAAAGAAAAAGACTGGGATGGGATCTACTTCGGCGATCTGTTCAAGGAAGGGCTGGTTGGACCACGGCCGGAAAAACTGGCGCCAGGGCAACTTCCACAGAATCCGACTCAAGTGGCTGGAAATTCAACCCAGACGAAAGAGGCCGCGTCAACGCCCGCGGGTGGATTCGCTTGGTCTAAAGTGATCAGTGCTTCGTCGATCGAAGATGAAGTTAAAGCGCTGCAACAAACGTTGGCGGCTGACATTACGACACCCTCCAAGTTCAAATCGGACTACGCCAAAGTCCACCAGTCGTTTTCGATGCTGTCGATGCTCTTCGCCGTTGTGCGAGAATATGATGACGACGTTCGGTGGAAAAAGTTTTCCGGTCCCGCGCAGGCATCGTTTGAAAAAGCAGCTGCCAACTCTCGAGTGGGCACGATCCAGGCATACGAAAGCTGCAAGCGTCGCAGCGCGGATTTGCAAGAAATGGTCCGCGGTGGAAATTTTGCCGGCACTGAAAAGGCGCCCGAAGAACTTGACTGGTCAGCGGTCGTTGGCCACTCGCCGATCATGAAACAAATGGAAGTCAGCTACGGTGAATTGAAACAGAAGACTGCCAATGAAAAAGAGTTTACTGGCAACTTGAGTGATGTGTTGCGTCATGCCGAGTTGGTCGCACTGATGTCGCGTGCGGTGCAGCTGGAGAACATGGAATACGCCGAAGAAGATGGCTACGTGGACTACGCCAAATCGATGTTTGAGGCGGCGAACAAGGTTTCGCAAGGATGTCGAACCAATGATTTCGCTGCCGTTTCAAAAAACGTCAACCTGATTGGTCAAACTTGCAGCAACTGTCACGATGATTGGCGATAGTGATGTCTAACGATCCGGATAATGAACAAGACATGGCACCTTGGGCACACCCTAAAGCTCAAGCCTGGTTTCATGCGTTGTTCAACCGGAGCCAGTTCGGATTCATGTTGGAAGACGTGGTCAAACAACCGGTCGAATCGATGAGTCGCGAACAAATGCGGGCGATTCTGACGTTCGCCGTTCTGCTGGGGCGGAAAGAGATCTGGCCCGAAGAGCATGAGTTTGTCTTAAAGCTGATCTTGGAAAAAGCGCGAGCCGTCGCCAAGAAAATTACGGAAGAAGAAGGGAAGCGACCGTTGACGCTTCGACAACATCGCAGCCACAAATTATCGGAGTGTGAGTTTCAGGACGAGATCGAAATCTTGCGTCGACGATTGGGGCGTTCGTTCAAGACGACGAAGCTGTCCACGCCTGATACCTGGGGCCCATTTTGGACATGACACGATATCGTTTTGCGCCACGGTCTTCACTGCATGCCACGGTGTAAACGGGCTCGTCAATTTTCGAAGAAGACGGAGTGAAAGATGAGTAGCTTTGGATCAAGTGCCGCGGATCAGCCACCTTGGAAGACAGCTGCCGGGAGCCAGTGGTTGTCCGCGTTTCAATCTTGGCGATCGATGCGTCGATTGATTCAGGGCACGTTGAATCTCGATCCAAATGAACACGCTCACGAAATTCGAGCGGCCGCGTCGATGGTCATCATGTTTTGCCGCGACGGTCTTTGGCCGCCGAGCGAACAAGACGACGCCACACCGGTGATCGAGTTGGCAGCAAGGCAACTTTCGCATGTAAAACAGTTGTACGAGACCAAAGGTCGGATTCAGCCAAAATTGCAAAGCAGCAAAAGTTATCGCAAGCTGCTGAAGTCACTGGATGAAGAGATTCGAATCCTCGAGGCGAGAATTGCCGATTCGAGTCCCAAGATGCCAAATGTACCCCCCTGCACTTGGGGTGATTTCTGGGTCTGAAGTTTGCCGCGTGTTGTCGTTCGCCACAGTCACGATCAGGCAAATGAAACTATTGATTGGCGCAAGTTGACCTCTGTGGCGCGAGTTGACCTCTGAAATCTTTCGGCGGACCGAGGTCGCTACGCGTTAACGACATTGCGTGGTTGGCCAGCGAGAAACGCTTTGATGTTGTCGCAGGTAACCTGCATCGCACGACGTCTTGCTTCCAACGTCGCCCAAGCGATATGTGGTGTGATCCAACATCGTTTCGCACTCAACAGCGGATTATCTGCTTGGATCGGCTCGGTAGATGTCACGTCCAAGAGTGCTGCACGCAACTTTTCTTGATTAAGTCCATCGGCAAGATCCTGCTCGTTGACAAGACCTCCGCGGGCGGTGTTGATCAGGATCGACGTCGGTTTCATTTTGGCAATCAACTCCCGATTGACAAATTGTTGATTCTCATCCGTCAAAGGACAGTGAAACTAATCACATCGGATTGTGCGAACAACTCATCCAGCGGCAACCAGCGAAACCCCTGATAAGGAAGCGGATCGGTTTGTGTTCGGCTATGAGCAAGCACTTCCATGCCTAACGCTTCCGCCACTTTCGCTGTCGCGCGGCCAATTTGACCGAGACCAACGATCCCCATCGTTTTGCCTGCCAATTCGGCCAATGGTTGAAGCGTAAATGAAAAGTCTTGTCGTCGCTGCCACTCTCCATCGAGAACAGCGGCGTGATGCTGACTGGGCAAGTGCAGATAAGACAACAGCATCGCAAACACATGCTGAGCGACCGATTGGGTGCTGTAAGCAGGGACATTGCAGACCACGATTTTGCGATTCGATGCGTGTTGGCAATCAACCACGTTGTAGCCAGTCGCTGTGACGGCGATGAGCTTCAGATTGGGTAATTGGTCGATCGTGTTGACGTCAAACGGAACCTTGTTCGTGATCGCGATGCTCGCACTTTGCACTCGCGAAACGATGTCATCCACACGGGATCTATCGTAAACGGTGACCTTTCCGTAAGCCTCAAGTTCTGTCCAGGGATTGTCGCCAGGGTTGAGCGTTTTTCCATCAAGTACGATAAGCTGGTGTGTCATGGTGTCCAAACTGAGTCATGGTTCAAATAAAAAAAGAGAACGAGGGAGATCCATTCCCTGTTCTCTAAGCGATCGACATCGATCAGCATAGCTGACCGATGTGAATCAGTTTGCCGCTTGGGCATCGTGCCCCAGCTTTTGGCAAACAAACCTCAACCTGTGACCAGCGTTGAGGTTACATCTGCCAAGTGGCAAACGGAGGACGTATCCTACTGACAACACCCCCGGTCTCAGCATGTAACTTACTTCGGTGCCCTCCCCAAAGTGTTGTCGACGTTGTTGGATTCGTTGTCACGGCCGAGCGAATCTGAAACGGAACCAGCGTCGAGCGTGGTTTCGACGATGGAATCAAACTGGTCGTTGTGCTGATCGAGGTACGTGTGCCAGCGACCTTGATCCCAAAGCTCAAAATGAAACCCGACACCAACAAAGACGATCTCTTTTTCAAGGTCCGCCAACTCCGCCAGCGGTCTCGGGATTCGAATGCGTCCTTGCCCATCCACTTCCAACGCGTGGGCGCGAGCATAAAACAGACGTAAGAACGACCTCAGATTCTGCGTGCTGGGCCGATTCTGTTTGACCTGAACGGCCAATTCGTGCAACGATTTGGCGGTGTGCAACTCAAGGCAAGAGTCCGTTCCCGGCGTCAGGAACAACTCGATGCCGTTGCTGTCAGGCTCGAGGGTCTCGTCGTCGTTCTTTTCAACGTGATCCAGCTCGTCCGCGGAAACCAAGCGGTTCCGTAGAAGTTTGGGCAGCATAACACGCAGTTTGCTGTCGAGCGTTCGTTGAAAGGTACCGGTCGAGATCACGACGATTCTCAAACTCTGTGACAATTAGGTTGATTGACAAAGTTTCCTGTGGTCCAAATGGTTTTCGATCGTTATCTTGTTTCGACCGAAATCAAAACCACTTGGCTGGATGCCCACTGGCTCCCACTTTCTCCCACAAGCTCCCAAACATAATGGATTTGAGTTGCGGGTCAACAGTGGCTCAACTTCAGTTTCGACTCGGTTTTCTCCGTGTTGAGCTTGATCGATCGCCAAAAAGTCAGGGGATTTTTGCCCCATTTTTTTTCATTTTTTCATCCTCGATCAGCGAAAACGCTATCACATGACGTTCACCAACCCCACCGAGGGATTTCTGCTTGCCGATCACTACGATTACCAGCTTCCCAAGGAGCTGATTGCCCAAGAGCCGTTACCCAACCGCGAAGACGCGCGGCTGATGACGATCAATCGTGCTGATTGTTTGATCGACCATCATCACATCCGTGACCTTGATCAACTGCTGCGTCCTGGCGATTGCTTGGTGCTGAACAACACGCGTGTGATTCCTGCGAAACTGATCGGCTTCCGCACGTCGACACGCGGGCGTTGGCAAGGTTTGTTTTTGGAGTCGGATGAGCAGGGCAACTGGCGGATGCTTTGTAAGACTCGCGGTCGCATCGAACCGGGTGAGACGGTGACGTTGCAGGACCGCGAAGGGAACGAGCGGATGATGTTGCGTTTATTGGCGCGGCTGGATGACGGTTCGTGGGTTGGGAAACCGGAAATGGAAGGCGAGTGGGAAGACCTGTTGAAGAGCGTCGGACGCGTGCCGCTGCCCAATTACATTCGCGATGGCAATATGACCGATGCCGATCAAAAAGACTATCAAACCGTCTTTGCCAAAAGTCCCGGCGCTGTTGCAGCACCGACGGCCGGTTTGCATTTGACCGAGCGATTGCTCAGACGACTAATCGATGTTGGTGTCCGAATCGCCCAAGTTACTTTGCATGTTGGCATCGGAACTTTTCGTCCGGTCAAAGCGGAGCACCTGGGCGACCATGAGATGCATTTCGAGCGTGGCAGCATTGATGAGAAATCAGTCCAGCAGATTGTCGAAGCCAAACAAGCTGGCGGTCGTGTCATCGGCATTGGAACGACGAGTGTTCGAGTGCTCGAGACGGCTGCTGCCGATGGAGAATTGAAGCCATGGAGTGGAGAAACAAATCTCTTTATTAAGCCGCCATACCAAATCAAGGTGGTCGATGGATTGCTGACAAATTTTCATCTTCCACGCAGTACGTTGTTGGTCATGATTCGAACCTTTGGCGGGGACCAATTGATGACGCGAGCATACGAAGCAGCGATCGAAGAGAAGTATCGTTTCTATAGTTACGGCGATGCGATGTTAATTATTTAGTTGCAGATTGAATCAACGAATCAGCGTGATGGTGTCAGCGAAAATTGGAACTTGGTCTGGCGTTCGCCTCGTTGTCCAAAACGTTTCGTTGCAAGATCACCGATGTCTCGTTTCGATGCCCGTTTCAAACTTACCCACTCAATCAAACATGACCGTTCACGTACCTGTCTTGCCAGAAGAAGTCCTTGTCGGGATGAACCCGAAACCGGGGCATATCGTCGTCGATGGGACACTCGGTGGCGGTGGTCACTCGTTACGTTTGCTGAAGGCCATTGGATCAACGGGTCAGTTAATTGGCATCGATCGTGATCCGTTGGCCGTTGAAGAAACAGCCACGCGACTGTCGGGGGACAATGTCAAACTGCTGGCAGCCAACTACGCTGACATCCCAGAGATTTTGAACGGGATGGAAATCGAGCACGTCGATTCGATCCTTTTGGACTTGGGGCTCTCCAGCGACCAGTTGGATGATCGGGATCGCGGGTTCAGTTTTCATGCCGAAGGAAAGTTGGATCTCCGCTTTGATCAGATGAGTGGTGAGCCGGCATGGAAATTGATCAACCGATTAGGTGAAAAACATCTGGCCAATTTGATTTACAAATACGGCGAAGAAAAATTGTCACGCCGGATCGCCCGCAAGATTGTCAAGCTTCGACACGATCAAAAAATTGATACTGCAGTCGCTTTAGCCAAAATTGTGCGTTCATGTTATCCACGAAGTTATCAACAGCGAATCGATCCGGCCACGCGGACGTTTCAAGCGTTGCGAATTGCCGTTAATGAAGAATTGAAATGGTTGAGCGTAGCGATGGAGCGGCTGCCGGCGTACCTTGCGCCCGGCGGGCGAATCTGTGTGATCAGTTTCCATTCATTGGAAGATCGCATCGTCAAGCAAGCGTTCGTGGGTGATGATCGTTTGAATGTGATCTCCAAGAAGCCGATCACTGCTTCGGAGGACGAGTTGGACGTTAACCCGCGTAGTCGCTCGGCCAAGTTTCGTGTGGCGGAGCGTGTCTAATGGAGGGGACGGAGGACAGGAAGATTGTGGGACGTAGGATAGCCACTCTTGGCTGTCACGAGGTTGCCATTAGGTTTCCTTGCTGCGATACCGCTTGAATCACGCATTCACGCTTGCACATCGAGGAGGGATTTTTCTCGGGCAAGAGTGCCCAAGCCACGGATCATTGAAATGTAGGATAGCCACTCTTGGCTGTCACGAGTTTGCCATTTAGTTTTCTTGCTGCAATACCGCTCGTTGTGTCTTTCGCCGTTGACCTCTTTTTGATGACGGTCGCAGCCTATGTCGTAGGTATGCTATGTCGCTCGATATGAACTAACAAATCGTTTTCTTATCCCAATGGGGTGTTACGTTGTATGTTTGGGCTCGATTTATAGTAGAGTTTAACGATCCGACTTGTTGGATGTTGAATTAAGAACGACAAGTGCTTCTCGTGCTTTTGATCGCTTATCATGTTTTAGGAAAATGATAGAAAATGTTTGAGTGGTTACGGGGAAAACCATCCTGCCCAGTAGACGATGAAACAAAGGACTGGATCGAGTCGCGGTTTGATTGGTTGACCAATGAGTTTGGTTTGGAGCGAATGACGAGGGCGCAAACGATTGTTCCAACGGAAGAGTTCTTGCCGCTGTCCTACGATAATTCCATCGAAGGTCTTGAGGATTTAATGAGGCGAGTTGGAACGTACATAGGCGTCAATTCTACTCTCCTGAAATTGTCGTTCTACGAGGACGAAAGGCCGTTCATTAGTGATACGGTACGTGAGTCAAGTGACGGCGAACGTGAGTCTCTCGATGACTCGGAGGCCACGGAGATCTGGCTGGAAGTTAACTCGCTTGAAGATCCTGGTCATGTTGTTGGTTGTTTAGCGCGAGAATTGGCCTACGTTGTTTTGTCGAGGAACGCCCGTTTAGGCCGCAGCGAACCAGACTACGAACCCACTGCGGAACTGATGACCGTTTATTCAGGTTTGGGGATCTTTCCAGCCAACTCAGTAATTCTCGAGACAAATTGGAGCGAAGGGCAGTGGTCGGGTTGGACCGTGGGGAAAAGTGGCTTGTTAAGCATGGATATGTACGGCTATGCCATGTCGTTGTACACGTTGGCTCGTAATGAACCTGAGCCTGCTTGGGCGGTTCATCTGCGTCCTGATGTTGCTGCGGCGCTCAAGCGTGGCGTGAGGTATATCCAGACGACTAGCGATTGTAGTTTTGCTCCGGCGAGACGCTGTCGATAGTGATAAGAAATCGATCAAGAGTTTTGACATCGATTAATCGCAGGCATTGTTTCTCTGGCGATTTGGCTTAAATCACGCTTGCAAGTTTGAGCTTCGAGGAGGGATTTTTCTCGGGCAAGAGTGCCCAAGCTACGGTTCGTTGGATCATTGAAACGTAGGATACGGTTCGGTGGAACATTGAAACGTAGGATAGCCACTCTTGGCTGTCACGAGTTTGCCATTAGGTTTTCTTGCTGCGATTTTGCTAAAATCACGCATGCACGTTTGCGCGTCGAGGAGGGATTTTTCTCGGGCAAGAGTGCCCAAGCTACAGTTCGGTGGATCATTGAAACGTAGGATAGCCACTCTTGGCTGTCACGAGTTTGCCATTAGGTCTTCTTGCTGCGATGCCGCTTGAACCACGCTTGCACGTTTGAGCTTCGAGGAGGGATTTCTCGGGCAAGAGTGCCCAAGCTACGGTTCGGTGGATCATTGAAACGTAGGATAGCCACTCTTCGCCAACTAGCCGACAACTTCCATGCGGAATTAAGTCTCCGCTGTAATGGAAGATTCGGGTTCCTCATGGCGGTCTCTTGGGGCACAACGTGCCTGTACGAGCATGTCAAACTTCAAGTTGCCTGAATCGCCGATTGCGCGGGTCCGCAAAAAAGTGTCTTGGCGGTTGAAAAACTGAAGTCTCGCCGAGACGACGACGAATCGACCATGGTAAATAGTTGGACGTCGATAGTGAAATTGCGACCCGTGGAGCTGCAGAAATCGTTCGGCGGCAAATGGATGAGTCGCGAAACGATCAAAACGGTGTGGCGAGTATTCACGTCCTCTTCACGGTAAAATCTTTTCTTGATGTTCCTGACAATTTCGTGGACATGGCATTTACCAAACTGAGTCGTCATGCCACAATTTGAAAAATCGCATGGGTGGATTTTTTGCTATTAGAGGCAAGCCGATTCACATGACTGAAATCAGGATTCGATGGTCATTGGTCATGTCCGTGATTCAATCACGCCCAGTCGATCGACGCCGCACTCTGAAAAAGTGTGCTTTTTTTCGAAGAATCCTAGTGAAAAATTTCACGAAGTCCCTCCCGGCCGGACGTTAACACATTCCAACGGGTGAGCGGCACGTGGAGACCAAACGACTTTGGCCGTCAGAAACTTTGCTCCTAAGGGGCCCGGTTTCTGCGAATCAACCTATATCGAAAGCTACCCGAGGCTTCTTTCGAGGCACACCAATATGACGTTTACGATTAGAGAAGGGCTGGATTTGCCAATCTCCGGCAAACCGGTGCAAGACATCAAGCCCGGTACCAACGTTTCAGCAGTCGCCCTGTTGGGTGATGATTACGTTGGCATGCGTCCAACGATGCTGGTGGAAGTTGGCGATACGGTTAAGCTGGGCCAGCCCGTTTTTGAAGACAAGAAAACGCCGGGCGTGATCTTTACGTCGCCTGCTGCAGGACGAGTTGCCGCGATCACTCGAGGCGCGAAACGAAAATTCGAATCGATTGAAATCGAAGTCGATGGTGACGACGAAGTAACTTTCGCCAGCCACAATGATTTGGCCAGCTTGGCTCGCGAGGCGATCGAGTCTCAGTTGGTCGAGTCGGGCCTGTGGGTCGCCTTTCGAACACGCCCCTATAGTCGAACGCCAGCCTTGGGCAGCGAGCCGAGTTCGATCTTTGTTACTGCAATGGATACCAATCCACTTGCTGGCGATCCCGAATTGATCATTGCTCAGAATAAAGAGTTGTTCGTTGCCGGATTGCAAGTGATCCGGAAACTGACTCGTGGCAAGACCTATGTCTGTCACCGACATGATTCTCGAATCCCGGGCGAGAGCGTGCCCGAGGTTGTGATGGAAGAGTTTCGCGGGCCGCATCCTGCAGGATTGCCGGGGACGCATATTCATTATCTTGATCCAGTCGGCCCCAATAAAACTGTGTGGCAGATCGGTTTTCAAGACGTCATCGCGATTGGGCATCTGTTTCAAACCGGTCGCATCATGACCGACCGAGTCGTTGCTGTCTCAGGACCTGTTTTAGATCAGCCTGGACTTGTTCAGACTCGTTTTGCCGCCAAATTGGAAGACGTCGTTGGAAAAGAGCTTTTAAAGCTGGAAAACGTTCGCGTGATTTCTGGCTCGGTACTCGACGGTCGCAAATCCGAGCAAAATACAAATTACGTTGGACGTTTTCACAACCAAGTCACTGTTCTCGAAGAGGGCAACAAGCGTGAGTTTCTTGGTTGGCAGAAACCTGGTGCTGATAAGTATTCGTTGACGAGGATCTATCTCGGGTCATGGTTGGCGGACAAATTGTTCCCCATGACCACGTCAACCGGCGGTAGCAAACGTGCGATGGTTCCAATGGGAACGTATGAAAAGGTCATGCCGCTCGATATTTTGCCGACTCAGTTGCTGCGAGCGTTAATCAGCGGTGATACCGAAGAGGCCCAGCTTTTGGGTGCTTTGGAATTAGCAGAAGAAGATCTGGCGCTGTGCACGTTTGTTTGCCCGGGCAAATACGACTACGGCAAAATTCTTCGCGACAACCTGACCATCATTGAAAAAGAAGGTTAACGGCAATGCTGAGAAAATTACTCGACTCGATCGAGCCACTGTTTCACAAAGGTGGCAAACTCGAATCACTTTATCCGTTGTACGAAGCAAACGATACGTTGCTGTACACCCCAGGTGAAGTCACCAAAGGGTCAACGCACGTACGTGATGCGATCGATTTGAAACGAATGATGTCCACCGTCATCGTTGCGCTGATCCCATGTATCTTCATGGCGATGTACAACACGGGGTATCAGGCTCAAAAGATCATCGCTACGGGATTTCAAGTTGAAACCAGCGAAACGCTGATGGACCAACTCTGGACTGGCAGTTGGCGTTTTGAAGTATTGCAATGGTTTAGCATTCTCGGCGAAAGTTACAGCTGCGAAGACCCCGGCGCATTTTTGTCGCCGAGCAGTATCTTCGGTTGCACGCTGCACGGAGCCCTTTACTTCATCCCAGTCTGGTTGGTCACGATGGTTGTGGGTGGTCACTGTGAGGTGATCTTCAGCATCATTCGAAAGCACGAAATCAACGAAGGGTTTTTGGTTACCGGGATGTTGTTCCCGCTTACCTTGCCTCCAAATATTCCGCTGTGGCAAGTGGCATTGGGAATCGCTTTTGGTGTCATCATCGCCAAGGAGATTTTCGGTGGTACCGGAAAGAACTTCCTCAACGTTGCTTTGACGGCCCGAGCGTTTTTGTATTTCGCCTACTCCAAGCAGATATCAGGCGATGGCGTTTGGACCGCGGTCGATGGTTACACCGGTGCAACCGTGCTTGGTGCCGTTGCTGCCGATGGTGCAGCTCCAATCAGCGAAACCGTCACCTCTGGAATGGGTTCTTCGTGGATGCATTTCTTCATTGGGAACATTCACGGTTCGATGGGAGAGACTTCCACTTTGTGTGTTCTCTTCGGTGCGGCCGTGTTGATCATGACCGGAATTGGATCATGGCGAATCATGGCGGGAAGCGTCATCGGTTTGACAGCCTTGTCAGGTCTCTTATGCATCATTCCGGGAACATCGGAAGCTTGGGGGCAAGCGGCGACGATTGCTCCATGGTGGCACATGGTCATCGGTGGCTTCGCCTTCGGAACTGTCTTCATGGCGACCGACCCGGTCTCTGCCGCGATGACGATCAAGGGGAAATGGGCGTATGGAATCCTGATCGGGTTCATGACCGTGCTGGTTCGTTCGATTAACCCGGCGTTCCCAGAAGGGATCATGCTGGCGATTTTGTTTGCCAATGTATTTGCACCGTTTATTGATTGGTGCGTTGTTCAGTCCAACATCAGCCGAAGGGTAGCTCGCTATGCCGCAGAATAAGGACTCACTTGCAAATACTTTCATCGTGGCAACTGTGCTATGCCTGGTTTGTGCAGCACTCGTTTCTACGGCGGCGGTTGCGCTAAAACCATACAAGCTGGCCAATATCTTGCTGGACAAGCGAACCAACATCCTCAAGGTTTGCGAGTTCACCGAGGAAGATATTGATGCGGCCGGTGGCGTCAATGATTTGTTCCTTGAACGATTCGAGACGGTCATCATCGACCTGGAAACTGGCGAGTTGGCGATGGACGAAGCCAAAGAAGCTTGCGAAGAAATTGGAAAACAGTTCGTTGATTTCACGAATGACTTCGATCAAATCTGGTGTTCTAAATCAAAAGAGGACCCTGTTGCAGACAAGCTGGAAAAGAAAGCGGACATCGTCGGTATCAAGTACCGCGAAAAGTACTCGCACGTTTTTATCCTCCGGTCGAAGGACAAGACAAAAATTGAGAAGTACGTCTTTCCGGTTCGCAGTTACGGATTGTGGTCGATGATGAAAGGCTACCTTGCCGTTGAGCCAGACTTGCAAACGGTTGCCGGTTTGACTTTCTACGAACATGCGGAAACACCGGGCCTTGGTGGAGAAATCACCAATCCGGTTTGGAAAGCCAAGTGGCCGGGCAAAAAGATCTACGACGACGGCGAGGTTGAGCTGGCCGTCAAAAAAGCGGCTGACGAAGAGTCGCCTTACGAAATCGATGCGTTGTCAGGTGCGACGATCACATCCAATGGGGTCACCAGTTTGGTTGAATTCTGGATGGGTGATCGCGGCTTTGGGGCGTACATCGAAAAACAAAAATCAGACGGTGGTTCGACGGCTCAGACCGAAACGAACGACATCATCAATCGCGAATCGGCATCCAAGAAACCTGCCAAGTCAGGAGTCCATCATGGCTGATAAATCTCCCAAAGAATTGATTTGGGATCCCATCTTTAATAACAACCCCATCGCCTTGCAGGTGCTCGGGATTTGTTCCGCGTTAGCGGTCACTACCAAGATGTCGACTTCCGTCACGATGTCCATCGCGGTCATCGTCGTCACGGCGTTTTCAGGTGCCGCCGTCGCGTTGATCCGAGAAGTGATCCCCAGCAGCATTCGCATCATCGTGCAAATGACCATTATCGCCTCGATGGTGATTCTGGTTGACCAGGTGCTTCAGGCGTTCGCGTTCCAGTTGAGCAAAGAGCTGTCGGTGTTCGTCGGGTTGATCATCACCAACTGTATTGTGATGGGTCGAGCGGAAGGTTTCGCAATGAAGAACACTCCCGGAGATGCGTTCTGGGATGGCTTGGGCAACGGAATCGGCTACAGCTTGATTCTGTTGGTTGTCGGTTTCTTCCGCGAGCTATTTGGCAGTGGAACGCTGTTCGGGTTTCAGCTCATGCCAACCTCTTACGAGCCAAACGGATTGATGCTGCTTTCGCCATCAGCATTTTTCATCATCGGAATCTTTATCTGGGTTCTCAGAACGTTCAAACCTGAACAAGTGGAGGAAGCGTAATGATCGCAATCATTTCCATTCCCGAGATAATCAATCTGTTCCTGAAATCGGCTTTTGTCGACAACCTGGCACTGGCCTACTTTTTGGGGATGTGCACGTTTTTGGCCGTTTCCAAAAACGTCAAAACGGCCGTTGGTTTGGGCATCGCTGTGATTGCCGTTCAAACGATTACGGTTCCAATGAATAACCTCATTTTGAATGTGTTTTTGAAAGAGGGATCGTACTTCTTGCCGCCAGGCGTCAGCTTGGAGTTTCTCAGTTTGATCTGCTTTATCGGCGTGATTGCGGCGATGGTGCAAATCCTTGAGATGACGCTCGATAAGTTTTTTCCATCACTTTACAACCAACTTGGAATCTTCCTGCCGTTGATCACCGTCAACTGTGCGATCCTCGGCGGTACGCTCTTCATGCAACAGCGTGACTATGGTTTCGATGAGAGCATTGTGTTCGGAGTCGGCAGCGGCTTCGGTTGGGCGATCGCCATTATCGGGCTGGCAGGAATTCGAGAGAAGCTGAAGTACAGCGACATTCCAATTGGGCTTCGCGGTCTCGGGATCACGTTCATCATTGTTGGACTGATGTCACTTGGGTTCCAATCATTCCTTGGAATCAAGTAACTCACACAGATTCAAGTCAACAGGTTAAAAACCATGCCTTTCATTGAAATTCTTCTGGGAATCACTGTTTTCACGGTCGTCGTTGTGGCACTCGTCAGCGTGATTCTCATTGCCAAGGGTTACCTTGTCTCCAGCGGCAACGTCAAGATCCTGATCAATGATCAAAAAGAGATCGAAGTTCCCGCCGGTGGGAAACTGATGAACGCTCTCGCAGAAGAAAAGATCTTTGTCTCGTCAGCATGCGGTGGAGGAGGCACTTGTGCTCAATGCATCGTCAAAGTGTTCGATGGTGGCGGCGATATTCTCGAAACAGAAAAAGGCCACATTAACAAGCGAGAGGCAAGAGAAGGTTGTCGCCTTTCGTGTCAGGTCGCTGTCAAGCAAGACATGAAGATCGAAGTTCCACACGAGGCCTTCGAAACCAAAAAATGGGAATGCACCGTTCGCTCGAACGATAACGTGGCCACATTTATCAAAGAGTTGGTCCTGGAGCTACCCGAAGGCGAAGACGTTAACTTCAAAGCAGGTGGATATATCCAGATTGAAGCTCCCCCTCACGAAGTCGAATACAAGGACTTCGAGATTCAGGATGAATATCACCCGGACTGGGACAAGTTCGACGTCTGGCGATACAAGTCGGTTGTTAAAGAAGAAGTCATCCGCGCCTACTCAATGGCCAACTATCCCGGCGAAAAAGGGGTCATCATGTTGAACGTTCGTGTGGCTTCACCGCCTCCACGAATGCCCGATGTTCCGCCGGGAAAAATGTCGTCGTATATCTTTAACCTCAAGGCAGGCGACAAAGTTATCATCTCCGGCCCATACGGTGAGTTCTTCATTAAGGAATCAGACGCGGAAATGTTGTACGTCGGTGGTGGGGCTGGAATGGCTCCGCTGCGTTCGCACATTTTCGAACTGTTTAAAAACTTGAAAACAGGCCGCAAAGTTTCTTACTGGTACGGTGGACGTTCGCTTCGAGAGTTGTTCTACGTCGACGAATTCCGTGCGATTGAGAAAGAGTACCCGAATTTCTCATTCCATATCGCGTTGTCGGAACCGTTGCCGGAAGATAATTGGGATGGGCACGTTGGTTTTATTCACCAAATCGTGATCGACAATTATCTCAAAGATCATCCGGCCCCAGAGGATATTGAGTACTACTTCTGCGGTCCGCCGATCATGAACCAGTGCGTCATGAAGATGTGTGAGGACTTCGGCGTTGAACCGGAAAACATTGCGTTCGACGATTTTGGTGGTTAACCTCAACTTGTCTGATCATTCGTTAGACTGGGGAGCGCTCAATTTCGTTTAAGAGTGCGTTACTCCAATCAAATTTGGCGGCATACAAGAGGTCCAGTTCGATGTCTGACGCCGCAGCTGATTCTGAATTTGGGTCGCTCCAGTTGACCGTAGCACGCATCTGGCGCGGTACCGTAACGAGGATCGTTTTACTCCTCGGCGTAACGATTGCAGTTCTTGGCTGTCCTCCCGCCGTTGCAACGGCGGGACCATGGATTCAGCAAGATCGGGAATTGCCTCGCAAGTTTGTCACGGGCAATTGCATGGGCAAGATCCCATACGCAGTGACCGTGGTTGATCCGCCTGAGACGGTCGATGAGTCGAAATTGCAGACGGCAGTAGATGAGGCGCTTGGTCGCGTCAACCAATCGATGTCGACGTATCAGCCTGATTCGGATGTCAGCCGTTTCAACACAACCAAATCAACCGACTGGTTTTCAGTCGATGCAGAAACGGCTGTTGTTGTCGCCCGCGCACTGGAGATCAGCAAACGATCGAAAGGTGCGTTCGATATCACCGTTGGCCCGGCCGTCAACTTGTGGAAGTTTGGGCCCGACAAGGAAAACTTTGGTGTTCCCAGTGACGACGCGATTGCCGCGGTTCAGTCGCAAGTCGGTTACCAAAAGTTGGATGTTCGATCCGACCCACCCTCGTTAAAGAAGTCGCATCCAGACGTTCAAATTGATTTGTCGGCAATTGCCAAGGGATATGCGGTCGATCAAGTGGCAATGCGGCTGGAGAATTTTGGCTGCAAGGATTTCATGGTCGAAGTTGGCGGCGAAGTTCGTTGCCAGGGTCGTCGCCATACCGGACAACCTTGGCGTGTCGGCGTTCGCAAGCCTGTCGAGAATGAAACGGTGCCGGACATCGTGATCGAACTCACTTCACAGTCTTTGGCGACTTCTGGCGATTATGAAAACTACTATCGCGTTGGTAAAAAAAGGTATTCGCATACGATCGATCCAACGACTTGCCGACCGGTGACACATTACCTGGCTTCTGCGACGGTGATTGCCGAGGACTGTATGACGGCCGATGCGTTGGCCACTGCTGCGATGGTCATAGGGATCGAGGAAGCCAGATCACTGCTCGAAGAATCCGATGCCGAATTCTATCTGGTCGAACGAAACAGCGCATTTGGGAAGACGTTCTCCAGTATCGTATCTTCTCGATTTCCAGTGGTTGGTAAAACTCGCGATGAGTTGAACACTTATGTTGCTAAACCCGCAGGTGCAACCAATTCGATTTTGCCAGTCTTTCTGATGTCCGCTGTCGTCTTTGGTATGGTGATCGTGGCAATGGCAGTCGGGGCCATCTTCAACAACAAGCCAGTTAAAGGAAGCTGTGGCGGGTTGTCGAGCATGACGAACGAAGATGGCGAGGCGACTTGTACCATTTGCAGCAAACCGACGACGGATTGCGTCGAGCGGGCGGATGTTTGAGTCCGACCAATTCCAGCTGTTTCTGAAAATCCTGCTGGCAACGATTCCCGTTTTTATCATGGTCGCCGCAGGGAGTCTGTGTCGCGTTCTTAAGATCGTCACCGAGACTTCTGAAAAAAGTCTGATGCGGATCGTGCTGTTGGTGCTCTACCCCTGTTTCATACTTTCCAAAATTCCCGGCAATGATCAATTGCGAAGTGGATTAAACGTCGTTTGGGCCCTCGGCTGTGGCGCAGGATTGACGCTTGCCGGACTGGGCGTTGTTTACCTTGTTGGGAAAGTGTTAAAAGTCGAAGCGGGCAAGACGCAGCGGACGTTCTGTTTGGCGACGGCGATTCAAAACTATGGCTTTCTGCCAATGCCGTTGTTGATTGCACTTTTCCCAGAGATGAACTCCAAATTGCTTGGCGTCTTGTTTGTCCACAATCTTGGTCTGGAGTTGGTGTTGTGGAGCGTGGGGATCATCATCATCAGCGGATCGAGTCGGGGGACCTGGAAACGGCTGATCAACGGTCCGTCAGTCGCAATTACGCTTGGCCTGTTGTTGAATTTTACCGGTTGGTTTCATTACATCCCCGCCCCGGTCAACGAAGCAATTGCTCAGTTGGGCAATTGCACCATTCCCGTCAGCCTGTTGCTGGTTGGTGCCTCGTTGGCAGGAGTGTTGCTCAATGAATCGTGGAAAGTTGACTGGCGAGTGATCTCAGGATCGTTGATCGCACGATTTTTGATCATGCCAGTTCTATTTCTGGGCGTCGCGTTTTTATGTTCGTCGTTCGAGCCATTGATGCTAATTCTGGTTATCGAAGCAGCGATGCCAACCGCTGTGTTTCCGATCGTGATTGCCAAGCATTTTGGTGGCAAGCCATCGGTTGCAGTACAAGTCTGTGTGGCCACGTCGATCGCGAGTCTGTTGTTGACACCGCTTTGGTTGACGCTTGGATTGTGGCTGTTGGGCGTCGAAGTCGGTTGATCGATTGAAGGACAGGAAGATTGAAGACAGGAAGATTGAAGACAGGAAGATTGATTTCAATCCGTCAGATACGTTGACGACATGAGGATGGAAGGGCCCTGTAAATTCTGGCAATTGCGTTGTGACGTCAGGTGAATCTGCTTCTCTTGCGATTGGGCTTCTTTGATTAGCCTAGACCGAGACCAACGTCATATTTGATAACATCCAGATAACTAATAGCCACATCAGGGCCAACGCGATCAATCCGGAGACGACGCTCAATCCAAGAACACCGGCGGCACCTTTCATCGACCGCATGTGTTTCCGAAACATCAGGGTGCCAATCAAAATGGACCAGATAGTGCTGATCACGGCTGCCATGATCATGTATCCCGTTGGGGACGAGGCAATTTTGGCGTTGGCTAGTGACTCAACAATCCAATACGTAACGACTGTCATCAACAACGATCCAACCACCACGAAAATGCCGCGCCCGATGATCGAGCTCGCCATCAGCTGAGGCCCTCGATCGTGACGCGGTGGCTTGGCGGGTTCATTTCGACGGGATTCCATTGGGTGGATTGCCTGCTGGATGATTGTTGGTAGTTCGTGTTTTTGAAATTCGTCGGAGTCGTGCGGGGTTATTCTGCCAGTCGCAGATTCACAAACGCCAATCGAAAGCTTTTTTCTCCCACGGAGTCGAACTCGATGGTGCCGGTTCGTTTGGCGTCGGCGCCTGTGATTCCAACAATGACTCCGATGCCATACTCGGGATGTTCGACCCGCATCCCGACGCGTTGCTGCTCGGGTTGTAATCTTTCGGCCGCAAAGACCTTTTCCCGTGATGCAAGTTCGGCACCCGTTACCAAGCCGGGAATTCCTTCCAAGGACTCCGTGTTCGGTTGTTTTTGTTTGGCGACGATTTGCCCCAACTGCGCGGCCAATTGATCGACCGATTCTCGAACTGAGTCATTGCCTTTCTGACGATCGGGGTCGGGTGACGAATAAATTTGAATCTGACGATCGGGTTCATCTTCATTGATATCGATGCTCGGCAATTCGTCCCAATCGCTGAGGTCCGAGATCATATCGGCGATGTCGTCTTGTCCAAAACTTTGCTCAGCGGGTTCGAAGATCTGCATCTCGTGCCGAGGCAACTCCATCAAGAAACGACTGGCGATGGCAGGCCAATAGCTACCTCTTCGAAAACGATTCTGGCAGCGACTGATTTGTAACAACGATTCCGCTCGAGTGATCCCGACAAATAACAAACGACGTTCTTCTTCGACTTGTTCTTCATCAGCGGAGCTTCGTTCATGTGGCAGAATGCCATCTTCGAGGCCAACGATGAACACTGAAGGAAACTCCAAACCTTTGGCGGCATGCAACGTCATCAGCGTCACGAATTCGGAATCGGCATCCCAGACATCTGTGTCCGCTCGCAACGAAGCTTGTTCCAGATAGGATTCCAGCCCACCGTCTTCTGGGTGATCGCGATCAAATTCTTCGGCGGCGACGATCAGCTCGTCGATGTTGCCGGCGCGTTCAAAACTTTCTTCGCTGCCATCGAGCGTCAGCCATTCGCGGTAGCCTGAGGCCTCGAGAATGCCATCGATGATCGGCTTCACGTGATCGGGTGGGATCGTGCGAAGTCGGTCCATCATCATGACGAATGCATGGATCTTGGAAGAGGGTGACTTCGAGATCGTGTCAATCTCGTCAACTCGCCGAGCGGCTTCGAGCATTGGGAGGCCATGATCCATCGCGAATCGGCGCAGTCGTCCGACGGTGACTTTCCCAATCTTTCGAGACGGCGTGTTGATGACTCTTTCAAATGCAACGTTGTCACTGGGGTTATTCAAGAGATGCAAGTATCCCATGATATCCTTGATCTCTTTTCGCTGGTAAAACTCATGGCCGTTAACGATTTGGTAGGGTAAGCCGACGGATCGCAACGCATGCTCAAGCGCACGAGAGAGGTAGTTGGCACGATAGAGAATTGCAAAATCGCCAGGTGTCCGTTTCCCTTGTGAGACGGCCAGTGCAATTGAATCGGCAATGTCGATCGCCTCGTCTTGCGGTGATGGATAGGTGACCAAACGAACTTGATCCCCTTCTTCGTTTTCAGTGATCAGCGATTTCTTTTTACGACGTGTGTTATTCTGGATCAACTGATCGGCGACTTGCAGGATTCTCTGTGTGCTGCGGTAATTTTGCTCCAGCCGTACGACGCTTGTGTTTTCGTAGTCTCTTTCGAAATGCAGAATATTATTGATGTTCGCACCGCGCCAGCCATAAATTGACTGATCTGGATCACCCGTTACTGCCAAATTCTTGTAGTTAAAATTCAAGAGCCGGATCAGCTGGTATTGCGCAAGGTTGGTGTCCTGGTACTCGTCGACCATCATGTATCGAAAATGTTCGTCCAGCGATTGTCGCAATTCAGGCGCGTTGCGCAACAGATCGACGGCATACAGCAACAGGTCATCAAAATCGACACCATTTGCCAACTGCAACAGCTTTTGATATTCGGGGTAGACTTTGGCCAGAATGGCGTCCAACGCATGACCGGGACGGGGTTGAAACTGTTCGACCGTGATGCCTTTGTTTTTGACATTGCTGATTTCATTCGCAAGGCTGTCGGGCGAATAGTGTTTCAGATTGACTTCTGAGTTTTCAATCGCCTGCTTGACTACTTTGCGAGAATCGCCGCTGTCGTAGATCGTAAAGTTCTCTTTTAACCCAACCATCTCTGCATGCCGCCGCAACATGCGAGAACAGAATCGATGAAACGTGCTGGTCCAGACTCGGTTACCTGGAGCAAGCTTGTTGATCCGCGACTTCATTTCATCCGCCGCTTTGTTGGTGAACGTGAGCGCGACGATATGATGCGATGGAATGTCGTGTGCGATCATGTACGCGATGCGGTGGGTGATCACACGCGTTTTACCACTGCCGGGTCCGGCAAGGATTAGCAACGGCCCTTCGATTTGTGCAGCAGCGGTTCGTTGTGCCTCGTTCAACGGAGCGAGAATTTCTTCAGGTGATGGGATATCCATAAATCAGCCTTGAGGCCCGAGGGTGAAGTGCTAGCACCAGTCGGGTGCCTCTACTCGAATTCTTCACTGGCTATGTTATATTTTTGAGTGGTTGTGACAAGCGTCGAAAACAGGCTCGCAATGATTAAGTGAATTTTTGTTCACGGTCTCTGTTTTTGGCTCGGCAGCACCGGCGATTCACGATGGTTCGCTGGCGAAGGCTTCTGTTGGATTTTCAGAAGCAACTGCACATCGACTAATTGAACTCGAATATCTTTATCGACCCAACAAGGGAGGGAACCCATGGCACGCACTCGCATTCCATTGTCAGCCGCTGAAGAAGAAACACGGACACTTCGCGAAAAATTGGATCTGAGTACCGCGGAAATTGGATTGACCGTTCGGACCACCAATTGCCTTGAGGAAAAAGGGATCTTTAACGTCCGCGATTTGCTGAATACGACCCGCGCGGAATTGCTGAGCATCAACAACTTTGGTGAAAAGACTTTGGATGAAGTCTACAAGTCGCTCGAGCAAATCGGTTTCTGCCGACCCAGCACGCAAAAGAAACCCAAATAAGATTCGGCAGCGTCCAAGTCATCGGTGACGGTTACGCATGTAACCGTTGCCGAATGTAGCCGTTGCCAGTTGACACCCAACGTCGCACTTCGAGATTCCACAGCTGAAGTTTGCCGAACGTGTCGCACCATGGTCGTTTTCGTATTCTATTCAAGAATGCTGGAATCAAGAATCGCAACTCCGTTCAGTGCGACCACGGTTTGGGCTCGTTTGAACTAGACCAACGTCCCGAACCCGCTCAATCCGATCGGCTCTCGACTGGTATACGGCTCGCCATAGCGAACGCCAATTGAACGACCCCAATAGGACGCTTCGTCACGAAACTGATCTAGGAATGAAGGCGAGATTGCGTCACGGCCTTCGGTAAACTGACTGTGATAACACTGGATCGATTCAAGTTTGCGTTCCCAATAGTCACTGATGTCCAACACGAACGCGGGTTGGGCGTGCATTTTCAGATGCACACAGTAATAGTTGTAGATTCGCTGTGGGTGAAACGGCTCCCCCGGCATATCGGTGTTGGAGAGTTTGGCCCAAAACCTTGCCGCTTCGACCAGTTCGGTCGCCGCAACATGGTCTGGATGTGCGTCGTTCCAATAAGGTGCAAACAACCATCGCGGTTGTGTCTGGCGAATCACGCTGGCCAATTTTTTTCGCGCGTCCAGCGTTGCTTCAAGACTACGATTAGCCAGACCCAGATTTTCACGCCAGCTCAAGCCGAGCAGTTGGGTGGCAGCAGCAGTTTCAGCCGCTCGTTTTTCAATTGAACCAAACGGAGTCGGTTCACCATTGGTCAAGTCCAGGACCCCGACGTTTAATCCTTCATCCAGCATTTTCAAGATGCCGCCGCCCATTCCCAATTCGGCGTCATCGGGGTGTGGTGCGATCACGAGCGCGTCCAGTATCATTCCACTTCTTTCGTGCAGGATTCTTGTTCACCAGGATTAGTTTGCCGATGGCAAATATGATCAGGCAGCGTCATCTTCATTGCGTCGAATCGCGTCTGGAGATATGTGGCCATCGTCGCTGACGTCTTCGAACCGCACACTGACTCGTTTGGACACGCCCGATTCTTGCATGGTAATTCCGTACAGGGTGGTTGCAGCAGTCATTGTTTTTTTGGAGTGCGTCACGATGACAAATTTGGTCCAACCGAGAAAACTTTTGAGCACATCGATAAAACGTCCGATATTGGCCTCATCAAATGGCGCGTCAACTTCGTCAAGCACGCAAAACGGGCTTGGGCGAAACTGGAAAATCGCCATCAACAACGATACGGCCGTCAACGCTTTTTCGCCACCACTTAACAGGGAATTACTGAACTCTGGTTTCCCGGGAGGCGTGGCAACAATTTCAACGCCTGCTTCCAATGGATCGATGTCAGGTTCCAACAAAATGTCAGCCTTGCCGCCGCCAAACGTCTGTCGAAACAGCTTTTGAAAATTTGTTCGAATCGCTTCCAGTGTTTCCACAAAGAGTTTACGACTGTCGGCGTCGATCCTTACGATAATTTTTTCCAGCGTCTCTTTCGCGTGCACCAAATCCTGATACTGAGCGTCCATCGAAAGATAACGAGACTCCAGTTCTTCCAGTTCCTGAAGTGCATCGAGGTTGACCGAACCGATCGAAGCGATCTTCTTTCTCAGCTCCGTAATCTCTTGATCAATCTGGTCACGCTGCTGCTGTTCTTCTTCCGTTAACACTTCCGCTTCAGGCCCCAAATCGGCAATCTCGATGCCATAGTCTTCACGCATCTTCTCGGCAAGTTGTTGTCGTTGGGATCCAATCTGTTCCAACCGCATTTTAGCGTCATGGATCTTGTCTTTGACCAAACGAAGTTGATCCTGCTGGCCTCGAAGTTCGGTCGCAACACTTCGGCGTTGTGCGTCCAGTTCAAGTCGCTGGTCATTGATCTTGGAAAGAACGTCGTCAATCTCTTCGTTGCTGATCCGAAAATTTGCCAACTGTTCGTTGGCTGTTTTAATTTCTTCGTGGGCCAGTTGAGCCGTGTCTTTATCGGTCGTTGACTGATTGAGAAGCTGTTTTTGTTGATCAACCTGCTCTTCATATTCTGAGCGCAACTGTTGTACTCGCGTCTGCACGGTTTCAAGCACCTGTTCCGCTTTGGCCAACTTGACTTTGGCCACTGTTGTTGCCTTCTCTATCTGCGAGCGTTGACGATTCAGTTCCGCCGCTTCGGTATCATTGGTGTTTAACAATTCAACGACTTGAGCAATCGCCAATTCCTGGAGCTCAAGTTGTTTCTGGTCGTTCGCCAAGTTGGTCTGAACCAGATTGAAACGGTCGGTATCCTGTTTCAAATCGGTTTCAACAGTGTCGAGTTGTCGCGAAGTCTCCTGTTCGATCGACGATGCGGAATCGAGTTTGCTGTTTTGTTGAGAAAGTTTCGCGGCCAGATCCGAGTTTTCGTTCAGGTGCGCATCGACCTGTTTGGCGAGCTTCTGTTCACGCTGAGACAGTTGCTTGATTTGCTCTTCACAAGTCGTGATTTCATCGCCAAGTCGTCCGGTCTCACGAGTTAGCGCACGCAGTTCGCTGCGTCTGGATACCAAACCTGTCGTTGTCGATTTCGGTCCAACGACGACCGAACCATCCGCTTCGACCACCTCGCCGTCGAGCGACACGAAGCGAACCCGGTCAGCGCCGGCATGGTGGTGGTGCAAGTGAAGTGCCACGCCAAGTGTTTTCACAACCCAAGTGCCTCCGAGCAAATTGCGAATAAAATCCGCGTGCTCAGGTTTCACTTGAACCAGTCGGTCAGCGCGTCCGATCACACCAGTTTCACCGTTGAGGTTGATCGTTGGATCTGTTCCCAGACTCGGAGGTGAATCGAGTTGTATCAAACCGACTCGACCATTGAGTTTGATACGTTCGGCGGCAATCTCATTGATTAGATGTTCGCCGCGCACAAGGACGAATTGAGCAATGTCTCCGAGTGCAACGTCGACCAGAGCAGCGTGTTGGACATTGACGGCGACCAAGTCAGCCACTAGACCGATGACCTCAGTCATGGGGCCTTTGGGCTCTTGCGCGTGTTTCAAAAGCTCTTTGGCACCCGCGTTGATACCTTCAAGGCTCTTCTCCAGCTCCTCGATGACTTCCGCACGTTGCGTCATGCCTGCGTGCTGCCGAGCGAGTTCGGTCAGTCGTTGACGTCGGCCGTCCAGTTCTGACTTGACTGAGTCGAGTTGTTCTCTTGACTCCGCCAAGGCTGAATTTTTTGAGGCGGCTTCCTGTTCCAACTGTTGAATCGCCGATTCGGCAGCAGCTTTCTCTTGTTGGGCGGTTTGCAGTTTGGCCTTGAGCAGCTCGAGGGATTCGCTGAGTCGTTGAGTCGCAGCGCTCAGATTGTTCGTTTCGGTTTCTGCGGAAGAGATGTTTCGGCCAAGTTGGACGATGATGTCAGCAAGTTCTTTTTGCTGCGATCGCTTCGCTTCGTTCCCCGTGGTGATGCTGGTGGTTCGCTGGTTGACCTCGTCGAGTTGAGCTTCGAGTTCCTTGAGGCGATCCGAAGCTTCGCGGAACTCCAGCTCGGCATTTTCCGAATCGGATTCTGATTTTTCGATTCGCCGCTGAGCCTCATCCACGCGAACTTTGGCTCGTTTCAGTTGCTCATTGAGTTGGTTGTTGCGTGACTCAATATCGGCCAGACGTGACTGGTTCAGTTCCAGCGTTGATTCGGCACGAGCGATCGATTCGCGAACCGTCGTGGACTCTTGTTGCTTATCGGTTTGAGATTGCGTGATCGCATCCAGTTTGGTTTCGACGGCTTTGGATTGCTTTTCAAACTCGGCGATTCTGCTTTCAAGTGATGTTGAACTATTTTCGAATTGTGCGAGTTCGTCTTGAATCGCGTCAAGTTTCTCTGAGAACTGACGCCAGTCTTTGGTTCCAACGTGAGTACGAAGTTGTTGCAGTCGATCGGAGTACTCCTTAAACCGCGCCGCTTTGGATGCCTGTGACTTGACACTGCGATATCGACTTCCCACTTCCTCGACGATATCGGCAAGCCGAATCAGGTTACCGTCGACTCGAGCGAGTCGTCGTTGGGCGTCTTTCTTTTTTGCCTTGAAGCGAGAGATGCCAGCGGCTTCTTCAAAGATCGCGCGACGATCTTTGGCGTTGGTCGACAGCATGCGTTCGACTTTGCCTTGTTCGATCAAGCTGTACGCGTCGGTGCCAACACCGGTGCCACGAAACAGTTCGCGAATATCCTTAAGACGACTGGTTTCGCCATTGATCAGATACTCCGATTCACCGCTGCGATAGACACGGCGGCTGACCAGTACTTCGTCGGCATCAAAAGCGAATCGTTTGTCGGAATTATCCAGAACGATGGTGGCGGTTGCCGCGTTCGCTGGTTTGCGTCCTTGATCGCCTCCGGAACCTTTGAAAATCACATCGGACATGTCCTTGCCGCGAAGGCTTTTGGCGCTTTGTTCGCCCAAAACCCATTTAATCGCGTCAACGATGTTCGATTTTCCCGAGCCATTTGGCCCGACGATGACAGTGATTCCGGGTGGGAACTCAAATCGAGTTTTGTCAGCAAAACTCTTAAAGCCACTAAGTTCGAGGGCTTTGAGCATTCCTCAGCACCGTGATCGTATTGAATCGTGTCGTAAAAATCATGTTCGACATAAGTGACCGGTCGGCCGATCTAGTCAGAACCCGTAAACCAGCTTTTAAATTTACTCAATCGGCTCGTGGTTGTGGTTGCGGACTCCGATCCGTCCGAGTCGGGAGCAAGCGAGCTTCCGACGGATTTGTTTTCGTTGACGTTGTTGTGAGTGCGAAAAAGTTCCGGAAGTGAATCGCTCATGAATCGTTTGGACTTTTCAGGCTCCGGCTCATTTTCGCCTCGCGCCAAGGTTCGTCCAAGTTTAGGCGTCGCATTGACGACCAGTCGACCGGGTAACATCTTCGAGTCAGACGCTTTTCGCAACATTTTCAGTTGATCAGCATATCCGACACCAATCCTTCCCAAGATTTCGATCACATCGGTGACACGACTGGAGCAGGTTTGAACCTCGTCGCCGAACTCGGCTGAGTAACGTTTGATGGTGACGGTGCCATTCCCGTTTGCTTTGACGGTCAGACCGGAATCGACATAAAGGAACATTTCTTTGAACGATTGGGCGTCATTGAAGACGACAATTTCGGGACGCTTGAGGCGAGAGATGTGAATCATCGGTTCGCCGTCCGATTCGACTCGATGCAGATAGAAGTCGCCTCCAAGCCACTCGCCATTGACGATCGGATCGGTCGGGGACTGAACCAACAAGGATTGAAACGCACCGTAACGTGTTTCGGGACTACGAACATGGAGCAGCGACTTGATCGCTTCGGTCGACTCTGGAACGTCCAGTGAAACCAAAGCGGCGAATGCGTGCCAACGAAACGCAGGTTCGGTTTCAGCAACCTTTCGAAGCGTTTCAATTCCATCTGTGATTCCTGAATAGGCCAGTGATTCCGCTGCGCGGAAGCTGACCTCATAGTCCTGATGTTTCAATGCTTTCTTCAAAACAGGAATCCCATCGACGCCTAGTCCTTCCAGCTGAATGGCAGCCGCACTGGCCGTCGTCGGGTTGCTGAGATCACGGACCAGATTGACCATTCGTTTCTGTCGATCTTCTCTGGTTTCCTGAAACGACATTTCCAGAATCACAGAGACGTAGCGTCCAAGATTGTGGCGATAGTTTGACGGGACATCGAGATAGATGACGCGATCGGTTTTTGGCGAAGCGACATGGTCTTTGCCGAGTCGACTATCTTGCGTGAATCGATGGTTGATGGCATTGGAGATCAGAACGCTGGTGGTCTGATCAAATTTTTTGGATTGAATTCGCAGGCCAATTGGTCGATCTTCCATCGCTTTGCCGCCCCCCAGGATCACACCATGGACGTTGGATTCAGCATCATCACGAGCGTCGAACATTGAGTTGACGAGGATTCTTCCTCGAGCGAGTCCGGCGATACCGCCCCGTTTCATTCCTCGCCCCAACCGCGCGATAGGACGCAATTCGGTCTGAAGCACCATCCCGTTTTCCAACGATTCTGCATCGGAGGACTTCATCGTTACGACTTCAAGATCGTAGGAATCACCTTCTTGGGTCCCCGGCGGTATCTTGCCTTGAACGATTACCAATTCGGTATCGCTACTTTTGATCAACGCCTGAACATCATCAATTGCGCGGTTCTTGTTGAGCGCCTCAACCAGATATTTTCGCTGTCCCGACTCGATCGGTGCACTACCGGTGCCATCGAGATCAACAGCCAGACCGATGCCGTGAACCAGTTTGTAGTCCAATCCAAAGACACCACAAATGTCACGAACGTACCGAGTTCCTTCAATCTTTTTTTTGCTGAATGGATTGGCTGAAGTCACCGAATCAGGGCTTTGTCCACGTTGAATCAGATTTTGACATCCGCCTAACGAAACGATCAATGTTGCCAAAAATATTCTTCGACCAAGCTGTTGACCGCCCGAATGAGTCGTTGGTTCACGTTCCATTTCCGTTACCTTCCTTGGCCGGTTTGACAAAATTCCTGAACGTATCCTGCCTGTTTGATGCCAAGCGATCCTTGCTTGACACAGAACATGTGCATTTTTCATAGATACGTCGGGCGACGTTAGGAGGATTAGGTGATTGCGTCAAGCGATGTATCTGCTAGCGTAAATCTGCGTTTGCCAAGTTCGTTCATTGGTCATTAACCATTGGAAATCCCATGCGTTGTTTGTTGTCAGCCTTTCGTCCCATTCTTTTCCTTTTTGCAGCGGTTTGTTGGAGTCAGTTTCTGACCCATCCGACCGCCATGGCTCAAACTGAAACCGAAAATCCAAAAGCTGTCCGTGTCTTCCTGCTGGCTGGACAATCGAACATGCAAGGGCACGGTGTCATCGATCTCGACGATGAGAAAGACTACAACGGCGGTCGCGGTACGTTAAAACGTGTTTTTGATGAATCGCCGGAACGCTTTCGAATGGCTCACCTGAAGGACGACGACGGAGAATGGAAAGTACGAGACGATGTGTTTGTCTGGTACCAAACCGAACGTGAATTGAAGACGGGTCCACTGACGATCGGCTACTCAGGTTACTCGGGAAAACACCACTTCGGTCCGGAGCTGCAGATCGGCCACGTGCTTGGCGACGCGTTCGAAGAACCTGTCTTGTTGATCAAAACTGCTTGGGGCGGCAAAAGTCTCCATGTTGATTTTCGCCCGTCTATCGATGGTTCAGAGCCTGGCGAGTTTTACATCAAGATGCTTGAGCAATTGGGCCAGGCGATGACGGAGGCGACACAGACCATTCCTGCGCTCAAAGATTGTCAACTCAAGCTCGAAGGTGTGATTTGGCAACAAGGCTGGAACGACATGGTTGATCAGGAAGCCACCGAAGCATATGCGAAAAATTTGGAAGTGTTTGTCGCGCAATTGAGAAAACAGTTTGCCGCTCCTGAGCTTCCATTTGTTTATGGCGAGCTTGGCAATAGCGGCGATCAAGCAGGTGAATCGCTGAAAAAATTTCGCCTGCAACAAGTCGCGTTTGCCAACAAGAAGACCAACAACGTTCGCTATGTTCCGACGGCTGCGTTCGCGCGGGACGCAAATGATTCACCCAATCGGGGACATGGGCATCATTGGTATGGGAATGCGGAGTCATACTTTTTGGTCGGCGACGCTTTGGGACGCGCGATGGTCGATCTTACGGTTCCAACCACCAAACGAAAACGAGTATTGATTCTCGGCGATTCGATTTCGATGGGTTACACACCATTTGTCAAAGAATTGCTTGGGCCAGCCGTAGAAGTCTATCGCCCCAAGGAAAACTGCCAGGGGACAGATCATGGCATCAAAAACATTGATCGCTGGTTGAAGCAGGACGGTGGCAACTGGGATGTGATTCATTTCAATTTTGGTCTGCACGATCTGAAACATGTCAAAGCTGACACTGGCAAGAACTCGAACAGTTTTGATGATCCGCTTCAGTCGGGTCCAGACGACTATCGCAGCCAGATGAAATCAATCGTCGAGAAACTGGTTGCAACAGATGCGAAGCTAATCCTCTGCACGACGACTCCGGTTCCCGAAGGTGTCAAACCGGCCCGAGACCCAGCGTCACCTCAGCTTTACAACACTTTGGCCAAAGAAGTTTGTGTTGAGGTCGGTGGCTCGAAAAAGATCGTCGTCAATGATCTTTATCAATTTGCAAACGACAGATTGGAAACAATCCAGCGTCCAAAGAACGTGCATTTTTCCAAAGACGGTTCCAAACTGATGGCTGCCGAAGTTGCCAAAAAGATACGAGCGGCACTTGGCGAATAAAATTGCCATAACGTCGGTCAGTCAATTTCATCGGATACGGCCAACGTAACCACAACCTTCAATGATTCAAAGGAAGACACAATGAACCTCATCGAAACTCCCAGTCGGTTGAGAATTCTATTCATGCCCGGATGGTTGACGCTTGCGGTCACCATGGTTTTGTTTTCGTCAGGTTCGTTGACCGTCGCTCAGGAGACCAAACCTGACGCCGACGCGAAAACCAACAAAGTTGAAACGCAAGTCAACAATTGGATGCGTGGCGACAAAAACGGTGATGGCAAACTGGCAAAAAGTGAGCTGCGACAATGGCAGCGCAAGTTTTTTCAACCCAACGACAAGAACAAAGATGGCTTTCTTGATCGGCCGGAGTTGACGGCACTTGCCAAACGTTGGACGCAAGGAGGAAATCAGAATCGCTCCAGACAACCGATGTCGACGAAGGATTTGCAAAAACTTGTCCCGGAACAAATCAAGTTGATTCCCGATGTTGTTTATCGTGAAGGTGACGATCTCTGTCAGATCGATCTGTACATGCCTGCGGCAGACGCAGAATCGGCGCGACCCGTTATTCTGGTGGTTCATGGCGGCGGTTGGCAAAATGGTGATAAACGTCAGAAAGGATTTGTGGACACGGCACTTGGTTTTGCCAAACAGGGGTACGTTTGTGCGTCGGTCAACTATCGTCTGGCCCCAAAAGTTTCCATCAAAGAGATCGTCGGTGACGTCAAGTGCTCGGTACGTTACTTGCGAGCTCATTCCGATCAGTACAACATCGATGTCAATTGTTTTGGTGCCTACGGAAACTCCGCCGGTGCCCATCTCGTTTGTATGCTCGGTTTGTGCAAACCAGAGGCGGAGATGGAAGGCGATGGACCTTGGAAAGAACAGTCAAGCATGGTTCAGGCGGTTTGTGCTTCGGCAACGCCAACCAGTTTTATGGTGCCCATCAATGAACGGATGCGCGGGATGATGGAAGCCGAAAAGGCGAAAGCCCAAGTGGCTGACAAGGGCAAGGAACGCGATGCGGGTACAAGCACTGGCTCTGCGGATCGTCCCAAGGCGCCTCATCGACAAAGCCAGGCTGAACGAGAGTCAATTTCACCGATTCATTACGCTGCTGCTGATGCCCCGCCGATTCTGCTGTTTCATGACGAATCGGACACGACCGTATCGGCGGAACAATCCAAGATCTTTGTGGCAGCGTTGAAGAAGGCGGGAGCCAAAGATATCACGTTCAAGTTGTATGACAACAAATCTGGACATGGCGTCTTCAATAAAAACTTCAAGGAGACGGGGCCGATGCGTGCTGCGTTCTTCGAGCGCACTCTCAAAACAGTCGCCAAGTCGGTGGAGCGATAGGAAAAACCCGCAAAACGTGCAGCTGTTCACGTTTGCAATGGGTTCGTCAATTAATGTTGGAAACGATTGTCATACAATGTGGCATTCTTTGGGACGATTCTGCGCCCCTCAGTTTGTGCCATTTCAGCCTCAGTTTTCCAACAGGAGCCCTTTATGTTTTCAACCCGTCAATGGACTTGGGCGTCCATGATTTGTGCCGGTGTTCTGTCACTGTCCAGCGTTTGTCTGGCAGGTGACCAGGAGAAAGCCGACAAGCCTGAATTCCCGCCTTTGGACCAAGTGACCAAAGGATTCACGGAAGTCAAAGCACCAGATGATTCGACGCCGTATCTTCGAATCTGGAAGAACGACAAAACGGGTCAGATGCTGGCTCAACTACCAAAGAACTACAAGACTGCGCGGCAGTTCATTGCTCCGACGATTTCCGGCGGCGAACGTTTTGCTGGATTGCAATCGGACGCATTCTACGTTTACTGGAAACCGTACGGGAAGCGAGTCGCCCTGATCCAGGAGAATCTGGAGATCAAAGGTTCGGACGAAGAATCCAAGTCTTCCGTCCAACGTTTGTTTACTGATCGCGTGTTGCTCAGCATGCCGATCTTGACGCATCCAAAAGGTGCCGGTCCAGTGATCGACCTCGATGCACTGTTGGTCGGAAACGCCAGCACGTTTCTCGGAGTCAGCCCAAATTCGATGTTGGTCTCGATCAAGAAAACGAAGGTGTTCGAATCCAACGTCGAAGTCGCGTTTGAAGTGCCCATGTACAACGGCACGCTCAAAACACTGCATTATTCGATTAGCGAGATCAAGGGTTCACCGAATTACAAACCACGTGTCGCTGACCAACGAATCGGATACTTCACCACTTCGTACAACGACTATGGAAAGTACGAAGGTGATGATACGGCCGTTCGCTACGTCAATCGTTGGCATCTTGAGAAACGCAAGAAGGAACTCAAGCTGAGTCCGCCAAAACATAAAATTCGTTTCTACATCGAACACACGACACCGGTTCGTTACCGACGTTGGGTACGCAAAGGAATCCTCAGTTGGAACGAAGCCTTTGAGCAGATTGGCATCGAAGGTGCGATCGAAGTCATGCAGCAGGACCAACAGACGGGCGAGTATATGGATCTTGATCCAGAAAACGTGCGCTACAACTTCGTTCGCTGGCTCAACAACAACATCAGCACTGCGATTGGTCCAAGTCGAGTCAATCCGTTGACCGGTGAAATCCTCGACGCCGACATCGTTTTGACGGACGGTTGGATTCGTGTCTTTGAAGATCAGTTCGCTGATTTGATGCCAAAAATTGCGATGGATGGTATGACGGCAGAAACCATGGCTTGGTTGGAGCAACACCCGAACTGGGACCCGCGAATCCGCCTTGCTGAACCTTCGGCACGTGATTTCGTTCGTCAGCAATTGGAATATACGGCAGAGCAAAATCGCGGAATACGAAAGCCCTGGGAATTGAAGACCCGAATGATGGGCGACGAACCGCTCGACGGAATCAGTGATCGTCACAGTCAGACCAATGGAGCCTGTATGGCTGCCGAGGGACGCGCGTTCGACGTCACAATGATGCGGTTTGCGATGTTGGCTGCCAAACTGGAGCGTTTGCAGGATGACGACGACGATGACGACAAAGAGAAGGACGACGACGAAGAGTCGGATGAAGACAAAGAGCAGCTGCTCGACGGGATGCCTGAGTCATTCATCGGACCTCTTTTGGCCGACTTGGTCGCTCACGAAGTTGGCCACACGCTCGGATTGCGTCACAACTTCAAAGCGTCTTCGATTGTGGATATCGCCGAACTCAATTCTGAGGAGTACAAAGGGAAACAGCCGTTTGCGGGCAGCGTCATGGATTACTTGCCGACGAACTTCAAAGTGAAGAACGGCGAGATTCAGGGAGACTACGCAATGATTGGAATCGGTCCTTACGATTTTTGGGCGATCGAATACGGTTACACGCTCGATGACAAAAAGCTTCCCGAGATCCTCAAGCGGGTCGCGGAGCCCGAGCTGGTTTTCGCAACGGATGAAGACACGCTTGGTCCAGACCCATTGGCACGTCGATACGACTTTGGCAAAAACCCATTGGACTTTGCTGAAGACCAAATGGAACTGGCCCATCAACATCGCGAAAAGATTCTTGAGTCGTTTGTCGAAGATGGCGAACCTTGGGAAAAGGCACGTCGTGGTTACCTGATGACGTTGGGGCTTCAAGTCAAGTCGGCATCCATGATGGCAAACTGGCTCGGCGGCACGTACGTCTATCGGGATAAGAAAGGCGACCCGAACGGTCGAACACCTGTTCAAGTGGTCGAAGCGAAGAAGCAGCGCGACGCGTTGAACTTCGTGATCGAGAACATGTTTTTTGATGAGGCCTATGGACTGAATCCTGAGTTAATCAATCATATGACGGTCGATTATTTCGATGATACGTTCAATCGGATTACGAATGAGCCGGCGTGGCCAATCCATGATCGCATCATGGGTGTTCAAGCGACCGCGTTGACGCAACTGTTGAATCCAACCACATTGCGACGTGTCTATGACAACGAGTTTCGAGTTCCCGCCGATGACGATGCGGTGACGCTGAAAGAAGTCATGGATGAAATTTCCAATGCGATTTGGAGTGAACTGGACAAGGCCCCAAAAGGCAAGTTTTCGGTTCGCAAACCTGCGATCTCAAGTCTACGTCGCAACCTTCAGTCCGAGCATCTTGAGCGTCTTTTTGATCTGGGGTCAGAGCGAGGCGGTCCTGCAGCGATGAAACCGATCGCAGATTTGGCAGCGATGCGAATCAAGCAGCTTCAGGAAAAGCTGGAAAAGGCCGTCGAAAATGAACGTTTCGATGACTACACCAAAGCTCACTTGAACGACTCGTTGGTTCGCGTGACGAAATGGTTGGAAGCCCAATACGTCGTTTCGGCAAACTGATCGCCGCAAACGTCCAGTGAAGAGTAGGAGAACGAGTCGAGGATCGGTGCAGTGTTCGGAAACGCTGATCGATCGCACTCGTTCCTTTTAAATTCATTGACAAATTTGAAATGCGACTCAATGCGGTTAACCGATAATGCAATCTTCGGTTAGACTTACGCATAACAACGCTATTACCCGGCTAGTGAATTCCAAATTCGGTAGCCGGGTTTTTTTGTGCGCGGTTTGGTGAATGATCTGTTGAGGACACACGTCGCGACCTTGTGTCGCAGCTTATCAGTGAAACAGCTTGGGCTACTTGGGAACCACGTTTTCATACTCGTAAAGTGCAAACAGATAGTGCACGAACAATGACAGCAACGTTGCCCACAGGATCGTTGCGGTCACACTTCGACTGACATCGGTCGTCGAGTACTTTGGCTTGCGACCTTGGTAGTACGAGATCACAGCGATACCGACACCACAGGTCAGCAACTTGGCGATCAACCAGCCAATTCCACGATACGTGAATTGATCTGGCAGGATCAATCCGCGATGAAAATGCTGATGCCAGAAGTCGGGCCCCTGAGCGGGGTCGGTCAACACGAACGTTACGAGACTGGTGTATTTCGCCGCGAAAAACGACGCATACGTTAACAGCGGCGTGCCGATTAAAAATGCCCACATGATGCATGAGAGCAAGTAGTAGTTTGGTTTTGCTCCAAAGGTTTTCATCGCATCGATTTGATTTCCAAATTGGCGACCGCCCACATCGGAAGTCACGGCGGCGCCACATCTGGCGGCAATCAATACGCACGACAAGACCGGCACAAAAATTCGATACATCGCGAACCCGAGTGCCGTGAGCAAGTCTTCGATCAGCAGCGGTTCGGTGTAATTGGAATACGGCAAAAATTGAAACGTAAAGTAAGTGGTCACAAACCCTGCAATCATTCCACTGGCAATCAGGTACAGAATTGCGGTGGGGCCAAAAACCATTCGACAGTAATGTGCCAGAAACCGCAGTCCCCAGAGTGGACTCTTCCAAATCGGAATCAAACTGAAGATGCCGACGAAGAGTGAGATGACTCCGCCCGTTGTTGAAGCGCAGAATTCGGAGACGCTTTGGAATATTTGTTGGCTTAGAGTTTGTTCTTCGATCAGGTCATGTTTTTGATTGCTGACGGTCGCCATGGGCGCCAGTTTTTCAGGAATCGATTCCCATTCATCTTTTGGAACGTCCACCAGCGTCCCCTGCTCTGGATCCAGCAGGAAGATTCGATCGGCGATTCTCATCAACGAGTGATAGTCATGCGTCACGACAACGGACGTTTTTTGAAATTGATCGTGAGTCTCACGAATCAGGTCGGCAACTTGCCGTCCGGTTTCCGGATCGAGCCCAGAAGTTGGTTCGTCATAAAGAATGGCAGGCGGGTTGTAGGCAAGCGTTCTGGCAATGGCCAGTCGCTGACGTTGCCCACCACTTAAACGAGACGTCGGCACATTGGATGGGACACGAAGTTGTTTCAACAAATCACGTGATGCAACCTGACTCGCATGCGCACCTCCACACGCGTGCGCGAATTCCATGTTGGCCATGGGCGACATTTCATCGAACAGGGCAAACGATTGAAATACGACTCCGGCACGACCTGCTGAGGCACTGGCTCCATCGACCTGAACGTCACCTGACCAACGAATTCCCTCGGTATCCGGACCGATCAGACCCGCGATGATTTTCATCAAGATAGATTTGCCGACGCCCGATGGACCGACGACCAGAGTGATTTCTCCGGGGCGAAACTCAGCGTTTACATCGTGCAACAGTTCCTGTTTGCCGGCAGTCACACTGACATCTTTCAGTGTAATTCCCGCATTGGGTGGCGTGGATGGCGGTGCGACTGGATCGGAGTCTTCGGAATCCGATTTGTTTTGGTGGCTCAACTCAGCAACTCGATGAAAACTAGAATTGAAAACGAATCCGCGTAGGGATCATTGTTTGTCGACGTCAGAACTGGCCGGCGCATAAGGACGAGATGTGTCGTCACGAGACCGAAAGACTTCGATGGTCTGGGGGAACGGTGAATTCCGATCCAGTGATTCGTTGACGTCGGGGTCTTTCAGATGTAGCGTCAACCAACTGCTATCCTTATTCAAAATTCTTCGACGTAGCACTTTGGCAAACTCCGGCGTGATCCCTTCTTTGGGATGACCAAAGAGTGAAACGCCAATATTCCGGATAACCGGATCCAGTTTGGCGTTGGCAATTTGCATCGCGCGATTCGCTTTGGCCGAGCGGAGTTGTTTTTGAAAGATCTGTTTGAGGTTGTCGTTATCAATCGTGATTTCGCGAAAGACTTCGATCAACAGTTTCTTGATCTCTTCATCAGAAAGGACTTTTTTCAAACTCGCGCTGACCTGTTTGCGAACCTCTTTGTTTTCAGTGACCTGCTTGCCAATTCGCGTTTGTAGTTCCAGGAAATCATCAGTGTGTGACTCGATGATCGGTTTGGCTTTCTGGTCGACGAACTCACGAAACTTTTTCTCGGTTAGTTTCTTTTCAGGAAGCGGCGATTGGTCGTACAAATATCGCCAGCCAAATGAAAAGACAGACACTTCTTTCCAGATCTCATGTCCAATTTCGCGAATCAACGGTTCGCTTTCGGATTCAATGATCGGCCAGACTTCATCCTGAAACAGTGGAATGAGTTCTTCTTTGATGACATCGTTTTGAAAACGTTGGCCAATCTTGGCCAGTTTTTCTTCGCGAGACTCTAATGCCTGTTGTAAATCAATCTTGATCTGTTCGCCGGCTTCGGACAAAACGTCTTTGATAACCGGCGTGAATTCTTTCATGATCTCGACGTGGTGTTTTGAGTAGGCGTCCTGAATCAGCAGTCGAATTTCATCCCGTTTTTTGGGATGAAACATCGTTCGAACCAGCCAATCGATGGAATCCTCCGCATAATGGAATTCAAGGTGGTCTTGGTCAGTCAGCATGGGAGACGAAGCGTAGAGCGTCACGACAGTGGGGCGCTCGTTTGACGAATTGGCGAGCTGCGTGACGATTCCAATCGGAGCGACGCGATCCGAGTCAGCGAGAAAAACAGGAGTGCCTTGCGTCAATGAAAAGTTGGCTTGGGGATCCAGCTCAACCGTCTTTCGCTGGTACATGACGTGTGCAGCCAGTTGACGCATCGATTCCGGGGAGTTTTGAAAACTCCGCTGCATGGCGATCACAGAGAGTGCGATCGCGCCGACCCAGATGAGGGCCCCAATGATGGCTCGTTGTTCGAACAGAAATTTCATAAGGGTGGCGTGCTGAATTGAATGAGTACGTGTACGTGATGGATTGGTTTGAGCGACTGCTTGAGACGATTTCACCGTTGACCGCCACAGGATGGATTACTGGCAGCCAACCATTTTCGTCTTAGTGCTCACTTTCTTGGTCGCTTTTCTGTTGATCTTTATCGGTTTTCGGATCCTTGAGCGATGAGTGATCGTGGATGATCTTCCACTGGCCGTTTATTTTTTTCAAAACCAGCGAAAAATTGCCTTCTTTTATTGAGTCATCTTTCATTTTCAGGTGCCATTGCCCCAGGACCAGTGCTGACTGAGATTCTATTGCGGAGACTTCCAGGTGATCGAAATGCAGTGTCCCCATCTCTTTGGGTGGGGCATATCCTCGGCGATAACGATCGAGCGTCTGTTGCCAGCCATACGTCGTCTGGCCACCGCTGCTGAGGGAGAGCTTTTCAGATTTCCAATAGGTCGACATAAACTCGACGAGGTCGCCATCGTTCCACGCTTTGGTCTGAATCGACAGAATTTTTTCGATCTCTTCATGCAGCGCGGTCGGTTGATCCGTACTCTCGTCTATATCCTGTACCTGCTTAACTGTCAACTTGTTTTGAGAATTTGGCGGCGTCCTGTTGGTGAACAGTGTCAGCAGGACGATGGTGGGGAGGGCGAGCCCAATTGTGAACAGGTGGGTGGAGATGGAAACAAGGATCGTTTTCATGGCCGTCGTCCGTAGAAATAGGGAAGTGATGAAATTGGTCGGTGATCGGTGAGTTACCCATCAAACGCTCGAACGTTTCAGTTTAAGCGGTTTCTGTGGCAATAGAAACAAAATCATTTCTTCCTCGCGGCTTTGTACTTAGTCGCTCTCATCGGTAGAATAGCCGCTGACCGAGGAATACCTTGGGCTTGCTTCTTTTAAAGGAACTTCGATGCGTGATCATCTTATTGGACTGGTCGTCGCCGGTTTAGTGTTGGCTGTCAGCTATATTGGGATCGAGTATCTGGCCGGGCGCGATCTCGTCGCACAAGAACCTGAAGATCTTCGCACGACCCAAGAGTTGATTGAGGTCTTGGATACTAAAGAATCAACCGAAGAAGAACGGCTTTCTGCGCTGATTCAATTGGGAAAGTCCAAGGACGATTTGGATATTGTTGTCCCCTTGCTTTGCAAATGGAACATGGCGGGTAAGTCGGTCTATTCGCAGGCCTGTTCCATGGCGCTGGCTGAAATCGGAGACGATGCAGTCGAACACGTGAAGCCGTTCTTTGAATCGAAGTTTGAGACCAACGAGTATGACCAAATCAAGAATTTGCGAGAGATTCGCAGCGATCGATCCGTTGGTTGCGCCGCCGTTCAAGCACTAGGTGATCGATGCAGTGATTGTTTGCCAGAGATTCAACGGATGGTCCAACACGAGGAAAAGTCGCTGCGCTTTTGCGGTTTGTTTGCCCTGCGTGGCATGGACCAGGGCGCTGCCGAATCGCTGGATATGGTAATCGTCTGTCTCAAGGACGAAGACTTTAACAATCAGTGCCAGGCCTGTCGGATCGTCGAACGGCTTGGTCCCAAAGCGGCGAAAGCGGAACCAGTTTTGCAAGAACTGTTGGTAAAAGGGAACCCGTCGGTTCGCGGTTGGGCCGCAATATGTCTTGGAGCTATCGGGCCTTCGCCATCCAAAACAGACAACGCCAGTCTGTTGGCAAAGAACCTCAAGAACGCCAGCCCCGTTGAGATTTCCAGAATTCTAAAAGGGTTGGCGTTAATCGGTCCCGATGCAAAACATGTTGCCGATCAAGTTCGCAGCCAACTCGAAAATTGGGACCGCGACGTTCAAGCGAATGCTGCATTTGCATTGTGGAAAATTGATAACGACATCGATCTAGCTTGTTCAACGATCAAGTCGTTATTAACCCAAGAAGGGTATGAGCAAGATGGCTTGGAGATGGCCATGAAGATGGGACCTGATGCCGAGTGTTTGATCACACAGATTCGGTCACGGGCGACGGATGAAGATGCGTTAACTCGGGAGCGAGTGGCATTGGCGTTGGGTGCGATTGGCAAGTCTGCCAAGCAAGCGATTCCAACATTGCAAACGATGCTGAAAGACGAAGATCCGATCGTCCGAAAGGTCGCCGAAGACGCTATCGCCAAGATCAATGTCGAGTAGTTTGTCGTCTGACATGTCGCTGCGCGTCGCGGAGCCGCATGATTCCGAGGGGATCGTTCAACTCGTGACAAAGGTGCTGGACGAATACGGCGAGACGATCTGTTTAGAGCCGGGTGGTGCCGAAGCCGATTTGCAAGATCTCAGATCCTATTTTGAACCCGGTGGTTGTTTTTGGGTTCTTGAGGATACGGTTTTTCAGAAAATCGTGGGGACGCATGCGATGCTCCCAGTTGATGAATTCACTTGTACATTTAAACGACTCTATCTGCATCGTGACTTGCGTGGCACGGACTGCGGGCACCGTTTGATGCAACGAGCGATTGATTTTGCCAAAGAGAATTCGTTCGAGCGAATTGAGTTCTGGTCCGATACTCGCTTCGAACGGGCTCATCGGTTTTTCGAAAAATGTGGCTTCGAGCGATCAAATCAAGTCCGCACGATGTCCGATTCCTTTGAGCCTTATCAGGAGTATCACTTTTTCAAAGTGATTGATCCTGCGATTTGAGCGGAGCAAATGGAAATGAATTTTTCATTGCCATCTGATGATTCACCGCACCAAAACTAAGTCGCGGTGTTGGTATTGTTTTTGGATCCCTTTTTCAGCTCTTTCAATTGGACAAATTCCGGCATCTCTTTGTAGTGCGTGTCCAAAGGGTAACAGCCTGAAACCAACCCATTTCGTGGCGCGGTTGTGCAGTCGCTGAAAGTTCGGCAGATCAATTTACGACTCATTGGTCGTCCTGCAATTACATCGGCAGGCAGTTCGGGATACGAAAGAACCATCCGCCCAAGTCCGATCGAGTCTGCCCAGCCTTGTTTGACGACGGCGTTGCCGACACTCGGCAGCCAATCTTGCAAATAGGAATAGCCAGAACCAACGACGACCAAACCTGGGACGGCATTTTTTAGCGCCGCTGTCACATGAATTTGACGCGCGACTCCGACCAACGGATCTTCCGGCGGCAAGTATCCATCGGATGGAGGAAACGTCGCCGGTCGTTGGATGTGTGGGTTGTAGTAAGGGCTTCCAGCGGTAGTGCAGACCAATTCAATTCCCAGCGACTTGAGCAGCTGTAGAAACTGGATCGGTTCGCTGAGATCAATTCCTTGTCCGCTTGGATCACCACCAAACCGAACTGACTGTTCGAAGCCAGGAGTTGGAATGCCGATACCGTCCTCACCTGGTTCAAAGGGTGCGAAGTCAAATGTGCTGACTCGAACACCCAGTTTGAGGTTGGTTTCCGCGTTGATACGTGCCGCAATCTCTTTCAGAAAACGGGTTCGGTTTTCGAAACTGCCGCCGAACGCACCGGGGCGATCAAAGCCTGACAACAATTCGTGACCGAGGTAACCATGACAGTGTTTGATGTCGACCCACGCAAAACCAGCTTTTTCGGCCAATTTGGCGGCGACGACAAAATCATCGATCAACAACTTCAATTCATCATCGCTCAAAATGGCGTCGTCGGGAACGTTGAACCGCCGATCAAGAATTTCATGACGATAAGCCGTTTTTGGTTCGAGTCGGTCTTTCTGATTGGGGCGAGCGAAACGTCCGGAATGGGTCAGTTGCAATCCGATGCAGAGGTCGTCAATCGAGTCAAACTTCTCAAGGTGCTCTTCCACGAGGATCTGTCGAAGTTCACTGATTGCGGAGACGGTGGACTCATTTAAGACCAGCTGATTGGGATTCGCGCGACCATCATGACGTACCGCAACTGCTTCGCCACCCCAGATCAATTTTGCACCACTGGCTCCAAATCGTTGCCAACGTCGCCGAGTTAGCTCCGTCGGTAGCCCATCCGTCGTACCGTCCCAGCCTTCCATTGGCAAAATGCAGAATCGATTGCCGATGGAGCCCATGGTCTTGTTCGGCAAAGATGTAGCTAAACGGGACAACGCCTGATCAGGTTCTGTCGTGGGGATGTTCATTCCCAACGAAGCGACATGTTGTTTAAATTTCTCCAGCGAATTCAACTTGGCAATTCGCGGAAATGTTTGACTCGTTTGGTTCACGGTTGTTTCATCTCCAGTCCAAGCTGTCGTCCGATTTCAAACAGTACAGCGTAATCACTTGATGGTCGCTGAGGTGATTTGGGATGGCACATGTCGGAACGAATCCAACCACGCCCATTCAAAAACATGGCCGCGTTGTGTTTATAAGCGGATGTTGGATGACGGAACGCGAAGTGTCCAAGATACTGTAGTGTGTCATTGAGTTGGTAGAAACCGGCATCGCCACGTTCCCACAACGCGTCTCGTTGGGCGAACAGATCTGGACAGAATGTGCTGAGCCCCAACAGATAATCGCTGCCGTACATGACCATGTCGATTGCCAGGTCATTGCCCGTTAAAACCTGAAAGTCAGGACGTTGTTGGTCACGTTGTCGTAGACGCTCCCACTCAAGGTCTCGACGCAGCGACGAATGTTTTGCACCAATGCACTGCCTGATCTTCATTAACTCGCCAAACAACGACAGCGAAAAGATATTGCCGAATGGCGCGAACATCTTTCCGAGTTCAAACGCATAGAAGCGGTCCACCTCGTTGGCGATCGCTTGGTAATTGGAGAGAATCTGGTCGTCGGATTGATGGGCCAATCCAAATGACTGAAAAACGATCGGCGTTGCGCCGAATTGTTGAATCTGTTCGAGTTGTCTTTGGTACGCCTCGAAGTTAAAAGCCGCTCCCTCGGAATCGGCAACAAACGCTCCTGCCAAATAGGTTTTGCCAGCGGCAATGGACTGAGTGGTCGACAAGACTTTGACGCGGGTGGCTTCATCGATCAAGTTCCCGTACCCCGTGTCCATGTTCACTGCGGGCGTCAAACCGGCGTTGAAAGTGCGCTGGGTATGGTTTGCAAACGATTCCCAATCCACGTCGCCGTTTTCCAAGAACGGCAAAAGGATCGCCGACATGCCCGTGATGGTTCGATTGGGCTTGATCATCGCAACGGTCTGTTCAACCGAGAACGTCTGGGGTTGGTCATTCATGGTATTGATTACGGATTGGAATCAGGACGACGGTTATAGCGAATTGATCGGAAGCGCGTGGGACCCTTCCGATCAAAAAAGCAATTTCCTTCAAATAAACTTTTCTCGTTACGAAGACCCTGCCGATACGGAACTTTGTCGAGCCAACGGAAGTGTTGTAGCAGCCACTTTTGAAGTTTCATAGTCGCCAGTAACCGGCCTTCTGAAACTCACGCGCGGGAAGCTTGACCGGTCAACCACGAAAGATGTTGACTATGCCATGGGATGGCAAACACGACAACGGAAGGTCTTACCTTTTTGGTCGACAACGCAATCGAACTCAGCGGGCATGAGCATGAGTCGATCGACGTCGATCCAACCTGATTCGCTCCACCTACAGGCGTTGTTAAATGAAACGAACCGCTCCCCATTATTTGCTGTTTACGCAAGCCAACGGACCGTCGAGAAACCACCGCGCCGGCGGAAGTTGGAAATTTGTTCTTGAAGAAATCGGCACGGACTTCCGGATTGAGGAAGGCGATGTTGAGCCTGATACCGCTGGGGAGCGGTTGCAACTTTTAGCGGTCATTCGCGGCCTCGAGGCGCTCGAGCAGCCTTCGCATGTCACGTTGGTGACACCCAGCAGATATGTCGGTCGTGGGATTCGCAGCGGTTTGCGGCTGTGGAAATCGAACGATTGGCAATGGGAACACTTCGGCCAAAAACAAACCATCAAGCATGTCGACTTTTGGAAGCGAATCGACGCGGCACTTCAGTATCACAAAATAAGCTGCCGAATCTGGCAGTTCGATGTTCCCCATACGCGAGTTCAGTCGCCCGTGGCGGAAGACTTTTCCAATCGCACTCCGTTTGTCTCAGCATTTGCGGATGCTGGCGAAGCCGATGTAAGCTCGTCGCGAAGCAAACAGTCGACCAAGCAACCAAGCCGACCGAATCGTATCCGGATCGACGAAAACCTGCGAGAACGATTCTTTGATATGCAGAGGAAACCATCGGACGCTGTAACCGAGTTTTTAAATGATCGCGTCAAACCGATCGGCCAAGGGCGGGCTTATGGTTACGCCATCAACTAGTGGATTCGCCGTTCACTTGCCAACTCACATGGATGAAGCTCGTCCAACGAAACTAATCATAAAGCGAAGGATGCAATGATTATTCTTTTAACCACCGTCATATACTCGCTAATTCAGGCCAAAAGCGCCGTTCAACCGACCATTTCAAACTCGAACCAATAACTGACCAACAACGATTGTTGTGCATCGAAATTCCCGCAGACGCGAGTTCTCTAGAACCGGTCTCAAGTTTGCGGAAGACAGACGTCTTCTGATTGACCAGTGAATCACGATAGAATCGGCAGCGAACGTTGTTAGTTTTGACCCAGGACAAATAGAATGACGACGACACGGACGTTGATGCCCGGACCGATGCCAGCAGATGTTTTTCAGAGAATTTCCGCCGGGCGAATCGATAATCCGCACGATTGGCTCGGGCCGGTTTACGCGACCAGTAATTCCTCCAGTGACTCGGATGAGGCCACGCAGTCGAGCGGCGATGTGCTAGTTCGCACGTTTCAGCCCCAAGCAGAGCAAGCTTGGCTTGTCAGTCCGGACGAACAAACTACGATGCCGATGACGAGGATTCATCCCGATGGATTGTTTGAGGCGTCTTGCGACCCGGACACCTATCAAACATCATCAGGTAGATACAAATTTCGATTTGCCCAAGGCGATCACACCATGACCGTGCACGATCCGTACGCTTTTGAACCGCTTCTCACCGATCTCGATCTACATCTATTCAATGAAGGCAATCACGATCGGATCTACGAACGTTTAGGTGCTCATCGACGAACGATTGATGGAGTCACGGGTGTCAACTTTGCCGTCTGGGCACCCAATGCAAAATCAATCTCGGTCGTAGGTGACTTCAACGAATGGGATGAGCGCAGGCATCCGATGAGAAAGCGGATCCCCAGCGGAATTTGGGAGTTGTTCGTCCCCGATATTTCGGATGGAGAAATTTACAAGTTCAAGCTGGTCAACTGTTTCGATCAAGCAGTCGAAAAATCGGATCCTTACGGTTTTTACAGCGAGCTTCCTCCGCGTACTGCATCGGTGGTAACGAATCTCGATCAGTACGAGTGGTCCGATGACGATTGGATGCAGCGCCGCCGAGAATCGGATTGCCTTGAGCAGCCAATTTCGGTTTATGAATTACATTTGGGTAGTTGGCGTCAGGATGAAACCAAAACCAACGGTTGGAAAAACTATCGCGAGCTCGCTCATGAGATCGTGGACTATTGCCAGCAAATGGGATACACCCACATCGAATTGATGCCCGTTTCAGAGCACCCGTTTACAGGAAGTTGGGGGTACCAGACGGTAGGCTACTTTGCTTGCACCAGCCGGTATGGCACGCCTAAAGACTTGATGTACTTCGTGGATCATTGTCATCAGAACAATCTCGGCGTGATCATCGATTGGGTTCCGGCTCACTTTCCCAAAGACATTCATGGGCTGGCTAAGTTCGATGGGTCTGAACTGTACGAGCACGCCGATCCTCGCCAGGGTGAACATCCGGATTGGGATACGCTGATCTTCAATTACGATCGGAACGAAGTTCGCAACTTTCTGGTTTCCAACGCTTTGTTCTGGCTGGACAAATACCACATCGACGGATTGCGTGTCGATGCGGTCGCTTCGATGTTGTATCTCGACTACAGTCGAAACGAAGGCGAGTGGATTCCCAACAAGTATGGCGGACGGGAAAATCTGGGCGCCATCGAGTTTATGAAAACGATGAACGAGCGTGTCCACCAAGAGTTCCCCGGCGCTCTAACGATCGCTGAAGAATCGACGGCTTGGGGTGGCGTTTCCAGACCGACCTACGCAGGGGGGCTCGGCTTCAGTTTCAAATGGAACATGGGTTGGATGAACGACTCATTGCGATACTTTCGTAAAGATCCGGTCCATCGAAGGTACCACCATGATGAGCTAACGTTCAGCTTGATCTACGCGTTCACCGAAAATTTTATGTTGCCGTTTTCTCACGATGAAGTGGTTCACGGCAAAGGGTCACTGTTGGACCAGATGCCGGGCGACCTTTGGCAGAAGTTTGCCAACCTTCGTTTGCTATACAGTTACATGTGGACGCATCCCGGTAAGAAGTTGATGTTCATGGGCTGCGAGTTCGGTCAATGGAATGAGTGGAATTGCAATACGGAACTTCAATGGGACCTGTTGCAGTGGGAGTCACACCATGGATTGCAAAAGATGGTTGCTGACTTGAACCGAATTTATCGCGAACAACCTGCACTGTACGAAGTCGATTTTGAAACGCAGGGATTTGAGTGGATCGATCACATGAATCGTGAGGCGAGTGTCCTCGGTTACGTGCGACGCGCAAAAGACCCCAACGACTTTGTGTTGGTCGCTTGTAACTTTACCCCAACTGTCCATACCGACTATCGTTTGGGAGTGCCGGAGCCTGGCCAGTATCGCGAGATTTTCAACAGCGATTCGACTTACTATGGCGGATCCAATCAGGGGAATGGATTGGGCATGACCGCCGAACCGATCGCAGCTCAAGGTCATGACTATTCAATCGCGGTAAAACTGTCACCGCTCGGCGTAACGATGATAAAAAAGTCCTGACCTGAATACGCCGGCCTCCGTTTTGACGTGAGTCCGATCGACATCGCGATCTTTTGGGCCGCGGCATCGCGGAAGTATTTTCATCTGGCCTTTGGTGGCAATGGCCGGTGGCAATTGAGAGTGGACGAAGACGGGTTGATCCCCGCCCCTGAATTCGAAATAATAACAAGATCGAACGACCTGTCTGGCCAAGGCAGGTCGTCGTTTTTTGCAACACGCAAATCGCAATTGGAGAAGCCTGGTGGACAGAATACCAATGACCCAGGAAGCCTACAATCGACGTAAGGCTGAAGTCGAAGAACTTGAAAATGTCGTAATGCCTGCGATCGCCCGCGATCTTGCTGCGGCCCGCGAAGAAGGTGATTTAAAAGAAAACGCCGAATACCACGCGCAGCGCGAAAAACAGGGACTGACGCAAGCCAAGATTAATCAGCTCAAAAGTACGCTTACGAACGCGCAAATCGTACGACCTGAAGATGTTCCACGCGATCGCGTTGCCTTTGGTGCCACGGTTCGCGTGCTCGACGTCGATCTCGACGATGAAGAAGAAATCACCTTGGTTGGCGAAGGGGACGAAGACTACGACAACGGCAAATACAAAATCACCAGTCCAATTGGGCAGGGGCTTTTGGGAAAAAAAGTTGGCGAGTCAGCAACGATCGCTGTCCCTAAGGGGAGTCTTGAATTTAAGGTGCTCGAAATTCGTTACGACGACTAGAGCAACCGTACGTTAAAATCAGTTCATGAAAATTCTGATCGTTGCGGATAAATTCAAAGGCTCGTTGACTAGTACTGAAGTCGCAGCGGCGATTGAAACTGGTTTTTCTGCCGCAGCGGATCAATTGGATTTAGCCACTCCTTCGTTTCATTCGATCCCGGCTTCTGATGGCGGTGACGGTTTTCTGGCCGCGATGCACCGTGCACTTGCCGGCCAAGAACGACCCACACAATGGCGAACAACCGCGACGGTCGATCCGCTAGGACGACCGATCGAAGCTGACGATCTATTTGATACGACGCATCACGTTGCTTACATCGAGCTGGCGCGAGCGTCCGGGCTTGTGTTGTTGGAAACGTTCGAACAGGACCCGGAATTGACGTCGACGGCAGGAACTGGAAAACAGATTCGAGCGGCAATTGAGGCTGGGGCGAAGCGGATCTTTGTTGGCCTCGGTGGTAGTGCCACCAATGATGGCGGTGTAGGAATTGCCCATGAGCTGGGCGTTCGTTTTCATGACGAGCAAGGAAGTGTGCTTGAGTCACCGGTCGGAGGCGTGTTGGATCAAGTCGCTTCCATCGACCTTGGCGATCGAATGGCGCTGCCTCCAATCGTTGCAGTCAACGATGTGACCAATCCGTTAACTGGGACCGAAGGTGCCGCGCATGTTTATGGACCTCAAAAGGGTGCCGACAAGGCCGCGGTGGAACGACTCGACCGGGGTCTCAACAATCTGGCGAACGTTGTCCGGCGGTGTGAGTCGTTGAAACATCTTGATGCCGAGTTGGCGTTGCAACCAGGCACCGGTGCAGCTGGCGGAGTCGGTTTTGGCTTGGCCGCGTTCGGTGACGCGATGTTTGTCTCGGGAGTCGAGCTGTTGTTCGACGTGATGGAATTGACGCAGGTCGTCGAGTCAGGACAAGTTGATTTAATCGTGACGGGGGAAGGAAAAATCGACTTGCAAACGGCCGATGGGAAATTGGTCGCCGGAGTTGCGACGTTGGCCAAGAAAAATCGGATCCCGGTCATCGCTTTTTGCGGTACCAGCGACCTTTCTTTTTCCCAAGCACATGCCATTGGCTTAGACGACTTGATCTGGATTCATGAGCCTGACCAGCGAACGGTCGAAGAATCGATTCAACAATCAGCTCCGTTGTTGACCAAAGCTTCTGAAGCTTGGTTTTTGAAAGCACATTCAGCCGATCGAACAGATCGATGACGGGCAACACGATCAGCGTGCGGCCTTATGGCAATCGGGCGATTCTTATCGAGTTTGATCAACGAATTTCACTCGAACTCAATCAATCGGTTCAACGGCTTTGTCAGTTGTTGGCTAAATTAAATCTATCTGCGATACAGAATTTGCTGCCAGCGTTTTGTTCCTTAACCGTGTTGTTTGATCCTGACGCCATTGAGGTGTTGGAACTCGAGAGAATCATTCGTCGAATTGTTGAAGTTGACTTGCAAGCTTCGACGGCGAACGCAACGGTTGCGGTTTGCAACAACGAAACGAAGGACAGCAACGCTGGCAACAAGATCCTGATTCCAGTTTGTTATGAGGAACCTTTTGCTTTGGATTGGAAGGACGTTGAACAAAATACCGGGTTAAGCGTCGACGAAATTATTGAACGTCATACTGGTTGCGAGTATCAAGTCTTCATGGTCGGTTTCTTGCCCGGGTTTGCATACTTGGGGGCAGTGGATGAATCGATTCGATGCCCACGTCGCGACCAACCGAGGCTGCACGTGCCACTTGGTTCGGTTGGGATCGCAGACGGACAGACGGGCGTTTATCCATTGGACGCGCCGGGCGGTTGGCAGATCATCGGGCGAACACCAATATCAATGTTTGGTACGGAATCGCAGCCTTTTCTGTTGAAGCCAGGTGATACGGTCGAGTTTGAGTCAATTGACCGATCAGCGTTTGAAGAAATTCAACAGCGGAATCGAGGTGAAGGATGAGCGACCTCGAAGCGACTGAATTGACGATTCTTTCGCCCGGAATTCAAACAACGATTCAGGATCCAGGACGCTCGGGGCACGAAGCAAGTGGGGTTCCTGCGGGTGGAGCAATGGATCTCGAATCGGCCATTGCGGCGAACCGGATCGTGGGAAATCGTGACGACGATCCCGTTCTGGAATTTACCTTGATGGGGCCTTCGATCCGTTTTTCGAATTCGACACACATCGCAATCACGGGTGCTGATCTTTCGCCGACGATCGACTCAGTTGACGTTCCTCTGTGGCAACGGCTAAGCGTGTCTGAAGGTGTTGAGTTGCGTTTCGGCAAACGTGTGGGCGGATGTCGGGGATACCTTGCGATTGCAGGTCGCATCGATGTGCCCAGTTGGCTTGGCAGTGTTTCCGCGTCGACGCAGATTGCAGCGACGTTTACTCCTGACTCAATCGTGCTGAAAAACAAGGCGATCCGAGTTCAACAAAGTGGATTGATCAAACTGAATCCGAGAGCATTTTCAAAACGAGACTCCTTGACTCCTGCAGAACCCATTTCGATCTTCCCTGGTCCAGAATTCGACGCATTCAGCGCTGCTGAACAGTCCGCGATGGAGTCCAGCTTTACCATCGATGCGAGCTCAAATCGGATGGGGTATCGGCTGCAGCAAAGCATTTCGTCGACGAGCAGCGTTAGTGGCGCCGACTCGGAATTTTCTAAACCGGCTCGGCAAGTTTGGCGGCAGGGGATCATTTCCAGCAGCGTCTTTCCGGGAGTCATTCAGGTGCCACCCAGCGGTCAACCGATTGTGTTGATGCGCGATTGCCAAACCAGCGGCGGATATTCGCGGATCGCTGTCGTTGATTCGAACCATCTCGATGCTCTGGCACAGCTGGCACCGGGCGATCAAGTGACGTTTCGCTGGGTTTGAACCGTTCAGCGGTCCATCTGAATGAGCCATCTCTGCCGCACTTTGGTCGATATGGGCCGCAAATCGACGGATGATGCGCCATCTCAGATTGCTATTTCAGTTGGCAGTCGAACTGTCGTATATTCACTTTCACAGGTCCGTATATCTTTCGTTCGAGTGATCCAATCATGAAGTCGACTCATCCAATGTTACTGCTTGGCGTTGCAGTAATCGCGCTCCTCGTTTCTCCAACTTTGCATTCGAATTGTGATGCTCAGGATAAGCCTCTGACAGGTGCAAATCGCAATCTGCCGGAATTGGATCGAGCTCAGATTGATGAAATTCAGAGTTTGCGATTACAAATGGGGAATGCCGTTCGCGAACGATTGACGGATTTGATCGATGAGGACTCAGCAAGGGAATTGGATCGCGAATTTAGCAATGAACTCGTGCGTCTCGCCGGCGAGAAATCGCGAATCGAAAAAATTGAATCCAGGAATCAGGATCGCCTTGTGATCCCCAAGGAGCACAAAGTCGTTTCCTTGAAGCTGAAGAGTAATGAGTTATCTGATTTGTCTGTGGGTGATTCTGTGGAAATTCTTCAAGCGAAACAAACCGGTCCTGAGAGTTTTGCATTGAAGACCTTTGATGAAACGGCAACCGTGTTTTCGATTCGATCCAATGACCAGCAACCGAATGCTGTTCCCGTCGTAGGAATTCTGGTATCGGACCGATTCGCTGACAAAATAGGGAACGCTCTGAGTGCCGGCGACAAGGTCAAAATTGTCAAACGTGTTCAGGGAGTTGCCAGGCAGGACGTTCAGCAACGCGATGCGAAAAATCTACCGGGCGGCCGGTCTCTTCCTGGCTATTTTCCATCCCTGCCAACGCGATCCAACCCGGCGGTTCGAGTTGACTATCCAACTCAAAGGAACTTAACTCATCGAGAAGTGATTCCGGCCAAGCGATTTGTTACTCCGGTTGGGCAGCCAAAAGTTCGCAAAGATTCTCAAGCAATGGCGCTCCGTGCCGTCGCACGGCAGATGGAAGAGATGGCAGCTGAGCTGGAAGAAGCTGGACTGCCGATTGAAGCCGATCGGCTTCGCGACGTTTCACGAGGTTACTGGAAAATGTCTCGTTGATCGAAGGTAGGGCGAGAACGTTGGCCGGTCGTCGACTTCTTGCCTTGTCACTCTCTGTTTCAAACGAATCATCAGAGTTGAATTCGACAGAAAAATTGTCGACAGAAAAATCGCCGCTTTGGAACGAAACACGCGAACGAACTTCTGAGCCGTATCGGCGATAGCCGCAGTTACCCGACCAGAGGAGGCTCGCTTCCAATCATCAGGATTGAATTCGACAGGAAAATTGTCGATAGAAAAATGGCTCTGAGTGGAATCTGAGCGTCGCTCAAGTCATGATTTGTTTTTCGACGGTTGGCCAACCCTGACAATGCTCACTCGATTTGCGATGAGATTTGACGACGTCGAAGCGGTGTCGGTAAACTATGCGGAGGTCTTCGATTGCGAGCGCCGCGATGCCGAGCGCGGCGACGGAAGGAATGCCTGTCAGTCAAACATGGGGATTCGAAATGAGCGAAGCAAAACCACCTGCCAACGGCGAAGCGGTAACCATCAAGAAACTGTTTAGCCGCACGACCAGCGTTGCGATCGACATTGTCGCTTCGCCTGAGACGATTTGGGCGTTGCTGACGGATGTGGATCGCTTCAAGTCGTGGAACAGTACGATCGTTGAACTAACTGGAACGATTGCATTGGGCGAAAGAATCCAGCTTCGTTCGACCTTGGCTCCAGAACGAACATTCAAGCTGAAGGTCAAGGAATTTGAGGCCCCCAAGCGTCTTTCATGGGGCGATGCGATGGGAACTCGCGTTTACACACTTACTCCGAAATCGGAGAACGAAACACGCTTCATGATGTCCGAGAAAATCGGCGGCCCCATCTTTCCGCTGTTTGCCAGAATGATCCCATCGTTTGACGAATCATTCAATCGATTTGCCCACGACTTGAAGACAGCCGCAGAAGTGCAAGCGTGATGGCAGAAGCAAAAGGAATAGCAACTGTGATAAACGTAGCGGCGGATCACCCGAAATCTGAAGTCAACGGCCCCCGGTGAAGGCAGACTGCCGGTCGCGTAACCTCAACCAAGGATGCCAAACGGCAAAAAACTGATTTAGTCATCATTAGTTTTTTTTAGTAAGTTCCCGTTTGTCACTAATCAAAGCCGACTTCGTTAATCTTGAAGTGTGTTACGCCCAGGGTCTATAGACTTGTAAAGTCAAAAAACCTAAGGTCTGGACGAATTTTCAAAACTTCACTCTTGATATTCTCGATATCTTCTTCAAAGTTATTTCCAGAAATGTCTAATACCTCTAGGTCTTCAACTTGCTTAACAAACTCGAGAATAGTGGATGTTTTCAATAGTGAGTTGTTTCCGATGTGAACGATCCGCAACTTACTTGACGCAGCAAGTTCAAGAACTTTCTCGTCGTCAAGGTTGCAACCGTACGCAAAGAAATACTCCAGCTTCGGTAATTTAGAGATGCAAACAATGTCAGATTTTGAGAGTTTTTTCCCATTTAGAATCAGTGTCTCGCAGTTTTCAAACTCATCAAAAAAGTCAAACTTATTAATTTTTGTAAGCGAAAGGTCGATGAACGCAACGCTTGGACCCTCGTATTTGGCCAGCAACAAAATATCGTCATACGTGGCATTCGGCCTTCCACCGACGGCCAAGGTACCATCGTCATCTAATATAATCTGAAAGCATGCTTGTATTGACCGTTGATGTAAATATGGAACTACCAAAAGCCTAACACACACCAGTGTAGTGGACAGAATCAAAACAGTTATCAGTATGAACTTAATGGAGAACTGAAATCTTTTTGAGTTAGGTGGATTCATTTACTGAGGCTCTTTGCCAAGGCAGTTTGAAATCGACTCCTGTCAGAGAAATTGAGTTCACACGACTGGAGTGATCAGGAATTTATCGCGTACCAGAAAACCACAAGCCAACCAGAAACGGGCACGCCTTGAACTCAAAGTTTACCGGCACCAAGCTCATGTCGATTGGGCAGCACGCCATGTGTCGAATCGAAGCACGACGGTCCGAACAAACCAGTAAAAAATCACAACGATCACCCCGGCCGCAAGCAAGTTGTAAGTCAAATTAAGGTAGTTCCAACGGCGAATCTCGCCTTCCACGTATGGCCATGGCCAATCGTAGGATCGCTCCGCCCGGGAAAAATACGATACCTCGGGCTTGAACTCTCGTTCCAAAAACACTCTTGGCCATCCGTGTTGGCTGGCTTTGAAACTTAGTTCTTCTGCCGTCTCGCGATGTAGCGTTCGGTCGCAATTGAACAGAACCAACAATCCGAGCAGCAAACTCGAAAGCACCATCGCAATCTTATAGTGCCGGGTTGGATCAACGGGCCGACGTTTAACAAGTTTGCGATCAGATTCCGCCATGATTTCGACAAGTCTTATATTGATGGGCTTGGTTTATGAGTCGAAGCGATGAACAAATAAGCCGCTGCGAAGCTTCGGATCAAACCAGGTTGACTTCGGTGGCATCACGTCGCCTTGATCGCTGACCGTGATCAATGAATCAAGGCTTGTTGGGAACATCGAAAAAGCAAAATCGGCTTGCCCGGAATCTACCGCTGTTTGCAACGCAAGCGTCCCTTTGCTGCCGCCGACGAATTCAATATCGGGATCTGTTCGGGGATCATCGATGCCAAAAATCGGCGCCAACACATGCTCTTGGAGGATCGCAACATCGAGTGAGTTGATCAAGTCGGATTCTGAAATCAGTTCCGCTGCAAACCGAAGCGAATGCCAGGTTCCGTCGCAATAGATACAAACTTGCCCCGCTTTGGAAGGGGTTGGGTTGTCAGTTTTAACCAGTTCGCCAACGGTTGCCAGTTGCTGCAAAATGTGCGAAACGGTCACTCCATCGGGTCGTCTTGCGATTCGGTTGTACGCGAGGATTCGCAACTGATCGCTAGGAAACCAAACCGACAATACTCGATCGGCTTCGGTTGCTTGGTCGTTGGAGACTTGTTTCGCAACGCGATCGGCGGCAGCAGTACGATGGTGACCATCGGCGATATAGCCCGCTTCGATTTTTGAAAACGCGTCGACGAACGCATCGCCACTGTCCACTTTCCATCCGGTATGTTGGACGCCATCGCCGGCTTTGAAACTAAAAATTGGATCGGACTGTGTGCCAGTATCAATCAGTTGGTCGACTTGATCGTTGGAACGGAAGGTCAGCAGCACCGGTTCCGGGTGCGCGTTGCATGCAAGCATGTGTTCGACACGATCATCTTCTTTGTCGGGGCGCGTGGTTTCGTGTTTCTTGATCAGCCCGTCGCGGTACTGTTGGACGTCGTAACAACAGACGATGCCGGTCTGGACGTGATCTTCAGCGGCTTGGCGATAAAGATAAATAGCGGGTTCGTGTTCGACCAGCTGACCCGATTGAACCGTGTCGTCGAGTTGTCGTTTGGCCGCCTCGTAGGCTGTCTTGGAATGAGGGTCTTCGATCGACGGGTCTACTTCAGGGCGAATCACATGAACAAAACTCTCAGGTGATTGGTTGGCGATTGACTGCGCTTCATCAATTGACAGCACATCGTACGGTGGACAGGCAACCGACGGGGCGTGTGCTTTTGAGGGAATCAGAGCTCTAAATGGGTAAATTTTTAACATTCCAGAATTCCGGTAGTCGTTGAGTCAAGATTCACGCACGGTTTTTGTTGCCTCAAGCAAAATCGCCGACCATGATCAACGTTTCGGTGGCTCGACATTTTTTTCTGTTGCACCAAAATAACACGAACGAACGAATCCACAACGAGGGAACTCGTTCGCAGGTCGTCAAGGGAAAACCCTTGAACAACAATCACGCGTTCTGACGACGCATTGTTTCCTTCAATCCATCAGGAGTTTTTATATGATCAGGCAAGTTTTCAATACGCAAATCCTGAGGAGGTTTGCGATCATTGTTGCATCCATCGCGGCGATTTGCATCGCCACTCTCGCTTCGAATTCAAGAGCCGACGAAGGGATGTGGCTGTTCAATGATCTGCCATTGAAGCATCTCAAAGAGAAGCACGGTTTTGAGCCATCGGCGGAATGGTCGGAGCACTTGATGAAGTCGTGTGTCCGGTTTAACGTCGGAGGATCGGCATCGTTTATCTCAAGCAACGGTTTGGTGTTGACCAACCATCACGTTGGCTCGGACACGTTGCATAAACTTTCGAGTGAAGAAAACGATTACTACACCGATGGTTTTCTTGCCAATTCGCTGGAAGAGGAACTGAAGGCGCCCGACCTTGAATTGAACCAGTTGATCAATATTCAAGATGTCACGGCTCAAGTCAATGCTGCGGTTTCTTCCAAGATGTCAGCTGCCGATGCAGCAAAGGCTCGACGTGTCGTGATTGGCGAAATTGAAAAGAAAGCAACCGATGAATCGGGGCTGCGATCGGATGTCGTGACGCTGTACGGTGGCGGCCGCTATCATCTGTATCAGTACAAAAAGTACACCGATGTTCGGTTGGTTTGGTCCCCCGAAGCGAATGCGGCGTTCTTTGGTGGCGATGCAGACAACTTTGAGTACCCTCGCTTTTGCCTCGACGCTTGTATCTTCCGCGTCTACGAAGATGGCAAGCCAGCCAAGATCGAACACTTCCTTAAGTGGTCCAGCGATGGCCCTAAAGAAAATGAGCTGGTCTTTGTCGCTGGGAATCCCGGCCGCACCAGCCGCATCAATACGGTGGCAGCACTTCGCTACCAACGTGACGTTCGAATGCCTTACGTGTTGGATTTTATTCGTCGTCGAGAAGTTCTGTTGCAACAGTTTTCACTTGGTGGCAAAGAATCGGCGCGGCGAGCTCATGATGGGTTGTTTGGCATTCAAAACTCACGGAAAGCTTACATGGGGATGTTGCAGGGGTTGCAAGATCCACGCGTGATGGCGTCCAAAGTCGCTGCAGAAGAAAAGCTACTTGCGGCCGTTAAAGCCGATCCAAAAATGGCGGACTATGCCTCTGCTTGGGATACGATCGCCGAGATTCAGAAAAAACGTGCGGCGACGCTGGGCAAGGGCGTCCGACTGACGACCACACTTTTCACGATCGCTCAACAGTTGGTTCAGATGGCAGAAGAAGACACCAAGCCATCCGCTGAACGTCTGCCAACGTTTCGTGAATCGGCTCGAGCATCTTTGCAGCAACAGTTGTTTTCGACGGCTCCTATTTACAAGGACCTGGAACAGGCATTGATGGCAGATCGGATCGCTTTGATGCTGGAGTCGCGCGGAGGAGACGACGTGCTTTGTCAAAAAATCCTTAATGGTATGAGTGCTCAAGATCGTGCAGCAGACTTGGTCAAAAACACCAAACTTCATGACCCCGAGTATCGGAAGGCCCTCGCCGCAAAAGGCCAAGCCGGCATCGAAGGCTGCGAAGACCCAATGATTCTATTGGCAAAAATGGTGGATCCAATCGTCCGCAAGGAACAACAGGAAGCAGATGAGTTGGCTGAAATGGAACGACAGGCGTATGCCAAAATTGCAGAAGCCAAGTTCGCGACCGAAGGAACCTCGGCCTACCCTGACGCCACATTCTCGTTGCGACTCGCGTTTGGTCCAGTCGTCGGTTACGAAGAGAATGGTGAAACGATTTCTGCGATGACAAATTTTGCAGGAGCGTTTACGCACGAGGAACGGCATGCCGGTCAGGAGTATTTTGATTTGCCAAAGTCATGGCACGATGCCAAATCGAATGGCAAACTGAAAATGAATACTCCGTACAACTTTGTTTGCACGGCCGATATCATCGGTGGAAACTCCGGCTCACCGGTCGTCAACAAAGATCTGGAGTTGGTTGGTTTGATCTTCGATGGCAACATTCAATCGTTGCCAGCAGACTATCTTTATAGTGATCGCCAGGCTCGCTCAGTCAGTGTTCACTCGAACGCGATTCGTGAAGCGATCCGTTACGTTTATGGCGCCGAATCGTTGTCCGATCAACTCGGCAAGTAAAACGTCGTTTTTGGTGAATTGCAAGAAAACAGAGTTGGTCGTCAACGCAAAGGAAAAGGCAAAGTCCTTTTTTTCGCTTGGCGACCGATTTTTTTTTCGAGTTAGTTTCGCCGAGAGTTGAAGCTGCAAATGCTGCGTGGCGATGGTTTTGACTTTTTGCGAGAATCGAGAATCGAGTGAGGTGGCCCCCTAAACCAGCACCACCTCGAAACTTCGCCCCGACGCAGAGCGAGTTTTCCTAGTTAGGGGATTCATCGAGTTGAACTTCGAGTCGGTTTTTGACCATTTCGATGCTGGAATGCTGAAGGCAATAATTTTCCTTTGCGAGAATCGAGTACCGCTTCGCTGAGTACGAGTACCGCTTTCGCTGAGTACGAGTACGAGCACAAAATTACGCGAGCACCATTTGCGGATTCAAACTTCGACGCGAAAGTTGCGGATAAAACGAAAAACCACTCGACCTGAACTCTTTTATCGTACTCCTACTCCTACTCATCATCGTACTCCTACTCCTACTCGTACTCGTACTCGAAACTTCGCCCCGACGCAGAGCAAGTTTTTCTAGTTTGCGGTTTCATTGAGTCGGTTTTTAACAGCTTCGCAGCTGCGATGCTCAGGGGGAACAATCATCCTTTGCGAGAATCGAGTACCGCTTCGCTGAGTACGAGTACCGCTTTCGCTGAGTACGAGTACGAGCACAAAATTACGCGAGCACCATTTGCGGATTCAAACTTCGACGCGAAAGTTGCGGATAAAACGAAAACCCACCCGACCTGAACTCTTTTTTATCGTACTCGTACTCGTACTCGAAACTTCGCCCCGACTCAGAGCGAGTTTTTCTGGTTAGCGGTTTCATCGAGTGGAACTTCGAGTCGGTCTTTAACAGCCTCGACGCTGGAATGCTGAGGGCAATAATTTTCCTTTGCGAGAATCGAGTACCGCTTTCGCTGAGTACGAGTACGAGCACAAAGTTATGCGAGCACCATTTGCGGATTCAAACTTTGACGCGAAAGTTGCGGATAAAACGAAAATCCAAACGACCTGAACTCTTTTATCGTACTCGTACTCCTACTCGTACTCGTACTCGAAACATCGCCCCGTCGCAGAGCGAGTTTTTCAAATTAGCGGATTCATCGAATGGCACTTCGAGTCGGTCTTCAACAGCCTCGAAGCTGCATTGCTGAGGGCAACAATCTGCGTTTGCGAGAATCGAGTACCGCTTCGCTGAGTACGAGGACGAAATTTCAAAGTGTCCGAAAACTCAGAGTGAAATTCTTTGCCACCCGCCGTGGAACATTCGGGCCATAATCATTGCACTTCTCAATACCAGATCGATAACCATCGCATACCATGCGCCTTCGACGCCCCAGCCAAGTCCTTCAATCACGATCCCAGTGGTTGGGATCTCGAACGACTTGAAGCAAAGGAAAACCGCCAATGGAATTCGGATCAGAATAAAACCGATCGCCGTGAAATAGAATTGCCACTTGGTATCACCGGCTCCGCGAAACCCGCCGGAGACGATCATTACAATCGCCAAACTGGGTAGCCCGTAAGCGACGATCTGTAACAGGTCGGCCACATTTTGCGTCGTAGGATTGGTCGGATCGCCAGTGAAAAAGCTGGCAATGTAGATCCCAAAAATATACAAAACGACGCTGCCGGTACACATGATCGCGCCTCCTACGGACAAGCACTGCCAAATGCTGATCGTCGCACGCTGAGGCATGTTTGCACCGATAAACTGACCAGCCATTGTGGCAGCAGCCACTTGAAACGCGACACCGGGAAGAAACGCACAGGCTTCGATCTGGACTGCCAAACCGTGAGCGGCTGCTGCTGATTGACCAAGGCTATTGATCAATCCGAGAAACAGTAACTGGCTGAAAAGCAACGTGCCGATGTCAAAGCCGCCGGGCAAGCCAATCTTGAACAGTTTACTCAGCACACTGAAATCGGGCCGAAACATGCTGGTATCCAATTTCAAACCCGCACGACCAAAAACCAAGATGCCAGTCAAAATTGAGCCTCCGATCGCATAGCCCGAAGCGGTGCCGATCGCCAGCCCTTCCCAGTAGGCATTGCCATCGCCGCCCCAGCCGGTAACCAATAGCGTACTGACGACAATGTTGACAATCACGACGATCGTTTTGACCACAAACCCTGACACGGTATCTCCAGCACCACGAAGACATGCGGCACCAATTTGAGAGCACATGATCATTGGAATGACAAACGTGATCACGTTCAGATAGCGATTGGCGAATTCGGCAGCTTCACCTTCAAGTTGCATCAAAGAGATAAATGGGCGACCAAAGAACCAAACCAGGATGGTGATGCCCAGCGAAAGGACGATGCCAACGAGATACGCTTGGTTGGCGGCTCGACGCGCGGAGGCGATGTCTTGAGAACCGATCCAGCGAGCGATCAAGGCAGTCGCGCCGATTGCTACGACAGAAAAGAAACAGGGGATCAGCCACATCAAATAAGCCATCAATCCCATCGCAGCCTTCGTCGCGTCGCCTGACTCGACAAAGTATCGACTTGCTAGCCACCAGTCTGTCCAGGTCACCATCAACACCAGCGTTTCTTCTGCCAACGCGGGTAGTGCCAGCCGCAGCATCGAGCGCCAAGAGGAACCTGATTTTGCAACCGAAAATGAAGTCACTGGACTGAGGCGATCGATGCGGGAGTGGTTGGTTTCAGCGAAAAATGCTGATGCAAACAAGAGTCGGTAACTCTATCGGTAAGAACCAAAGCCGACTAGCTCATGTGAAAAAAGGCACGAACTAGCTCGAAGGGGTGGGTTTTTATTTTTCGATCCTGGCAACGAATCGAGCAGTTTCATCGGTCAAAACCGTCAAATTCTGCATAATCGGCAGGCTCCCCCTTAACATCGCGCTTCAGACGTGTACGCTTTTAGCCAACATTGGAGGAACGGATTGAACCCCCTGCATGGGATTCTTCGGCATCGAGTTGTGGGCAGTAGGCTGGGCTGGCCTGCAACATCTCGCTTGTCAATTGATTAGAATCTCGACGTCCTGATGACTCCTTGATATTCGCCTCAACTACGGAATGGACAATGGATTTGAGAATGAGTTGGAAGACTCGCGCCGCATTGTTTGCCTTGATAGCCCAATTTACGATTTCTCCACTCGCCTTTGCGGCCACTGCAACCTCGAGTAGGACATTTCAAACCGACCTTCCTGTTTCGACAGGACTTTCTGTCGACCAACAATTGGTGCGCTGTATCGAAGTCGCCAAACAAGGGGATGTCAAGCAAGCCTTTGAGATGGCGAAGCAAACCAAGCAGTTGTATCGACAGCAGCGAATGTTTGACGTCACCTACATCAATGCATTGATGACCATTGTCGACGAGACGGACTCCAAGTGCGACGTCAAGATCATCAACGAAGTCATTACCGTGGTGAATGATGCCAAGCGTACCAAGATCTATGATGGCACCGGCGATCCCGAAGTTGCTTTTCATTTTATGAAAGCACTGGAACGTTTGGCGTCCATCACTGCTGTGTTCAGCCAATCAGTGACCAGTAAGCTTCAGATCTACGAAGGTCAGATTGCGGTCAACTTAAAGTCCAATTCTCAGTACCCAAAAAATGCGCTGGAAGCGTTGGCTGCTCCGATGGTCGATATGGCCAAAGGCTACGCGTTTCGCAAAGAGCAGGATAAAACGTTTGCAGCATTGAACACTGCAGTTAGCGTTGGCTACGGAGAGTTCGAGTCATTGGCGGAAGAGGAGTGGTTGACTGCCATTGCCGATGACTCAGCATTGGAAACACTTAACGAGCAACTGAAAAAGAGTTACGCCGTTGCGGTGAAGACTTGGAGCCAAACGGTTGTCAGTCAATTTCGACCAATGGCTTTCAATTTTGACGTGCCATCGATTGAGAGCGGCCGGATTCGGAATGCGGATCTCAAAGGCAAAGTGGTCGTGATGGATCTTTGGGCGACTTGGTGTCCTCCCTGCCGCAAGGGAATTCCCCACTATATGGAGCTGCAGTCGAAATTTGCCGATCAAGGCGTCGCCGTCCTTGGCGTTTCTATGGATAAGCCAGACAATCCCAACAGTGCCATTGCGGCGGTCAAATCGTTTGCTCAAAAACAAAAATTCAACTACCCGATCGCTATGGGAGACCAGTCGATTGAGGGTCAGCTGCCGCAAAAAATGGTCTTGCCAACAACGATCTTTTTTGACCGAAATGGCCAAGTCCGCTTCATCGCTCGAGGCTATCACGACTACGCCAAGATTGAAGCAATCACTCAGGTGCTGCTGGAGGAAAAGCAGAGCGTGAACTCTGGTGGTAACGTCATCAGCAACTTCTAGAGTCCGGCCAAAATGGGCAGGAGTTGCTGCGGGATGGACGAAGACTTCGATTTACGTGGTCGTTTTGTCGTTCATTTTGGTGACTAGCGACCGGTCGATTGACGATAAAATCGTTAAAATTTGATGCTTGGGCACAAATTGGGTGACTTTGTGGTCCCTTTCGTTAAACCGGTTAGCTCCGGTACGGTTGTCTTGAAAAAAGATTCTTCAAGGCTTTAGTGATGATCACGCAACCCAACTCTTCTCCTTCTATTTTGATTCAAACAGCCAAAGAGGTTGGATTGGATGCTCCTGGCTATGTGCTGACCGCTTCGATGACGGTCGATCTGCCGATTCAGCCAGTCTTTGAATTCTTCTCAGACGCGATGCAGCTGGAGTCGATTACACCTCCGTGGTTGCACTTCTCAGTGCTGACGCCACAACCGATTGAGATGCGAAAAGGTTTGCTGTTGGACTACAAGCTGTACCTCCATCGCATTCCGATCAAATGGAGAACCGAGATTGCGGAATGGGACCCGCCCTACCGGTTTGTGGATACCCAACTCAAAGGCCCGTACAAACGATGGTATCACACGCATACCTTTGAAGAACACAACGGTCAGACTTTGGTCAAAGATCACGTCCACTACATTCCACGCGGCGGTTCTTTGATTCATCGTTTCTTTGTCAAACCTGACTTGTTGAAGATTTTTGGTTACCGCCAGGAACAATTGGCAAAACTCTTTGCTGCCAAAAAGCGAGAGATTGATTCTCTTCAATCGAGTCGAGTGCTGCAGCAAACCAGTTAGTTCACGTTTGTTGTTCTCTACGAACTTCCTTATTGGGTTGGCATTCTTATTGGGTTGGTAGTTCAACTCAAACGACGGAATAGAGATTCCCTCGATTTGCTAACCCTTGTCTTGGGCCGCAGCGTGCCAGCCAGGTCGAAGAGCCTGGCTTTCTGATTGTCTCGCCTCGGTCATCTCAGATTCCCCAATCGCTACACCCTTTGCCAAGATCGAAGTTCTGGGCACGAATAGGTGTGCGTAATTGGACGTGACAATTGAACCACAAGGTTAGTTTGTCATAATGAATGAGCGACGTTCGTTCAAATCTGTCCTGGCTGAACCTATTGGAATCTGACAAAATCAACAACAAAGACGCGCTCCGTCCCAAATTGATCGTTAGCACGATTGAACTTCTGCACCAGCGGATTGGCGAACGCTTTCCCGATGCAGGACTGCGGGATGTTTGCAAACAGGTGCTGGTCATTGCTCGCAACATGGAGCAGCGAGCCATTTGGATCAGTCGGCCAGTCCTTTGGCTGAGAATTTTGACCTATTCCGTGATCTTTTTGATTGTCGTCGCAGCGATGCTGGTGATGTGGAACCTCGGGCAAAAACCAATTGACGAGCTGTTCAATGGTCCCGATTCAAAAGACATTTTGGAACTGATTGAATCGGGCATCAATGACATTCTGTTGATTGGTGCTGCCATTTTCTTCCTGCTAACTGTGGAACCCAAATACAAACGCCAGCGGGCATTGAAGGCGATGCATGAGCTCAGATCTTTGGCTCATGTAATCGACATGCATCAGCTGACCAAAGATCCACATCGGATCATCTGCGAAGAAAGCTACGATCGTAAAAAACTTTCGCCCAAGTTGACGATGACTCGGTTTGAGCTGCATCGCTATCTGGATTACTGCAGCGAGATGTTGGCTTTGATCGGCAAGATCGCGGCCGTTTATGTTCAGGATTTTGATGACGGGGTGGCGATGGCAACCGCGTCCGAACTGGAAACACTGACCACTGGTCTTTCTCGAAAAATCTGGCAAAAGATCGCGATCTTGACATCGACAACCAATCCTTACGAGCAGGAAAAATCGACCAAGCAAAAGCCGCTGGCGAATGAGCTGCAAAAAGAAGTCGAAAAGCTGATGCCGCAACGTCGTGACGGTGATCCATCTGCCGACAGCAGTTAATGGCACTGCTGTTAGATCATCCGCCCGTTCCGATGATTGGCACGGTTCAAATAACGTCAACTGTGTTGCGTCGCCGCAAGCTAAGTTCGCTTAGTCCGACGGATCTTACTTGGATCCGAAAGTGCAAACGCCTCCGCTTCAAACGGATTCTCTCGGTACATGTCGCGGCCGCGCAACCAAAGATAACCTGAGCTCAACAGATATGCGGGGAGGAACGCCGGCCCCCAGCGTTCATATTGCCGAACATGAACTTGCTCATGGTCCCGTACAAAGGCCAGTCCGCGATCTGATTGACCGAGGATGGTATGGCCCAGCGTCATCGCCATCGCGCCACCTGCGACAGTATCGAGTGCCCATTTGACAAAGCCACCATGAAATTCGAGGCACCCTCGATGGGCCGCAACTTTTCCGCCAGTGCAAAGCCCAATCAAACCGACCGTCAATCCGATCAGCGAATTTGGCCCAGCCCAGAGGTATCCGATAAAACGAACGAGGCGACTGTTAGACGGATAAAACTTGACACTCATAAAACTGTCTTGCGAATCGTTTTCAAAATGCCTGCTGAGCAGAGAAGAGGCGATTGTCTCGCACCAGGATGGGCACAGAACAACCAACTGCTGGGAACTTTCCTGACCCAAGATGACTGTGAATTATACCGCTCAAAAGTATTGCTATCAGAACAACGACAGCACTGGCCGAAAATCTGGACGGTTTGGCGATATGGACTACAAAGGAGTCGGCTATTCGAGATGAAACACTGGTTTTTTACGTGTCAGGTCACTTTTGACAAAACGTTGCGGGAAATAATGAGACTTGGCAACGTTCGGTTTACGATGTTAAACGAAACGTGTTGTCAGGGCAGCATTTCACTTTTGCCATCGTCATAGCCGATGAATCCTGATACCTGTTTCCTAGTAAACTTCCAATCCTGAATGACAGGCCTTTGAAAGAAATCACAACGCCGATGCGAGTTGGCCAAACAGTGTCTCAATCGTGACAACTTTGGTGCAACAACATTCGCGTTAACAATGAGGAGGATACATGCCCCGATTGGCTTCGAATCGTTTTGCACGGATGGTCAAACACGCGTCGCATAGGTTTGGTATTCCCGTTCTCCTTCTAGTGTCCTTGCTTGGATTCACGTTTGGAATTCTGAGTGATCGTTGTCACGCAGACGACAACACCGTGGTCGCTGAACTTAAGCTAGTTCAGCAGAAGATCAATTCTGTAGTAGCTGCCTCGATGCCGGCGTGTGTCGCTGTAACGGACGGAACCGGTTTTGGCTCTGGAGTGATCGTCAGTGCCGATGGTTTGGTTTTGACGGCCGGTCACGTGATGGCATCATCGGGCGAGTACGAGTTGATACTCCCCAGCGGCAAGACAGTGACGGCAAAGCCGTTGGGTAAGAACCTGGCAATCGACGCCGGCATGCTGCAAATCATTGAAAAAGGAACCTACCCTTTTGTCCCTATCGATCGCGCTGGAGAAACGCCAAAAGGGGCATGGGTTGTCTCGTTGGGTCACTCGGGAGGATTCGAATTGGGACGCACACCTCCAGTCCGATCCGGACGTGTGCTGGGACGTAAGGACGGCCAGATGTTTACCGATGCGGTCTTGATTGGTGGTGACTCCGGAGGCCCGCTTTTCAATTTGGAGGGTGAGCTGATTGGTATCCACAGTTCGATTGGCGACACCGTTGCGGAGAATCGGCACGTGACCATGCCCGCGTTCTTGGCCAGTTGGGATCGAATGAAGGCCGGTAAAGTCTGGGGCAAGCTGCCTGAGTTGGACGAACCGCCAGAAAACAGGCGAGGCGTCATCGGAGTCCGTGTTGACTTGAAAGCACCCAATTGCCGCATTCGAGTGGTCAACGAAAATTCACCTGCAGCGGAAGCTGGATTGAAGGTTGGAGACATCGTCATTCGATTTAACGATGTTCGTATCACCGACGGGCGACACTTGATCGACGTGATCAAGCAATTGAATGCAGGCGATGTATGCACGATGAAAATTCGGCGGAACGAAAAGGAATTCAGTTTGGGCATCCAACTTCGATGACTCCGCCAGTTGCGAGTCGTCTTGGCTGATGTGTTTGTTGCTCTCGCGCCAAGTGCCACATATCGAAATTTGACAGAAAGAACCACCATGAATATCACCCGATCATCTGCACTTGGTGCCATTTGGAAACTCGGAATTGGATTCATCGTTTTGGTAAGCGTGTCCTGGTCGGGGCACACCTTGCACGCTCAGTTGCCCCAGGACGTCCGTGATGTTTTTGAAGGGATGATGGAAAGCCTCGAACCTGATCTGCAAAAGAAGTTTCAACAGGCGATCGACAACGATACAGACAAAGTCGAGTTTACGGCGGAACAGTTTCTCAGGTTTCGAGACAATCCAGCAAATCCGTTTGAAGGCCTGGATCAACTGAACGTCAAAAAGGGTGGCGGAAATGTGGCGTTAAAGTTTGAACTGCCCAGCATGCGAGATCGACGAATTGCGCAGTTGGAACGGCAAAACCGATCGCTGCTGGACCAAGTCGCTGAGCCGGCTGCGTCTTCGGCCGCCAGCACAGTACGCATTTTTTCGGACCAGCGTCAGATCGCCTTAGGCATTGCGATCAGCAAGAACGGGATGATTTTGACCAAGGCCAGTGAAGTCGAAGTGCACGATAAAGTACGCTGTCAGCTCGGTGATGGAACGTTACATGATGCAACAATTTTTCGCACCGATGAACCGAATGACTTGGCAATTTTGAAAGTCAACTCAAATCGACTAACGCCAATTGCGTGGTCCAACTCCAAACCGCGTTTGGGCTGCTTTCTGCTTTCGCCTGACTCTGATGGATCGGTGATGGCGATGGGAAGTTACAGTGTTCAACCACGATCGACGGTCGTTGGTGAGCAGGCGTTTTTGGGAGTTCAACCGATTACATCGACAGGCGGAGTGATGATTCGGGATGTCAAACCGGGAGCTGCCTCGTATGAAGCTGGCTTACGTGACGGGGACACGATCTACTTGTTGGGCAAAACGGAGATCACTGACGTTGCGAGTTTGGTGAAAGCGATTCGTGCTCAGCGACCCGGTGATCGGATCAAGATCAACTATCGACGCAATGGTGTAGATCGGACGGCGACGGCAACGTTGGGCGGAAACAAAATCTCCGGTGACCGGGCGGCTCGGTTCAAAATGATGAATCGACTTGGAGCAGTTCCAAGTCGTCGCGATGGTAATTTTCCGTTGGTGTTCCAACACGATACGCCATTATTTCCAGAGCAGTGCGGCGGTCCGATCGTCAATTTGAATGGTGAAGTGATCGGGATAAATATTGCGAGGAAGGGCCGAGCGGCAACGTATGCGATTCCAGCAGACCACGCTCAAGTGATTGTCAACGAGCTACTACGTGAAACTGTCGCCGAAGCCACGGAAGCAAAATAGTTTTTTTCGTGCAGCATTTTTTGGATAGGACAAAACTCAGCCGATTTGTTTGTCCTTGCGCTTTTAGGTCGAGCCTTTCTACTCGTGCTCGAAATTTAAGATTCGTACTCCTCCTCCTCGTACTCTTACTCAGCGAAGCGGTACTCGTACTCGATTCTCGCAACGGCAACTCATTGCTCGCAACAAGTTCATCTTCAAACGCTGCGAATCACTGACACGAACTTCCAATCGCCCGACGCTACCGAAAAAAACCTGCTCAACGACAGGGCAAAGATTCGAGTACGAGTACGAGTACTGGGCTGCGCCCGGAGTACGAGTACGATGACAAGTCGACATTGTTCCGAAGTCGACATTGTTCCGGTTGGTTCCAAACTGTGCTTTTAAGTCGAACGTTTGAATCCTACTCGTGCTCGAAAACCAAAATTCGTCCTCGTGAGCTGAAATTCGTACTCGTACTCGTACTCAGCGAAGCGGTACTCGTACTCGTACTCGATTCTCGCTTCGGCAGATCATTGCTGGCATCAAATTCATCTTCAAACGCTGCGCACTGACTCAAACTTCCATTCGCCCGGTACCATCATTGAAAAAAACTTGCTCAACGACAGAGCAAAGATTCGAGTACGAGTACGAGTACGAGTACTGGGCTGCGCCCGGAGTACGAGTACGATGACAAGTCGAAAATACATCGGTCCGTTCGAACCTATGATTTCCAATCGAACGTTGGAATCCTACTCGTGCTCGAAAACCAAAATTCGTACTCGTACTCGTACTCAGCGAAGCGGTACTCGTACTCGATTCTCGCTTCGGCAACTCTTTGCTCGCAGCAAGTTCATCTTCAAACGCTGCGAATCACTGACTAACTTCCAATCGCCCGGTACCACCAATGAAAAAAACAAACTCAACGACAGGGCAAAGATTCGAGTACGAAGTCAGATTCAATGAGAATCTGAGGAGCAAAAAACTAAATATCGGTATATGCCATTGCGGTCAGCATATCGAGCGAAAACTCTGCGGCATCGAGTTGCCGTTTCGCGCGATCAATCAAATCGACTTGGAACCCAAACGTAGAACCACGGGGCGAACCGTAGGCTTCGAGCTCAGCTTGCAGCAACGACTCGGCAAAAGAAATGGCCATTAACGACGACTCGAAATCCTCAACGAGTTCATCCATTCTAGTTGAGTGAACCCAAGGGTCGATTTGGTTGGCGATCAATCTCAAGCGGTTTGCGCGAACCACTTGGTCAACAAAATTGTTCCAGTGGATTCGATCGAAAGTCGCTTCAATGGATTGGATAGACGGTGGCTTGCTCAGATCATCGACATCGTGCTCGCTCTCTTTGATTGGGTCCACCGAGCGTACTGTCGGTTCAATGACGACTCCGCCAAAAAGAATCGCGATCATCAATAGGGATGCATTCATCGGACACCATCAGAAGTGGGGGTGGTTTGCCTGCAAATGTATCGTAGCGAGAATCAAACTTCCCAGCAAGTTTTTCGCGATTGGTGCCAAGTTTTCCACTTTTCGATCGCTCAACCTGATGAGAGTCGAGAACGACACTTGATTTGGCAACGCTCCGATTAACGCAGCGCGACTCCTTTGATCGTACCATCGACGACCAGTGTTTCGTTAACGAAGCCTTGGAATGCGGCGTTAAACATCGCGTCAATTCGAGCTTTGCCTTTGCGCAACATAAGCGTCAATCGATCGCCGGGGACAACTGGGCCTCGAAATCGCACATCGGTCAGTCCGCCAAGTCCGACCATGCCGCTGGTGACCAGTCCATGGGTGATCGCGTAATAGGACGACAGTTGGGCCGCACTTTCGCAAATCAACACGCCAGGCATCAACGGTCGATCGGGAAAATGCCCACGTATCCAAAAAGCGTCCTCTTGAACATCCAGATACCCCACCGCTTGATCTTCATCGGTGTACAGAATCCCGTCGAGTAACATCATCTCAAAACGATGAGGATTGACTTTTCTGATCCCCTCTTGATCGACCAAAACTTTGTCGTAATCAAATTCGGAAAATGGAACAAATGCTTCTTTAATAACTACACCTATCGCGTTCGGACCGTTCGACGGAGTGACCGACTTTTGATCAACAAATTCATCGGATAATATGTTCTTCGAAATGAACCCGCATGGGAAGTCCACGCGATTCGATGTGCCACAAGTTTAAAAAATGTTTCCGAAAGAAACCTGAATATTTGCGCCTGTTGCTTGCTTAATCGAGATGCATGGGGCAATTTCATTAACATTTTCGTTTTTTTGGATACAATCAAGGTGCCTGTTGAACAACGCTCAGCGAAGGTTGCGGGCGATCCATGGAAGCCAACAATCGCTCGGATGCGTACCATCAAACACATCGCGGTTTCGGTTGTCGACGTCGACGTTGCTCAGGGGAAATTTCCCTCGAGTTTACGACTCGTCAGCGGTAGCCTCGGAGCGACTTCATGCGGCTTAGCCAACCATTGCTTCTTTCTTCATCGAATGGGAATCGTACCCTTGGTTCAATGTGCGATCCGCAGGAATCAGTGACGAATGACGCTCAAGCTTCGCAGGAACCAGCAACAGACGATCAAGGTATTGTCGATCAGAATTCTGAAAGTGAAGTCGGTGATTCGCCCCAAGACTCTGGCTCAATTGAGCGATTGACGGATCCGTCAAACCAAAACCAGTCTGATGGCGAAATTAAAGGCGAAAATACGACTGCGACGGTCAGCACTCCTTCGGCTCAAACCAATCCTTACCAACAGCTCGTGGCCGACTATTGGCCATACGGTCTACTTGCGTTTGCCGTTTTCTGCGGCATCTACATGTTTCTTCGATCGTTGAGCCAACCCAACGGGGAAAAGCGTAAACGAATCAGCCGACCGCCCGAATCAACAGAAACTGGCGCCACGGGACGCTTCAAGAAAACCGAGCGTTTCAAAAAGGATGACTCGCCGGAAGAAACATCTGGCCGGACGGAACTTACAAACCCAACACCAGAAATGCTCGCGTTGGCCGACCAAACGATACACAATAGCGGCGTCAAAACATCTCTTCCCGTCGACGAACCCGAAATCTCTTCGCGTGAACAAGCGACGTCGATGTTAGTTTCATCTTCCACTCAACCCGATCAAATAGTTATGAGCAACGACTTACCAAACAGCGAAAGCGATGAGTTTGACTTTGAACTTGATGATAACGAGCTCAGCTTTGATGAATCGGACGAACAAGTCGCTCCGTCATCGCAATCGGACTCGGGATTGCCCGGGGCTGAAGATCACTTTGAGACAGTCGCTGTCAATCCGGAAGACGAACTCGATTTTGCGTTCGATGATGATTCCAAATCATTTACGTTGGACGATTCCACTGGACCTGAAGTGGTCAGCACCGATTCGTCGTCTAGGTCGGATTCAGGTGACGTCAATCTTGAACTTGACTTTAATCTTGATGACGACAAGGTCGCTAAACCGGACTTGGCGATCGACGATTTTGATACCAATGGACGAGCCGCGGAAACCGAAAATGTTCCCGCATCTCCCGATTCGGACACGGGGGACGTTGAGTCACCTGTCATGGAATCTGCCTCGACAGTCGATGTTGAAACGGCGCCGACTCTCGACATCGACGATGAAGATGACTTTTTTGGCGAGCTTGGTTTAGACGATGAGCCGGCATCATTTGCGGATGAGCAGCACGAGCCGGAGGTCGTCGGCGACGATCGTGACGCCAAAACGACGGGCGTTCTTTTGTCGTTCAGCGAAACAGGCGAGACACTGGATGACGATGGCGTTGCCACAGAATCGCAGTCTCACCATGAAAGCATGGAGCCTTCGCCTGACGCCATGCCGGCCTTTGATGGTGTGGAAGAACAAGCGATCGCCATCGGTGACAAAGCCAATGAACTTGCGGAACTAAATACGGCAACGGCCGCCAGTGCTGCTGTCGGTGTCGGTGCGGCTGCTGCGACGAAAGAAAAAGGGCAGTCGTTTCTTTCACGAATCTTTGGCTGGTTTCGACGAAAGCCCAAGACGGATCCATCCGATCCAGAAGTCGCTCAAGTTGACGAATCGATCGAAACGAGCGAAGTCCTAGTTAATGAGTCTCCAAGTTTCTCATCCGATTCGACAAGTCCGGTTGCGGATGCCATCGATGCGAATGTCGAGGGGATCGAAGCGATGGCTCCTTCCGAGTCGATGGGCGGATCTGCTGCGATTGCCGAGTCTAATGAGGGAACCGTTGATTTTGCGGATGATCTCGTGATGGCTGCGGAAGAAAGTTCGATACCGCAATCACCTACGTTGGATGCCTCGGTGGATGATGCTTTAAGCGATGAGTTTGACGAATTCGATTTCCTGAATGAAGGCGAGGATCCGGGTGGCGAGGCTGCCGATGTAGAAGCAAGGTTGGACGTTGAAACCGTTCAAGTCGATCTAGCGGATGATATAAACATCGACATGGCGGACGATGTTGTTGAAACCAACTCGATGAAGTCACATCAGGCTGAAGCTTCGCAAACAGATCAAGGTAGTGATGCGCCGGTAGCTGCTGAAGTCAACGACGAGTTTTCTTTTGAGGCGGAGCTGGACGACGAAGTTGACGAAGACATTGATCTATCGTTTGATGATGAGGACCTCGATTTTGACTCAGACGATGCTTCCGTCGGTCTGATCGGCGATGATGAGCCTGAGCCGACGCCGTTGGTTGCTGAAACAGCCGGTACTCCGCTTGAGACCGTTGTCGACGAATCGGAAGCGGTCGTCGATGAAGCAGATTTGGAGGTTGTCGCCCAACCTGAATTGGCGGAAACCGAAGGCGTCGAATCGGGGCTCGTGGCCGCCGCTGGTGTTGCCGCCGTTTCCATTCTTGGTTCCTCTGCAGAAGCAGGCGATGTTTCGACAACGCTTTCCGATGTCAATTTGGAAACTTCGGCAGTTGCTGCCAACGATGGTAGTCCACTGGCCGAAGTCGCGACGATCGAGGTCGTCGAAAACACAAGCGATGAGATAGCTTCGGAAATTGCAGCTCCAGATGACCCGGCAACACTGACGCATGATGCAATCGTCGCAAACGAAGAGTTTCAAATGGCCGCGATCGATACCGAAGATGAGATATTGTTTGGGCCAGAATCGATGCCTTCCAGTTCCCAGGAATTTGCCGCGCTCCATGAAAAGCTGGATTCGCTCACGGCTGAGAATGATCAACTGATCAATGACTTGGACGAAGCCAACCAACGCGTTGCACAACTCGAACTTCAAACCGATCAGCGCAATGACGAGAGCGAACAATTGCACTCGATCCAACGTGAGGTTGAAGAACTTCAGACGAAATCTGCAGCAGAAAAACAATTGTTAACGGAACACCTTGAGGAGCTGCAAAGCGAGCTCGACGCGAACCGTGCAGAATTGGAAACGGCCAAGCAGAACGACGATAGCACCACAAGTTCGTTGTTGGCTGCCGCGGCAGGAGTGACGGGTGGTGCGACAATCGGATTGGTCGCTGGTGATACTGAAGGTGATTCGAAACTCGATGATGAAAAGTTTGCCGAACTCAAAATCAACTTTGAAAAGAAGCTGAAATCAGAACGCAAGAAACGAAAAGAAGCCCAATCGTTCCTCGCAGAAGCGGAAGAACAGCGGAACAGCGTTGCAGCTACCCTCCGTGACGCAAAACAGGAACTGCTTCACCTGAAAGACTCAATCATTGAACAAGAAGAAGAGTCAACGTCAATGGTCGAGGCCACGACTCAGATCGAATCGCTACAGTCAGAACTGGAACGGGTCCGTCAAGAAAGAAACGAGTTGCAGGCGACGCTTGATTCGGCCCAGTCGGATAAGGCCAAGCATCGCGAAGAGCTCGAATCGATTCGCCAAACGCTTGAGGAGCAGACGAGCGAACTGGAAACGACTCGCGGTGAATTGAAAACGGTTCAAGGAGATCTGGATTCCAAAACTGAGGACGTCGGTTCGTATCAATCAGAAGTTGATGCGGCGAAATCGGAACTGGAATCAATCAAAGCCAAGATGACCGAGGTCGAAACGGAACTGGTGACGGCCAAAGAAGAATCGGCAACCGCGAATTCGAAGCTTGCCGAGGCAAATTCCGTCTTGGCAACCGCGAGAGCGGAAGTGATTCAGAAGGCGAATGAGATTGAGCAGATGCAGCTCACACTTGCCAATACAGCGACCAAAGCTCAGCAATTAGAAGCCAATCTCGATGTCGTTTCCGATGAGTTTGAATCAAAAGCACTTGATGACTCGACCAGCATCGAGGAGTTTCAATCATTGAAACTGGAACTCGCCGAAGCACACGATCAGCTTGCTGCCGTAAACTCAAATCGTGAATTGATCGAAGCGGAATTGTCCAAAAAACAGGAAGACCTGACATCGGCACAAAAAGAACTCGCAAGCGCTCAAGAGCGAGTCGAAGCGGCGAGCGCCGAATTCGCGCAGCAAGTCAAATCGTTGAATGAACGGACGGAAGAGATTACATCTCAGTTGTCCAGACTTCAAGAAAATAACCGAGAACAACAACAGGAAATCAAAACACTAACTCAAGACCTGATCGGTGCTCGCGAAGCCTTCGCAACCGCTCGAGCGGAAGCCGACACATTGAGAAGCCAACTCGACACGGTCCAAGCATCGCAAGGTACTTCCGCCGAAGCACAAAGCCGACTCGCGTCGGAGTTGGCAACGATGCTTTCGCGAGTGCAAACGGCCGAATCTCAATCTGCCGCTGAGCTGGAAAAATCTTCGCTCCTTCAATCACAGTACGACAAAGTTCAAACGGCACTGTCAGCTGCTCAAGCCAAACTAGCAACCGCACAAGCGTCCAGCAAAGATCCACGCAAGGAGATTGAGATCTCCCGGGAACTGATGACCAAAGTCACTCAGATTGAATCGGACTTGAAATCTGAGCGAGAACTTCGCGAACGAGAGACGCGTCGTGCCGACGAAAACAAGCGGCTGCTCGACATGTTGGAAGTCAAAGCGACACAAGCCAGTGAAGCGGCTCAGACCAATTCTTCGATTGCTGAAATCGAGAAGACGGTGGCTCTGAAGTTTGATCAACTCGCAAGTATGATCGGCAAACAAGCTGATGCACAATCGAGTCTGTTTGATTCAATCGATTCACCATCGCGTGCTTCTTCGAAAGCAAAGGCACCGGTTGAAAGCGGTGATACAAAACTCACTCGACCGAAGAAATCATCCGGCGACAACCTTAAGAAGATCAGTGGCATTGGAAAAGTGATCGAAGAGAAGTTAAATGATTTGGGAGTTCACTCGTTCGAGCAAATCGCCAACTGGTCCGCGTCGGACGTCAAAGCGATTGAAGAGAAGATTTCATTTCCTGGCCGTGCAACTCGCGACAATTGGGTTCAACAAGCAAAGAAGTACCTTCAGTAGAAGGTGAAGTGCGACGAAAGGGTGTTGAGCGTTTTTGGCTGGAACGACTCACTTCCCAGGGCCCTCAGGATGCCTTAACCGGCTTTACGCATGCGTTGCTTTCGTTCAAAGACGCGGGTCAACAAAATCTCCAACACTTCTCGGTCGGTCCAATAGTTAACGTGACCCCGCGCGCCGACCGCGTGGTTCTCATAGACGACTCGCTGAATCATGGCTTGCGTTCCGGTGTCGGGTGCACGTTGGAACGTCTCATGAATCGTCCCGTCCGTCCAAGTTGAATCGATGGTTGGCTCCCGATCGCTATCGGGAAAATCAATGTCCAGTCCGACAAAATCGTCAACCCGAAAAATGTTCACCCAATGATCCACTCGTCGTCGCAACGACGCCCAAAATGGCTGACAAAGTTCTGGATAGCAGTGTCCAAAGTAGTGCTGATAGAGATGATGAAAGGGTGATCCCATCGTTACCAACGTAATCTTCCTAAACGCATTGTTAAGCCACAGCAGATCCTTGTCATTGAGTGTTTCAATCGCCACCATGGTCCCTTGGGAGTGCGCCATGATGATCAGTTCAGGCGGTGAAGTCAGTTCGTCCCGATAGTGAATCAGGATCCGCCGCAAGCGGCCGTGCAGTTCTTCTCGCCGCGAGAAAAAGAGCATCCCATTTTCAAACGTTGTTTCCGCGATATCAAACTCGTCATCATCGTCCAGCACATCTTCTACATTGGTGGGGCGAAAGTAGAAGTGATTGACCACGTCGAGGATGATGTCGAAACCTGGTCGTAGATGGGGCAAAACGAAAAACATTAAACCGCCCAAGGGCACGACGGCCGCGATCGCATAGCCATTCGCTTTGCCGAGTACCGTCACCAGTAGATTAGATGAGGCAGTCTCAGCGTCGGCGTTGCTGCCAAATGTGTTCATCAGCCAAAGTGAACTGACGAGCGCCACACCGATCAGTGTGCAGATCCCCAAGACGCTTTGGAGTGCACCATTGACAATCAAGCGAGGTGCCTTGTTGCCTCGTCGAAACGCCTCCTCGGGGTTTTGCGTTCTCCACCTTCCGTAGCGATACAAGACAATCGACACGGTGATCATCAACACCGCCAGCATCGCCAGCTGAACGCCAAGAAAAGGGATGGCGTCGTCAAACACCGATGCAAAGTCTTCCAGGTGAGCCAATGCAGCGAAGCTTTCCTTGCAGGCGACCCACATCATCGGGATCGCTTGTGCCCAAATGCCGATCGCCAGCGCGGGCAACAACAAACCGACGTGCAGCGCTGGGGCGTAGGTTTTTTTGTGAGTCAATGCCAACGCCCAACAGACGGCCATTGCCAAGATGACTTGAATCTCAATAAACCACAACATGCCCAAGAGGATCAACAGGACGCGACAGTACCAAAGTAACCCGGGGTGAACATCACAACTGTGTGCGATCTGAGGGTAGTAGTGTTCGAGACAGAACATCCGGATGAGCATCACGCCGGTGACGAAAGCGGTGGTCACGTTGACCCAAAACCAGAACCGTTCAACGACCCTCGAGCGAGTCAGTTTGGTGCCAATTTGAGCGGCCAAAATGGCGAGTCCACTGCAACCAAGCAGCACGATCGTCGTCCAGATCCTCAGCCGATAAGAGTCAGGCCAAACGACGTGAGTTCCGCAGACGGCCAGGATCAGCAGGCCCAAAAAGAACGTCACCGCCAGCACAGGACCGTGCAGTACTCGCGAGCTCATCAATCCTAATGTCTTTAACCAATGCGAGGCTCGACCCGGCTGGTCTGCAGCGACGTATGCGACGTATCGCAAACCGAAGATGATCTGGAACATCCCTTCGAGAACACCCAGCCAACCGCGACGAACACGTGACAGGTCTCCCCAAAACGCTTCGCATAGTTCGATGGTTTTGCCGTTGCGCTCGAGCGATCGTCGATGAGCTGGAAAGGTCTTCTTGTAGTCCGCATCTGGCGATTTTTCGTCCAGCCAAAGCGTCTGGTCGGTCTCCAATAGTGGTTCGTCGTGATCTGCAATGGAGCGCGCAAACAAGCTCAGCGTCTCACCGGGTGGAGGATCTCCAACCCCATGAACAACGATCACCAACTGATCGGGTTGGTCATTGCTCGCTGCCACAAAACCAATTCGGTTTGATTGCCTTGGGTGCCGGTGGCACCAAAATTTGCGAAAGCGTAGCGAAAATTGGTGATTTCGGCAGCACCAATTCATTGTGCTTGCGCGAGAGATTTCCGGCCGTACCTGCGAGAAACAGCAGGCTTTTCAGGAATTAAACTCATTTATGAAAGCGTTGTAGACGCTAAACGCTTCGTCAGGATCTCTACCCTCCAGGAAAACCAAGACCGCGTAGCCAATGCAGTCCAACCAACGTGACTCGATGCCCAATTCGATATTTTCCAGAACGTATTGACTTCGATGCTCAATCCGAGCAGGGTCGTTTACGTAGCAACCACCAAGATAGATCAGGCCCCAAAGGTCGCTGATCTGCCGACTTGGGATCATCTGTTGAGACCAGGTTGGACCAAGCGTTTTGATGCAGGCCATCACCTCGTGGAACGCTTCAACGTTCAATGGATCGTTCCAGGCACGAAGCGAAAACAACAGCCCTTTGGTCAACCGTGGGTCGTCCGTATCGGCTAGCGTCCCACAGTGAATCTTTATCAGCTCTTGGGCTTCATCGAGCGAATACTCAGGAAGGGAAGTGTGGTGCATTTTCTTAGACCTGCAAGATCGATCAAAGGAACCAAAACATGCAACAGAAATAAAATGACTTGGCGTTCCGCATTGCTGCAGCCGGGGAGCTGTTTGGAAAGCACAATGGCATCCCATGGCTTCATCGCTTTTTTTCAGCGTGAATTTACCAACCACGCGTTGCCATTAAATTTCTAGGTCCTCATCCTTCAGATAACCGATCGCTCAAATGACGTACCAACTGTATTCGATCATGCAGAAATGCGATGACAACCGGCGTTGATCTGTCCAACCAAAAATCAAAATGCCGGCCGTGATGAGAATGTCGAAGGTCGGCATGAATATCGGGCATAGTTTTTTCAAGCAAGTTACGGGATCGAATATTGCCACAAACGGTTTTGAGTTCGTCCAAATATCTGTCGGCTTGGCTCTCGCTCCATGTGTGGCAAGTGTAACGCCAAATATTGAGCAAGTCCGTTTCTGCAGCTTTGGATAGTCGAAACGACATGGACGATAATTTCAAACGTCCAAACGAGCGTCTTGTTTAATATCAGCAAAAGACTTATTCGAAAGTTGCCCGTCTTCGGCCGCTGTAATGCGATCACTCAAAACACGACCCAAAGCGTCACATTCAGCTTCATCTTGAACAGTGCCAACAAGAGCATTGATGATTGCGGCACGTTCTTCAAACGAAAGCTTGAGAGCTGATGCAATGATCTGTTGTTGTGTCGGTTGCGTGTCTATGGCCGTGTCCTTCGCTACTAATTGGCTCGATTCTTACATTTTCGCACGAACCGACTAATCTGTCAAAGAATGACCATAACGGCTACTGAGGAATTTTCTGGTAGATCTTTGCTGTGGTCAACTTCGATGGCACCGGGCTGAGCTGGGCCTTTTTAACGATGAACTTTGCGACCTCGCTCGTCTTGCCATTGAGCAAATCAGAGTACTGGAATGCCGTTCCATCGATCAGCGCAATCTCGTACTTGGTAAACATCGGTATCAGTCCAAACTGATCCAACCGTTGTTTGTCAGTTGTCAGCGACTGAATCTGGTACCAACCGGCGACGGTTTGATTTCCGTTTTGCTCAAATCGGATGCCATTTTCGAAAACCGTAACTTCGCGTCGCTTCAGGGTAAAGAAATGATGCCACCAAAAAAGCAAACCAAATACGGACAGGCCAGCCATCAACGGAGGAACAGCAGCGATCTGCGCGATATCACCTCGTTTCAAAAATAGAAACATGCACAACAAACCGACGAGCAACAGCGGGGTGATGGCGAGGCCCGGGTACTCCAATAAATATCGTTTTCGGTTGGGACCTAGCTTAGCCAATTGCTTACCAAGTTGTTCAACCGCAAGCGGAGCAATGGTCTTGGCTGCGGCTTCGTGACTTAAGACGGTTGAGGAAGTTCCACAAACGTTGCGGGTCAAGTGTTCTGCCCAATCTTCATTGCTGCAACGAAACTCAAGAAGGTTAATCGTGTAATCGAACTTGGTACGGACCACAGCGGGCGTTTCCGAAGCGTGTTCTTTTCCATAGTTCGATTTGGCCTGATCGTGAAACTTGATGCCCAAAAGTTCGGCTTCGTCAGCCACGGGAAAAATTTCATAACTTGCAATGTCTTGCCAGCGAATGAGTTGTTGTTTGGCGACGGATACTCCTTCCTCGGTAAAACGAAGTGCGATTGGCGGCAGAATCACGAAATACACAGACACCAATAGTCCGATTGCACACAAGATCAATCCGATGATCAAGTGAAGTTCCTTTGGTCCAAACGTGATCATCCACCCCAGGAGAAAACAGCCAATAGCACATAAGCCAGCAAAAATCGTTGGTAGGCAACTGTTACCCCGATACTCTGCTGGAAGTGAATAGTCGCTCACGAATGATGTTCCTCTTGCACCTAAGATTTTTGATTGATACCTGCTGCGTATATTAAGGCATTCCCTATGGTACCAACCGTGACGTTCTCGTGGGCTGTGTCAGCAATCAGAAATGATTTTTCCGCGTCGTAGCTGGACTACCGTTTGCGAAGCTGGATCTAAAACTGTCGTCGAGCGAGAAGAAGGAGGCTGGCACGGCCTCGTCGAACTTAACGTCGTGGGATTTGCCAGAATTCCCATGCATTTAAGGTACGATTCGTCAAAATGGGCACCGTTAAAGTGCACGCTCAAATAGTTGGTACGTTTTGGTTTTCACCAGCGGCATTGTTCGCTCGATAGCGCGGATCGATTTCATGTTCTCTGAATCGACCCAGGAAAACTCCCATTCGGCAAATGCGTTGTAGCGTTCGATCAGACGGGCCATCAACAGCATCGCAATGCCTTTTGTTCGATAGTCTTCATCAACTCCCAGCGCAATGACTCGGCAGCGGGGAGATCTTGGAATCAGAAATGGCATCTGAATCATTCGCAACCAATCCTGGCGACCCCACGTCCTTTTGAGCGCCCAATTTACATCCGGGATATTGACGATGTATCCGACCATCGTGTCATTCCAATAGGCGACTTGAATCATGTCGTAGCGAATTACGCGTCTCAAGTTTTTGATCATGAAGGTCAACTCAGCAGGAGTCAGGGGAACGAACCCCCAACCGGCAGAACGGACTCGATTGCTCAATTCGTTGATCTCGCGCATTGAGTGGTCAAACGTTTTAGCATTGACGGCTCGAAAAGAGAGCTGGGGGAAACGTTTCAAGATCCGGTCGCGCGACGAAAACAGTTTGTCCCATTTCGATCGAACAGCCTCCGACGCAGAAGTCGAGGCAAAAAACTGAAACGCGTAGAACTCTCGAATGACGCCGCACCCATTCGCTTCCAGCAGACGTTTGTACCGCGCGTGATTGTGCATGGTCATGATCGTCGGACTGGTCTCATGACCATCGATCAGCACGCCGAATTCGCCCTTCATGGAAGGGTTGACGGGACCACGGATGGTGTCACAACCTTGCTCTTTCAGCCATTGGCAAGCTGCATCGATCAGCGAGTCCGCGATACCTTGGTCGTCAATGCACTCAAAAAATCCAAAGAACCCCAGCTGATTCTGATCGTGTGACTGCTGCAGGTCATTCTTGATCGCCACGATGCGACCGACCGGTTGCCCGTTGCGATACGCAACCCACCATTCGCGTTGAGCATGCTCGTAGAATGGATGAATCTGTGGATCGAGGAGTTGTCGATCCATCGATTGAAGAGGAAACACGACTTGTGGGTCGTTCGCGTAGAGCGTTCGACGCAGCGAAAAGAAATCGTTTTGCTGCGACGAGTTTCTGACTGGTTGAACCGTGACGCTCATGGATCATCCCGGCGAATGGGTCAAACTCAAACTCCACCCAGATCGCTGGCGGTCGCAGGTGTTTCGATGTCCGGACCTTGAGGCGTTCGTGCAACCGCTTTGTGAGCAGCGGCGTGGTTTCCCTCGAGCAGCGGCAACTCGTTGCTGACATCGATAATGGCGTCGACCAAGCGTTGCATTTGTGCAGGTGTATGCAACGCACTTGCCGTCATACGGATGATTGATGTTCCGTATGGCACGGCAGGGTACATCACAGGATTCACCAAAATGTTGTGCTTGTCCATCAAAATTCGAACGGCACCCAAAGCGAGTGGTCCACGTGTAAAGATCGAGGTGACGGCGCCCTGTGGATTACCGATGTTGAATCCGGCGTCTCGCAATCCAGATCGAAGTGTATTGATGTTTTCCCAAAGCTGGATCCGACGCTCAGGCATCGATTGCATCAGCTCCAGCGACTTGATCGTTGCCGCGGTAATCGCGCCCGGGAGTGCTTTGGTCAACATGAAGCCTGGCGAAACGAATTTGATGTACCCGAGTGCCTTCTTGGATCCACACACGTAACCACCAAACGTGCCGAACGCTTTGGCAAAGGTTCCACCGTGCAAATCGACTTCGTCTTCAACACCGAACAACTCGGGAGTCCCTCGGCCGTTCTCGCCCATGACACCAGTACCGTGTGCATCGTCGACAAACAGCTGAGCGTTGTATTTGTTCTTAAGTTCAACAAGCTCTGGCAAAGGTGCGAGGTCACCGGTCATGCCGTAAACACCGTCGACAGCAATCAGCTTGGGTTGATCGAGTGGACAGGCTTTGAGCTGGCTCTCAAGGTCATCGAGATCGTTGTGCCCAAACCAGGTCGCTTCGCCTTTGCACAAACGAGCTCCATCGTGAAGGCAGCCATGTGCATAGGCGTCGACGAAGACGCGTTCTTTTCTTCCAACCATGCACGCGATCGTGCCGGACATGGCTCCGAGACCAAGGTTAAAAACCAGTGCAGCTTCGGTGCGTCGATACTCGGCGAGCTTATCTTCGAGCTCAAGGTGCATGGCCGTGTTGCCGGTCAATGGGCGAGCTCCAAGTGGAGTCCCGATGCCGTGATCTGTCGCCACATCGGCTGCCGCTTTGCGAACCTCTGGATGAGTCGCGAAACCGAGGTAATCGTTGGTTGCCACCTGTAAGTACTCGACGCCGTCGAGCGTCACCATTGGGAGGCAGTTCGTAGTTGGAAATTGTCGAAAGAAGATGCTTGGGTCGTAAAACTCGCCCGTGACTTTTCTCATCCGGTTCCAGAACTCATCACATTTATCAAAAATATCCGGCATAAGATCAGTCTTCGCGGTTGTAACAATAGGTGCTCTTGAGAAGCCCACAGTTTAGTTTGTTAAGCCACGTTTACAACGATAGGATCGTGGCGGGAGTCCATCATTCGCTATACAGAACCCACTTTGGAGCTCATGCATAACAAATTACGGCGTTTTGCCACAACCTCAGGATTCGAGTTGGAAGGTGCGACAAGGTAGATGGTGACCGAAAAACCACCAAATCTACCGTTCTCGTCTTATCGTCGTAATCGGCTCGATAGATTCACCCTCAATTTCCAACTCATTGGAATTTTCCGCATTTCGATCCTTCCCCTTAAGGCGAAAAAGGACCCCTACCGGGCCAACAAGGATGGCTGGTAAAACGATCAAATCCCCGGGCAGTGCGGTCATCAACATGATCAACAGCAGGGCGGCAAACTTGACGGTCGGCATGAATACCCCAAACAAGAAGGGTAAAACACCAAGACCACAGATCAATGAAGTATCGATCATCGCTTTCGCGCAATGCTCAAACGCATGACGAATCGAAGCAAAACGAGATAGTCCTTCGACGGTTCCCCGACGATACCACGTGAGGAAGTGCAGCGTGTCGTCAACGGCGATTCCCAACGCAACACTCGCGGTCATCACCGAGCCGATCTCGATCGAGAAGCCTAGCCAACCCATGGCGCCAAAAACGACCAATGGCGGAAAAACATTTGGCACCATCGCAACAATGCCAGCCTGGACGCTGCGAAGAACAAAAATCATGATCACGGTAATAATCAAAAACGCCGTCAGAAAGCTGATCATCAAGTCGCGTAAAATCTGATGCTGAGCTTTGTAGATCAACGGAATACCGCCGGTCAATTTTGCCGTCACGTCCTCCTGTTTCATGTGGATGATCTGTTCATTGACGTTTTCTTTGACCGATTCGAGAAAACGTCCATAGTCGATATCGTTCAGCGCCGCGACTCGTAAACTGATACGCCAGTAAGTGTCGTCGTCGATGACGCGTACCAACCGCGCGTCCTGCAGTTTGTCAAATTCTGAATACCATTTGCGGATCTTCGTGCGCCGACCGATTCGATCAGTGAGCGAATTGCCTTTGGGGATATAGGGTTTAAACGTGGCAGCGGACAACGTGGCGTTGACTGCGGTTGTTTGTTTCACCGCGCGTTCGATCGACTGAATCATTTCCATCTGAGTCCAGCGATCCAACTGGTTTTCAGATCCAACCTTGATTTCAACTTCCATCGGGACCAACGGGCCAAGTCGCGATTCCAACCATTTATAGTCAGAAAGAATTTTGGTGCGATTGGCGAACCGGTTTTGCAATTTGACGTTTGCTTTGAGTTTAAAAATTCCAACACTGAGCACGATGACGGCGATCAAAGTCGGCAGCACCACCAAACCATGTTGACGGCAGACCCAGTTCAGCGTCGAAGAGGTCGCTCGACTGACTCCGGTCAAGCGTTCTCGTTTGTCCATTTTTCCTTCGTCCGAAAAATGCTGGCTGATGCGTCCGCGAAGAAGATAGAGCGCGGCCGGAAGTGCCAACAGTAGAACGACGGTGCTGGACATGACTCCGGCAGCCGAATAAACACCAAACATCTTGATTGGCTTGACCGAACTGGCGCCCAGCGACAGCAAACCCACAGCGGTCGTCGTGGACGACATCAGAACGGGATAGAGTCCATCAACGAGTGCCTGGTCGGCGGATCGCATGCCAAAACCGAGCGTCGAGGCTTTGCGATAATAGTTCACCATATGCACGCTTCCCGAGACACCGAGAATGAAGGTGAGCGTCGGGAGCATGACCATCGTCAGGTTCATCTTGCCGCCGGTCCAGTACATGATCGCCAGACTGACGGATGCACATAGCGACGAAAAGAAGATCACCAGAATCGTCAATGGCAGATCGCGCATTCGAAACCAGGTCAACAAAAACACCATCAACACCGACATCCACAAGAACGTGCCCAGCGTTCGATTGCTTTCCGCTTCAACTGCCGCACCATCTGCGGTTGGGCCTCCTAAATGCAATTGCGGCGGGTCCAAGTCGAGAACCTCTTTGGCGGCTTCATAAACTTTTCGGACGATCATGCGACGGTCGTCCAAAAAAGAGCCGTCCGGATACGCGAGCAAACACGTCGTGAGTCGATCTTCGCCGATTAGGAGACTCTGGATTCGTTTTCGCGCAGACGATTCGCTGACACCGCCGCGACGAATTCTGGCCACCATATCCGGGCCCGTCACGATGCGGCTGAAGATCGGTTTGCCATCCACCTGAACTTCCTGAAGCGCTTCCTGCAACATGCGGACTTCGGGCGTGTCGATACGGCAACCTTCCCAGCTGGCGACGATCATTTCATCGACGCCAAACCGTTCAACAAACGCATCATGGACGGCTGATTCCTCGAAACCGCGAGGCAACCATTGCTTGACATCCGAGCGGTAGACCTTCAGCGACTTGACGGCTCCGGTCAATATAAACGGCATCGCAAACAGCGTTGCACACAGAATGATGGTGGACCATCGTTCAAGAAACGTCTTGTGGCCATCGGGTGTCAACGCAGCTGGTGTTTGCGCCTTGCGAAGCAGTTCTCGCAGACGACCAAAAAAGAACGAAGACGACTGGTGTGTGTCGTCTTGCACCTCGTACTCGGGAGCTTGCCGCTTGACCGGCGCTTTCCCATTGCCCGATTCTGGCAGCCCCGATGATTCAGGGACCTCTGAGGACTCTGGCGAGTTGGAGTTTTCGTTGTTCACAAATGGTACTTCGGCAGAACGACCGAACGTTTGATAAACGAAAAAAGTGACTGGGTGATGCGCCCCGAAAGCCCAATCGTCGCAGATTGATACCGATCGTCAATGAGGCCAAGACATTGGATCGTCCAACCGGTCATTCAACGATGCAAAATTGCAAAACCGAATGGCAGGATTCCAGACACTGTGTTTGCGAGTGTACCAATGCAAAATGCCGCTCGTATTGAGCGGCATTCTGGATTTGCTTCAAAAACAATCAGTTGTTTCTTTTGCAGAAGAGTGTTCACCAGGTTGGTTTAATAGTGGGTACTGGCTTTGCCGAAGTCGACATCACCGGCCATGTGGAAGTGGTTGTGGTCAATGTAGAGCACTTCGACAGCTTCTTCGTCTTCCAAAGTATGTGGAATTGGCCAGCTGACGATCTTTCGCTCTGTGAAGTAAACGGTGCACTTGTAATGAGCGTGGTGGAGCTGTGCCGGGCCGATCAGCGGAATAACGCGTGGTGGATCGATGTAATCGGCAATCTTTTCCTTGACGATGACCACGTTGTTACGTTGGGTCTCATTCAAGAATGGAATACCGCCTTGGACCGGTCGAGCACGCTCAAGAGCCCACCAGACTTCGTCGTCTGAAGGTGGGTCGAGGGCCTTCACAGGTCCACCGGCAGTCAACGGTCCGAGAATAGGCACTCGGGCATACCGTTCATGAACGTGGAACTTGTCTTCCAAGTTCTTCGAGAAATACGGGGATACCGGGATAGGGATACTGAGAATCCCTAGCGACGGGCCGCTTGAATAGAAACAACCTGTGCTCGAAACTGCTATCGCTGCGACAACGAGAGCCAGGGTGAGAGACAACTTCTTGGTAAACATCGCAAATTCCTTTGTGGTGTAACACTCTTATGCGTACTTATCGTGATAAACCTTGCGGGACTTGCGGATTTTTCAAACTATTCCGAAAAGTATGTTTACGGGGGTAAAGCGTGCTAGCAAGCGGTCGCTGCCTTGGCCAGTAAGGGCAGTAGGTTTTGCTGTCAGGCAATTGATTCCGTGACAAACCAGTGGTTTTTGTCGAGTGGATACCCTGTCGATTGAGTCAGCAACGCACTGATGCCAGCCTTCATTGATGACACAGCACACAAACGGTCCGCCTCGGCGCAGACCAGATTTGGCGCAACGTTCATCGCGAACGTCTCCGGCAATCTTTGAGATTTCCGTTTACGGATGATCTTTACGGATGATCAATCCACTCGTCGTCCGGATCAAAGGCGGGTATCGGGATGTTAAGAATCCTCAGATTACCGATCGCTCGATGACGGCATTCAGGTTTGATCAGAATCGAAGTCCCCGGGGAAACATCGAAACGAACACCATCCAACTCCATCTGTCCTTCACCTTCAAGAACGTAGTAGATCTCGGTTTGCTTCTTATGATAGTGAGTCTTTGCGTTCTCTTTGATGTCGACAAGATGCAACGACGCGACTTGGTCTTCGTCGTCCATGAATGCTCGCCGAGCCGAACCGCAGGGACAACTGACGGGTTCAATCGACTTCAAATCGACGATTTTGTAACGTTTGTCAGCCACCACGAATTCTCCAATCGCTTGAATATGGTTTGCTCGCCGATTTTACCAGATTGCCGATTTTACCAGATTGCCGGCTTTCCGGTAATTGTCGCTGTCATGTAGCCTCAGGGCGCAAGGCCTCCGGTGAAGTTGCAGCGCTCAATTTTCTTGTCGTAGGTTGTTCTGGCGATGTTCCTTTAGACGCCTTCAGCCGGAAAGATTTGACCCATCGGACAATGAAAGTCACCTAGAAATGCGACTGAACGTCATCGGCACGACTATAAGCAACCCCAAGACGAATTGGCTAATTGAGATGGGGGTCTTCTGGAATCAACGTTTGGTCAACAATTGAATTGACAATCTCATCACCAAACTTTGCGCAAGCTTTTCGCCACAAATCACCTGCATCCCCGAAAATGTAGTTGGGCCGCGCCGGAATTGAGAACCAACCGCCCTGATCAATTTCGGCGTCCAATTGTTCAGGAGACCAACCGGCATACCCTGAAAAAAGTCGGACTGTCTGGTGAGTTTGGCGGATCAGTTTCCTTAAGTTGTCGATCCCGACGGTCATGGCGACGCCCGGGATTAGCGGAAATTCGGCAAATGCGAGGCTGTTGTGGATCGCGATCAATGGGCCTTCGCATGGTCCGCCGATGTTGATTAGCTTCTCGGCGTGAGCGTTCTTGGCATCCAACTCGTCCCAAACCGAATTAACCTGGACATCGGACGGTTTATTTAAGACCAGCCCCGCTGCCCCCTCGTCAGAATGTTGAAACACCAGCACGACGGTATTGGAAAAGTACGCATCCACCATATCCGGAGCGGCGATCAGCAGATGGCCAGCCATGGAGTTCATCGGATCTCCCAAATCTGCAGTTCAGTGTCTGATTGGGCGTGAGGTCCGCCCAGCCTGGTCTCATTGTACGAAAATGAGCCGCCCAGCTCGAAAAAAACGGCAAAAAAGAGCACGTCGACCGATTTACACTTTGAACCCTGTTGGGTTTTCGATAAACTCCAAAGCTTCATAATTCCTCGAAAATAGATCAGTACGATGAAAGCCGACATTCACCCCAATTATCGCCCGGTCGTATTTAAAGACAAAACGGCTGACTTCGCGATTTTGACCCGCTCCACAATCCCTACAAAAGATACGATCGAGTGGGAAGACGGTAACGAATACCCCGTCTACTACGTTGACATTTCGAGTGCGTCACACCCGTTTTACACCGGGAAACAGCAATTCGTCGACACAATGGGACGCGTTGAAAAGTTCAAAAAGAAGTTCTCTGGCAACTACAAGTCGCTGGAAAAGAAAAAGAAGAAACCTGCGCCGAAAAAAGACGACGAGTAATTCTCGATTTTTTCAACGCCAACGTGACAGTTAACTCGGGCCTAGTGTCCGAGTTTTTTTGTTGGATGTTCGCAACCCAAATTTTCACTGACTTGCACCACTGACTTGCACCGTTGGCGGCGGTTTGTGAAAAACGCCTCGCACCTACTCTCGTAACCGCGATTTCATGACATACGTTCAATCCATTGTTGGAATCGCTGGAGCCTCCGGAGCCGGCAAGAGCCATCTGGCCAACCAACTACTTCAACGGTTGCGCGATCAGTACTCGATTCGCGACGTCGCGATCCTTCATGAAGACAGTTATTACCGCGCTCAAGATGAGCTGTCGATGAACGCTCGACAGTCGACCAACTACGACCACCCCGATGCGTTTGAGCATTCCTTACTGGTGAAACAACTGGAGCTGCTCAAGCAGGGGACATCGATTGAAGTTCCCGAATACGATTACACTCAACACAATCGGTCTGACAAGACAACGCTGTTGGAGCCACCGAGGATTTTGATCCTGGAAGGAATCCTGATTTTCCATCACGAACACCTCCGTCAATTACTTGATCTCAAAATCTATGTCGATGTCCCAATGGATATCTGTTTGTCACGTCGATTGGAACGCGATATCGTCTCCCGCGGTCGGACGCTCGATTCCGTGTTGACTCAGTATCATCGATCTGTGCGACCCATGTTTTTCGAATTTATTGAGCCCAGTAAGTCGTACGCGGATTTGATTGTGCCTCGTGGCGGTCAGAACGAAACCGCCATCGGTGTCCTGCATGGTCACCTTGAGCGTTTGATCCAAAGCCGTGGCGATTGACGGACTTGATCCAGCAGCCACGTTGCTAAAACTCAACGTTGTCGATCAAAGGCAACCGAGCGCGAAGATTCGTGGGTCGTCAAGCCACATCCAGACACTTGGAATTGGCGAATCGCCATCTTTTTTCAGTTCGTCAAAAAACGCGAAGCCATTTCAAACGTGCGGTGCTACGGTAATTCTGTCTCTGATGCAGAATCCCAAGAGCCTTTCATGAACTGTTCGGAACTTGCCGCAAAAATCGAATCACTTTTTCCAACAGCCGAGCCTTTGGACGTCGCCCGAATGACGATGCTCCTGTGCAATAGCGTCGATCTCAACCAACTGAATGATCCTGACAAGTTCGCGACGACTTGGCAAGAATCAACACTGAGAATTCAGGCCGCTGCAGATCAACACGCCGCTGTCACCGAGGAAGTTTCCACCCTGATTGACTTGGACCCCAGGGATTTGTCGACAGAACAGGTTTGGGTTTTGATTCGAGCATTCAAAGTCCACACTCAACTGCTAAAGCTTTACGTAGGAGAGCGAGTCGAACGTAGCGTTTGACGATTGCGATCTTCGGCGAGTTCAGGCATTGCGTGATCGCTTGTTGAAAACGTCAATCGATTTCAAGATGACCCTCAGTGACCATCACACTACTGCCGGCGATCCAGACACCTGTTACTTGGCCGTCCCGTTTTTCAGTTCGCGCATCGAGAATGCTTGGTCGACCCATTTCAAATCCTTGGGCAATATGCCACGTGGATTCACTTTCGTTCTCAGGTGCGATGGCAGATAGCATTCCAACAAGGGCACAGTTGGCACTTCCGGTGGCCGGGTCTTCTGCAATGTTGTCCGTGGGGGCAAACATTCGAGTCCGCAAATCAAATTCATCTTCGCTGCGCACGTAGACGTGAATGTCTGGAGTGATTCCCGCGGCTTCGATTTCATGAATGACCGGCACATTTCCCCACGCGCGTTCCAGCGCGGAACGGTCGCGCAGTTCGACGATCAGAAAGGAAAGCCCGACCGACGCGACTTGCGGCAGATGATTCGTTGTCACAATATCTTCGGCATCCAATCCCAATGCTGCAGCGGCCGTTTCGACAGATACCGATGCTCCAATCGAAACTTGTTCGGGAGCCTTGAGCTCACACCAAAGAGGCTTGTCGGCGGCGTTTCGAATGGTGATTGGCACGAGGCCCGCATTTTCTTCGAACACGATCTGTGTTGACTCGGAGAGGTCACCTAACTCGCCAATGGTTGCCAAAACGAAGGCCGTTCCAACGTTGGGGTGTCCTGCAAATGGGACTTCCCGGGTGGGTGTAAAGATGCGGACTTTGCGAGTGTTTCCTTGCTCCGCAGGAAGAACAAATGTGCTCTCCGAATAATTAAACTCTCTGGCGATCGTCTGCATCTGATCGCTGGTTAGCCCCGTCGCTTCAGGAAACACTGCCAGCGGGTTGCCACCAAATCGTTTTTCTGTAAAGACATCGCAAGTATAGAAACGCTTCTTCATTTGAAACTCCTGACCTCAATGCAGTTAGCTCGACATGATAACAGCGGAGTTCAACAAGTCGCAATTGGCCCTCAGTCAGACAGACATGGATGGCGAAGTGGTCAATTATGGTCGACAAAAAAAGTCCATCACAGCACAAGGCCATGATGAACTGAAGTCAGATATTTCATGAGTGATCGAAAACTAGTTTCGACCCCCGCGACGTCCCATCGCTCTCAACGACATTGGATCGGTCACCGGAATTTCTGTTTCCCACGATTTTCCACTTCGCTTTCCGGTACGGACGTGACTGTTGTGGTCCTTCTTCGACTTGGCTGTGTTCTCGGCAATTTCAACCAGTGCCTTCTTGAGTGCGTCTTCATTTGAGTCCGCATCCAGCACTTCCTGAATTTTGCCAGCCAGTCCGTATTCATCTGGAGTAACCACATAGAACCCGGCCGACTTCTTTTTGGTTCCTTTCAGCATCGACAGTTCGGTTGCTTTGTTGGACGATGCATAGACAAACTTGCCTGCCAAATCGTCGCTGAGTGCCAACGGTGCCAGCCGCGACTTCATCTGGTTCAATTCATCGTCGTCGTTCGAATAGCAAATGATCGATGGGATACCATCACACGCGCCGACGTTGACACCGAGTCGAACATTTTTCATTTCAGGCAAACGGTGTTTCGATGGTGTGATCGTCTTCGCGTCGTACTTGTCAGCGATCTTGCCCATTTCGAGAGCCATTTGTTCCGGTGAACGAAACGCGAATTGAGGGCTGCGGCCCGGTCGGCAGAGGTTTTCATCACCATCTGGAGAGAGCAAAACAAAAACCGTATTTTCAAGAGCGCCTGTGTTACCGACGTAAATTGTTTTCAAGAACTCCGCTTCAGCATCATCTTCGTACGTTGCCAATCGGATACAGACGAATCGACGAGAGGCCTCGATCACTTTTTCGTTGGACAGAAAACTTCTGTCCATTCCTTGCTTTCCAGGTCACCACATTCCCGGCACGCCAGCACATTGAGGTGCAGCGCTAAGAAACAGAATTGGTCGATTGGTTGCTTCGGCCTCCATCAAGCCATCTTTGAGGACACCGTAGAAAGCAATTCCTTTGGGAAGACCATCTTCAACCGGAGGAGCAGGGCTGGCGAAAATCCCGCTGATCATCAACGGGACTGCTATGACGGCGACCAACGCGACGCCAATGATTCGTTTCATGGTTTTCCTTCCAGGTTCAGTCGAAAATCGACATCGAGTCATCAAACTTTCCTAGCTCTATAAACTCCGGTCAACACAGGTTTCTACCGCAGAAAATTGAAATTTTTCCATTTTCGACGCTGAGCGTGCTGTTCAACTGGTCGGTATCAATGTCGTGAAGAACTTTTTCAAGCGTTGACATGCCTAGTTGACTCGGGAAGAGACCGGAGCAACCTGGAAACTCTCGTTGGATGAGTGAATCAACCAGATGTCAAACTATCGAACGTTCGCCACGTTCAAGCGAGCGATATGCCATTTTTTGAGATCGTCAATTGCCGCATGCATTTCCAGGGAGTCGATTTCGTGGACGTCGATGGGCTCACCGACTCGTCGCAACATGGTGACGGTGAGTCGACCACCGAGATGCTGCCTAAATTCTTCCAATCCATTCAAGAGGTCTGACTTGTTTTCAAGAATTGGATCCCATAATGCAAGGCCCAGATCACCAAGACATTTTAATACTCGATTGGCATCTTGCTCGGGGAACCCAAACATTCGTCGCGAGTACAGCGCGTCGATCGCAACGCCAATCCCGACCGCTTCGCCATGACGAATTCGATAGTCGGTCAGCGATTCCATTTTGTGAGCGGACCAATGACCAAAGTCGAGCGGCCTGGCTTCGAGTGCTTCGAAAGGATCACCACCTTGGGTGATGTGTTTCAAATGCCAAACACATGAGCGTTTGACAGCTTCGAATGCGACCTCCATCTGTCGTTCATAGATTTCAGTTGCATTGCGACAGAGAAAGTCGAAGTCATCGACTGATTTTAGCAGCGAGACTTTGACGGCTTCGCTGAATCCACATCGAAAATCTCGGTCGCTCAACGATTTTAGAATCTTCGCATCGTTGACAACTCCCCACGGAACCGCAAACGTACCAACCCAGTTCTTCTTGTTGAAATAGTTGATCGCATTTTTGACTCCGACTCCGGAATCATCTTGCGCGAGCGTTGTCGTTGGCAATCGAATCAGACGCACGCCACGATGTGCAATGGCTGCTGCGTAACCAACCGCATCAAGCACGGCTCCGCCGCCGATCACCAGCACGTAATTTCTGCGATCAATATCGAAATGATTGATCAGTGCGAGCACACGCTCAATTTGACTCGTATCATTTTTGCAATCTTCTCCACCGCTCATCAGCAACGCGCGGCAGTTGTTTCCAGTTCGCTGGTCGTTATTGTTTTCGTTGGTCCCCGAACTCAACGGCGGATTGAATCCGTTGCAATCGAGCAGTTTGATTTGAGGGGCTGCGTCGAGTTGATCAAGAACGGTGTTTAGCCAACTGCGAGAATCATTCGATGATTCGTTATCACCAGACGGATTTGATTGGTTAGGGACTGCCAACAGGGCCGAGTCTGCGATGACCAACAGTTTTGCCTGGTCGCCACTGGGTTCGATCAGCTCGAGCAGAGTTTGAAATTCCTCGTTTGCCAAATCGGTCGTAAAACGAACTCGATGGCGAAAAGGAACGCTGAAGTCGATGTCAAAATTCACGATGTGTCGGCAGCAGACAGAAAAAAATGGCGGAAGCGCATGGGAATCGAACCCACCGGCCCTATGATTTCCATAAGGCCCTACGGTTTTGAAGACCGCGGCCTGCACCAGCAGAACAAGCACTTCCGAATTTGCCCGACAAGCTATCGTTGAGGTAGGACTCAAACGATCGCTTCGTCAGCTCAGTCAATCTATTCTACTCATGCGAGAGTTTTCCACCACCTTTGACACGCCAGTGTTGATAGGTTGCGCGTAAACCAACAAAGTAAATACCCGCGAAACAGTAACATTCGTTACGGTTTAACGGATAGAATCGAGTGGAAACACTTTGCCGGGTGACCGTATTCAACTCAAAGCGTGAATGTGATTGAAAAAACCTTGATGCAAGACCATCGTTCGATCAAATTGCCTTCGCTAATTCCCGTCTCTATCCGACGACTTCGGTGCCGGCAATTCTGAAGGGTTCGCTGGAGCTGTCAGCTTAACTGGCTCCGTTTTTGGCTGAGGTGCGTTATCACCTCCCGTGTTATCCCCTCCAGTTGTCGCAGGCGTTGGCTCTGCTTTGGATTTCGTTGATTCAATTGGCGTCACCTTGTTGTTGGCGTCGGCAGGAGTGGGTGCGATTAACAAAAGTGGCTCGCCCGTGCTGGGTGCTTCAGTCGGAGTCGATGGGTTGGCTGCTCTTGTGGCTGATGTCGGCAGGTTGGCAGGAACTTCGAGTTCGGGACTGGTCTGCTCACGTGTCAGCGTCCGTGGCGATTCCGTTTCCGTGTCCATCGCGTCGGCTAAACTGGCCGGCGGTGCATCCATCATGAGCACCCAGCCTTCGTCTTCGGTTTTCTCAAACACATAGTTTTTTCCACCTTCCAGCGTCGCTTCGCGCAGACCAAATTGTCCACCCGCATTAAACTCCAATTCCCATTGCGCGCTCGGCGCCAAATTGACAGTTTTGCCAGGTCGCAAGGTAAACTCTGTTCCGTTCAATTTGTATGCCAACGCTTCGGTCGCTGTTTCCGGATAACTCATTTTGATTTCACCCGGTGCATTGATTCCGGAAGAAGTACTTCTTGCGTTGCGATTCGGATTTGAGTATCGATTCGTCAATGCCTGCGTTGTTGATGTGCTTTGACGATTCGGGGCCGGTTGGCTTGCGTTGTTTGCAGGCGCAAGCAACGGCACGAATGTCGGATTGCGACCGACGACCGGTTGAGGTTGGCCAGCGGTCACCGTTGGCTGCCCGAAGATCCGGGAACCAAACCCTTGCCCCGTCCCAATCCCAAGTCGACTGCCGAGCGGTTGTGCTGGTCCTGAAAAGAGTGGTCGCTGCAACAGTGGTTGAGTTCGCGCTCCTCGCATTGGCAAAATTCCAAATCGTCCCCGTTGGGCCAAGCTTTCTGCAGGAGACATGCCAACGATGAGAATTAAAACTGCCAGGCCGAGAAGTTGTTTTCTCCATTGACCAGAGCATTGAGTCAACCATTGTGTAGCGTCAGAAATGAACATTCGTTTTCTCCCAAAGACGTATTCTGAATTTAAAGCGACAGCATTGCTTGAAACGCAAACCAATCAGGACAAAGATTCGCACGTGCCCTACTTCCCGAATTGTGGTCATTTTAAGAGAATTCGATCGCACGTGTAACTCTTTTTAATTTGAGACAACATGAACTTTCCTTCAGCCTTTAATGCTCAAGCAAAAGCCATCTGTGATCAGGCTGTGGCCGATGCGTCATTAGGCATCGAGCAGACGCAAGTCGGTTCGGCAACTCTGATCAATTTTGCGCCTGACAAAAAAGGAACAGCGAACGCCGGTCTTGCATTGGCAAAGATCTGCCTGGGTGGACAAACCGAAGTATCCCTTCAGTCAACAATGCTGGCGGACCGGCCACTGGTCGAAGTTCAGGTTGACGCGCCGCTATGGCCTTGCATGGGCTGCCAATATGCGGGTTGGCCATTGTCAGTCGACAAGTTTTTTGCAATGGCCAGTGGGCCAGTACGTCTTCTTCGTGGCCAAGAATCCGTGCTCACCAAATACAACCTGCGAGAACAGAGTGACGTCGGTGTCGTTGTCCTGGAATCTTCGAAGTTGCCTGATGAAAACGTGTTTGCAACAATCGCCAACGAAGCGGGTTTGCAACCTTCGCAGATCACCGTTTGCGTCGCACCAACATCCAGTATTCCTGGTTCTCTACAAGTCGTCGCCCGCAGCGTCGAAACGGCGCTCCACAAACTGTACGAGTTGAAGTTTGATCTCGCCTCGATCATCAGCGGCAAAGGTACCGCACCATTGCCACCTGAAACGGACGATGACCTGATTGCGTTGGGATGGACAAATGACGCAGTGCTGTACGGTGGCAATGTCGAATTGGTGGTCGACACGCATGATGAAACGATTCAAAATATTTTGGAATCGATCCCTTCATGCAGTTCTCACGAATTTGGAAAACCGTTTATCGATCTGTTTCGCCAGTACGAGTACGATTTTTATAAGATTGATCCTCACCTGTTCAGTCCCGCGCGAATCACTATTGAAAATCGAAAGACAGGAAATCGGTTTTCCGCCGGCGACTTGCATGAGGACATCTTGAGAGTTTCTTTTGGCCAAGTGACAAAATGAGCCCGCCCGCAATCTCAGACGAGCGTTGTCGCCTTTTAGTCGTTGGTCCAGACGATGGTTGGCATGTGCTCGATTTGCAACGCGCGGCTCAGCAAGCAGGGTTGTTTCAATTTCGCTCTGTTCCATTTGAGTCATTATCGGGCTCGGTAGACCCGAATCAGCAAGACGGATTGGCACGCCCGGCTGATGTTGTGCTGACACGGGGAATGCCGACCAGTTCGTTGGAGCAAGTCGTTTTTCGAATGGACTTGTTGGCGCGATGGGAGGCGGCTGGCGTTTATGTCGTTAACCGTCCAAAAGCGATTGAGGCATCGGTCGACAAATATTTGTCGCTGGCACTGCTCCAATCAGCAGGTCTCTCGGTTCCATTGACGCATGTCAGTCAAAGCGTCGACCAAGCGATGGACGACTTTGTCAAACTCGGATGTCGCTCTGTCCTGAAACCGATCTTTGGCAGTTTGGGAAAAGGGATCGAGTTGCTCAACCATCGAGACGAGGCACTCACATCGATAGAATCGCGGGTGGCGCTCGGGCGAGTGATCTATCAACAAGAATTCATCGATCATGGTGGTGTTGATGTCAGAGTATTTGTTATTGGGGATCGCGTTTTGGGGATGAAACGGGTCAATGATGGTGGATGGATTACGAACATTCATCAGGGTGGTCGTGGCGTCACTCATCAACCAACGGAAGAGGAAAAAGCAGTCGCTCTGGCTGCTGCCAATGCTGTTGGAGCAGAGATTGCCGGCGTTGATCTGGTCTATGAAGCGTCGTCCAGGAAATTGTTCGTGTTGGAAGTCAACGCAGCACCGGGGTGGCGGAAACTGGCACAAGTCCTGAAGCTCGATGTTGCCTCGATGATCTTGAGTTGGATACAAAAGCGTTGGCAGCCATCAATTGACGAACCATAGCGAGGCGTATCGCTGAGGCATGCCGGAACAATCGGACAAGTAAACGCGATCCGTTTTATCGGTCCTTTCGAGAGACTCTGCTCAAACGGAATTCAATTCTGTGTTTAACACGCAAATTTTTGACGTTGTCGCTCGGTTAAAAACGCGTGGGCAAGACTTGCGAGATTGACTTTACCATTTCGCGATCCATCCCCACCGAATCGTTCCACTATGGATTCTACATTTCCGTCAATGTTGTCCGACACTGCAACATCGATTGTTGGACCTGCTTCCATCGACGAAACCATCATTGCGCAGCAACTCAGGGCTCCCGTCGACTCAATGAGTTTGACACAAGAGCAAGACGCGATTCGATCGTCCAAGATCATGATTGTGGACGATGAGCAATTGGTGATCCGAGTGGTTCGACGATTTCTTTCGTCGGACGGTTATGAAAACTTCATCACGTTGACGGATCCTCGCGAAGCCCTTGAGACAATCGAGTTTGAAAAACCGGACGTTGTGCTGTTGGACATCATGATGCCGCACATCACTGGATTGGATCTCTTGAAGATTCGTAAAAAGTCCGCTGCCATTCAACATATCCCATTCATTATCCTTTCGGCAAACGCTGAAAATCAAATCAAACGGGAAGCATTGCAACTTGGCGCAACGGATTTTCTTGCCAAGCCTGTTGATCCAAGCGACTTGATTTTGCGTGTGCAGAACGCACTGATTGTCAAACGGCACCACGACCATCTCACCAACTATGCGGTGGAATTGGAACGGCAAGTTCGAGAGCGAACGAAACAGATTGAAAAGTCTCGCGAACAAATTATTCATTGCCTCGCTCGGGCTGCGGAATATCGAGACAACGAAACTGGCGAACACGTCATCCGAGTCGGAAAATATTGCGGCGTGATCGCCGAACAACTCGGTTTTGGAATCGAGTACTGCCGCGAAATCGAATTGGCTGCTCAACTACATGACGTCGGCAAAATTGGTATTCCTGACTCTGTATTGCTGAACCCTGGCAAGCTGAGCAGCGAAGAATTTGAAGTCATGAAAACTCACTGCGGTCTCGGCATGCAAATCATGGAACCACTTGCCGACTCCGAAGCAGAGCGGATTCGTCGTCATTCCGACATGGGTGGTTTTATCATGGAAGGAGTTGATTCTCCCATGTTGGAACTGGCCGCCAGCATCGCTCGAACGCACCACGAAAAATGGGATGGAACCGGTTACCCGGCAAAGCTGAAGGGTGACAAGATTCCAATTGAGGGACGCATCTGTTGCGTGGCTGACGTTTACGACGCGCTTTGCAGCGAACGACCTTACAAGCCAAAGTTCCCAATCAAGAAGTGTCTCGAAATTATGCTCTCGGAGCGAGGTACTCGATTCGATCCAATTGTGTTGGATGCATTCTTTGAACGAATTGAAGAGATCGAAGAGATCCGCCAGCGATTTGATGATTCCGCCACGGCTCGACAAATTGAACAACACAAGTCGTAAGTCTTCTTGTCGTCGACAATTCGAACTCTAGATCAGAATGTCTTTGACGACGCTACCGTGAACATCGGTCAACCGATAATCACGTCCTTGGAATCGATACGTCAGCCGCTCGTGGTTGAGGCCCAGCAGATGCAGTAGCGTTGCGTTCAGGTCATGAACGTGAACACCGTTTTCGGCAATGTTGTAGCACCAGTCATCCGTGGAGCCATAGTTGATTCCGGGTTTGACTCCTCCACCGGCCATCCACAGCGAAAAGCATCGAGGATGGTGGTCGCGGCCAAAATTGGATTCGTTTCCACCTTGGCGGTAGACGGTTCTCCCGAATTCACCGCCCCAGATGACCAACGTATCTTCGAGCAATCCCCGCTGCTTCAGATCTTGAACCAGCGCCGCAGAACCTTGATCGACTTCCTCGGCGATCTTTCGGTGACGGGTTGGGAGACCCGAATGATGGTCCCATCCACGATGATAGATTTGAACAAAACGAACTCCTTGTTCCGCGAGCCGTCTTGCCAGCAAACAGTTTGCTGCGTGCGTACCTGGTTTGCGAGCATCTTCGCCATAGAGTTCGAACGTTGACGCTGGCTCGTCAGAAATATCCGTCAAGCCAGGGACCGACATCTGCATGCGAAAGGCCATCTCGTAGGCTGAAATTCGTGTCGCGATTTCGGGATCGCCAACTTTATCCAGATGCAGTGAATTCAGTTCGGCAATCGTATCAAACAGCTCTCTACGTTGGGTTTGATCGGCAGCCGTGGGGTCTTGCAGGTACAACACAGGGTCGCCGACACTACGAAGTTTCACGCCTTGATGATGACCGGGCAAAAATGCTGAACCCCACAATCGCGAGTAAGCCGGTTGAGCTTGCGGGTCGGTATTCTTGTCCAACAGCACGACATAGGATGGCAAGTTGGCACTGACGGAGCCCAAGCCATAGCTCACCCAAGCACCGAGTGAAGGTCGACCAGGTTGCTGATTGCCCGTTTGAAAAAACGTGATGGCAGGGTCATGATTGATCGCTTCGGTGAACATCGATTTGACGATACAAATATCGTCGGCAATGTTGGCATGATGAGGGAGTAAGTCGCTGATCCATTGACCGCTCTTGCCATGTTGAGCAAACTTGGCGAACGACTTGGCTGCCGGAAACGTCTTTTGTCGAGACGTCATTCCTGTTAGTCGCTGGCCCTGACGTACCGAATTTGGGAGGTCTTGTCCGTTTAGTTTTTCCAGCGATGGCTTGTAATCAAACGTGTCGATTTGCGATGGCGCGCCGCTTTGGCAAAGGTAAATGATCCGTTTCGCTTTAGCAGGAAAATGTCCACTCCCCGGTTCGCCCGGCAAATACCCTGGACCATTATCCGCTGCCAGACCGTCTTGTTTTTCTTGATTGGACATGGATTTGCCGGAACGCCAACCCGCGTCCGCACGGCTCGCGGACATCGAAGCGAGCGCAGCGGCACCGAGACCAAGTCGACCGGCCGAAGTCAGGAAGTGCCGTCGGGTTTGCAAAGCCAGCTGTTTTTCAATGGGGTTCATAAACAGTACGTGTCAATAAATGGGTTATTCTTTGGTCACAAATTCACTTAAATTCATGACCGCGCGTGTCACTTGCGTCCATGCGGCAACTTCAACCCGATCAAGACTCGAATCTGGCAACGCACGTCCGACTGCAAGGATCGCTGTGACTTGATCTGGAGCTGATTTGAGTTGGCCCATGCTCTTATTCAAAGCGGTCTTTAACAGCTCTTGTTCTTTGGTTGACGCATCACGAGCAAGGCACTGTTGAAAGATATGGTTGATTCGCTCTTCGCTCTTCAAGTCCCGACCGTCGGATCGTTGAAGCTGTAGCGTGTTGACTGCCAATGCTCGTGCTGCCTCGACGAACTGAGGGTCATGAAGCATCACAAATGCTTGCAATGGCGTATTGGTTCGCGAACGCCGCACGACACAATACTCTCGTGAGGGCGCATCAAAGGTGCTGATCGAAGGTGGCGGTACGGCACGCTTCCAAAACGTGTACATCGAACGCCGATAAAGATCATCTGGTTGGAGCGAGTGAGGATAAATTTTTGAAAAACCAGGTCGGTTGTTGATTTCTTCCCAAAGGCCGTTCGGATGATACGGGTAGACGCTTGGACCGCCAACCGTTGGGTCAAGCAAACCGGCGACGGCCAACGCAGCATCGCGAATCACTTCGCCATCGTGGCGAACACGTGGCCCCCTACTGAGCCATTCATTGTTTGGATCAAGTTCAAGTTGCTCAGCTGTGACGACAGAGGATTGCCGATAGGTCGCAGACATCATGATCGTTTTCAACAACGCTTTCACATCCCAGCCCGACTCAGTGAACTCAACGGCCAGCCAATCGAGTAAATCGGGATGCGTCGGGTAGCTGCCCTGAGACCCAAAATCTTCGCTCGTGTCCACAAGCCCTCTACCAAACAACTGTTGCCAAAACCGATTGACAGTCACCCGAGCCGTCAACGGTTGTTCGCTGGAGACCAGCCATTTGGCAAGTCCCAAGCGATCTTTGGGGTAGTCCTTTAAGCTGCCCAACGCAGCTGGAATTCCTGGTTCCAATGGACGGTCTTTTTGAGGCCGGTTGTATTCACCTCGCTCCAGAACATACGTCGATCGCGGGTCATCACGCTCGCGCATGATCATGGTGTTGGGAAAACGACTCGCCGCGTCATAAGCCTCACGTCGTGTGTTCCATTTTGTCAGTAGTGCTTTGTCTTTTTCGTTGCCAAAACGTTCCAGCAGAAACTTGCGGTAATCAAGATTTTGTTGAGTCGTCGTCAGGTCGCCCGTTCGTTTCTTGAACTCATCGGCGGCCAACGGTTTGTCGCTCGCGCAAAACGAAAGTCGAACTCGGCCGATTTGATGAGACGTTCCAAATCGTTGAAGCAATTTGATCCGAAGCTGGCCATTGTTCGTCGGCAACGGATTTTCCAATGCAAAGATGGCAGTCCGATTTTCGTGTCGCGTATTCCCGTCAACGGCCCAACCGACCCGTTTTAGGTTGCCATCAAATGCAGCAGTAATCGGGTACCCTTTTTGTTGGTGGTCTGCTGTCGCATTTAAGATCTTGATGGGAGTAAATGCGTCTTTATCATGACCTTTCCATTCGACTTTGATTTCACTTAAAACAAAGTTGCCGTTACTCGCTCGTCCCGTTCGTTGATTCAGTGAGTCGTCAACGAGTGCTTCGAGTCGGATCGATTGAATGCTAGGTTGATCGATGTCGAGTTCGTCCAACGCATACAAAAACGTGTAGTCGTCGGTCGCTGGATTATTGCCTGAGAAAAGAACGCTACCATCAGCTTGTATGCCGAAGTCTGAGCCGCCTGATGATTGGATCTTTGTCGGTGCGGGCGAAACAAACTGAACAGGTTGGGATTCAAATTCTTTTGCCCATCTCTCGAACGGTCGTTCAAGTTTGATGACGTCTTGGCGTACTTCCGCCAACTCGCTTTGAAGCAGTTGAATCTTTTCCTTCGCCAGCGGTGAGGAGATGGTTTCTTGAGGTGCGAATCCATTCAGCCCTTTCTCAGGCACGTTGTTGAAGAACGCGTAGAACTGATAAAAGTCCTGCTGAGAAATCGGATCGTACTTGTGATCGTGACAGCGCGCACAAAGAAAGGTTTGGCCAAGAAAGACTGTCGACGTGGTGACGACGCGGTCAATCACGTATTCCGTCCGATACTCTTCGTCGACGACACCGCCTTCGATGGTGATCGGATGATTGCGATTGAAACCAGTCGCCAATCGCGACTGCGGATCCGCGTTCTCGATCAGGTCGCCGGCAAGTTGTTGTATCGTAAACTGATCAAATGGCATGTTTGAATTGAACGCGTGAATCACCCAATCGCGCCATACCCATTGCGTTCGCTCAAAATCGTACTGGTATCCACTGGTGTCAGCATACCGCGCGGCATCGAGCCAATACCTTGCCCGATGTTCACCGTAAGCGGGTGAGGCGAGCAAACGGTCGATCACTTTTTCGAAAGCCTCGTCATCAGTGGCAGCATCTTTGACAAACGCCTGCACGTCTTTTGGGCTCGGGGGGAGCCCGATAAGATCGAAAGTTGCCCGTCGAATGAGTGTTTGACGGTCAGCAGTTTTCGATGGGCTCAGCTTATCTCGTACGTCAGCTGTTTCGTTTAATCGATGACGTACAAATGCGTCAACCGGATGGATCGTTCGGCGGTTTTCAACAACAACCTTGGGAATCGTCGGCCGTTTGGGTGACACATAAGCCCAATGCTTTTCATAGGTGGCATTCTGGTCAATCCAGCGAACCAGTGTGGCAACTTCTGTTTTAGAAAGCGACTTCTTGTGTGACTCAAGGGGCGGCATTCGGTCGTCATCGGTCGAAAGGACGCGCCGAATCAACTCGCTGTCTGCAGGTGCATCGAAATCAAAGACACCGTATTTGACCGCGCTGTCACGTTGATCAAGTCGCAATCCAGTTTCTTGCGACTGCGGTCCTGACTGGTCTGGGCCGTGACAAAGAAAGCATCGATCGGACAGAATTGGCTTGATGTCTCGATTGAAGGAAACGGCTTCGCGATCGTTGTTTTCCTGACCGAAAAGCGTTGATGTAAATGCAGTGAGCGAAATTTGTAGCCCAAGCATCATCGACATGTAGAGACTGAGTTTCATGTAACGTCGCTTTGTCAGTTGCAGCTGTTGATCAGGCTCCTGTGGCCCAAGATCGAGCCGTCAGTATAACATCCTCTGCCTCGCGGCGTCGCCATCAGAGTTACTGTTGATGACTCGTTTCCAATTCGAATTCAATGAGGATGGTAAGGTGATCGGAAAGCCTGGGTGCACTGTCGATTACTTGGTAATTGATGATTTTGAAGTGATGCGAAGCAAACACCCAGTCAATGGTTTTGTAGGGACGATCTGATGGGAATGTAAACTCTTGGTCCGATGGGGTGGTGGTGTTGTGTGTCGTCAATCGGCCATCACTAATCAAGTGATCAATCGTATTCTCTTTGGTGATCTTTCCTTTGCTTGAGCCGGGGAAACCGCTTGGAGTGGAGTTGAAATCGCCCGCGAGCAACAAGGGCAAGTCGGTTTGCAAGGACAAGAACTTTTTGATCGAATTGACTCGAGTGTCTTCATCACGATGTTCCAAGTGAATCGGAACGATTTGAAACTCGGATTGTGAATCATTGATGGTTGCGACGGCCCCCTTCTTCTTTCCCGCTAGAAACTCTTCCCAGGCACTGAAGCCGGGTAGCTCGACGTAAGACGAATTGGTGATCGGTAGTCGGGACAGAATGGCATTCCCGAATGAAAAACTTCCGTAAGCAAAACGAAAATCCAAGTTCCGTTGTTCGAGTCGGTAGCGATAGTTTGCGGACGTGGCGATGGCTGCCGCTTGATTTTGGTGACCACTCCATGTCGCGTTGAAATCAACCTCGTTCAAAACCACGATGTCGCAATCACAGGATCGAATCAATTCGGCAATCGATGATATTCGATTTCGTTTTTGTTGGCCTCCCTCAGCCCAATTCGAATCTTCGTTGCCACGCCCATGGGCGATATTCATCACCAGCAAAGAGATGCGTTTGTTGGGGCCCGTTGAATTGCGCGGATTGGCCAACTTGGGATCATCAACAATGATTAAGCAGTTGTGGCTGCTGGTGAGGCGGCTGAAAACATAGGGCCCAAGGATGATCAGTAGTACGATGATGCTGGCTGACTTGATCGGATGCCGGCGAAGCCAATTCCGTCGATTCAGGGGCGCGTTTTCTTGCTGAGGTTGCCCTGCGGCGGACGGATTAGAAGCGGAGTTCATTGGCGTGCTTGTGTTGGCAGCGATGGCTGCAGATTGATACTAAATTGATGAACGCTGGCAGCTCCCCGCAACGTTTGAACGGCAACTCTCCCACTTTACGAAATCACCCTTTGGACGGCACCGAACGCAAATCAGTCATGCTTCGACAGTTATACAGCCCTTAATGGTTGTATCGAGTGGTGGGACGAGTTAACCCTTAATATTTTCGTTGAGTTTAAACATCACGCAAACCGTGATGTATCTTTTCGCGTTGCAAATTTGCAACAACAGCTCGATTTACAAGTTAAATCACGAACGTTCCCAAATTGCTTCCTCTGGCGACTTTTGTCGCACTTTTTTACGGACAACGTCAATGAGTACAGCCAGCAAAAACATCAGCGAATTCGATCAACTGAAACAACGGATCCACGCGAAGTTGATCGGAAAACTTGATCTGTCACGTGTCGGTGATCTGGAAGGTGACGTCTTAAGGCGCGAGATTCGCGGTGTGGTCGAGCATCTTTGCGATGTCGAACACAACTTGCTCAATCGCTCCGAGCGAGACCGGCTGGTTGAGGAAGTGCTCGACGAAACCTTCGGGCTAGGTCCACTTGAGTTGCTGCTCAAGGATCCAACGATCAGCGATATTCTCATTAACGGTCCCAAGAACATTTATTGCGAACGCGGCGGAAAGATGGAGAAGACCGCTGTCGAATTTCGCGACAACGCGCACTTGTTGCAAATCATTGACCGGATTGTGTCGAAGGTCGGTCGTCGGGTGGATGAAACTTGCCCGATGGTTGATGCTCGTTTGACAGACGGTTCTCGTGTCAACGCAATCATTCCGCCATTGGCACTGGACGGAGCGGCAATGTCGATTCGTCGTTTTGGTTCCAATCCATTGAAACTGGAAGATCTGTTGAACTTCAAAGCATTCACCCCTGAAATGGTGATGTTGCTTGAAGGGGCCATGAAAGCCCGACTGAACATTGTCATTTCTGGTGGTACCGGTTCTGGTAAAACGACGCTTTTGAATACGCTGTCGAGTTTTATTGGCAACGACGATCGAATCATTACGATTGAAGATGCTGCGGAAATTCAACTCCAGCAAGACCATGTTGTGCGTTTGGAAACTCGACCGCCAAACATTGAAGGCAAGGGAGCCGTAACGGCAACCGATCTCGTCAAGAACTGCCTGCGTATGCGTCCTGAACGAATCATCATTGGTGAGTGTCGTGGTCCTGAGACGTTGGACATGTTGCAAGCGATGAACACAGGTCACGAAGGCTCGCTCACGACGACTCACGCGAACACGCCGCGTGACTGTATCGCTCGTATGGAAACCATGATCATGATGGCGGGTTTTGAACTGCCAGTCAAAGCGATGCGGACTCAGATTGCCAGTGCCGTGGACTTGATCATCCAGGCAAACCGACTCCAGGGCGGTCCGCGTAAAGTCACTCGGATCACAGAAGTCTGCGGGATGGAAAACGACACGATCGTGATGCAGGACGTGTTCCGTTTTGACAAGCTGGGCGTGGACGAAAATGGACGAGCCAAAGGCCGATTTGTTTGTACAGGTGTTCGTCCAAAATGCATGGACAAACTGGAGTCCATGGGCATCAAACTGCCAGCCAGTATCTTCCGCGAACGCGTCATGATGGAAGACTAATTTTACTCATCGAATTACAAAGCTGTTTCATTTTTGGCGGTACCCCACCAACACAAAGCCGCCACGAGTACCAATCCGGGTTTCAACGAACCAGAACATTGAGCAACTGACATGACTTTCTACATCATCATCGGAGCGTTAGCGTTCGGTATCGGCGGTATGCTGTTTGCCGTGATGCTCTTGTTCCAGAATGGCAACGAGCAGATCGAAGATCGCTTGGCGTCCTTGACTCAAAATGGAGGACGGGGGGTCCGAACCGAAGCGGAAAAGCCAAGTCTGCTCAAATCGCCATTGAATGACGCTCCGAACCAGATGGAGGAGTTTATCAGCAAGTTTTTGAACTTGCGAAAATTCCTTGAACAATCGGGAACCGGATTAACCGTTTCCAAGTTCATGGCGATTACGTTTGGTTTTGCAGGCGTAGCGGGAGCTCTTTGTTTTGTGTTTTCTCCCTGGAAGACGGTCACGCCTTTGGCGGCGCTCGCGGCCTCTGCATTGCCGCTGTATGCCGTGAATTGGATGCGTCTCAAACGGATGGACAACTTTGGTGGACAGCTTCCAGCGGCACTTGACTTGATGGGGCAAGCTCTTCGCGCCGGACAAAGCCTTCCATCCGGGATCCAGTTGGTCGGAACTCAGATGCCTGAACCGCTGGGGCCAGAATTTGCCCGTGCATTCGAACAACAGAATCTGGGAGTCACGATTTCAGATTCCCTAAAAGACATGACCGAACGTGTTCCCAACCTGGACCTTCGGTTCTTTGCAACGGCTGTGATTCTGCAACGCCAAACGGGTGGTGACCTTGCAGAGATTCTCGACAAGATTTCACAACTGACGCGAGAGCGTTTTCAGATTAAGGGACAGATTCAGGCACTCACTGGAGAAGGTCGTATCTCCGGGATCGTGCTGCTTGGTCTGCCACCAATCCTGTTTGTCGTCATGTTGCGATTGAACTACGACTATGTGATGACGCTGTTTGAAGATCCGGTCGGCCAACAGATGCTGGTGGGTGCACTCATTCTGCAATTCATCGGTGCGTTCGCAATCAAAAAGATCATTGACATTAAGGTTTAAAGGGTGGCACGATGGATTTTTCAAGCTTTGACTTTACAACGATCCTCCCTTTCGCCGCTTTCGGTGCGATTGCCATCGGTGCCTGGGTGTTTGTGGATACGTTTTTCAACCGAAAAACGAATGCCGAATCACGTCTGGAGCGGATGAAAACTCGTGCTTCAGGGCCGGGTTCGGAAGTCGTCAAAGGGACCGCTAAGAAGAGCATCACGGATTTGCTCGAACAAGCCAGCCCAAAGTTTTCTGAAGCGCTCAAACCAAAGAGCGAAAAAGAGATCAGCAACCTCAAACGGAAGTTGAGTGAGGCGGGGTGGCGAACCGAAAACGCCACCCAGATTCTCTCGACTCTGAAAGTCTTTTCCGCTGGTGGGATGTTTATCTTCGGTGGCGGTATTGGCTTGTTGGTCAATGGATTTGCCGTGATGGCATTCATTTATTCGATCGTTGCCGGGATGTTGGGACTGTTCATTCCCGAGTTGGTGGTTAGCCTGCTGGGTCGTTCCCGAAAACAAAAACTGTTTCTCGGATTGCCTGATGCACTCGACTTGATGGTGGTTTGTGTCGAAGCAGGTCTGGGGATGGACCAAGCTCTGCGTCGCGTGGCGGACGAAATGGATAACACTCACCCGATCGTTGGTCATGAGTTCAAACTCTGTAACCAACAACTGCAAATGGGTTCCACGCGAGAAACCGTGTTGACAGATCTTGGAGAACGAAACGGTGTTGACGACCTGAAGACGTTGGCATCGGTCATGATCCAGGTCGACAAGTTTGGTACCAGTGTCGGTAAAGCATTGCGTGTTCAGAGTGAAGCGATGCGTGTTCGACGACGACAGATCGCGGAAGAGAAGGCCTCAAAGACTGCGGTTCAGCTGATCTTTCCGCTGGTCCTGTTCATCTTCCCTGGTATCTTCGTGGTGCTGGTCGGTCCTGCCGCGATCACCATGATCAATGAAATGATGCCGATGATGGAATCTGCCGCTGGCGGGTAAGGTTCAACTGCACCCGCGTAAGGCTCAACTGCAGCGCCGCGATTGCCGCAGGTCCGATCCGCTATTTTGGAACCATCATCTCATTGATTGTTCGAAACGGCGGAAAGAACTCATCAAACAATAGATAGGCAGGAGCTCCTTCCTCGCGATACGGCTGCTTGGCATCAAACGCTTTCTTCTGTTTAAGAATTGCGTCTTCAAGGAAAGCCGGGGCAAACTCTAGTGCTTTGTCAAACTCATCGTCTGAGTTATACCATTTTTCGTTGGAATTTCGTTGACAGTTGAACATGTGCCAAAGTGCTTTGCATTGGTCCGGCAATGTATCGCCTCCGTTCAAACCGACCCCCTTGCCTTGCCGGAATTGCTCATACCATTTTGCTCGAAAGGACGCCCATTCCTGATAATTCGTAACTTGATGCCACACTCTTGGCGAGAGTGCAAATTCGTTGACCGACCTTCCAGTTGAGGGGCCAGCAATCTGATATTGTTGATAGGCTTCTTCGTAACGCCCCAGGTGATCCAGTGCATCACCGATCCAAAAATGGACTCGTCGTTCCTCAGAGATATCCATCTCGATCGCTTTGCGATACTCTGCCAAAGCGAGTTCATGTTGATCCACTAGTTGAAGTGCGTTGCCAAGGAATAAGTGATTCCAGGCATTTTCAGCGTTTAACTGGATCCGTTCTTTGTAGTATTCGACCAAATCGTCGGGGCTGCCATCGAGTGGCGGCGATCCTGGTGGTAGCTTGCGAATGCGGATATTTGAAACGGACACGATTCCTTGTCCCGTTCCCCTCATCGAGCGTAGGCAAAATTTGGGATACACAGACACGGGACCATCGGACAACTTCATGGGAGCATTGGACCGACCAAGGAATTCACCGTCGAAATAGATTTCGTAGTATTGGTCGTCAAGCACGTAACGAATGTCGTGCTTATCCTTGTTCATGTCGACCATAAAGTAGTAGCTTCCGTCGTAGAATCTGCCATAGCAAATGTCCCTGCCGAGATTAAACAATGTCAAGTTTGTCTTGTTGGTGGTCCTTGTCGAAGTGCGTGCGGGGCCCATGTAACGGATATACTCTCGTCCATCAATGAATTGGCGATGCGCGGTCAACGCAGCAACAAAGTCTTCGCCCGGTTTCAGTGACTCTTCGGTGACAAATTCGGTGACCGGGAGATCAATTTCGAACGAGACCTCTTTCGCGTGTGGAAAGTCGGCAACATGTTCGGCACGATAATCATACGGGTCTTTTCGATTGTCGATCGTAATCGTGTTTTCAGAAACGAACTTGATCTGATTCCGGTTTTTGAATCGCCAATTGGTGAACGTTGGTTCGAAAGTCAATTGAACCGATTCGCCTGCTTCGAATTGTCTTTCTAGAGACGACTGCTCCAATGCTGATTTGAAGAAGTTCTCCTCCGCTGAAGAGATGTTATTTCGAAGAACGCCGTCACAAATCGTTTTTAGTTCATTGTGTCGCTTGATCCTTTCAGGATAAGTTAGATCTCGGATCTCAGCGATTTTAGCGGCTTCTTCACGATATTCGCCAACGTCGATCTGGTACTTGGCCAGCGCGGTATTGAACGAATCGATGCTTCCAGAAAACAGTCCAATGGCATCGGTATTCAAGTCATCCTTGAGTTCACCAAGGAGCGTCTTGATGTTTTGTTCGTCATTGGCACGAATAGCGAAAACGAGTTTGGCTGTTTGAAAAAAGTTTTTCGAGCGCACTCGTCCCGCATAGTTGGCGTGATCTCGGCCGCCCAGCTTATCCGCAGCCTTCATACAGGCTTCGAGTAACCGAGGTGAGTTTAACGCTGCTATACGATCCGCTTCATCCGAGAAATAGGCCCCATTTTTTATCGACCAAAAACACTGAAGCGGAAGTTTTGGGAGGTCAGATTCATCGCTATCCGATTCGTAATATTGCAATGAGAAATCAATCATTGCATCCGCACTGCCGCCCCACTGTGGATACAGTTGGCCCAATGCCGTTAGGTACGGGGTAAGTTTATTCGGCGATCGCTTGATCGCCTCTGCAAACCATTCCTCTAACGATTTATCTGATTCACCAGTCTTGGCGATGCTGGCGAGCTGCTCGGCAGCATTGGAGTCGTAGCGATTCGCTTCATGGGCTCGGATAAATAACGTTTCCGCTGATCTCATCTGTTTGCGAAACAGTTCCCATTGTTTTTCTTCAACGGTATTGGCGAAGCCACCGCCGCGATAAATCCAACCCTTTTTGAAAGCAATGTATCCTCGATTGTAATCGCGAATCCAGGTCGGTAAATCGACATTGCTGGCGATCACACCTTCCGTTTTCTCCAGCAGTTTTATGTCTTTGAATTGTGCGAAACGGTCGCATGCTTGTGATAAATACAGATTGACCAGATGATGTTCTTCTGGTTTCGCGCGAAGGTCACTGTTGATCCAATATGTAATCGTGGTTTGGTACTGGCAAAGCTGACTCAAAAAGTCATCATCTGTACTCGTCGACTTCAACGTCCAAACGCCTTCGAAATAGGCCGGAATTCGAGCCGGGTAGTCGCTGAATGCAAATCGAATCCGGGCCATCTGCGTGATGTATTTTGTTTTGCTCGCGGAAGAGTTGGCAATGAGCAGCAACGTCTCCGTTGCCAGAAACAATGGATCTCGCTTGAGCAGTTTGCAACGTCCCCACAGTTTTTGATGATCTTCATGAAGCCCGTTCCAGTCAGTTTCAGCACGATCCTCGTGGTACAACCGAATGCAGCGTGCTATATGATCGGCGGCTTCGCTGCGGATTTCCTTTGGAATTTCCAGTGTTGTCGACTCTCGAAAATGATTCACGCCCAGATTCAAGAATGAAATTTGCGCTTCGATTAGTTGTTGGTAGTTTTGGGGACCTCGCTGGTATGTCACGTCGGCGTTAGTGACGTTGGTCTTGCTGGTCGTTGGAAGGATATCGCGAAAGGCAGAGGTCATCCGTTGTCGACTCGATCGATTGGTGACATTGAATGGCGATGGATTATTTCGATTCGCACGACAGATGTCTCCGTATTCCTGTTTGGGCATGTCTGTCTCGCCATCGGCGATTTTGTCCATCATGTAAAACAGGGCTTCGGCGGGTCGGAACTTGATTCTTTCACGAAATGAAGGAAGCACCTCTACGTGGGTGCGCTCTCGCATTTCTGCTTCATTGGCTTTTTGTCCAGCCTCCCTTTCAGCTTGAGAGACTGTTTTCTCTGGTCGAATCGGCCCAGTTTCAGCGCTGCCGTAACATCCGACAAAGAGTGCAACCAACATGAATAGCATGGACAGCGTAATGCGGGAATAAGTTTTACGCATCGGTTTTGAAAAGTGAGTCATGAAAAAATCAAATAGGTTAGTGAGTTTCGTTGGATGAAAAGTATATGCCGACTTCGTGCAGTCCCTTCGATCACTGCGACTCTGAGATCAGCGAACTGTCTGTTCAAGCAATGGAACGGCCTTGTGTTTTGGAAACAGAAGATAGAACGGTGGAGTCTCTGGATTCTCAATGTAACAGTTATCTGATTGAAACGCTCGAATTATTTTGATGGCCTCGGATTCTTGCTCAAGTGGTATGTTGACCATCGATTCTTTCGCAACGCGGATTGCAGATGAGAAGTCTTTTTTTAACGCCAACGACTGAGCAGAAAGTAGTTTATTCAGCGTGTCGAAATGGGCTGGCACATCGGGCAAACCAGCTGCTGCGTAGGCACTGTTGTCAAACGACTGGCCCTTGCGAAATTCTTCGTACCACTTGACCCGAAACGCGGCCCAGTTTTGATATAGACGAAATGGTGTAAAGCCTTTTTTTCGGGAAATTACCAAACCGATCGAAGCGTCAGTTTTTGCAGCGATTTGGTATTGCTGGTACGCCTGCTCGTACTTTGACAGTCGATCCAATGCGTCTCCCTTCCAATACGCCACCAGAGCGCGATCCTGATTGCCAAGCTCCAAGGACGTTTGATACGCGTTTAATGCCTCATTGAATTCTCCATCTGCATGCTTTGATACACCCAGCCAAAACTGCGCCCATGGATCCTTCGGGCGAAACTTAATGGCATTTTCATAATGGTTGACCCATGATCCGGGATCCAGTTCAATCGGCGGCGAACCACCTTCCAACGACTGAACACGAATATTGGAGAAATCAACGACGCCCGTTCCCCGGGTGTGTCGTTGCGAGAAAGTTAACAAGTTGCTGAGCTCTGGAGGACTTGCAAAGTATCGCGTTCGCCCAACAAAACAACCGTTCAAATAGAACTCAATGTACGACTCGTCGACATGAACTTGCAGCTGGTTTTTTCCAGGTTCGAGTTTTGCAGACATGAATAAATACGGAAGCCAACAACGACCTCGCAAGTGCGGAGGACTGTCGTGTGTTTCGACAACGCCGATGCGAGAGAGTCCGACGCCGGAGCGAACCGTCTTGTTCTCACATCGGTGCGTCATGATTGTTGGGGCAAAATCAAACAATGGATCTCCCCCTTTCAATGCTGACCGAATGTTGCCGTCGGGCAATTGAATATCGCAGGTAATTATTTTGGGGCCAGGAAACTCAGCGATACACTCAGCGATGAAACGGGATGAGTTGGCCTGATTGTCAATTCGCAGTGTTGATTCATCGACAAACTGAGTTTGACGGAAATCTGAAAATCGCCAAAGCAAAAACTGAGGGTCTATCTTGACTTCGGCAACCTCTCCTGTCGCGAAACGACGTTCCAGCTTCGTTTTCTCCAACGACTGCAAAAAGTAGGAACGCGTGATCCGATTCGGTTCTTCATCGATCACACGCTGGCAAAGGTCAATGATTTCTCTGGCGACTTTCAAACGTTCGTCGAGCGGACGTGCCAACAACTCGGAGAGCTGTTTCGCCTCGGATGAGTATTCGCTGAACATCGCGTAGCTGCGAGCTCGAAACACCGACAGCGAAGTGCCTTTGCTGCCAAGTCGAAAGATCGCGGTTTGGTCGACTTCATCTGCCTGCGACAGTGCTTCATCGGCTTCGAGGAACTTTTGAAGTCGAATGGCCAAAACAGCTTTCGCAGTCAAGAAATAGTCAACATCACGCAACTTGCCATCAAAGTACACATCTGGGTGATTGGCGAAGTGGTCGGCGATTTCCAATCCCCGGGCAAGCAGGCTCGGGTCAATCGATTCGCCGCGATCGAGGAGTTCGGCAATCGTTTCAAGTGCAATCAAACCCCGGTTCGACCGCGGAGTTAGATCACTGGAGTGCCGTAAGGCAAAATCGATTGCCGGGAGCAAACGATCGGCGTTTCCATTGTTTTCGCCATTGTCAAGTTCATAGAGAATTGCCCTCAGCTGGATACCGTATACCTCCATGGCATTTGGGGAGGCTTTGGTGGATTCGGTAAACCACTTCTCGGCTGATTCGTTGATAAACCCGTGATGAACAAGTGCCAACATACGATTGGCTGCCTGTGGATTGTCGCTGCGTAATTGGTGGGCAGTGGAATAATAGGAGGCTGATCGTTTCGAGTAATCGGCAATCACGGCAGGCGGGCTGCCATCAATACGACTCGGCGTCCCGGTTAGCTCGGCGAGGATCGCCAGGTCGTAATACGCTTTGCCACGAATCATCATGCGCAACCATTTTGGCAACCGATGAATCTTCGCGATCTCTGCATCGAAACGCTTGAGCATGGTTTCATCGCGAACGGAAACCAGTTTCTCGATAAATTGTTCCGCCATCCAAAGTACTTGCTCGTGCTGGTTGGGTGCGGCGCCCAAGTCGTTCTCAAGCCAATACGTTATCGCAACAAACTCACGCGCCGACTGCATCAGATAGTCATTCCTGTCACGTGAACCAATACCAGTCGCCCGAGAGGCAAAGTAGGCGGGTATTCTCGCGGGGTAATCTTTAAAACGAAATTGAGTCAACGCGCGATCAAAATAGTAGCGAGCTTCCAACTCGTTTCCGGCCGTCATATGAAGTGACGCCAATGCAGCATTGAAAAGTGGTTCGTTTGAAAACGACGAAAATTCTTGCTGCAGTTGCTGACCTCGTTCGATCAGCTCGATGGCATTTATTTTTTGACTCGAATCGATCGACTCCTCCATGGCCGATTGCACCCAGTCTGCTGCGCGAACTTTAAGATCTTCTGAGATTGCCGGATCGAGATTCCTTCGGAAGTGCTCCAAGGCCGGCTCCAAATATGGCACCCAGTTGGTGATTTCATGCTCCTCGATTCTATCGCTCGGTTGATATTCTGTTTCCGAAAGATCTGTTGAAGATTTGGAAAGCGTTGGAAACGCACCATAGACCTTGCTTTCGTGACCGGTAAACGACGACTTGACGAATCGGAATCCTGGCGATGGACGAAAATGCGTTTTCGGCAGTTTGGAATCGGCAACCAGGGCGTTATAAAATTCAATGTCGACAATGAGTACACCTGCTTGTTGTAGCTCAAGAAGCGGTTTTCGAATCCGTGGAGAAACTTTACTTTCATCGCTATCGCCAAGTATTGAATTCACTTCGACATACTTAGGCTGATCAACTTCGACATCGGTGTTGGATTCGAGGGATGCTGTCGACTCGGGTGCAGCTTTCGAAGTGACCGGCTGCGATGGAACGTCGGCTACTTCCGATGACGGGCTCTGACTCGATTGAGGTTCGCCGGGTTGAACTTCGTCTGACTTTGGCTTGCATCCGGTCGCAATCAACAAGATCAGCAGCAAACAAGTCGAATGTCGTAACACCCAACAGGAACACAGGTCATCGCTTTTAGTCAACCGCAGGCGTTGTGTCGTGTAGAAGCGACCGCAGGGAATCGTTTTCATAAGAATTCAAATGAGCAGAAGAAGTAGGAAATCTACTAATCATTTGAACCGATGGATGAAACATCTTCAAATCGCACAGGGAAAGTGACAAGTAAAGCGAGGATTCTTTCGAAAATTTCTTGTCCAATTCGTCGACTTGATAACTCATGGTTTCATCTCGCGATGGGCCGGCTAGTCTATCGTCGCAGCTTCGATCCGTTGCTGGATCAATTGTTGATCGCGAGGGTTGCTGGTCAGTGTTAAAGCATGTTGCCATGCCGCGTGAGCGTCTTCCAGTTCGCCCTGTCGCTGATGAAGATCTGCTAACGAACACCAAAGCAAGGAATAGTCTTTCATTGCCGAGTCGTTGGCAATCAATTGGATCTGACCAATGGCCTCCGTCAACTTACCCAGTCGGCCAAGCGCGATCGCCCGATTGAGTGTGTACATCGGCGATGGAAACGTCCGCAAAAGTAAGTCGTATAAGGCAACGATCCCTTGCCAGTCAGTTTCATCGATCGACGTTGCCCGACAATGCAGCCGCGAGATCCCAGCTTCCAGATGAAACCTTGAGACCTGGCCGCCACGAGCCGAACGATTGAGCCACGCATCAGCCACGCCGATCATGTTTTGATCCCACAACCCGCGATCCTGATCTTCCAACAGGATGATCTCTCCATCGCCGTCGACACGCGAATCGAAGCGGGCTGCATGAAACAACATGAGCGCCAACAAGGCATACGTCGATGGTTGTCCAATCTCACTGCGACACAATAGATGGCACAGCCGCGCGGCTTCTTCACATAGATCGATACGAATCGGTAGAGCACCCTTGCTGGCGCTATAGCCTTCATTGAACAACAAGTACAGCACATCGTGAACGACTTCGATCCGTTGTTGAAGTTCCTTTGACGCAGGAAGCTCCATCGAGACTTGTGTCAGTTGCAAATGACGTTTGGCACGCGTGACTCGTTTTTTGACCGCAGCAGCTGACATCAGCAGACCGCTGGCAATTTCATGATCACCAAGGCCGCAGAGCATCTTGAGTGTCAATGCAACTTGTGATTTTTCATCCAGCGACGGGTGGCAGCAGACAAAAATTAGCCGGAGCAAGCTGTCTTCAAACGCGTCGTCAGTAAATGAAATCACCAGCGTCTCGTCACCATCAAGATGGTCTTCAACCGATTCGTTCGTACTACGATCCCGGCGAAGAACATCGATAATGCGATTTTTTGCAACGCGGTACAGCCAAGCGTCCGGGTTTTTGGGGATACCGCCGATACGCCAAGAACGCAATGCTTCCATCATCGCTTCCTGAACCATGTCTTCGACGACATCGACCAAAGAAAAACCAAACGCCCGAGTCAGCAACGCAATCAGGTTGGCTGACTCGTGACGAAAGAAATTTTCAACCAATTGTTCTGGTTGGTCCTGCATGGTCTACTCGGGAGCTGGAGCTTCCATGATTTGGCGAACTTCCACATTGCCACCACCGGCATAGATGGGACAACCCATGGCATGTTGACACGCTTCTTCAAAGTCCGTGGCCTGGATAATTGAATAGCCTCCAACCAGCTCTTTTGATTCCGCGTAAGGTCCATCGGTGACCGACTTGTTTGAGCCAACTACGCGTCCATCAGGTGTAAGTGGATCGCCCATGGCGACCACCCAGCCATCTTGTTGACCTTGGCCAAGCCATTCCCACCATTGATTCATGTTGGCTTGCATCTCATCAGCTGTTAACTCGGGTCCCGTTTTCTCGACTGGATCGCGGTAGATAAACAGAAACTTTGGCATTAGCTTTCTTCTCCTTGTAAAAATTTGTTGGCGTATCACGTCACGAAAACGTGGTTCGGTTTACAAGAAAGACGAACGGAGAGAGTGGCGGGGGACAGAAAAACGAAAAGTTTATGCGTTGGCTCGAGATAGCAAAACGGTAATGCAATCGACCAAGTGACCGACCAACAGACGATCGACCGATGGTCATCACTTAGGCCCGAGTTGGGCGGTCTCAGGCGTAATCAATTGAGAATCAGCGGTATTCTTGTAGGTTCCCACAAAATCGACCAAAACTGAATCTTTTTCGGATTCTCTTTCGATGCTTGAATCAATTGAGGGCTTCGCTTATCGTGAAACCGTGGCGTTGGGAACGCGCGTGAGGCAATCATACTATTGAGATGAGAATGAACATCGTAAAGTACGGCTGGGCAGTCTGCTTTGTCGTTGGGGCACTTGCATTTTCCGGACCCGTCTGGGGGCAGTTGACGTTTAATACATCGACCAGCTCAAACGCGGAGGCGGACACGGCATTTGACGCGGCGACGAATGCTTGGGCGATTGAATTTGATGACGCGATGACGGTCAACATCGACATCAGTTTTTCGAATCTGGGCGGAACTTCGCTGGCCAATACCGCTTCGGCCAACCAGGCGAACACGTTTACAGAATTTACCAATGCGATTAACGCCGACGTCTTTTCGGCTGATGACGGGACCTTCGCAGCCGGTCTGCCTGTCGGCTCATCATTTTCGGTTTACATTAACCGCACAACCGAGGCGGCCGGAGCCGACAATGAAGTGCCCTACGTCGATGCTGATGGTGGATTGAACAATACAACGGTACGGTTGACGACTGCCAACGCAAAATCCCTCGGGCTGCGGTCGGCGAATGATTCGGGTCTCGATGGCACGATTGTGTTCAACGACAGCTTTACTTGGGACTTTGATCGAAGCGACGGTATTGATCCAGGTGCAATCGACTTCGTCGGCGTCGCCATGCACGAGATTGGACACGTGCTTGGGTTTGAAAGTGGCGTTGATGTGCTTGACAGTAACGGTGACGGTCTGAGTACCGATGATGAATTTGACTTTGTCGGGTCGATCGACTTCCTTAGATTTTCCAACGAGAGCGAAGTTGCTGGAGCCGACATCGATTGGACGGCGGATGATCGACCGAAATATTTTTCAATCGATGGTGGCGCAACGCCGATTGGCGGTGGCGGTTCGCAATGGGCAACTGGATTTGAATTCGGTGACGGCGATCAAGCGAGTCACTGGAAAGACGGCGCTGGCTTGGGACTGATGTCGCCAATCACTGGCAGCGGAGCTCTCGTCAACTTTACCGGTAACGATCTGCGAGCATTTGATGTGATCGGTTACAACCGGTTCAATGCAGTTCCCGAACCTGCCGCAATGACGGTCATGTTGTTGGCATCGAGCTGCTTGCTGATGCGACGCCGTCGTAAAACCTCGCTTTGATCGCAATTGCCGCTGTGGTTGCTGACTGCGAGTGACTTCTTTAAACGAAAAAACGACGCCCGATGAAAATCGAGCGTCGTTTTGTATTTTGCGTTGCGACATAAGCAGGGCTTACGTCATTCTGCATTACTTGTCGTGGAAGTCGAGCATCCACCAACCGTCATCCCATTCCAAAGTGACCTTACGCCATCCCATTGGGACTTGTGGGTAAGGGTAGAAAGGGCCAATGTATGGCCATGCGGATGGCGAGTACTGCTGTGGGTAACTTACGTTTCCGAAGTTAGGGTGAGCAGCGTAACCAGGCCAGGCGTAACCGGGCATGGCTGGTGCTTCGGTTGGCATACCGACGTTGCCTGCGTAACCAGCAGACATGGGTTGACCACCGACGCCGCCAGTTGAGGCGAATGGCAGTGGCTGGTTTCCGGCAGCAACCCCGGCGGTCGCGTTGTTTGGCAAACGATAGTTTGTAGAAACTTGACGGGCTGGAGTTCGTGAGCCAACTTGCTGCTGGTAGGCAACTTGCTGGTTCATGTTTGCTTGTGCGGGAGCGGCCATGACTTCAATGTCATCGACAACTTGCACAACACCCAAGTGACCTGCCTTTTGAGCAGCTCGGAGAATGGTCATCTCCTGAGTTGGGTTGGATACGTGGCCCTTGAACCAGACAGTTCCCTGCTCGACACGCATGTCGACATTGAACCCTTTCAAGTTGCCCTGTTGTTGCTCGGCTTGCAGCCGGCTTTTGATAAAATCAGCGATCTGCTGATCATCGGCCATACCAACTACTGGCATGAGCGAGGTAACCGCGACAGCGATTCCAAGCACTAAACGTCGCATCAGATTCCTCCTGGTTTAAAATCGTTGACCGCAGTCAAGCAAACCCGTCACATCCTCGGCGACGTACCGATCGGTTATGGGTCGTTGGACGAGTTTGTTGGCCAAGCTTTTGTGGACTTCGTTGACTTTGGCAACCCGACGTTGCCTCTAAAAATCCGTTGGCCGAAACCACCAGGCAGGAGATCGATTGGCAGCAAATCCGTTTGCTACAAATCGTTTGTGCTGAAACAGGTGAACCGACTTCCTTGTCGATCCTGCTCCAACGCGAGATTCCCCCCTCGCGGATTCAGCTATCGAATCCGAAAGTAACTTTCGGCTAACCAATGCTCCTGAAGTCACAATTTTTCCGATTTTGCCGGTCTTCGGTAAAAATCCGCTGATTTGGATTTTGAAACTGATAACGCCGCTAGCATGTCTCGGTAAACCTTGCCGATTACGCAAACACTGCCTGTTCAAGGCGTGCCAAGCGTTAGGTGTTCGCCATAGAGACGCATGTTTTCAAAACGGGGCAAAACCGGGCGTCATTTAGCTTCCCCAAACGCCCACTGAGCCCCAGTTGCTCACAGGCTGAGCTTCACGGACATGAGTCGTCGTGCAGCGAGAGACAGACCGATCTTTGAAATTCGTCATGTCCGAAATCTGGTTTGGAATGAACCCAGGTCACCAACGAGCTAGCGTCGTTTTTCGACCATCTCAAGCAACCGACCAACGGTTTTCCAGTTACGTGTCGTTGCCCGGACACCAAGTTTGGACTCCAGCAAGCCATTGGTCAGTTTTGTCTTGCTGTATCCGCGAGGCATGTAGCCATAAAAACATCGGCCTTGGATTTTGAACTCGTCATCCTTCAAATCGACTTTGCCCAATTTTTGGATCGCCGCAGCGGTCGGTTTCTTGGAAAAGATCGTCAAATGCAACAGCGAGATATCGTGTTCCTGAAATGGCGACGCAGATTTCCATTTCTCCAAATCACTGCCACGAAAGACCATCGTAGGTACGTCAAAGCCCCATTGTTTTTCGATGGTTTGGTGAACCAGATTTTCAAGCTTGGTCGACGTCAGTTTGGAATCGAAAACGAGGTTGCCACTCTGAATGTAGGTCTCCACATTGGACAGACCCGCTTCCTGTAACGCGTTACGAAGCTCGGCCATTTTTATTTTTCGGTGTCCGCCGACATTGATACCGCGAAGTAATCCAATCCAGGTTGCCATGACTATTTCTTTTTTCTCAGTTTGGGGTGATAAACCTTTTCTGCGATCAACATCTCCATCGCCTTTTCGACGTGACGTTGTTTGGTCTCGGGCCGTTTCGCATTGTGGATTCGATAAAGAAATGCGTAGCGATTCGATTTTGTAATCGATTCAAAAAACTTCTTGGCTTTTGGATTTTGATCGAGCCGTTTTTGTAACTCAGGCGGTACTTCGATGTTCGCTTGGGACGCATAAGCGGCTTGCCATCGTCCGTCAGCCTTGGCAGCTTCGACTTGAGCAAGCCCGCTCGGTTGCATGCGACCCTCGGCAATCAGTGACTCAGCGATGCCTCGATTAATTTGCGACCAGAGGCTCTTCGGTCGTCGTGGCGTGAACTTGGTCAGATAGAAGTCAGCGTCCAATCCGTTGATCAGACCATCGATCCAGCCATACATGATCGCGGCTTCGCGTGCTTGCTCATAGTTGATGGACTTGATGCCACTCGCTTTCTTCGCGAATTTAAGCCAGATCGACTCCGTTTGGGCGTAGTTCTTTTCGAGCCACGCCAAGAACTGTTTTTGAGTTATGAAGAAATGTACATCGAGGTCTTTATGGCGTTCATTGGGTTTGGCCATGTCATTACTCAGTGATAGGCAGCTTAAGGGCGTCGATCGCACCAGCATTATGGCTGAAGGATCGGGGTTTGTTAAATCTGTACAAATTTGTGTCCTTGGCAGTTTGGGGTGATAGGTCGGGTACCCGCCCAAGTAGTAGGCATGGAGGAACCTGTGGACGTAGTCCGGTTCGAGAGCGATGGCAATCGAACAAGCGGCGCTTGGCTCGTGATATTCGCCAATCGCCACGCAGGGTCTGTCCTCCTTCCACTTATTCATCGGGTAGACCCATGCGATTGTCACGCAAACTCACCACGTCCATCTCCAAGCTATGCAAAAAAGTTCGACGTAGTTTGAAAGCGAAACGACGAGAGTCGGAAACATTTTTTCAAATTGAGCGTCTTGAAGAACGGCAGATGTTGGCCGGCGACCTCACAACGGTCTTTCAAACGAGTTTTGAAGATGTTTCCGTTGCCGATGGTGGCTTCGAATTTACTCGGACCGTGGGTGGTTTTACGGCGACCGCAGGTCCGGTCGAAGTTCAGAACAATCACCCATCTGTCGGGCCGGCATCGAACGGACAAAATCATCTTGAGCTGGACGGTACCAACGGGATTTTCATCGACATCGATGATGTACCGGCGACGGGTCTAATTTTGCGTGTCGACTATTCGGCGCGGCCAGGTGTTGATGCAGAACAGGCATCCATTGAAGTGCTATGGAATGGCTCCGTCGTCGATACGTTGTCCGCCGAAGGGACACGACTCAGATCAACCGACTATCGAGCCTATGAAATCGAGTTGCCAGGTGGCGGGCCGCTGACGGGAAGACTTGAGTTCCGTTCCAACTCTCCAGATGACAGAATCGGTTTGGGCGGCATGTTGGATCATGTGCGTATCCTTGCTGAGCAGCAGCCGATCGCGATTGAAGCGATCGCTGATCAGGAAGTCAATGTCGGCTCAACCCTGAACGTCGACGCAAACCTGGCACCACCCAACGAAACTTTAGGTAACGTGACGTTCTCGTTGGTCGATGCACCAGCGGGAGCAACGATCAATGCGTTGACGGGAGAAGTCCAATGGGTTGCCAGTCAAGCCAACATTGACGCATCGGTTGATGAGCCGACCACGGTCGTTGGCAATCGTCAGTTAATGTTTCGTGCCGGCTTTGAAGAAGTCGATGTGGCATCAGGGGGTTTCGGGTTCTTTCCTGAAGTTTCCGGGTTTACGTCGGTTCGGGGCAACGTTGAGATTCAGGACAACCATCCCTCAGTTGGTCGTCCGTCTGAGGGCAATCAACATCTGGAGCTCGATGGCCTCAATGCCATCTTTCGTGACGTAGCGACCGTTGCGGGTGATCAGTATGAAATCGTGTTTGATTATTCGCCGCGTTCAGGCGTTGATGCGGATGGAAATGCGATCGAACTTTGGTGGGACGGACAACGCGTCGAGCGAATCTCAGCCGAAGGTCGCGGCAACTCGGGAACCGACTACCGCGAGTATCGTTTTGATCTCTCTCAATTCAGCGGCGATATGACTCGGCTGGAGTTTCGATCGAACGATCCTGACGACAAAATTGGGCTGGGTGGATTGCTGGACAACATTCGGGTCTATCGTCGTCAAGTCACGATCATCGATCCGCCCGATGACAAATTCAACGTAACGGTTCGCGCGACGCATGCAGATGGACGAACCGATACCGAGTCCTTTCAGATTTGTATCAATGAGATTCCGGTTGATCAGCCGCCGGTTTTCAATCAGGCAGCCGATGCAACAATCAATGAGCGGGAATCCATCGATGTCTTCTTGACGGCGACCGATCCGGATAGTCCCGTTGATCAACTGCGGTTTGAGGCGATCAAGATTCCTGTGAATGCAGAGCTTGATCCAGTGACGGGACAACTCAGCTGGACGCCAAACGAATGGGCAGGAGGTTTGCGGTTCAATTTGGATGTTCGAGTCACAGACAATTCTGGGCTCAGTGACACACAGCGATTTCGAATCACTGTCAACGAGTTGAATGCCGATCCAATCATCGAAGCCATCGACGACGTTGATTTGTCTACCGGTCAAATGCTGTCCGTTCAAGCCACGGCAACCGATGCCGATCGTCCCGTCAATACGCTAACGTACTCGCTGGACGGGCCGGACGGCGCGACGATTGACAACGGTGGGACCATCACCTGGCTACCGTCAACGGGTCAAGCTGCCGGCGAGTATTCTTTCGAGGTGACGGTCGAAGATGGACTTGGCGGTTCGGACACAGAAACATTTCAGGTTCGGATCGAAGCCTCCAACTCCAACCCGGTTCTCAATGCGATCGATGACCAATCGATTCCTGAAACGGACACACTGTCAATTCAAGCGGTTGCCACTGACAACGACCAACCTCCACAGACGTTGACCTATTCGCTTACGGCAGCTCCCGACTCAGCAACCATCAACGCAACAACCGGCTTGATTCAGTGGAGCCCTCTCGAAGCCGATGGCCCCGGCGAATATACGTTTACAGTAGAGGTTAGCGATGGCGCTGGAGGAACCGATACGCATTCGTTCCAGGTGCAAGTCAGCGAAGTCAATCTGCCGCCGGTTCTTGAGTCGATTGCGAATCAAACCGTCCGGCAAGGCAACACGGTTTCGTTTACAGCGACTGCGACCGATGCCGACGTTCCCGCGAATGAATTGACCTACGGATTAAGTGGCAACGTTCCGACCGGTGCCTCGATTAACCCGACCACTGGCGTCTTTTCGTGGGCGACGACCGCTGCCAACAATCCAGGTCAGTACGACATCAACGTTACGGTGTCGGATGGAAGTGCTTCGGATATGACGACGGTCAGCGTCACGTTGACCGAGGAGGTCGTCGATGAAATCCTGCTAACCGAAGACTCAAACTTTGAGTCGGTTTACACGGAACAGTTTGTGGTCTCTGACGACACCAAGCAGCTCATTTTTGATTTCGAATCGGCATTTGATACCGCAGATGGATTTGTCAACGATGCCTTCGAAGTCGCGTTGTTGGATGAAGCTGGCCAATCGCTGGTACACACCATTGGACGTGGCCGTGATGCCTTTTTCAATTTGACTGAATCTCAAGAAGTCGCTGCTGGGGTCAATACCGTCAACGTTGGTTCGCAAGTTCAGCTGGATCTATCGCACATTGCAGCAGGCACCACGGCGAATCTGGTTTTCAGGCTAGTCAACAATGATGACGACACACAGACTCAAGTTCGTATCAGCAACATTGACCAGACCACGGTCGAAATGGGTACGTCAATTGGCGCGACGACGTTTGCTGAAAACATCCCTTCTGCGGAAGTGGATTTTGTAGGGCTGACCGACGTCACCGGTTCAGTTGTTGTGGACTACGGACAAGCGAGTTTCGATCAGACCGGAACTCGCTATTTCAGCGAAGTCGCGATCGAAAACGTCTCGTCACGACCGATCGATGGTCCGTTCGTGTTGGCAGTTCAATCGATTTCAGATCCAACCGTCGAGGTGACCAACTCTGATGGGCAAACGCCCGATGGTGATCGCTATCTTTTGCTGACCGGACCTGATGGAAGCGACACATTGGCACCGGGGGAACGCACGGTTGTCCGTTCGATTGAATTCTTCAATCCAAATTCAACTCAGTTTGATTTTGAGTTAGCACTGATTGCCCAACCCAACGTGGCACCTGATTTTGTTTCGACTCCCAATACAGAAGGATTGGTCGGCAAGTCATACGCCTATCAATCTTTGGCAATCGATCAGGACGGCGATGAACTGACTTATTCTTTGATGGTCGCGCCCAGCGGATTATCGATCGATGATGGCTCAGGCGAGATCACTTGGGCGCCGACGATGGAGGACGTCGGAACACACAACGTCATGGTCGAAGTGATCGATGGACGGGGCGGTGTTGATATCCAGACTTATGACATTGAGGTGTTGGAGGAGCGTCCCAACCGACCGCCTGTAATTGTATCGTCGCCGATCGTGGAAACGTTCCTGGCTGGCCGTGTCAGTCCATCGGTTGCAGAGCAAATTGCGGCCCAGAACTTGATTCAAAATGGAGGTTTTTCAGAGGGCAATGTTGGTTTTGAATCTGACCTGAGTCACTCGCCAAGCAGTATTCTGGATGCGGCAACCTATGCGGTGGTAACCGATCCAGCCAGTGTTCATCCGTCGGCTGAAAGTTATTCCGATCGATCCGGAAGTGGACTGATGCTTGCCGTCAATGGATCGACACAGGTTGGAGAAGTTGTTTGGGAACAAACGGTCAATGTCGAAACGGATACTGAGTACGACTTTGCCGCTTATGTTTCCACGTGGTTCCCCGGCGCACCCGCACAACTGGAATTCGCGATCAATGGGGTAAGCGTGAGTGCAATTGATGCTCCGAATGAAACCGGTGTTTGGGATTTGGCGTTTGCGACTTGGAACTCAGGCGATGCCAACCGAGCGACCATTCAAATTCGCAATTCGAATCAAGCGTTCACGGGTAACGACTTTGCGCTGGATGATCTCTATTTTGGCGCAACGTTCTATTCCGAGATCGAGGCTCGTTTTATTGATCAAACACCAACCGATGTTGGCTCGACAACGCCGAACACGTTTGAGACGCTTCCTTCCGTCGATCCGTCGATATTCGGTTTCAATGGAGACGTTCGCACGATCAATTTTGATACCGATGCATCGGGCAATCCAATTGCCAGCGGTACTTCGCTGACGACCGAATATGAGTCGCTCGGTGTTGTGATGAACAACATCGAAGTTTCCAGCAGCGTTTTTGGCGGAGCTGCTTCAGCCCCCAACGCGACAATCACTCCTGCAGTAGTCGGAGAAGGTTTAGTTTTCCAATTCACAACAGGAATGCAAGCGGTTGGGTTTATCAACACGTCTCCAGATCAGGACTTGGTTGAATTCTTCGACTCCGAAGGAGAACTGATCTTTTCGTCAACCGATCAGGATGGCGAAGTCACCAACTTCAACATTGATCGCTTCATTGGATTTACGGCAAGCGAAGACCGACCGATCCATTCGATGCGAATTTCAAACAACACGGGCAACCTTGAGATTGACGAGTTGATTTTCGTACCCGCGGAAACGACCTACACCTACCAAGTGGAGGCCGTTGACCCCGATCTTGATCCTGTTGCTTTTGTCCTGGATGAAGGACCGGAAGGAATGATCATTCATCGGGATACTGGATTGATATCTTGGAATCCACAAGGAAATCAGGTCGGCACGCACACGGTGAAAGTCACTGCAGATGACGGACGTGGTGGGACCGCAACGCAGGAATATGAACTTCGCGTACTGGCCGATCCAACCAACACGGCTCCAGTAATTGTCAGTGATCCGATCGACAATTTCTTTATTCCGGGGTTCTCTAATCCTGCAAGCGGTGCCGTCTCACCTCAACGGATTGCGCTTGATCTTGGCAATGGCGAGACGTTTGAGGGAACCGTTTCGATCACGCTGCCGGATTCGGCATCTCGTTTTGCTGACATCGTTTTGGCAGTCGATGAATCAAGTTCGATGGGTGGCAGTCAGGCATGGGTCGTTGACATGATCCCTCTGCTGGATGCAGCGCTGATCGATGCTGGGATCGGAGCGGAGCCTGGCAGTCCCAACCGGTTTGGCATCATCGGCTTTGGAGGCGGACGAGATTCGATCACCGTAGGGCACTTCCTCAACAGTGAGAGTCGTTCCAAGTACACGCTGTACGGGCCCGATCGAACCGTCGTCGTGGAAGGCCTGTTGAACGACGTCATTCCAGATGAACTTCTGAATCTTGAGCTTCCCAATAGCGGTGAGTATGTATTGGTCGTAGAAGCCCAGGATTCGACGGATCTGTCAGATGGAATTGAGATTGGATTTGAAGGTAACGTCGCCGAGGGGACACGGGTTGAGCAACTCGAACTCGATGCAGTAGTTGAGGATATTCTGCTTCCAGGTCAACCTGTCGAATACCAATTTGATTTGTCAGCCCCAACTCTGGTCTATTTTGATTCGCTGGCCAAAGACACACGTATTCGATGGACGTTGGAAGGTCCAAGCGAACCGATTTTCGTGAATGCCCGGTTTGATGTGTTGTCCGAACCAAGGCTATTGGAAGCTGGCCAGTACAAACTCATTGTTGATTCAGGCACCACCGTCAACAGTGCTACTTTCGCTGACGTGGCCGCTGACTATAAGTTCCGGCTACTCAATTTGGATTTAGGGCAGGCCATCGAATCGGGCCAAACAACAACCGTTGGTTTTGACGAAAAGGCAGAAACGTTTGTCTATCGTTTTAATGCGGAACCGGATCAACAGTTTGAGTTGATTATCAATGAAGAGGTCACTCATACGGGCAGCCGATGGACGTTGGTCGATGCTGAAGGAATCGTCGTCGCAACGGATGACATTGATGAGAACCAACCGCCAATCACTTTGAGGGGAGGCAACTACTTCTTGTTGATGGAGTCGGCATTATCACCAAAAGAAGGTAGCGTACAGCTAAGAACTCAGTCGTTCGTTGAGTTCATTGTCAACGTTGAAGATGTGGCTCCGCCAATCGAAGTTGAGTTTGGTGAGATCAATTTGGGATCGATTGACTATGTCGATGCATTCGTAGATTACTCATTCACGTTGAACGGGCGCTCGTTGGTCTATTTTGATTCCTTAATCGACTCGTCACTCACTTGGACGTTGACGGGACCGTCAGGTGTTGCTGTTTCGAATCTGGCATTCGGAAATTCCGATTCGTTTAACCAGGCGTCGCCTGTTTACGACCTGGTCGCTGGTGACTACCAATTGCGCATCAACAGCAACAATCGTACTGGCGATTTTGCGTTCCGGGTTTTAAACCTCAAGGATGCTGTTGAGATTACGCCTGGGGTCAGTTTTGATGGTGAACTGGCGACGCCCAGCGAAACGGATATGTATCGCTTTGATGCCAACGCTGGCGATGCGTTCTATTTTGATGTCGTTACTTCCAGCGACGACCGCAATACGCAATTCAAGTTGATTGACCCTTACGGTCAAGTCGTCTTTATTTCGAGCCGTCTGACAGACGTGTCATCGACAACACTTCCGTCTAGCGGCACTTACACGTTGTTGGTAGAGGGCTGGAAAAGCAACGTTGATATTGATACCTACACGATGAACGTGGTTCCAGTGACCGAGTCAACGACCGCGTTGACACTTGGAGATGAAGTCACCGGTAACTTGGCAACGCCTGGGCAGCGAGCAATTTACACGTTTGATTTGACGGATACAGGGCTGCTCTACTTTGATTCGCTGACCAATGATCTGGTAAAGAACTGGACTCTGGAAGGACCGCGTGGGGTTGAGATCGATAGTCGGGTTCTCGGTAGGTCAGATTCATTCGATCAGAATTCCGCTGCCGTCGAAATTCCTGCTGGAAGCTATCGCTTGATCATTTCCGGTTTGGACAGCACCGGAGATTACGGTTTCCGTTTGTCCAACCTGCTTGATGATACACAAACCACACCGATTACACCCAACCCTGGGTCGGCCAACCCATCTGTGTCCATTTCAGATTCAATATTGGGCAACGAGTCTAAGCTGTACCGAATGGAAGCTGAATCGGGAGATGAATTCTCGTTCGTAACCACAGTCACTGGATCGACGAACGTGTCGTATCGAGTCCTGGATGCATTTGGGCAGATCGTAACAGCCAACTCTGGCATCGCGACTGATCGTCCCAACCAAAGGTTCATCATTGGCGGGACCTATTTTTTGCTCATTGAAGGTCGGGCCAGCAACGAGTTGCAGTCTGACGTTTCGTTTGATATCGAATGGATTCAAAACAATGGTCCTGTAACTTTTACGGGAACACCTTTGACATTGAACTCAACGGTCAATGGCAATATCAGTACGAATGGGCAGATTGATTCGTACACGTTTACGTTGACCGAACGAACGCTGTTGTACATGGATGTGTTGACCAACAACAGCAGTCTGCGATGGTCGCTCAAAGGGCCAAAAGGCCAGTTTCCAGCCAACGTTGCGTTCACATCGACCGACGGGATTAATAGTTTGAATTCTGATCTTGCTGAGTTTGGCCCTGGCGAGTATCAGCTGGACATTTTTGGAAGTGGCACACCTGGGGGATACGGGTTCCGGATGGTTGATCTCAGCTCGGCAGTTGCGATCACGCCCGGGACTTCGTTTAGCGGCCAGCTAGACCCATCCAATGAAACAGACTTTTATCAGTTTGACGCCAACGATGGCGACCAGTTTTACATCGACGTTGAATCCACGAGCGACAGAACGGGTGCACTTTATAAAGTCATCGATCCCTACGGCGACGTTGTGGTGGTGTCCCCATCTGGTCGGCTCGACCCTTTGTCATCACCATTTTCTGTTGCGAATAGTGGCACGTTTACTTTGCTGGTTGAGGGGAAACGCAACAATGTTGACAACGATACATACACGCTGAACTTGCACACGATTTCGCCAGCATTCGAGGTGTTGACGCTTGGGGAAATCGCCCGGGCAACGATCGAGACACCAGGAGACGAGGCCAAGTTTACTTTTTCGATAGCCGATCGAAAACTGGTTCACTTTGACTCACTCTTCAACTCGCGAGATGTGAATTGGACGTTAGCAGGCCCATCGGGCACCGTGGTCGACTCGCGCAGATTTAATTCAAGCGATTCGTTTACGATCAACGATCCGATTCTCGATTTGCCGGTCGGCGACTACACCCTGACCGTTGACGCCGTTGGCAACTTGACGGGAGTATTTGACTTTGCGTTGTTGGATCTGTCTGCTGCGACAGCAGTCAGTCTTGGCGACAAAATCGTCGATCGATTGGATGTCCGAGATGGTCTCGATGCTGTTTGGACGACTGGAGCAGGATTGACCGGTGCTGCCGTCGATGGCGCAATTGATCTGTCTAATACTTTCGATTCGCTGTCGATCCCCTCAGAAACTCTGAACGGAGTGACCGATCTTACGATCGAGTTTTGGTACAAGACGGATAAGACAGGCTTTCAAACGTTCCTCAGTGGAGCCAACAGCACAAATGATAACGAGCTGTTGGTATTTTTAAACGACAGCACGAACTTCGAAGTTTCTGGTGTTGGCGACTGGGACATCGATTCCGTCGCAGACGGCCAATGGCATCATTATGCGATCACCGCCGAAGAAGGAGTCGGGACGACTTTCTATCTTGACGGTGTCAACCAAGGGTTGAGAACTTCCACGCTCGGTGAGTTGTCGATCGAACCCGGCGGACTCTTTTTCGGACAAGAACAAGACGTATTCGCTGGTGATTTTGATGAAAACCAGACGGCGGATGGTCAGTTGGACGAGTTGCGGATCTGGACTCAAGCCAGAACCGAAGCGGAGGTTCAAGCCAACAAAGACGCAGTGGTAGCTGCAGACTCGCCAGGGCTTACGGCCTATTTTGGATTTGATGAGACCAGCGGAAACATCGCACCGGATCAAACAACCAACGGCTTTGACGCCACTTACGCCAGTTTGACGACTTCCAAGTCGACCAAAGGATACAAGTTTGATTCAGAAGCTGGCGATATCGTCTTTTTCAACCACCTTAGTTCCGATCGGAACTTCAACGTCAACGCTTATTGGCGGTTGGTGGATCAATTTGGAAACACGGTATTTAATCAAGTGCTTTCGAACGACGCAGGACCGATCACGCTTGAAGGCGGTACTTACGTTCTGTTTGTGGAGGGTCAACCGAGTGATTCCGGCTTCAATGGTGGTTTCGAGTTTGACATCGTTTACCTGGGCAATCAATTCAATCCAGTTCCGCCAACCGAACTGACGCTGGGCGAAACGATTGAAGACGAAATCAGCGTGGTTCGCGAAACCGATCGATACTCGTTTACGCTGGATGAGTCATCGACTCTCTATTTTGATGTCTTGAGCAACGACGGCAGTATGAACTGGTCGTTAAAGCGGGATGGACGCGAAGTGATCACCGACCGTTTGTTTAATCTCTCGGATTCTAACCGGACCAACGATCCACTGCTAAGTTTGAGTGCTGGCAGCTACGAGTTGTCAGTCACATCGATCGATGCGGAACCCTACAGCTTCAGGTTGCTCAAGCTTGATGACGCGACCGAAGTTCAACTCAATACGCCGTTTGGCAATACATTTGCCACGGCGGATCAGACAGACGTGTATCGATTTTCTGGACAGCCTGGAGATCGAATCTATATTGACGTCCTATCCGTAACTTCACGGACGTCGGTTAATTATCGGTTGGTCGGTCCAAACGACGAAATCCTTGCACGGCAACTGAATTTCGATGACAACGATGTGGTCGTCCTGGAAGAAGCCGGCGATTACTACTTGTTGGTTGAAGGCGACCACAGCAGTACCGTCTTGTCGGAATACGAAGTAAACCTCGTTTCAGCAGATCTAACGACAACTGCGTTGGTGTTTGGCGAGACAATTACCGATTCGATCACCAAGCCGGGGGATTCATTCGCATACGAGTTTTCTCTGGCCGATGACGCTCAATTGGTTTTCGATTCACTGACCGATGAGAGAAATTTCAATTGGTCATTGGACGGACCGTTTGGCAATATCGTTTCCGAACGGAGTTTTGATCGGTCCGATTCGTTTGACTTTAACTTGCCGGTAATTGATCTGGATTCAGGCGACTATGTGCTGACGGTGACTGGCGTCCTCGCTTCACTGGGTGATTTCTCCTTCCGGTTGTTAGATATTGCCGACGGCGAGGCCATTACGCCGGGGACGACGATCGGCGGTGGGGATGTCGAAATCTCGACAGAGACTTTGGTCTACAAGTTCGACGCCAGTGCCGGTCAGGCATTTCTCATTGATGTCGAATCGGCCAGCGAGTCGTCGACGTCATTGTATCGCTTGATTGATCCTCAAGGTGCGGTCGTCAACGCTTCTTCAAATCTGACCGACAATGAATTGATGCCGCTGACCCAAACCGGTACTTACACCTTGCTGGTCGAAGGTCGCCGAAACAATGTTGACCCGGATACGTTCTCGATAAACTTGATCGAACTTACCGAACGTGATGGTGGCGAATTGATAACCGGTTCGACGGTTACTGGAACGATCGCTCGAGGTGAAACCGTCGCGTATCAGTTTTCGCTTGCGACGGATGGTTTGGTCCACTTCGACTCACACCTTAGCGATAACGATTTCAATTGGACTTTGGAAGGCCCGCGAGGAATTGAAGTTGAATCGCGTGGCTTTGGTTCGTCCGATTCATTCTCGACAGATGGAATCAGCCGTCCGCCGGTCGCATTTGAATTGCTGGCGGGTGAGTACAAACTCACGGTTGACGCCGTGGATGACGTTGTCGGTGATTATTCGTTTGCGCTGCTGAATCTCCTTGATTTGACGCAATCAACATTGGTGGACAATCCAGTCTCTGGAAGTCCAACGACCATTGATGAAGTGCAAAGCATTCCACAGGGGACACAGGCCTATCGCTTTGACGCGGTCGCTGGAGACCAGCTGACATTTGATAGCACAGCGAACAGCGCTCAAGCCAGCTATCGATTGATCGACCAATTCGGAAAACAACTGTTCCGGGAACAAACTCAGCGAAGTCAATCCACCGAATTGTTGTTGACCGGAACTTACTTTTTGTTGGTTGAAGGTCAGATCGCCAACGACACCGTTGTCGACTACGAAATCACGATTACTCATACCGGAAATACACCCTTACCTGGACTTTCTGGCGACGCGTTGACACTTGGCACGACGCAATCGGGTGATTTGTCGGCGGATGGGCAAATCGATTCGTACACGTTTACGTTGACAGAGCGATCCGCGCTTTACTTTGATTCATTGACCAACAGTTCGGCAATCAGGTGGCGGCTGAGCGGTCCGCGAGGTGTGGAGTTAACGAACGTCCGCTTTGACCAAAGCAATGTTTCCAGCGACTTCCTGAACCCGGGTGTTCAGGTGTTGATTGCTGGCGACTATCAGCTCGACATTTTTGCATCGAGTGGTACGCCTGGGGCTTATGCGTTTACGATGTTTGATTTGGCTATGGCGACCGAGTTGACGCCTGGAACTGAGCTCACTGGTGACCTGACGGATCCATTGGAAACGGACATCTACAAGTTCGACGCAAACGCGGGCGAGTCGTTTTACTTTGATGTCGAACCGACAGGTAACTCGAGCGCCACGTTCTTCAAGTTGATTGATCCGTTTGGGAGAGTCGTAAGTACGTCGAATCGATTTAACGATCTGGAGCCGGTAACGCTTGAGTTTGATGGAACCTATTCGTTGTTGGTCAATCCAGTACAGAACTACACAATCAATGTCGTTCCCGTTGTCAATCCAACATCGGAGTTGGAATTTGACACAACGACCACTGCCAACCTGGGCACGGCGGGTGCGACTCAAAGTTACACGTTTGTTCTGGATCAAGAACAGTCGTTGTTCTTCAATCCCGGTTCCAGCGAATCGCAATTCACGTGGACGTTAAGTGATGCCGAGCGAGAGATCGTTGGAACGACAGGATTCAATTCAGGCTTCGCGTTTTTAGACTTGGACGCGGGAGAGTACACCGTCACGATTGATTCTCTGGGCGATTATGTTGGCGAGATAAGTTTCTATACGACGCTTATCGATGTAACGGATGAAATTGCTACCGATGGCACGATCACATCTGGCTTGTTGACATCGGATCAAGCGGCCGAGGTGTACACATTCAGCGGAGTTGAGGGAGAACGTTTGACGTTACTTCCTGACTATTCCATCTACTTCACTGACTCGGCCACCGCGTCGGAGACAGCGAGGAAGTACATATTGGGTGGGGACCCGGAGGATGGTTACTCGGGAGTCACAGCGGCCATTCGCGCTGATGTGTTCCGAGAAGGAGCGGCGATCAACTACATTTTGGTCACTGATGAAGATCGTGATGTTCAGGAAGATGAAATCACTTTCGAATCGTTGTTTGCTGACATTACCAGCCAGTCGGCATTGCTGAATATCATTTCTTCTTCGCAGTTTAGAGACGATACCAACACGCGAGCGATTGGTGTCGACGACGAAGGCACCGCTTACATTGCCGATGGTGCCGGTGGATTTACGGTGGGCACGGGTGGAATCACAACGCAAACCAACGTCTCCATTTTGCAAGACTATATCAATCTTGCCTGGGCAACCAACGGAGCTAACTGGGACCTTGGTTTGTTGCGTGCAGGTGGCGTGACAGCGGAGTCATTTACCAATGCATTCATCGACGTAAAAGTTTCAGAAATTCAGGAGCAAACGGCGTTGCGACTCATTCCGTCGAACCTGGAAGCAGACTTTGAAGTGACGGATCCAACAGGCGGTCTGTATACAGATGTGGTTGCCGGCGGGACATACGATTTTGAAATTCGGATCGGTGACAACACGGCAATTTCATATGACCTGCTTTTCAATCAAGGTCAAACACTTGGTTCAATTCCGGTCTTCGTGATTTCGCCATACGCGTATGGTGCGAGTGCAGTTGATGCTGATGGTGACACGCTGACTTGGTCAATCGTGACTGGGCCCGAGGGCATTATGATCGACGAGGGTTCTGGCGTACTCATCTGGACTGCCGACGATGTGCTTTATGGCGAGCACGACGTTACCATTCGCGTCGATGATGGACGCGGTGGTTTCGACGAACAGACATTTGTGCTTGAAGTGAGTGGCGGGGAAGCGGCCACGATATCTGGGCGGGTTGTTGATTTTGGTCAGGTGCCCGACAGGACCGTGAATGCCATCGTTCGAGGGAACAGCGATCCTTATCTTGCGGGGCTGCCAGATGGAGCGACGGCCAGCGCAGGAGACGTCGCACCAGACCACTCACCAGTCCTGGTTGAGGATCTGGATCTGATTCCCGGTACCACACTCACTTTCAATGCAACGGGATGGTCGAGTTTTTCTGGGGGCAGCGAGCCTGCTGATCCATTTCCAGACGGTTCGGCTTTCACCACTCACGCAACCGGTGCCGAGAATGGGTTGTCCAACTACAACCTGCCGATTGATGCACTCATTGGCGTCTTCTTGTCGGACGCGGATCCTCGCGATGGGGCAAGTCCTGAGGCGCTTGATTTTTCTGATAGTGGTAATGTCGAAGGCGGGGTCAACTATCTTTCACTCGCACCTGAGTTGCAACAGATCTTTTTCATCGGCGACGGTGTGACATCGGACGATGTTCTACAAGAAATTGTGATCCCGGAAGGAGCGACACGACTCTATCTCGGCACGAGTGACGGAACTGGGTGGTTCAACAACACTGGGTTGATCAATGTTGAGGTTACCGGTTCAGTTTATGAAGCGGGCCCTGAAGGTGACTTTGTCGTATTCCTGGATCAAAACCGAAATGGTCTGCGTGATACAGGAGAAGCGTTTGAGCAAGTGGACGAGTCAGGAGACTTCACGTTTGAAAGTATCGCTGGTGGCTCATACGTCGTGCATTCCGAAGCGCTGATTGGCTACCGTTTGAATACACCAAATCTGCCAAGCGTCGAAGTTAGTGTCAATCCTGGAGAAGACGTCGATGGAATCTTCTTTGGTTACGATCAGGTGCCATTGGTTAATACTAACCCGGAGATTACCAGCACAGCTCCTTCGGCAGTCGAAGTTGGTTTTGAGTTTGAGTATGACCCAACGATTGTCGAACTAGATGGCGATGACGTTCGATTCGATCTGCCATTGGCGCCGGCTGGAATGGTGGTCAATCCAGAGAATGGTTCCATCCGGTGGACTCCGACCATCGATCAAGTTGGATTGCAGAGCGTTTTGCTACGTGTGCGAGATGATTTCGGTGGTTTTGATCTGCAGTTCATCGAAATTCAGGTTGCCGAACCGAACACCGCTCCGGTAATCACGACGATGCCGCCGACCGGTCCGGCAGGCGTGGGTCTGCCGTATGAGTACAACGTGGCGGCCGTTGATTCAAATGGTGATGTTGTCACGTTCGCGCTTGTCGAAGCCCCGAATGGTATGACCATTAATCCGACAAGCGGTCGCATTCAGTGGACGCCGAATAGCCTACAGGTCGGTGAAGCCACCATTGTTGTCGAAGCAAGCGATGGTCGCGGTTTGAGTTCGACGCAAACATTTACGTTGTCGGTCGAGTTGGCTCCTGCGAATGTCGATCCAGAGTTTCTCTCGGAGCCATCAACAGAAGTTCGTTTGGGAGATCGTTATCTGTACAAGGTCGTCCCGTTTGATCAAAACGGTGATCCGATAACTTTGACGCTCGACTCAGGTCCATCGGGCATGACGATCGACACTGACGAAAACTTGATCGTCTGGGAGCCAAATGCCAACCAGCTGGGGGCTTCCGAAGTCGTGCTGAAACTCGACGATGGTCGCGGAGGCGTGGCACTGCAAACGTTTTCGATTGAGGTCACAACACAACCAGTCAATCTGGCACCAGAGATCACTTCACCGCCGAAGTCAGTTGCGATTGTTGATCAGCCGTATCGATTTACGGCAACAGCCACTGACCCGAATAACGACGTGCTGATCTGGAGCTTGGAGCAGTCGCCTTTGGGAATGGCGGTTGATCCATTGTCAGGACAAGTTTCCTGGGATCCAACGATTGACCAACTCGGTGAGTATGACGTCAGGTTGCAAGTGACGGACACGTACGGTGCGTTTTCTCAACTGGTCTATCGGCTCCAGGTTCGCTCAATCAATACGCCGCCGATTATTCTGTCGAATCCTCCGACCTCATCCCGAGTCGGCACGACCTATCTGTATCAGGTTCAAGCTGAGGACGCGGATCAGGATCGCTTGCGGTTTGAGCTGTTGAATGGTCCAGAAGGGATGACAATCAACTCCGACACAGGACGTGTTCAGTGGTCCCCTACAGCGGCTCAGGTCGGAACAGCCAACGTCGAAATTCGAGTCAGTGATCCTCTCGGTGCGAACGTCACACAAACTTACACGAACGAAATCGGCGACGGGACTGCGAATCAACTTCCAGTGATTACTTCGACGCCTGGTTTCTTTGCAACGCTGGATCAAGTGTACGAGTATCAAGTTGAAGCGACCGATGCCGATGGTGATCCACTGGTCTTCGCATTGCTTGACGGTCCTGATGGTGCGACGATTGACGAGACGACCGGTTTGCTGAGTTTCTTGCCCGATAGCGATGACTTGGGAACGACGATTGTTGAGTTGGCGGCGCGCGATCCTGAAGGGGGCGGCAGTCTTCAGAGTTTCTCTTTGACGGTTTTGGAGAGCAACAACGCACCGGAAATTACATCGACGCCTCGAACCGAGCTCGCGTCTGGAGAAGCGTTCCGTTACGACATTCTGGCGACGGATGCCGACAACGACTTCTTGACCTATCAGCTGTTGGACGGACCTGATGGCATGTTGATCGACGGTGTCGGGCGGATGTTCTGGATCCCGGGTGCCGATCAAATCGGAAACAACGATGTTCGCGTCAGAGTCAGCGATCCTCGAGGCGGTTTTGCGGAACAGGAGTTCACGTTGGTCGTTTCGGCGGATACCGAAGCGCCTCGCGTCGCGATTCTGTTATCGGACAATCCGATCGATGTCGGAGGCATGGTCGATATTCGGGTCAGCAGTGTCGACAATGTCGGCATCGAGTCCTTGGTACTGACGATTGATGGTGTTGCTGTGCCGCTGGACGCAAATGGCAACGCGAGAATCCAATTGGATGAAGTCGGTTCAGTGACCGCGTTGGCGACAGCGATTGATGCAGCTGGCAATGAGGGAACCGATTCGATTCAGATTTTTGTTGCCGACCCGAACGACGTCGACGGCCCAGTGATTTCGATCAGCTCGCCTGGCGACGGTGATTCGATTACTGCGGTAACGGATGTCATTGGCACGGTCACTGACGACACACTGGTGTCGTATCGATTGTTCCTGGCCGAATTTGGCACGCGTCAGTTCACTGAAATCAGTGTCGGCACCGAGAACGTAACGGATGGTGTGTTGGGCCAGATCGATCCAACGCTACTACAAAACGGCAGTTACGTTCTTCGTCTCGAGGCCGTTGACGCAGGTGGCAATCAAAGCGTGATCGAGCAATCGGTTGAGATTACAGGGAACCTGAAGTTAGGAAACTTCCAACTTGCGTTCACAGATTTGGTGCTGCCTATTTCGGGAATTCCAATCGAAGTGACTCGAATCTACGATTCCTTGCAATCCGACGTAACGGGCGAAATCGGATTCGGGTGGCGACTTGAGTTTCGAGACACAGATCTGCGGGTTGGACTTCCGGAATCCGGGCTTGAGGATATCGGGATTTTTTCCGCATATCGTCCGGGCACTCGTGTCTATCTGAATGTGCCGGGCGAGGGGCGTCAGGGATTCACTTTTGATCCAAGCATTCGCGTGCTTCCCGGCTTCGGCAACAGCTTGGTTCTTGCGACGCCGAAATTCACCGCTGATCCCGGTGTGAGTAGTACGCTTTCCGTCGCAAGAACAGGCAACTTGATTGTAAATGAGTTTGGCGAACTTTCCGCTGGTGGTGGCATTCCTTACAACCCCGCTAGTCCCGATTTTGGTGGCGGATTTATTCTGACAACTGAAGAAGGAGTCACTTATCGTATTGATGGAACAACCGGTCAGATTGATACAGCGACTGATCGAAATGGAAACACACTGAACTTCAGTGACACCGGTGTGGTTTCAGATTCGGGTGTCGCCATTGAATTTGAGAAAGATGTTGCTGGAAAGATCACCAGGATCACTGATCCCAACGGAAATTCAGTTCAATACGCTTACGATGAAGGTCGACTCATATCCTCGACAGATCGGCTTGGAAATGAGACTCAGTATGTCTACGATTCTGGAGAGTCCAATTTCCTGAGCGACGTCATCGATCCATTGGGAAGGACAGGAATCAGGACTGAGTACGATGAAAACGGTCGAATGATTGGCACTCAAAATGTTCGAGGAGCCGAAACTTCGTTCAGTTTTGATCCGGACAATTTCCTCGTGGAGTCGGAAATAAATGGCCGCAATTTTGTTATTGAATACGACAACTTTGGAAATGTGATTTCGACGACAGATGAAGCCGGCAACCAGATACAGAACACGTTTGATTCACAAAACAATCTGCTCTCCACCACTACACCGTTGGGAGAGGTTACCCAATTCGTGCGAGATGCTGGTGGAAACATCATTGAACAAATCGATCCGCGTGGAAACTCAACGCGTTTCACATTCAATCAAAACGACGATCTTACGTCAGTTATCGATGCTCTGGGAAATGCCACCGAGTTCACCTATGACGCAGCTGGCAACCTGACATCAATGATAAGTCAATCGGGGACGACAACGACATTTGAATATGATAATCGTGGAAATCAGATCTCCGTGACGGATGCGAATGGGAACTCCCAAACAATGGAATTCGATTCGTTCGGTAATCCTATTGTGCAAGTCGATGCTTTGGGTAACCGAAGAGAGTATCGATATGATTCCAATGGAAACTCCACCGGCAATGAAGCTGTTATTTTGCTTCCAGACGGCGAAATGGAAACGTTCGCAGTCAGTTTCGAAATTGATGCCAACGGGAATCAAACCAGCATCATTGCACCTGACGGAAGTTCCGTGCAACAAGCGTTTGACCCGCTTGGACGCATAACTCAGATAACTGATCAAGATGGACGGGTGACAAGTCTCGATGAGAATGATTCACAGACACCAGGCTTGGTGACGCTTTCCGATGGCCGCCAGATTTCGACTGAGTTCTCGTTGAATGACCAGCCGATTGCCCAGACCAATCTCAATGGGCATGCAACGCGATACGAGTATGATCTTGCCGGCAATCTCGCAAGGCAGATTTTGCCAGACGATACTCCCGATGATGAATCCGACAATCCGATCATTTCTTATGAATACGATGGGAATCAACGGTTAACTGCAGTGATTGATTCATTGGGAAATCGAACGGAATACGAGTATGACGCTTCAGGCAATCAGATCTTGATTCGTGACGCACTTGGACGTGAAACCCGCAGCGAATTCAATGCTTTGGGTCAAGCAACGGCGACCATTGATTCGCGCGGCCAAAGGACAGAGTTCGTCTATGACGACTTGGGTCAACTCATTGTTACGCGATTCGAAAACGGCAGTCAGCTGACACAGTCGTACGATGCCGTTGGCAATCTAGTTGAGATCAGTGATGCATTGGGCGCAACCGTTTCCTTCGAATATGATGCCAACAACAGACTCATTGCCGTAACGGATGCCAACGGAAATCGTACGTCCTACGATTTGGACCAGTTCGGTAATGTCATCCGTCAAACGGATGCTCTTGGGCGAGAAACCCGGTTCGAATATGACGAGTTCAGTCGACGAACGGCAACGATTCGGCCCAACGGTGAAAGATCGGAAGTCGGATACACCCGCAACAACCGCGTCGAATTTAAAACTGACTTTGCCGGCAATCGAACCGACTACGTTTACGATGAATCAGGAAGGCTTGAGCAAATCAACTACGAAGATGGTTCAAGCGACCGTTTCGAACTCGACAACGAGGGGAATATCACATCGATTGAAGATTCCAACGGCCTTTATCGTTACCAATACGATGAACTCAACCGACTTGTTGCTCAGACTAATCCGGATGGCACTTTCCTTAAGTACACGTACGACAGTAACTCAAATGTGACGTCGATTGAAACGCCGGGTGGAACTACCCAGTATGCTCATAATGCTTTGAATCAACTGGTGAGCGTTACCGCTTCTAACGGTGAATTGACGAACTATCAATACGATGAGGTTGGCAACCGGATTCGGGCTGACTATGAAAACGGCAACTACGAAGTCAGCACATTCGATATTCTCAATCGTTTGGTAAAACTTGAATTGTTCGCCAGTGACGATAGTGTGATTCTCGCGACGGACTACGAATACGATGCCGTTGGTCAAGTGACTGAGATCACTCGCTCCGATGGCAACTCATCTGAGTTCATTTACGATGGCGGTCAACAACTGATTCAAGAAACACACGTCGTCGATGGCCAGACCCGAGCGATTCTGTATGCGTACGACGATGTAGGTAATCGAATCGAAAAGTCAGATTCTGTTGATGGTGTCACCACGTATGTTTTCAATGCCAATGACCAGCTGATTCGCACGGAAGGCATTGGGGCAGCCACATTGACTTACGATGCTGATGGCAACCTGTCGAGCCAGCAAGATGAAAATGGCGATATCACTGTCTACGAATGGAACAGTGTAGGAGAGCTAATCAGCGCCACGGTTACCGTCAACGGCGTCACTGAAGAGATTAGCTATGATTACGATCCTGCGGGAAACCGGATTTCAAGAACCGACACTGACGGAGAAATCAAATTTCTCATCGATAACAATCGTGAGTCTGCAGAAACGATCGAAGAGTACACTTCGAACGGTGATATCACAACGAACTATCTCGTTGATGACGAAGGCGTTTTTGCCAGTAGTGAGGAAGATGATTATCAAGTACTGCATCGTGACCGTCTCAACAGCGTTTACCTGATCTCGAATGCTGGAGGGGCAACGTCGGGTGAATACTTCTACGATGCTTTTGGCAACACGTTGCTCGAAACATCACCTCTGGAAAATGAAATTCAATTCAATGCTCAATATCGGGATGATGGGACAGATCTGCTATATCTTCGAGCTCGGAACCTGGACACGGCAACTGGCAGGTTCATTTCAACAGATCCGTTCGAAGGCAACTTTGAGAACCCGCGCAGCCTCCATCGATACATCTATGCCGGGAACAATCCAACCAATGCGACCGATCCCTCAGGAGAAGTCACGTTGGCAGAGATTACTGTCAGGCTTGCGATCACCGGTGTGTTGTTAACGATCACCCAGCAAGCGACTGCTTATTTTGTGCGCTTCACCACCCAGACTAACTTTGCTGGTCCTCAAATCAGTATTTCAGGTTCGCCGGAAGATTTCGTGGGCAAAAACCTAGCCGATGAAAGCTCCATCATTTCAGCTGGTACGGGTGTCGGAGGTCAGCTAAGCCAGCTTGGTACAAACAATGCTCCAAATGTCGATAATCAATCAATATTCGATCGGAGTATCATCGCTTATAGCTTCACGGTTTTCGCATCAGCGTCGGCCAGCTTGAATCTGCTCAATGTCGCCGAAGATGGCCTACCTGGTGGTGGGGGAGTGGGAGGTATCAATATTGATATCCCTTCCATTTTACTACCCAAGGCACCGCAACGGCTACTCTTGGGCGGTTACACACAATTGGCAGTCACCGCCGGGGCAGGTGTTGGATTCTCGCCTGCTGCTCCTGTTTATGCTGGGTATGGGAACGGCACTGCAAGTGGTTTAGGAGGTGGAAGCCTAATTGGAGCCGAGGGCGAAGCCCGCTCAGGTGTAACCATCTTCGTGTATGGTAGCGAAAGAGATCCTGAAAGCGTCAATACTGTCCGTGGGCGATTTGGTGCTGGTTAATAGGTCTATTCGTTAACACGATGAACAGTTGGTGTTTGCTTAGACGCAGACACTTGGAAAAATTACTTCCCTCGCCATTTGTCCACGAATCTAAGATTGAAATTTATCGCCGCCAGCGAATGCCAGCGTCGACGTCAATTTACTGGGCATGGAACGACAACTCCATGACACAGATTCGGTTGGTTGGTTAAACTTGGGCTCCGCTGTGGCGGTGTTTCCAAGTTTTTTTGGGCCGTCTCTGCTTGATTCAATCCTCTCGATTCATCATTTCGGAGTTATGAAATGCGTGTTGCCTCTCGCCGTTATATGCTTTTCAACGCGATCGTTTTGATCGCGTTGATTTCGACCAGCCCACTTGCAACCGCCCAAGAAGTCAAGCGAACGTCGAAAAAGAAACAAGTCGATTCGCAGCGGCCAAATATTCTTTGGCTCTACCAGGAAGACCTTTCCCCGTGGCTTGGATGTTACGGTTACGAGATTCAACAAGGACACACTCCTAACCTGGACGCGATGGCCAAACGAGGCATCCGTTTTTCTCGCGCTTACGTGCCCGCACCGGTCTGTTCGATTTGCCGATCGGCCATCATCACTGGCGCCAGCCAAATTCGTTTTGGAGCCCACGAGCATCGCTCACGACGAGGTGAAGCAGAGTTGCCACTGCCTGATGGTATGAAGACGATTGTCGAACTGATGACCGAGAGTGGCTACTTTTGTTTCAACATCGGCAAAACGGATTACAACTTCAAGCATAAAGGGATCTACGCCCATTCTGAAAACAAGGACAAGACTCCTTGGCGAGCTTGTCCCGACGGAAAACCTTTCTTCGGCCAGATCCAGTTAAAAGGTGGCAAGCTGAACACGACCAAGTTCGCTGACAAGTGTGATCGTGCGAAGGTCAGTATTCCTGCAGACTACCCTCAAAACGATCTTTACCGGGACGTCGTCGCCGAACACTTTGATTCTGCACGGATGGACGACGGCATCATCGGCCAAATTTTAAGTCGGCTCGACGAGGATGGACTGACGGACTCGACGATCGTCGTCTACTTTTCGGATCATGGTGCCAATAATCTGGTCCGTCACAAACAACAGCCAACCGAAGGGGGCTCGCATGTACCATTTATCATTGCCGGGCCCGACCGCTGGGTACCCGCTCCATCGGTGCGAGATGATCTGGTTTCCATGTTGGATCTTTCGGCCACGACGTTGACGTGGGCCGGCGTCGAACAACCCGCGTGGATGGAGGGGCAATCGCTGTTTGCCGAAAAGTTCATTCCCCGTGAGTTTGTTCCGACCGCTCGAGACCGGTGTGATCAGACGATCGACCGAATTCGCTCCATTCGAACCGATCGGTTTCGATACACGCGAAACTACATGCTCGATCGCGTGTTGTTGCAGCCGCAGTATCGCGACAAGCGTGAGTTTGTCCAGGATTTGCGAACGTCATACGCCGATGGGACGCTCGATCCAAAGTTGGCTCAAATCTACTTTGGCGAACGTCCGGCCGAAGAGATGTACGACGTCAAGAAAGATCCCGCCCAGATCAATAATCTGGTCAATGATCCACAATTTGCAGAAGAGCTCAAACGGCATCGGAAATTGATGGACGGTTGGTTGGCCAAAGGTGACTCCGGAGCTGGTGATGAGCCCGAGATTGAACTTCGCATGGCGGACAACAAGAAATGGGGCAGGGGAGTGAACCCGGAGTACGAGGTGATTCGCAAAGATAGCGATGGGGATGGATTGTCAGACGATTTTGAAACGCTCAACGGTCGTGACGCCAACGATGGACGTTTGCTTGCCAACTTCGATTGTGGAGGTTGGCAAACCGAGGGCTGGACAGCCGAAGGGAAGACGGACAACTTGGCCGGCAGTCAAGGTTTTCTTGAGTTCACGCTGCTCGATGGGAAAGTGACGTTGGTGCGTGACGGTTTGAATCTGGACAGCAAGAAGCAGGGAGAAAAGTTTCTTTACAAGATCGATACGACCGGTTCGGCAGAGGTTCGTTTGGCGATCAATGATCGTTGGCAAGAAGTTCGTAAACTGAAGAAAGATCGAAAAGGAGTTTCGTGGCTGCGGTTGACGGACCTGCCCAAGGAACCGATCACTTCCGTCAAAGTCCAGTTCGTAGGTGAACCTGGGAGTGTGATCGTGATTGACTCGATGGAGTTTGGTGATGTTTACGAATGATGGGGTTGTGATGATCAAAAGAGTCAATGGATGGATTGCTGAGTCGTGCGGAGGACAAGATTGAAGTAAAGCAAAAAAAGTTGCTCGGGGGGCTTTTCGTAAAAGCGGTTTTGGGTAGTATATCGGTGCGGGATGGAGCAGCCCGGTAGCTCGCGAGGCTCATAACCTCGAGGTCGTCGGTTCAAATCCGGCTCCCGCAACTTGGTTTTCTTAAGGCCAGCGTTATTTTTGATGACGCTGGCTTTTTTCGTTGGTTTTAGGGGAATGTTTGGGAGACAGGAAGATTTGAGGACAGGAAGATTTGGGAAGCAAGTCTCGACGGGTAATGAGACGCAGGATAGCCACTCTTGGCTGTCATGACTTAGGTTTGCGTTAGTTTTTTCAAAACCATTCCGGCTAAAGCTCGGTACTACGAACTTGTTCGCGTTGGTCAATCACGTTGTGGTTCAATTGCGATTACCTTGTGGCGTAGGATAGCCACTCTTGGCTGTCATGACTTAAGTTTGCGGTTTTTTCAAAACCATTCCGGCTAAAGCTCGGTACTACGAATTTGTTCGCGTTGGCCAATCACGCTGTAGGTTAACTTGCGATTACCTTGTGAGGCTTTGCGTAGCACACTCGGGCAAGAGTGCCCAAGCTACGGTAGGACGACTCTTGGCTGTGATGACGTTGCGTTTGCCTTGTTTTTTTCAAAACCATTCCGGCTAAAGCTCGGTACTACGAACTTGTTCGCCGCCCGATTCAAACTTGGAGGACGCCGGTTCGGAACGGATCGTCGACGGCGTGGCGAGTCACGATTGCCAATGAATCGATGAGTACTTGACGCGTTTCATCCGGGTTGATGATGGCGTCGACCCACAGCCGCCCTGCGGCGTAGCGGACGTCTGTCGACGTGTCGTAGGCCGATTCGACTTTTTCTCGAAGTGCGGTCATCTCATCCGCGTCGGGTTTTTGGCCCGCGCGTTTCAGTGCAGCAATGTTGATGTCGAGGATCGTTTTCGCCGCTTGTTTGCCACCCATCACGGCGTAGCGAGCGTTCGGCCAAGCAAAAATGAAACGTGGGTCGAATGCTTTTCCACACATGGCGTAATTGCCCGCCCCGTAACTGCCACCAGTGATCACCGTGATTTTAGGGACACGGCTATTGGAGATGACATTGACGACTTTCGCGCCCGCTCGAATGATCCCAGCGTGTTCGCTGTCTTTTCCAACCATGAAACCCATCACGTCCTGGAGAAAGATGATGGGTGTCCAAGTCTGATTGCAATCCATGATAAAACGGGCTTCCTTGTCCGCGCTGTCGTGATAAATCACGCCACCAAACTGCATTCCTTCTTTGGCCGAGCTAACCACGGTGCGTTGATTTGCAACGATGCCGACTTGATGCCCGCCAATTTTGGCATAGCCGCAAACGATCGTCTGACCATAGTCAGCTTTGTATTCCTGGAACGTTTCGCCGTCGACGAGGAATTGAACAAGGTCACGTACGTCGTAGCGTGACTGCGGATCGATTGGCACTGTCTCGTAGATGTTACCGGTCGCAGTTGGAGCTTGCGGTTCATCGGCGCGATACTCTTGTGCCCGCGAGTCTTCGGGTAGCATATCGATTAGACCGCGTAGGCGTTTAATCGCGGCGTCATCATCAGGCTCTTTGTAGTCGATTGTGCCGCTGATTGCAGCATGCATGGATGCTCCACCAAGGTCTTCCGAAGTGACTTCTTGTCCAATGGCACTTTTCACCAGCGCGGGTCCTGCGAGGTAGAGACCGCTGCCTTCCGTCATGACCAATTTGTCACACAAGACTGGGAGATAGCCACCACCTGCGACACAGTTACCCATGATGGCGGCAAGTTGTGGGATCCCCATCGCCGAGATGACTGAGTTGTTGCGGAAGATCCGTCCAAAATCATCTTCGTCGGGAAAGATCTCATCTTGCAACGGGAGAAACACACCTGCCGAATCAACGAGGTAGACCAACGGGACGTGACAATGCATCGCGATGCGTTGTGCTCGCAATACTTTTTTGCAGGTCATTGGGAAAAACGCGCCGGCTTTGATCGTCGCGTCATTGGCGATGATCATCACGGTTCGCCCGGAGACTTTTCCAAGCCCGCAGATGACGCTGGCGGATTTTGCCCCGCCCCATTCGGTATACATTTGCCAGCCGGCCCAAAGCCCAACTTCGAGCCAAAACGAATCTTCATCAATCAACTTGGCGATGCGCTCACGTGCCGTCAGTCGACCTTTGGAATGTTGACGGTCGATGGAACGTTGCCCGCCACCAAGTTCAATATCGGCTTGTTCGGTTTGGAGTTCTTCGATTCGAGTTTGCCAAGTCATGATAGGATTTCGCGGAACAGGGCTGGGATGGGAGTTTGAGTTTGTGAAAAACAAAAAGCGGTCAAACTGGTTGACCGCTTTATCTGATTGTCAAACAACGACGTCTTTACTGAGGAATATCTTCTTCGTTGGGAACGATCACCCAGTCTTCGTCGAATGATTTCTGCAGCCAGAGATCCGCGACGGCTTCTTTTTCGTCGTCGAGATTGACTTTGAGTTCTTCCAGCCGTTTCTCATTTCGCTGGAACGCCAAGCGAAGATAGAGCTGAGCGACTTTGAATTCCTTTTCGGTCTCAGGTTCTGAGATTGTACCGTTGACCAACACGCCGCTGATTCGCGAGTAAACGCAGCTGGCCATGAACAATTCGGTAGCAATATCACCGAGACGTTCTTGCAGGTACTGCATGTCGATGATTTTTCGTTGATACTTGGCCAGTGCCATTTTGAGTTGCCATGAGAACTGGCCGATTTGTTTCGCCAATCCGCGAGCAAAGAACTTCATGTGGTCATGTTTGATGGGAATGGTCGGGTTGACCAGGGATTCCCCCATGACTTCAAAACGGCGTTTCCAGGCGGCCCAGACGGTTTGGTCGGCACCTTCCAGCTCGTTGCCAACGTGACGGAAGCCAACGGCAGCAATGAAACAACGCAGCACGTCGTTGGCACCTTCGCCGATCAAATTTAATCGGGCGTCGCGCATCATTCTTTCGAAGGGTTGATCGGTAAAGAATCCTTTGCCGCCCCAGATCTGCAAACAATCGTTGACGATTCGCCAGAGTTGGTCGCTGGCAAAAACTTTGATCATCGCAGTTTCGACCATGTAGTCCTCGGCACCGCTGTCAATCAATGAAGCCGTATGATAGGTCGCGCTTTCCATCGCGTAGGTATCGGCTACCGCTTCAGCGATTTTTTTGCGAACCAGCTGAAACTCACCGAGCGTTTTGCCGAATTGGCGTCGAGTGTTGGCGCGAGCGATCATGCGTTCGATACAAAACTTGGCGGCTCCGGTACACGATGCACCGAAAGTCGTCCTGCCAAAATCGAGAACCGTGAGTGCCAGTCGAAGTCCTTTTCCAATCTTGCCCAGAATGTTTTCTTTGGGCACATACATGTTGGTAAATTTGATGTGGCCGGTTGCGGTCCCGCGGATCCCAACTTTTTCCATTCGTTCTTCGATGACTTCGAAGCCTTGCATGTCAGGTGATACCAGGAACGCGGTGACCTTGCCGTCGGGGTTGGCGTCATCGGGAGTTCGGGCCATCACGGTCAGCACGTCCGCGATTCCACCGTTAGTGATCCATCGCTTTTCACCATTGATGATGTACCCTTCCCCGTCTTCGGAAGGCTCAGCTCGGGTACGAACGTTGCCGGCATCGGATCCTGCCATCGGTTCGGTCAACGCGAACGCGGCCAGTTTGTCGCCGGCGGCAAGCGGGCCCATCCACTTTTCTTTTTGTTCGTCTGTGCCAAAAAGTTCGAGTGCACGAAGTCCGATCGAGTGATGAGCGTTGACGAAGACCGCGGTCGAGCCACAATGCCCGCCGATGATCTCCATGACACGGCAGTAGTTGAATTGGGACATCCCGATACCGCCATACTCTTTGGCGATCGTCATTCCCAGGACGCCGATATTGCCCAGTCCTTTGACCACGCCGTCTGGGATCTTGGCGTCGCGATCAATCTTGTCCGGGTCGATATACTCAACGCAGAACTTTTTTGTTTTTTCGACCATCGAGTCGCCTGCACGCTGAGCACCTTCGGGCAACTCAGGGAAGGGCATGATGGATTCGGCTCGGAACCGGCCGAAATAGAGATCTTTGGCAAACCCTTCTTTTTCAGGGCCGTCGAAGAGCATCTCTTCAACTTCTTCAATTTGTTTTTGTTGTAGATCGGTAAGACCAGAGGACATTACTCGTCTTTCGTTAGAGCTTAAAAGAAACCGGATCGGTAGGAACACTAAACGGGCAGCCGTCGTTGTTCAAAATTATGCGGATTTGTACGCCGAAAGCAACGAGTGGACCTGAATACTCGCTACTCCCAATTGGTGAATTGGGATTTTTGGAATACGATCTTAGCGTTCGCCGTGGATCAAGAAAATTTAACCGCCATCGGGCGCAAAGATTTTCTTGGTTTCTAACCGGCAATCAAAGAAAACATTGGATGGTCGAGCGAATCGTCAACCACTAAATCGCTAACCAAAACAGGCAAACATCAATGGGAAATTCATACATCATCGCGGGTGCTCGAACACCCATTGGTGCCTTCATGGGCGCTTTTTCGACCATCACTGCGACGGATCTAGGCGGGTTCGCCATTGCCGAAGCGATCCAACGATCGGGTAAATCGGCCGGCGATATCAACGAAGTCATCATGGGAAATGTGCTCGGCGCTGGCGTTGGTCAGGCACCTGCTCGTCAAGCTGCACTCAAGGCGGGCATGTCTTCGACGATCGCGGCAGTCACGATCAACAAAGTCTGTGGTTCCGGACTCAAGGCTGTCATGTTGGCCGATCAAGCCATTCGTTGCGGTGACGCTGCCGCAATCGTGGCCGGCGGCATGGAGAATATGTCAGCAGCTCCTCACTTGGTTCGCAGGATGCGAAGCGGAGTCAAGCTTGGCGACAACCCGATGGTCGATGCAATGGTTTACGACGGACTGACTTGCTCGTTCGAGTCGTGCCATATGGGGATGCACGCTGAGCACATTGCCAAAAAGTACGAAGTCACCCGAGAAGACCAGGATGCCTTTGCGTTGCTGAGTCAACAACGGACGGCCGCCGCAATGGAGGCTGGAATCTTTCAATCCGAAATCGTCCCAGTTACCGTTTCACATCGTAAAGGTGACGTCGTTGTTGAAACGGATGAGGGCCCTCGTCCCGAAACGTCAGCTGAAGGATTGGCGAAACTGAGAACCGTCTTTGATCGGGAAGGTTCGGTAACCGCAGGTAACGCGTCGACGATCAATGACGGAGCCGCTGCGGTGGTGGTTGTTTCTGAGACAGAAGCGGAGTCAGCGACTGGAGACAAGTTTAGAATCCTGTCCAGTTTTACTTCTGGAACCGAACCGAAAGATCTGTTTATCGCACCCGTTGCTGCCATCGAAGGTGCTTTGGGAAAAGCGGGACTGGCGAAAGAGGACATCGATCTGTTCGAAATCAATGAAGCCTTCGCCAGCCAAATGGTGGCCTGCATGAAAGGGCTGGGCTTGAGCAACGAGAACGTCAACATTTACGGTGGCGGAATTTCGCTGGGCCATCCGATTGGAGCCAGCGGCGCGCGCGTCCTGGTCACTTTGATGAACGGTCTTGTTCGCAACCACAAAAAACTGGGTTGTGCCAGCCTCTGTCTCGGAGGCGGAAACGCAGTCGCGATGATTATCGAACGTTGTTAATCGCTGTTTGTGCTGCACACTTTTTCACGAGTTAATGCAGCTCCGATCTGGCGCTATTTTTCAAACGAACACTTCAACTTAAACAAGTACCTCTCATGGATTCGATTTTCACTGATATCGCGGATTACGTTCATCACAAAGAAGTCGTCAGCGAGACTGCCTTCAAGACCGCTCACTATTGTCTCATGGACAGTCTTGGGTGCGGTTACCTTGCACTGGCTTATCCGGAATGTCGCAAGATGCTTGGCCCGATCGTTCCGGGAGCTTCGATGAAAGGTGGATGTCGGGTTCCGGGTACGGACCTTGAACTCGATCCAGTCAAAGCGGCGTTTGATATTGGTGCACTGATTCGTTGGCTCGATTTCAATGACACTTGGTTGGCAGCAGAATGGGGCCATCCGTCAGATAATCTCGGAGCGATCCTTGCCTGCGGAGATTATCAAAATCGGGTTCTTGGTCAGGAAGTCACTGGAAAATCAGTTTTGACGGCGATGATCAAAGCTCATGAGATCCAGGGAATCCTCGCGTTGGATAACTCGTTTAACCGTGTTGGCTTGGATCACATTTTGTTGGTTCGTGTTGCCAGTACCGCGATTGCAGCACAAATGTTGGGTTGCGACTACGACCAAACGGTCAACGCGATCTCCAATGCCTGGATTGATGGCGGCGCGTTGCGAACGTATCGACACGCTCCTAATACCGGCTCGCGAAAGAGTTGGGCTGCAGGTGATGCGACCAGTCGAGCCGTTCGTTTGGCATTGATCGCGAAGACGGGCGAAATGGGTTATGCAACCGGATTGAGTGCACCCAAATGGGGCTTCCAGGACGTCTTGTTCAACAGTCGGCCGATTACTTTGCGGATGCCGCTAAACACTTATGTGATGGAAAACGTTTTGTTCAAGATTTCGTTCCCAGCGGAATTTCACGCTCAAACGGCGGTCGAGTGTGCTCTTCAGTTGCACCCGGAAGTGAAGGATCGACTGGATCAAATTGAACGAGTTGAGATGGAAACTCAGGAACCAGGTGTTCGGATTATTGACAAAACGGGGCCATTGAACAACTTCGCAGACCGAGACCATTGCTTGCAGTACATGGCTGCCGTTGGTTTGATTTTTGGTCAGCTGACTGCCGAGCATTACACCGATCACGTTGCGGCTGATCCGCGTATCGATGCCCTGCGCGAGAAGATGGTCGTCAGCGAGAACGAGTCGTTCACCAAGGACTACTATGACTTGGACAAGCGGGCGATTGGAAACAGCATTCAGGTCTTCTTTGAGGATGGTACCAGCACCGAACGCATCGAAGTTCAGTATCCCATTGGTCACCGCAACCGTCGGGACGAAGGGATGCCTGTGTTGGTCAAAAAATTCAAAGACAGCCTGGAGCAGGTTTATGACGACGCTCAATGCGATGCAATCATGCAAGCGTTTGAGTCAGAAGACTTTGATCAGATGCCCGTCGCTAAGATGATGGATTTGTTGGTCAAAGAGCGCGATGACCTGGGCCAGATGTTGGCGTAAACGGGATCGCTTGTTCGTTGGGATCGCATGTTATTCGCGATAGTTTGTTCTTCGCAGCGCGGCGTCATTTACCAATATCGTTCCAACACAATTTGGCCCGGTGACTTGGAGCGGTGTTTTTTCATATCACGCCGTGCCAGGACTTCTTCCATCGAATCGAGCATCGCCGGATTTCCACAAAGTAGTACCGTTGAATCATCGGCCATGCAGTCGATCCCCGTTTCTGATTCGACTTCACGATTTTCGAACAGCTGCGGAATGCGTCCGTGCAACACGCCATCAGCAGTTTCTCGAGTGAGACTCTGGACCAGATAGAAGCGCCCGGGATATCGATCTTCGTATGCTTTGAGTTCTTCTGTATACGCCAAGTCGGCGGCAAATCGGACGCCATGAACCACAATGATCTTTTCGTAGCTGGACCAAGGTTCCTCGGTTCTCAGCATGGCAATGTAGGGTGCCAAGCCAGTGCCTGTTGCGACCAACCACAGGCTTTTGGCAGGTGGCGACTTTTCCAGCGTGAACCGACCCGAGCCGGCGTCCGAGACTTCGAGTTGATCGCCAACTTTGAGATCCCACAGTTTGGGCGTCAGTTTCCCCTCTGGCACGACCACAATGAAAAATTCAATCTCCGCTCCATGTGGAGAGGCGACTGAATAGGGTCGATTAATCCGTTTTGATTCATCGGCGACGAGATCGTCTCCTGGATTTTCTGGCATCGCCAAATGTAGAAACTGCCCGGGTTTAAAAGGTTGCACCCCGTCGGCTCGAATTCGAATCGTGAACAGTCCTTCTGTCCAGACTTTCTTGTTGACGACTTCTGCATTAATCCAGTTGGGCATGTCGCGATTCCAAAGAACGATTCGACGTCAAATGATTATCTTGGCGTATTACGATCGATGAAGCAATCAAATGACGGGTCGAATGAAAAAAACTGGCGATTCCGGCCTACGTGAAAAAAACGAATTTTTCTATAAACTGAACCTTCGATATCGTCAGGCTCTCCCACCTAAACCACCCAAATTTAAATACCCGCTGACTAGCGCTTCGGGAAACCATTTCAGGAATCACCATGACCAACGAGTCGCCTTCGTTCAAACCGGAAGACATCCCCAGCCGTTTCGATTTTTCTGAAGCCCAAACACGCATCACCAAGATGTGGGACGAATGCCGGTATTTTCATGCAGTTACCGATTCCGATAAACAGCCGTTCACGATTGTCATTCCCCCTCCCAACGTCACCGGCGCTCTGCACTTGGGGCATGCATTAAACAACACGCTGCAAGATGTTCTGATTCGAATGAAGCGGATGCAAGGTTTCAATGCACTTTGGATGCCGGGTACAGATCACGCCGGAATCGCAACACAAGCAGTGGTTGAACGTCGACTAAAAGAAGACGAGGGGAAGACGCGACATGATCTTGGACGGGAAGCGTTGGTCAAGCGAATCTGGGATTGGAAAGACCAGTACGAACGACGAATTCTCGATCAGCTCAAGCAGATGGGATGCAGTTGTGATTTCGAAAGGACGCGGTTTACGCTGGACGAAACGTGTACCAAAGCGGTTCGTTTTACCTTCTTTGATTTGTTCAAGAAACAACTCATCTATCGGGGCAAACGCCTGGTCAACTGGGATACGCATTTGGGAACCGCAGTCAGTGACGATGAGGTCTTTGCCGAAAAAGTAAAAGGACAATTTTGGCATTTCATGTACCCGGTAATTGATCCTCAATCGGGAGAGCCGGCTCATGTTCATGTTGCGACCACGCGTCCTGAGACGATGCTCGGCGACACCGCCGTTGCCGTTCATCCTGACCCTTCGAAGGCGCTTGACAAAGTTGAAGCTGACTTGCAGGAAAAATTGGCCGGTGCGACAGCCAGCGATCGGGAATCGATTGAATCTCAGATCGAAGCACTGAAAGAACGACGCGAAACGTATCTTCCCAAGTTGATCCAACTTCGCGATATGGCGTTGGACGGTCGCATGTTGATGCTGCCGTTGCTGGATCGACCTATTCCTCTGGTCGTTGACGAATGGGCAAAGCCGGAACTTGGATCGGGTTGCGTCAAGATCACGCCTGCGCATGACCCCAATGATTATGAAGTTGGCAAGCGTTGCGAATTGGAAATGATCAACATCATGAATCGTGACGGGACGCTTAACATCGAAGCAGGCCCTTACGAAGGTCTTTACATGAAACAGGCTCGGGGCAAGGTCGTTGATGATCTTGAGGCGTTGGGCTTGCTTGAGAAAATTGAAGATCGCGAGATTGAATTGCCGACTTCCGATCGCAGCAAAACTCCGATCGAACCTTTTCTCGCTGACCAGTGGTTCGTCTCAATGGATCAACTATCCCAATCGGCGATGGACGCGGTGACCGATGGTCGAGTCAATATTCACCCGCCGCGATACAGCCGAAGTTACCTCGACTGGTTGTCGGAAAAACGGGATTGGCCCGTTTCGCGTCAACTGTGGTGGGGACACCAGATCCCAGTCTGGTCGCGCGCTTGCGCAGAGCAGGCGGACGTTGATCAAGCGCTTGAGAAAATCAAAGCGTTGCCAGCGTTCAACGAAACGGTTGCCTCGATTCAAGTTGAGCCGTGTGACGAACAAGATGATCAGAGGCGTCGGCAACTCGATCTGCCTCTGGCGACGGTCCATGTTTGTGTCCAAGCTGGCAATGAATCGCTGGAACAAGAACTTATTGAAGCGGGTTTAACTCGCGAAGAAGACGTTCTGGATACTTGGTTCAGCTCCGCATTGTGGCCCCATTCAACGCTAGGTTGGCCAGAAGCAACCGCCGAGATGAGCACGTTTTATCCAACCAGTGCGCTGCTCACCAGTCGCGACATCATCACGTTGTGGGTTGGCAGAATGGTCTTGATGGGGCTCAATAACTGCAATGAGATTCCGTTTCCTCGCGTCTTTATTCACCCCAAGATTTTGGATGGGTTTGGAAAAACCATGTCCAAATCAAAAGGGAATGGTGTCGACCCGATCGACGTCATCAACAAATTTGGTGCCGACTCATTGCGTTTCGGCATGGCTCGTCTGTGTACCGAAACGCAGGATGTTCGGCTGCCGGTCAAGTTTGCTTGTCCGCACTGCGAGCACACATTCGATCAGACCGTCAAGAATCGAATTCTTCCCAAACTGCCATGTCCAAAATGCAAAAAGGAGTTTTCAACTCAATGGGCGGTTGAAGAAGCAGACAAAGCGCTCGAACGTGGGTCAGTGACCAGCGAGCGTTTTGAAGTTGCCAGAAACTTCGTCAATAAACTTTGGAATGCGTCTCGGTTTGCAATGTTGAACCTCGAAGGATATACCGCCGCACCGATCGAAGAATCCGAATTGACGGTGGAAGATCGCTGGATGCTCAGCCGTTTGTCAACGGTATCAAGCAACGTTACGAAGAGCATTGATGGTTTTCAATATTCCGAAGCGGCACGTGAGCTGTATGATTTTGCTTGGAGTGAGTTCTGCAGTTTCTATGTTGAGATGCTCAAGGACCGGTTTGCAGACGCGGCGCAACGACCGCATGCACAGCGAATCCTGGCGTATTCGCTAGATTGTTTGCTCCGGCTGCTACAACCAATGATGCCATTTGTCACAGAAGCGATCTGGCAGAATTTGGCGAAACTGGCTCCTGAGCGAGGATTCACCAACGTTCAGCCGGGGGCGTCCTCGATTAGTATCGCGCCGTGGCCCGCGCTTGACTCCGGGTGGCAAGATGCCGCGATCGAAGAACAGTTTTCACTGTATCAAACCGCCTTGGCCGCCATTCGAGAAGTACGCTCCAGCCAAAATATTGCGAACAAAACCAAGGTCAAATTTCTGGTTCGGTGTGAACCGAAGATTGCGACGATGCTGGAGCCGTTAGGCGGGTATTTCAGTCGAATGGCAGCGGCAGATCTTGTTGGAATGGGACCGGATGTTGTTCAACCGGAGACGAACGCCGTTCTGGCAAAACCTGAATTCGAGATTCTGGTCGATCTGGAGGGACTGATCGATGTTGAGTCCGAGATCACGCGACTTGAAAAAGAGAAAGCAAACTTGGAGAAGTCGATCGCTGGCAAGCAACGGCAGCTTGGCAACGAAAAATTTGTTGCTGCTAAACCGGATTTGGCTGCCGAAATTGAAATCAGTTTGAAACAAGCTGAAGAACAACTGCAGACGATCATCGCCTCGCTAGACAAATTTTTAGCGAAGCGAAACGCGTAGATTCGATAAGCGTAGATTCGGATTCAACAAGGTGGTGATGGTGGCTTGCCGTTTTTAACCGTGGCTAGCGCCGAGACGCGAAACGGCTCAGGCGCTGGAATTCGACAGAAAGTCTCTGACGAGTTGCCCGACCGCATCGGCGGCGACTTCACTCATCATGATCGCACATAACCATGCACCAAAAGTGCCGACAGCGTAACCCAACACGGCCAATAGAACGCCAACTGGTGCCAGCGAAGGATGAAACGCGCCAGCGACCACGGGAGCACTTGCCGCCCCACCGATGTTGGCTTTGCTACCGACGGCAAGAAAAAAGTAAGGCGCTTTGATCAACGCACCAACCAAAAAGAGCAAGCCAACATGAATGAGCATCCAGATTCCACCGACCAAAAAGTAACCGGGGTAGCGAGTTAATGCGCTGATATCCATCGACATCCCGATCACAGCGACCAAGATATAGATCATGATCGTGCCAAGTTTAGAAGCGCCGGCACCTTCGTAGTCTTTGATCTTGGTGAACGACATTCCGATTCCGATTAACGTCGTCAGCACGATCAACCAGAAGAAGCTGCTGTCGATACTGAATCTAGAGGCCCAAGCAAACTGACCAAAATACTCGGACAGCCGGTAGCCCAACAAATGCGCGATCGCTGTGACACCAAATCCAATCGCGCAGATCACCATCAAGTCGGTCGTTGTCGGTATCCTCGCTTTTTTGGCAGTAAATTTCTCCATCTTTATTTGCAATTGGTCGACGCTGGACGCATCCGCTCCAAAGAACTTGTCGATCTGTTTGGAGTAGCCAACACCTAAAATCAAGAACGCCATCCAAAACTCGGCAACGATTACATCCACGGCGACCATGACGGAGAACATGTCCGCCGCCCGTTGCCGTTGCTCTTTATCCATGTCTTCTTCAGGCAGGTAAAGCTCTTTCATTGCCAACTGATTCGCGCCACCTCCGATCCAACTTCCGGCCACCGTTGAATAGCCTCGCCATTTTTCATCATAGGTATCGCCGCCGACCAGGTGCGGAGCGTAACTGCCGACGACCAGCACTGCGATGGGGCCACCGATCACCACACCGATCGTCCCCGTGATAAACATCACCAACGCTTTGGGGCCTAGCTTAAAGATCTCTTTCAGATCGATACTCATCGTCAATAAGACCAATGTTGCTGGCAGGAGGTATCGGGTCGCGACCCGGTAAAGCGTCTTGTCTCCCGGATCGACGATACCGAATAGCGCAAGCAATGACGGCAAAAAGTAGCAGAGCAACAACATTGGGACGATTTTGTAGAACCACTTGCACTTAGGATGGTTCGCGGTCCAGAAGACCGCACCCAGGATCATCATCAGGATGCCGAAGATGACGGCGTGATTGGTGATTAAGACGTCTTTGGCTTCACCGCCGCCACCAGCGAGCATGAGTTGAGGAAAATTCTGGGTAGCTGCGACTAGTGAGGTCAGCATCGGATCCATAAAGGCAACCTGTGGTTCGGTTAAGGCGTGCAGAAACTCCAACGTTGTTTCCGCGGACCATCGTAATCGATCCGTCAGACAAGCGACACTAAAGGGGATGGGCTCGATGAGGCGACGGTCTGCCCAAGTGATCGAACAAAACCAATGGCAAGATCAGCGCGACCACCTGTCGGCTTGCTTGGGCGTACGTCCGCTTACTGAAACCGCTGGGTAAATTGACAGAAATGGGGAAATTGGCTACCGTAAAAGAACGCAGGGGCAATGAGCAAAGGTGAGGATATGAAGCAACGACAGGCATTTACATTAATCGAGCTATTGGTCGTGATCGCGATCATAGGGATCTTGATTGCGTTGTTGCTTCCAGCGGTTCAGGGAGTTCGTGAATCCGCCAGAAGAACTTCGTGCTTGAACAACATCCGTCAAATTGCGACTGGCGTGTTGAATTTTGAGGGCGCCCAAGGTCACGTTCCCTCAGGCTGGAACAGTCGAACCGGGTTTGGCTGGATGGCCTATACGCTGCCAAATTTGGAAGCTGGAAACCAGTACAACCAATTCAATCGCATGATGCCTTTGGTCGATCCGACGAATGAAGATGCGATTAAGTTGTACGTTAACGGCCAGATGTGCCCATCAAGCAGTAACAACAGCCCGACCTACAATTTGGCAGCAGACGATCCACTTCGCGACGTAGAAATCTCGCGAACCCATTACGTGGGGTGTATCGGTTCGACCGTAGAATATGAAGAAATGGACGACGGTCAGACTTGTCCTTCGTTGGGCCTGATCAACTCGACTGGTTACATCGACGGCATGTTCTATAAGAACAGCAAGACACCGTTGAGTGATGTGCTCGATGGAGCGTCCAGCACCATTTTGATTGGTGAGCGAAGTAGTGAATTGATGGATTCCTCATGGCCTGGCATCCTCGACGGGTCGTCCTTTACCGGTTGGCGTGTGGTTGGTTGGACCGGCGAGCCACCAAACAATCCGATGCAAACCGAGCCAACGATTATCATTGAAGACGATGGTACGGAAACGGAGCTGGAAATTCACTTTCATGGTTTTGCACAGTTCAACAGCATGCACAACGGAGTCACTTCGTTTTCCATGGTCGATGGTTCAACGCATTTGATCAGCGATGACATTGACCCCCGAATCTTCGAGGCACTGGGTACGATTCGAGGACGGGAAATTGTCGACGAGTTCTAATTGAAGATCGGATTGCGATCGTTTTTGAGATTTCCACGACCTAACAAGTTTTTGCACAATTCGATATGATGGGCCATCAGTTGTCGCTTTTTTTCAAAGGGCAAACAGATGGCCAAACGGGTTGTGATCGTTGGCGGCGGATTCGCTGGACTTAACGCCGCCAAACGACTTGGAAGAACACGTGACGTTGATGTCACGTTGATTGATCGAAAAAACCATCACCTCTTCCAACCGCTGCTGTATCAAGTCGCAACGGCCGGACTTTCACCGGCCGACATTGCGGCGCCGATCCGCAACATTCTTTCCGGATATCAAAACGTTGAAGTGTTGTTGGGCGAAGTCCAATCGGTGGATTTAGTCCAACAGCAAGTTCACGTCGATATCGGTTCGCTTCGCTACGACTATTTGTTGCTCGCGTGTGGTGCGCGGCATTCCTATTTTGGTCAGGAGCAATGGTCCAAGCATGCTCCCGGTTTAAAGACGATCGAAGAAGCAACGGACATTCGACGGCGAATCTTGACGGCCTACGAAATCGCCGAGCGAGCTGATGATCCGGACGAGCAACGCAAACAGTTAACGTTTGTGGTGATCGGTGGCGGACCGACGGGCGTCGAAATGGCTGGTGCGATCGGTGAAATGAGTCGATTCGCGTTGGCCAGGGACTTTCGCAACATCAATTCAAAATCGACCCGCGTTTTCCTGATGGAAGCGGGGGATCGAATTCTATCCGGCTTTGATAAAACGCTCTCCGAAAGAGCAGCCAGAGATCTGGAAAAACTGGGTGTTCAGATTTGGACTTCCAGTCGAGTCACAGAGGTCGATGGAGCAGGCGTCTCGGTTGGAAGCGAACGAATCGAGGCCGCAACCGTGATTTGGGCGGCAGGGGTGCAGGCATCAAGTCTGGGAACTCGTTTGTATTCGGATGTGAATGAAGACGAAGCCGACAATCGTTTTGAAACGGATCGCAATGGGCGATTGATCGTCAACGATGATTTATCGTTAGCGAGTTACACAAATGTTTTTGTCGCAGGCGATCAAGCGCACGTTGAAGACAAGAAGGGTGAACCGTTACCTGGTGTCGCGCCAGTGGCAACGCAACAGGGGCGGCACGTCGCAACGATGATCTTGGCGGACATCAATCAACGAGCCCGGGCACCGTTTCGATATGTCGATAAGGGCACGATGGCGACGATCGGTCGCCATAAAGCGGTCATGCAAGTCGGAACTTGGAAATTTGGCGGCCGCTTCGCTTGGCTGACCTGGTGGGTTGTCCATATCTACTTTTTGACTGGCTTCCGGAATCGCTTTTTTGTTTTTCTATCGTGGATCTGGTCCTATTTGACGTATCGGCGCGGTGCACGTTTGATCGTTGGAACAAAAGTCGACGGAAACAAGAAAACGAAGAGCGTAGCGGAAGAACAATCGAAACATGAAGCGCTAAAGTGATGCCTCGCGATGCCTCAACAGGTATTCGATGATCGCGCGGCCATCATGAAGAGCAGTCTCAATTGATGCGAAGCCCAATCGAGTCAGATCAAGTTTCACGCTTGGACAATCGTTGGTTCAAATTGTCGGCGTCGCACCTTGGAAATTCGTGTAAAACAGAAAGGTGCTGTAGGCAACAACGCCTGCGACGACCACGGTGCCACCCCAAAGAAGTGCTTGAGCGGTTTGCAGTCGTTTGAGGGCAATCACTTGAGCGATCACACAGACGCCGGCCACGATGGCGAGTTTAAAAATGATCATGCCCCAGAATCCCCACTGCATGAACACGTAGTTTGCGAAAGGGTTAGCTTCGACGGCACCGAAACGAAACAGCAGATAGGTCCAGAAAATATCCAGGCAATTGAAGAGGATGAAGAATGCCGTTGGGGTCTGTAAAGGCAATTCATCGCGAAATAGATTCCAGGTTGCACTTGGTGTTTCAACGTCCGATTCCGTGGAAGTCACTTGCTCATCTGGAAGCGATTCGTTCATGGCTTGCTGCTTTTGTTTTCGAAAGTCGATGGAAGACCTATTTTGACCATCCATCGCAACAAACGCAACGAGTTGCCCTGACTTAAACTCGTGGTGGCGTGCCAGGTGGCTTGGAAAATTTGGAAAGCCAACGAATGCCGCTGCTGATGGCAACCGCGGCAATCGTCAGCGTGATCAGGACGCGTCCAAAATTGGGTCTCGCCGCCACGATGAGAATGCAGACCAGCACTATCGCAATCAGGATTGCCGGCAATCGAGCTTTCAGATCCATCAGTTGTGAAAATGCCAGCCAGATGACTGCCAGCAGGCAACCGACTCGGATCAAAGAGCCTGACCAGAATTGTTGCGAAGAGCCCGGTTGAAACATCAGGCTGCAGCCAATGATCAAAGCGATCACTGCAAACAGGCCGATCAATCTTCGTTGGAGAGTTGGGGTCATTTCGTTCGATCGGCGTCATCGCAATCGATACAGGATGCGATTGAATTTGGCACAAATAATCTGAGAAATTTGGGGTGCGTTTGAATCGGTCTATCAGGTTTCTGACGGCCGGATGTTAACTTCTGCCGATTAACCGCGTTAACGAGTAATGATTAAGAAAACCTCCATGGTCAGCCAAGCTATACCGAGTCAGTTCTGGGCGAGAATTGGGCGATAAGTCTATTGTCGCATCAATCGTGAGTTGGTGCTAGCAGCAGTCAAAGCGGGTTGGCTGACGCAATTGTTGGATTCGAATCGACGGGTTACGATACGTTGATCTGAGGCGGGTTCAACGAATCAAGGACGAGTCGTTTCCCATCGATGTCTCAGATCGAAATGGGGTCATGGAGGATCAGATGCCAGTTTGTCGTTTACCGTTTTTTCAAGTCACCGCTACGGTGGTGTTCATCCTTTCCGTCGCTTGCATCGATGGCAATTCGGTGAGCGCACAAACAGAAGATGGTCCTGTCGTTAAAAAAACGACCGAGCCCGTCTTTCGACTCTCCAAGTTGGTTACTGCAGAACCGACGAAGCGCAAAACCGATACCCCGACCGACGAAGAAGAAGATGGCCCCGTTGAACGCGTTGCGACCAACGACATGGCGAATAAAGTTGAACTTCCCAAGTCACCTACCGTGGCGGCACCAACCGTCACCCCTCACCCGCTTGACCAAGCACTTTCGTTTGCTCGGGAATCTTTAACAAACATGCAAAGCGAGGTCGACGATTACACGGCGATCATGGCCAAACGAGAACGTATCAACGGTACGCTTGGCAAAACCAATTACATGTCGCTAAAAGTTCGCTGCCCACGAACAGACGCTCAAGGGAATAAAGTTCCGTTCAGCATCTACATGAAATTTGTCAAACCTCGTGATGCGGTCGGTCGCGAATGCATCTGGGTCGACGGGCAAAACAAGAGTCAGATTCTCGCCCATGAAGGCCGCGGAATCGGTTCTTTGCGAACCTTTCACCTGGACCCGATGGGTATGATTGCACTAAGAGGGCAACGGTATCCAATTTACGACGCTGGCATCGAGAACCTGATTCTCAAGTTGATCGAAAAAGCCGAGCGTGATCGGGCCGCAGGCCATTGCATCGTCAATTACGATGAAGTCAAAACGATCAACAAGCGAGAATGCAACGTGATTGAATTGGTTCACAACGAGCACCGTGCACCGTTCGAGTTTCACAAAGCTCAAGTGTTTGTTGACAAAGAGCTTCAATTGCCGGTTCGCTACGTCGCTTACGACTGGCCAAAACAAGTCGGTGGCAAGCCGGAATTGATGGAAGAGTACACGTACTTCAACATCAAACTGAATGTTGGGCTTACCGATGCCGACTTTGATCCGGCGAACCAGAGTTACAAGTTTCCCGGTCATTAATGAACCGATTGGACTCGCTTTGAGTCCACGTAGAAGAATCAAATAACTTTTGCCCCAGCAAGTCTCGCTTGCTGGGGCATTTTTCTTGAACCATACCCTTTGTTTGACCAATGCCTCAAAAATTGATCTGGCGTCGATTCCGCATCTTTGACAGACTCCCGGCACATACCTGCCCGATGGTCGCTTTGGGATGCGAAAACCATGCGTATTGATCAAGTTAACAACTCGACGAGAGCGTTCGTGCGCCGATCTGCATTGTCAGCTTTGTGCCGCAAAGCGTCTTGCGTACTGACAGTGATAATCCTTGGGGTTGCTCTAGTGTCGGTGACTGGTTGTGCAGCGATGCAGAACAGTTCGAAATCCGAAACGTTGAGCGGCTCAAACACGCGACCATCTTTTAGCGAGTTCTTTCGCACCACGTTTGGAGAGTCCTCCGGAATCGATCCGAGGGCACGTCAGATCGAACAGCGCTTGGGAATGTAGTCGTTTCTAACTGCCGCAAATTGACTACTTTTCAAGCAGCAGGGAACTTTTGATTTCATACAAGCTCAAACTAAATGTCCGGTCTTCATTCGGTTGAGTAAGTTGCCCATAGAGTTCGTCTAAAACGTCATCCAAACGTTACCAACAATATTGAGATAGGCTGTGCTTGTTTCAGTTGGGAAACTTGGAACAAACTTCATCACGAGCGGAACTGTCGCCTGGTTTTGGGGTTTTGTCTTATACCCACTTCCATGACCGTTTTTGACAAGCCGATTTCAAGTCCATTTGTTGAACTTGTTGCTTGATCAAATGCATATTTACGTCTATTGGCGTATGCGTCGACGCGAGGGAGGGGGTTGGGGTGTCTATCCGGGGTGTCTTACGGCTTTTTTCTACCATGAGGTAGTCGTTCGCTCATGCGCACATGACTGCGCAAGTCGTCGCAATTGAAGAAGCGCATGTCGCAAATCGGTGGTAGCGCATTCTTGAAACGGAGTTTGAGTTCGTCGCGATCAAGATTATCGATCACGATGACGGAAGTTTTAGGGAGAAAGAAACTTACAACTCAAATTGACAATAGTTTTGTGTGAGATTAACTTCGTCCTGCCTCTTCCAACTGTTCGCAATCATCTAATTTATCCTGCCTTGTGCATCCATGACGCAATCTGATAATTCGTCCCAACTATCCGAGGAACAGCTTCGTGCCGTCTTGGCCTGCGAAGAGTTGTTGGGTTATCGATTCAAGGATCGAAATTTTCTCAGCGAGGCGATCACGCACGCGTCGGTAGCCAACTCCCGGTTGTTGTCGTACGAACGGTTGGAGTTTTTGGGCGACTCAATCCTTGGGTTTACTGTTTGCGAGTACCTGTTTGACACGTATCCCGATTGGCTCGAAGGGGAGCTGACGCAAGTCAAGTCGAACGTGGTCAGCCGAGAATCGTGCGCACAAATTGGTCGCGACCTCCAGTTGGAGACTTGCATCATCGTAGGCAAAGGAGTCGGCTCGCGTGGTCGTGTGCCGAAATCGCTTTTGGCCAATGCCGTTGAATCAATTATTGCAGCGATCTATTTGGATGGTGGCTTGGAGGTCGTCAAAGGTTTCTTGCTGCCATTGATTATTCCCAAAGTCGACGAGACGATCGCGGGAGACTTTGCGACGAACTACAAAGCAGAGTTGCAACAATACGCGCAAAAACGATATGGAGTTCCACCGAATTACGAGTTGATCGACGCGCGTGGTCCCGATCATGAAAAATGGTTCAAGATTTCCGCCAAGGTCAACAAGAAATCGTTTCCTCCGTCCTGGGGGAAAAACAAGAAACAGGCAGAACAGCGAGCCGCTGCCAATGCTCTGGCGGCGATCAACAATGAAGAGATCCCATATCCAGAGGATTAGCGCTTACATGATTAGCGCTTACATAATTAGCGCGCTTATAGAGAACCAAACCTGTTCGGTCGTTGTCTCTCGTGTCGCCTAAATCCCTTGACGAAACGCTGATTGGTTTGTTGATGCAAATGCGATCGGCAGTGTCAGTCGTTGCATAGTTCAGCGGCCGCATCACAAAGCTGTCTCGCGGAGTCCATCGTTTTTGCTTCGGCGATCGCACGAACAATCGGTTCGGTGTTGCTGGGTCGGACGAGCATCCACCGGTCAGGCCAGTCGAGCCGAAGTCCGTCCATGGTGCTGACAGCCGCATCCGGAAAACGTTGCTGTAGTTTTTCGTAGAGGCCAGGGATTTCATTGCGATCGATCTCGATTTTCGTCTTGCAGATCTCGTAGCCAGGAATCTCTGCTGCCAGTTGAGAGATCGTTTTGCCAGTTCCAGCCATGACATCCAGAATCTGTGCCATCGCTACGAAGCTGTCGCGAACGTAGCCGACACGTGGGTCAATCGGTCCTCCGTTTCCCTCGCCTCCGTAAACGGCATTTAGTTCAATCATCTTATTGGTAACGTTGGCTTCTCCTACGGCGCTGAGATGTAACTCGCACCCGTATCGATCGCAGATGTCAGACGACATTCGGCTGGATGAGCAATTGATCACAACAGGCCCTTGTCGTTGACTGAGCGCATGATTGAGCGTCATTGCCAACGTGTACTCCTCGCCAATGTAGCTGCCGGTTTCATCGATGACGGCCAATCGATCCGCATCGGGGTCTTGGCAAAAAACTGCGTCGGCTTGGAAGTTGGCCGCTGCCGCAGTGGTTTCTTTCAAGTTGACTTCGGTTGGTTCGGGGGAACGCGTAAATAAACCATCCGGGACTCCACCAAGACATTGGACTTCGCACCCCAGATATTCCAGCAGTCGTCGGCCCAAAACTGATCCGGCACCGTGATGGCTATCGAGGACCACTTTGAACTTCTTTTCTCGAATGGCTTCCGTATCGATTGTTTCCAAAACGGCATTGAGGTGAGCTGTTGTTGTGTCTTCGATTGATTGGATCGTGCCAATCTGGTCGTGCGGAACGCTAGGGAATGAAAAATTTCGGTACGCATCAATCACTTTTTCACCAGCATCAGCCGGTATGACGCGTCCGTCGGCACCAAAAAGTTTGATGCCGTTGTATGGGGCCGGGTTGTGACTGGCTGAGATCTGAATACCGGCCGCCGCCTGGTGGGTTTTGACCAGAATGCCTGCAGTGGGGGTAGCTGCAACATCACCGTACAGCACGTCCCGCCCAATCGCTGACAGACCGCTACAAATGGCTTGGGCCAGCATGGTGCCAGTCGCTCGTCCATCACGAGTCACGACGATGGGCCCGGGCTGTTGCAGCAATGATGCGTAAGCGACGCTGTATTTGATCGCAAGGATCGGATCGAGGCTTTCGCCAATAATTCCGCGAAGTCCGGAAACGCTGATGATCGGTTCACTCATAATCGTTGGCCTCTGTTTTTGGCCCCTGGTTGGCTCAAATGCAATTCATTGGAAAGAATGTAGCTCGCAGTCTAATTCACTTCGGCAGAATTGGGTATGTCTTGAAGCAGCCGACTTGTGACGACCATAAACCGATTTAGAATCTGACAGTCGTAACCCTCTCAGACAAATTTGCCAGACTGTTTGTAACCCATGAATGCTCCGATCGATTTTGACCCGCAACCTTACCTCGACAAAGTTTCTGCGGCCGCCCAAGACGGACAGTTGACCGATTCCGCCGTCGAAAATATCACTTGCTGGCTGACCGAAGAGCGATATCGCGAATACGCAGCGGGAATTGCCAGTCACATTGAAGACGGTAAATGGAAGCAGTTGGACGATGTCTTTTGGACCGTCATCCCGTTTGGGACCGGTGGTCGTCGAGGCACCATGTATCCATTTGGCTCCAACGCCATTAACGATCGTACGATCGGAGAAAGTGCTCAAGGATTGGCCGATTATGTCAAAGAGTTCAAGCCGGATGGGCCTTGGTCGATGGCGATCGCTTATGACACTCGTCACCGCAGCCGAGAATTCGCAGAGTTGTGTGCCGGCGTGATGGTGGCCAACGGATTTGAAGTTTACTTCATCGACGACTATCGCAGCACACCCGAACTTTCGTTCTTGATTCGTTACAAGCAATGCGACTGTGGCATCATGGTGACGGCCAGCCACAATCCGCCCAGCGACAATGCTGTGAAGGTTTACTGGTCCAGCGGTGCCCAACTGATTCCGCCTCACGATAAAGCAGTCATCGAAAGAGTTGGCCAAGTCGACTCGATACAAGTCGCCAATTTTTCAGAAGCCGTTGAAAACAACAAAGTCCATTTGATTCGCGCGGAAGTTGATGAAGCGCTCAAGCAGCATCACGTTACACAGAGTTTTGATGGCCCGCGTGATCTGAAAGTTATCTTCTCACCGCTGCATGGTGTGGGTGAGTTCAATGTCAAAGCGACGCTGAACGCCGTCGGATTCGACCAATTGGAAATCTACGAGCCACACCGCGAACCGAGCGGTGATTTTCCCAATGTTCCTGGGCATGTTTCCAATCCTGAAAATGAAGTGGTCTTTGAGTCGATCATTGAGCACGCTCAGTCGACTGGCGCCGAGTTGATTCTGGCGTCCGACCCAGATTGTGATCGGATGGGGGCGGCAGCGCCGTTAACGATGGACCCATCGGGGCCATGGAAGACGTTTAACGGCAATCAGTTGTCAGTGTTGTTGGGTGATTTTGTTTTGTCCAAACGTCAACAGGCTGGATCGTTGAACGAGCGGAGTTTCGTTGTCTCTACGTTGGTTACAACACGGATGCTCCGTCGCGCCTGTCAGCACTATGGCGTTCGGTGTTTGGACGAGAATTTGGTTGGCTTCAAATGGATTTGCAGCGTCATGGATCAGCATGGCCCGAGCGACTTTATTTATGGAACCGAAGAGTCGCATGGTTTTCTGGTTGGAGAGTACTGTCGTGACAAAGATGGTGCGGTCGCCTGCATGCTGATGGCGGAACTTGCCGCCGAAGTCAAAGCCGCCGGCAAGTCACTGTTTGAACATCTGGACGAACTCTATTTGAAATATGGTTACCATCAGGAGCGTCTGATCAACATTCGGATGGAAGGCTCCGATGGGATGAAACGCATGAATGAACTGATGAGCCAGTTTCGTTCGCAGACTCCAACGTCGCTTGGCGGGCTCGATGTGGTCGCACTGCGCGACTACTCCACTGGGCGGCGAACATTGCTCAGCGGCGGCGATGAACCGATGGAGGGGCCCACGGGTAACGTATTGATTTTCGAAACCAACGTGGAAGGAAACTATGTGGCAGCGCGTCCGTCAGGAACCGAGCCAAAGATCAAGTTCTACATGTTCACTTATGTCCCAGCCGATCAAATTGAACAACTCGGTGGTTTGGAACAATTGAAAATCGAAATGACTCAGCGACTTGATGCGTATGCCAATGACATGCACTCAATTGCTGGAGATTGAATCAGCGGCTACGGTGAAGCTTGGATGAATGCAGTAGGTAAATCGCCTGCACTTCATTCGATAATTCGAACACCTGCGTTGGAGGCGAGGTCCTGAAACACTTTGACAAGGTTGGAGACGTCATCGGCGTGAAAGTGTCGTCCCTTGCCAATGCTGGCGACATCGATCATCGTTTGTTGGTTAGCGTTCGCTCCAAACGTAATCGTGTAGATTTTTAGATCCGGGATCGCTGCAATCGCGTTTTGAGCAGCGGCGCTCGGGGACGCAGCATCACCGGCATTTGTCGTGTTGTGATTGCCATCTGTCAAAACAATCATGATGGGTTGTGCGACCGGCCGTCGACGAAGCGGATCCGCGAGAATATCAGCGCCAACTTCGATGCCGTCAACAATGTTTGTGCTCGAAGACCAACGCATTTTTAGGTAGTTGAAGTCGAACTGATCGTAATTCGTCGTTTGGTCTTCCAGTGGTGCTGCAGTGGCCTCTGTGATCGAGTTGCGAGTTGTATAGTTGTCGCAAATGCCATCGGTCACAATCGCGTTGAAAACCGTGGCACTGAGTCCAGCTTGGATATCGACCTTACCAGGAGGCGTTGGTCCACTGGAAGCTATATCAGCGAAATCGGCATATCCAGTCAGCCCGAGTTGTTCATTTCCTGGTGTTTGCTCAATGACTTCTCGGAATTGAAACAAGGCCAACTTGAGCGCTTGCATCTTGGTTAAGTGAATCACTCCATCATCGATATCGAATTCGGTCGTTCTTCCGTTACCGCCGTACGCCCCATCGGGATGATACGCATCTCCTTCCAGATACAGGCGATCCTCAAGTTGCAACAAGTTCGGATGATATTCGGACAAGCGGATTGTTCCTGCTCCCATGTCCATCATGGAAGATGACTTGTCAACGACAATCACGATGTCACGTTCTTGAACCATCGAAGTTGACTTGGCGGCCAAGTCAACATTGGTGACCGACAGGAAGCTGCCAAAGATCAGAGGGAATTGGTTGATATCCGGTGATACGCTGACGGAATTGGACTCAAGCGTCAAGTTTGCATGTTTCGTAAACTTGAATCTTCCCTTCCCTTTCCCTATGCCGCTGTTGGTCTTCCCTGGTTCTTGTTCCGCAATTCCAAAACTGATCTGTGCGTTGGCGTCAAACGTGACCGGTTTGCCAAACAGTTCGTTGTGGCTCATGATCATATCGCATTCGTTTCGAATCGATGTTTCAAATGAGCCTAAATTGGAAACGTCGCCAACGCCGCGCGACATCGCCTCAGCACCTGCACGAGCGGAAAGATCAGCAGCCGTCTGAAGTTTTAACTGGGCCAGCTGAATTCGACTGACTTCGACTGCAAAGGCGACAAAAACAAAGATGACGGTGATCAACACCAGCATCAGGACGATCGTTGCCCCTTGGCGATTCCGCTTGGCTCGATTCATTGTGTGACCTTGTGTGAGGAAAGACTTCAGTGGTTCAATTTTCAAGCATGATCTCGAACTCGCGTTCAAGTGTGGCTTGACCGAAAAAACGGGTTAGAAGAAAGGAGTTTGGTCCAACCGGTACTTTGACGTTTACAGTGACTTTTGAATCGGAGAATGTCGTGGTCGTCGTCGCGTTATTGACGAAGTAGACATCTAAAATGTTATTGACCTTGGTTTCTACATCGACATCAGTAGCGCCCATTAATGCGCCAGCTCTCGCACCATTAAACGTAGCCGTTGAGGTGACTTGTCGAACCATCTCGAACCTCGCCCATTCGACGAGGCCCAAGACAACGAGAAAAACAATGGGAGCGACTAAGGCAAATTCCACGGCCGTCGCACCTCGGCGATTTCGGTGTTTCTTCATCCTAGAATTCCTTGACAAAAACACAGTTCGTAGAAACCTCTTGGTCAAGGTATTTCCGGATCATTCCACGGCCTGGAATGATGGGCGCTCGACCGTCAGCGTCAGTCGCAAGATGGTTCCACGCGGCAGCTCCTCAAGCCCCGGTGTCGCGACACCCGTTTGAGGAATCAGGAAGGTTGAGTAGGGCGTCGATTCAACACTCTCTGTGTTCACGGTTCTTGGAAGCACGTCAATTCGAACGTCGTAGGTATCAAATCCAAGTTGAGGCAGTAGCTGTGCTGCCTTAGCTTGCAGGTCATCAGTTGTGGTGTTTCGTTTCAATGCTTGCTTGGATAGCTCAAAGGCTGCCGTATGAGCATCGTAGTTCTGAAACATCCCGCCACACACTTCGATCGAAGCCACCAGGATTAAAAAGATCACTGGAAAGCAAACGGCAGCTTCGACGGCTGCGGCGCCAGATCGTTTGCCGTTTTGACGCGATCGTCGTTGTTTGTGAGTGAAGTTAAAAAGGTTCACGTATGGGCTCGTCTATCAGATTAGTCGGGGCGTGGAGGATGGAAATCGATGTACGACTTGTCAGGGTTGGAAGCAAAACAGGTTGGCAATCACTTCCAAAGACAGATTCGACTGTGTTCGAACGTTTTCCAACGCATGCGATTGGTACAAGTTGATTGATCCGTGTTGCCAGTACTTTTGGCAGTCCTTGATACGCGTACCAGTTTCGCGATAGAGAAGTTATCGAAAGCCTATTTTAGCTTTTGCCCGCTTATCCAAGTTTTCTCAATCCGAATTGTTTTCGGAATCAAGTTTGTCGGCAAAACTGGTCTCGACGCTACATTCGGCAATCAGCGGAGCACTGCGAGAACGGGTACAATGCATAGCTTCCACTCGCTGTCAGTACTCCACCGAATTCACGCTCAAAAGTAACTTGCCAACCATGAAAGCGTTAAACCTCACTGCGACTTCGACGTTTGAACTGATCGAGGTCGAAGTGCCAATGATTGGCTCGGACGAAGTGTTGGTCGAAGTCAAAGCGACAGGGATTTGTGGCAGTGATGTGCATGGCATAGATGGCAGCAGCGGTCGTCGAATTCCACCGGTCATCATGGGACACGAATCGGCTGGCGTGATTGCCAAAGTTGGTGAAGCGGTCGCTGATTGGAACGTTGGACAACGCGTGACCTTCGATTCCACCATTTACTGCAATCAATGTCCATTTTGCGTTTCTGGTCGAGTCAATTTGTGCGATCAGCGTCGCGTCTTGGGAGTCTCTTGCGGCGAATACAACCAGCCGGGTGCGTTTGCCCAATTCATCAGTGTGCCCGCGAGGATCCTTTACGAGATTCCCGAAACGATGAGTTTTGCAGAAGCGGCATTCTGTGAGCCGGTCGCTGTCGCGCTTCACGCGGTCAAACGCGTCGGTGTTCAACCCGGGAACAGCGCAGTCGTGATCGGCGCAGGGATCATTGGTTTGTTGATTGTCCAGGCACTTAAGGACGCGGGCTGTCAGCATGTGATCGCAGTCGACCTGGATCCGTTCAAGCTGGAAATGGCGAAACAACTCGGTGCGGACACCGTCATCATGGGCGGAGAAGGTGCCGAAGAACGGGTCCTTCATTCAACGCAAGGCAACGGTGTTCATGTTGCGATGGAGGTCGTGGGTATCTCGGCAACCGTCGATCTCGCGGTCAACGTTCTTGCTAAAGGGGGATCATTGGGATGTGTTGGAAACATTTCTCCAGCGGTCGAGTTTCCCTGGCAAAAGATGGTGACACGAGAGCTAACCGTCTATGGCTCGTGTGCGATTCAAAACGAGTATCCACTAGCCATTGAGAAGATTGATTCGGGCGCAATTCAAGTGCAACCGATGATCTCGATGATTGTTCCGCTTTCAGATGGTGCGGACTGGTTTGCACGTTTGCATCGTAACGATGAAAATCTTTTAAAAGTTATTTTGGAACCTTAGAGAGCTCATGGCTGATCCACTTTTTGATCTTACTGGTAAAGTCGCTTTTGTTAGCGGAGCAAGCCGCGGATTGGGTGCGCAGTTCGCAAAAACGCTGGCCCAAAATGGTGCCGACGTGATCATCACCAGTCGGACTGCTGAGTCATTGAAACAGACCCGAGAAACGGTGGAGCAACATGGAGTTCGATGTTTGCCGGTTGTCCTGGACGTTCGCGATCAAGAGAGCATTCAATCGGCGGTTGAAGAGTCAATCGGAGAGTTTGGCAAGATTGATATCTTGGTCAATAACGCCGGCTGCAATGTTCGCAAGCCAGCGATGGAGGTTTCCTGGGACGACTGGAATCTCGTCTTGGACACAAACTTGCGAGGTGTCTTTTTTCTTGCACAATCCGTCGCGAGGCACATGATTTCCGTCGGCTACGGAAGGATCATTAATATTGGATCGGTGACCAGCGTCCACGCCTACGCGGGACTGGGGCCGTATTGTGCCAGTCGGGGTGGAACCAAACAGTTGACGATGAGTTTGGCCGATGACTGGGGACCGCTTGGAATCACAGTAAATTGTTTGGCACCTGGCTGGTTTAAGACCGCTCAAAACGCCGTGATGTATGAGGAGAAAGAATGGGTCGAGTATTTGACGGAGCGCATTCCGCTACGTCGACCCGGACAACATGGAGATCTGGACGGGGCGCTGATCTTTCTCGCGTCGGATGCCAGCGCCTATGTGACGGGGCAGATCATTTTGGTCGACGGTGGTATCTCAACTGGATCCGTGCGTGCCGTACCGAAGCAGTGAAAATTGAAAACGTCGCTAACCACGTTGTTCGCAATCCAACCGTTGAACCTTAGAAATCAAACGCATGATGATTGAACTTCTTGCCGACGTTTCTGTTGAACCGTCGTTGACTGGAACCGTGCTAACGGCGGTGTCAGCGATCATCTTGTTGCTCGTGTTGATTCTTTGGGTCAAGCTTCATGCATTCATCGCTTTGATTCTGGCCAGCTACTACGTTGGGATCATGTCTGGGATGGATTTGCTGAGCATCAATGAGAGCATCAAATCCGGCATGGGAGGGATCCTTGGATTCGTGGCGACGGTCGTGGGCCTTGGAGCGATTTTTGGCAAGCTTTTAGAAGCGGCTGGAGGTGCCGAGGCGTTGGCGTACTCGATGCTGCGCCGGTTTGGAGACAAACATGCGTCTTGGGCGATGGTGTTTACCGGCTTTCTTGTTTCCATCCCTGTCTTCCTGGACGTCGCGTTAGTGATCCTGATTCCGATCGTTTACGCGTTGACCAAAAAGACGGGAAAACCACTGCTGTACTATGGGATTCCGTTGTTGGCAGGTCTTGCGGTGACTCATGCGTTTGTGCCGCCGACGCCAGGTCCAATTCTGGTCGCGGAACAATTGGGCGCGAACCTTGGGTTGGTCATCCTGTTTGGTGTCATCATCGGTATTCCTGCAGCCATTCTGGCCGGACCCGTTTTCGGGCGATTCATCGCTAACAAGATTCCCAAAGGGATTCCTGAAGAGTTTGCTGATGGAACAGACAAGCCAATCAAAGAGGCTGATTTGCCTTCGTTCACCCGAGTCTTCTTGATCATCATGCTGCCGATTGTGTTGATCTTGATTCAGGCGGTCACGTCGGAGATTTTTAAACCGCCGGCAACTCAGGTAGTCGTGATCTCAAATGCAGAATTTGCGAAGGAGATGGATGGGCCAGGATTGTTGGTGATTGGTCAGAAAGATGTTGATTTCACTTTCCGGTACACGGATTACCAAGGCACAACGGCGACGACCAGTTTTTTGCCGTTGAAAGATCGTGCGGAGGCAAGCGAGGATTTTTTGAAGTTGATTGAAACCGTCAAGCCAGACCAAGATCTTTCTCCCAAAGAACAGCAAGAGATTTTGGCAGCCGTACTCAAGCTGACGGACTTTACGCCAAACTTGCCAAAGCAGGGCGTGGTCTTGCAGTTGATAGGATTTTTCGGGCACCCGTTTACCGCGCTGGTCATCGCAGTCCTGGCAGCAGCATTCTTCTTGGCCTCGAAGCAAGGATTTTCCCGCGAACAGATCATGGATCTCAGCAATCGAGCGTTGGCGCCGGCTGGAATCATTATTCTGGTCACCGGTGCTGGTGGCGTCTTTAAGCAGATCCTGATCGACAGCGACGTCGCCAAAGTGATGGCGGATGCGTTGGTTCAATCGGAATTTAACATCGTCTTGTTGGCGTTTGTGATTTCTGCACTCGTTCGAGTCGCTCAAGGTTCGGCCACCGTTGCGATGGTGACCACTGCTGCCGTGATTGCACCGCTGCTGCCCGGGATGTCAGAATTGTCGAGCGCGGATTATGCACTGATTACGATCTCGATTGCCTCGGGTGCAACGACGCTCTCACACGTCAACGATAGTGGTTTCTGGCTGGTCAGCAAGTTTTTTGGTCTCACCGAAAAGGAGACCTTGATGTCTTGGACGGTGATGGAAACCATCATTTCGATTGTTGGTTTGGTCGGTGCTTTGATCCTGAGCTACATTTTTTAAAGGATTAAGGTGCAGGCAAACTTGTTCAAGTATGTGGTGATGGGCGTTAGCGGCAGTGGCAAGACGACGATCGCGTCGATGCTGGCCAATCGAATTGAAGGTACTTTCCTGGACGCGGATGAGTTTCATTCGGAAACCAGTCGCAAGAAGATGGCATCAGGGCAACCACTCGATGATGACGACCGAGCCGGTTGGCTTGAGCGTTTATCAGACGAAATCAAGTCGCATGACGTCAAGCGATGCGGGCCGTTGTTTCTCGCGTGTTCCGCACTGAAAGTAAAATATCGTGACGTGTTGCGAAACGGCGACCCGGAGCTGAAGTTCATCTGGCTAACGGGAAATCGCGAAGTCCTGCTTGAGCGACTAAAAGGGCGCGAAGACCATTTCATGCCACCTGAATTGCTTGATAGTCAATTGTCAACGTTGGAAGAACCGCAAAATGCTCTCGTTGTCGACGTAGAGAGCGATGAGAATTCCATTGTCGATTTCTGCCTGGAGCAGTTGGGGCTCGACTGACGTCGCGAATCGAAACGACAAAAGATTGATAGCCAGTTTTCATTGTCGACAATCGGCTTATTGGCCGACATTCCAGCGACGCAACCAGCCAAGAATCTTTTTCGAAAACGGCGTCAAGCGTGTCTTATTGAATTGGTCGCCCAGCTTTCGAATCGCTTCTGCCTGGGTGGGGTATGGGTGAATTGAACTGCCGATTTTAGATAAACCCAGTCCGTTGGTCATGGCTACAGAGATTTCCGAGATCAGGTCCCCAGCGTGCTCGGCAACAATGGTCGCGCCCAGGATTTGATCCGTACCTTTTTTGACATGGACTTTGACAAAACCATCTTCCTTGTTTTCAAGAATGGCTCGATCGATGTGCTCAAACTTCTGGATATAGGTGTCGATCTCGACACCCGCTTCTTTGGCCTCTCTTTCGTATATGCCAACATGGGCGATTTCCGGTGACGTGTAAGTTGCCCAAGGGATCACAAGGTCGCTGGACTTCGCGCGACCAAACGGACCAATTGCGAACAGCGAGTTTTTAATCACCGCACGAGCCTGAAAGTCAGCCGCATGCGTAAACTTGAATTTGGTGCAGATATCGCCCGCAGCGTAGATCTTCCGATTGGTCGTTTGAAAATAGTCGTCGACCAAAACACCGGTTTTATCAAATTGAACGTTGACGTTTTCCAATCCAAGGCCATCGGTATTCGGCGCACGGCCGACGGCAACGAGCAGTTGGTCGACTTCGATCGTTTGGCGTTTGCCGTCGCGTGTTACTGCAACTTGAATCGCTTCTCCAGCGGGACTGATTTCCATGTCCGTTGAGTTCAACATCAGTTGGATTCCCTCGGCTGCAAATTGTCGTTGGACGATCGCGGAAGCCTCCGGGTCTTCACGAGAAAGAATCTGAGATGAGCGTTCGAACAAAAAGACCTCGCTGCCAAATCGCGCAAAGGACTGGGCCATTTCGCTTCCAATAGGACCCGAACCAATGATCCCAAAACGACGAGGTAGCTCAGTCAGGGAGAACAAGTTTTCATTGGTCAGGTAATCAACCGAGTCGAGGCCCTTGATCGGTGGCGCCGCTGCGCGAGCACCGGTTGCGATCACTGCTTTTCGAAACTTCAATGTCGAGACTGACCCATCGTCTCGGGTGACGGTCACTGTTTCGTCGTCGACAAAGGTTCCTTGACCGAAGTAGACATCGACACCGAGTTCGCTAAATCGCTTGGCAGAATCAACTGGACTGATGTGGGCTCGTTTGGCACGCATGCGATCCATCACCGCCGAAAAGTCAACTTGAGGGTCGGCGACATGCACTCCAAACTCACTCGCTTCACGTGTCGCTGCGGCCAGCCTGGCGGCGCCGATCAGTCCTTTGGAGGGTACACAACCGACATTAAGGCAATCGCCTCCCAACAGCTCTTTTTCGATTAAGGCAACTCGGTTGCCGATGCCAAGACCTGCCGCCCCGGCTGCGGTAACCAAGCCCGCAGTGCCAGCACCAATGACGACCAAGTGATAGGGCTGGTCCGACTGAGGGTTGGTCCATTCAGTTGGGTGGACATGTTCTTTGAGCGTTTGGTTGTGTTGATTGAACGGTTGAAGTTGTGGGAGCATTGGTTGATTCATGAATCATGACTCGAGATGTTGAGATGGTCATCAAAGGCTGAAGGTGACGGCTGCAAGCGGTGCCGTACATCATGAGCTTGCCGTTTAATGGGGTTGTTCAAAAGGCGTTGTGCAGCTGCAGCTGGGTTTCGAGTTCAAACGTTTAACAGCCAAAGGACAGCGACGCCTTGCTAGCCTAACAGGATTTGTACAACAAATCAGCTATCGAAGAATCTGGGTTGAGTTGGCCGAATTTTCGTAAGGAATTGAAACGAGCTGCGTCGTCTTGCTCATTCGGCACACCGTGCACAGAGGGCAATTGCCCAGAAGAAAAACCAACACCGTAGGGCTTGCGCCCAAACGCTACATTCAAAAGTAGCGGACCGGCGCGAGCCGGCCGGTGACAAAGGACAACAATGAGTTGAACCAGGCTTGCACCCTTACGCTACAAACCAACACCGTAGGGCTTGCGCCCAAACGCTACATGCAAAAGTAGCGGACCGGCTCTAGGCGGGCGGTGGAGTAGGACAACGAGGAGTTAAATC
>JBCAWX010000003.1:0-350800 GCA_038534355.1 Planctomycetota bacterium
CAGTGCCAGCTCAATTGGAGAGCCAATTTTTAGACTTTGCAAACTCTATGTTTCAAACCTATCAATGGACCGAAGCGTTGTAACGACTGTTTTCTAATATTTGGAAAGCGATATGAAATACCATACTGCCATGTTGATTTTGTCTGTTTCCCTCGTTTCCTTGGCATGTTCAGTTGGGGTCGGCCAAGAAGTCCTTCCCGACTTCTCGAACGGGACATCAATACTGGTCAAAGACAAAGACGGGGTGATGGTTGAGCGACCAGTTTATACTGACCCAGCTGCCAACGTTTGGGTTCAAGTGCAGGCGTTGAAGGGGACAATTTCAAACCTTGAAAAGCTAGGCTTGGTCGACATTGCTCGGTATTTGTCAACCGAACAACTTTTGTCCCAGGTTGACTTTGAGCTAACGACACGCCAGCGAAACGACATCTCCAGTCTTTCACAACAAATCCGCGCGACCGAAACCAATGCAGAGCTAGACGAATTGGGTCGGCTGAAGAAGCAAATCCAACTTCTAAAGCAATTGAAAGATGTCTTTTTACCCAATCAATTGAAGTCAATTTCTAAGAGGGCTCAAGAGATGCGGGGGAAAAGATTTTATTCTCGGTCGCTGTATGGTGAATACGGAAAAACACTCGATTTGTCAGATGAACAAATGGACCGCATTGAAAAGCGATGCAAAAAGCTAAACGACGAGCTCAAAGAAGCAAGGGCGAAAGTACTTGCAATTGAAAACGAAGCCAGAGCGAAGTACGTCGCGATATTTGATGAAGTCTATACACCGATTCAGAAAAAATCGATTGAATCAGGTGTTTCCTTCAAGGCATTTACATTCGAAATGAGCCTCAAGGACCTGATAAGTGATACCGTTACACGAGATAAGGAGTAGACAAATACTGGAAGACTGACATGTTCTAATTGCTTTAAAGCACTTCGCCGATTGTTGGGAAAGACGTCGAACGTCAATTTCAAGATCCGGTCGATGATCCGACAAACCGCTATTTGCATGCTCAGCGGTTCAACAATCTTGCCAACGGCTCTTTCCAAAACTCGAACCGCAAAATCATTCGTTGAGCAGAACAATGAATATGCAATTGCGCTCGAAAGCATACTGATGATTCTCAATGTTCCGGATTCTACATTGTAAACATTGGGTAAACGGGGGCTTTCTAGCTTTGTTTTACGACCTGATGTAAAGAATGAGCTTGAACGGACGAAACTTCAAGTAGAAAAAATAGTTTTGTTTCGAGAGCAAGCTGTGAATTCGACTAAGTCGACTGCCTCGACCAACGCGTTGTCTGACAGACAGAAACATCTTCAGACAGAAAGATAACCATGCCAAAAACCAAAGCCGTTTCGGCGCGAATCGCCGCTCTGCGAATGCGTAGGCGCGATTAATGAACCGCTTGTTGGCAACACAAGTTGGCTGGACGGGCAAGAAAGTGCTCCGGGAAACGGTAAATTGCTTTGGACCAGGTTCAACGCGGCGCGCTGCCGTCCGGGTTTACCATAAGGGTGTTTTTCGAGATCGGAAATTGCAAACCATCGATTTGAGTTTGCTCAGGTCAATTGCCATAATGGGATTTGTATTTTCATAGGGGCGGCAAGCTGTGGCGTCATGGACCTGATTCACGCGACGACCAAGTTTTTGCCAACCTACGAATTCAAACGATCGCCCCCAAACCAAAGACCGGTAGAATTCAGGACTCTTTCTTCCTTGTAAGCTGCGAGCGATATGAGATTCTCACTAAAAACGATGTTCGTGACGTCGGTTGCAGCAATCATTGCCTTTTCGATTGCCTATCAATGGTACAGCTACCCTCAAAGACGATACGAGCGCGTCCAGGCATCCTTGCGTGCTACCGGAGCTGGGAAACTAGAGGCCGCTGTTCTCTACGACCCGAAGCAACAAATTGGTCCGCTACCACGGCATCACGTTGGCAACTTGCTTGAACTGCATTTCGAGGGTACGAAAGTACAGGATTCTGACCTAAAACATGTCGAGGTTTTAGACCCAGAAAACTTGTTACAGTTGTCTGGAACGAACATTACGGACGCTGGTCTCCAACACCTGTATGGCTTGCGAGTAAAAACAATTGTCCTGACTGATACCGATGTAACACCTGATGGAATAGCAAAACTTAGAAAGCAATTGCCAAAAGGCTCTGTCGTCGAATATTGATCAAGTGCTCTGACGAACTCAAAGGACTACGATCGCGTTTGACCCCATGAGAATTATCCGCGTTCAAAAGGACTTCCAAAATGGACACCAAATTCGCCCGTTTTTCTTTGACTGCCATTTTTTTGGTGGTGCTTGTCGTGTCTGGATTTTTCGTTGGCCTAAATCGTGGTTTCCAAACTGGCAGATCGCAATGGATGAATATCCCGACTTACACGAAGACATATTCTGTAAAAGATTGGTTCTTGCTTTCCAGTAAAATGCAACGTTTCGAGAACGAAAAATCCCAATCCAGGAATCCTTTAGTCGGTGCAATCACCGCGGCCGATTTTGAGCCGATCATTTCTGAGATCCAACGCAATGTACGCCCGCATGTTTGGCGGAGTGACCCCAATACCAAAATCGACACTTTTGTCGCTGAGTGCTCCTTGGTTGTTAACGCAAATGCCACTGTTCACCACGAACTCGAACGATACCTCGAGGTTGCCAGATTGAATGCTGAAAACAACATCGTCAACTACAAATCGGAAGCGTTGAAGTAAGAATTTGGCATACACGGATTGCGCTGCGGCAGTTTGTTTTTTACACGCTTCATCTTGATCTATCGGTTGTACCTCACCCAATGAACGCCATTGACGAACCAGCACTTGGTCGAAAGCTCGCTTCGAAATGGCAACTTAACGTCGATGAACGCAAATCGCTGCTGCCCGCTGGCCTTGCTGCTTCGGCGCTCGTTACTGCAATCGGCGAAATCATAAAACAATCATCGCGATACCCGGCCGAATGGGATCCATCGATTCCCAACTACGACGGCGTCGTCATCACGGCAACGCAAAATGGGTTTCGCACTCACACGAGGCACGAAATCGGTATCCAACGTTTCTCCGACGCGACAATCGTTGATTTTGACACTCTCGAACAAGCCGTTCGTGTCATGTTGATGCATGTCTTTTCCATCAATAACATTGATGGGATTCCGATTGATTGGTCACGTTAACCTTTCGGCAGTCACACTTGTGAACCGTTAAAATTGAGCCCGGAAACGTCACGTTTCCGGATAACAAGAATGTAGCCGATCACGTGATCGGTCTCCAAAGCTCAACCATTCGTTTCCGGTTAGCCGGTCATTTCCGCAAAACGTATTTCCCGACGACATGGATGACGATCCACCAATCCTGAAGTTTGATGAACACTGTGATGCTGCGGCGGAGGACACGCGGGTACGATGTCCCAAATGTCGGAAACGAATCTTTATGCATGCAACTCAGTGTGAGTATTGTGGTATCCACTTCGAAGGTGAAGCATGGGAATTCTCGCCGTCGATACGTCAGAATTCGAGGACAGCACCGTTTGGGATTCCGGGCTGGGTATTGGCAGTCGTTGCCACCATAGTTCTCGTTGCGCTTTTATTGTCAATGCTTTTATAAACAGCTGTAGCCCAGTCGTAGCAGATGCGTAAGAATCGAAGTCGTCAAGTTGAGTTTGTCTTGAAATCACGGCGACTCGGTAACCTCAACGCTGATGCCTCTGAATCCGCATGCCTCACAAAGAGAAACACGTCGTAGAGTATTGGAATTGGTTTGCGTCAAACGCGAGTCGAATTCACGGTACGGACCAGCGCGATGACGGTTAGCTTGTCGCAAGTATCTCGCCACAAATCCGCAACTTTCCCTCCAAAACTCGACCGTATTGCCAATCAATTGAACTGTGAAAAGGGTGCATACAACCACCCCGACGATTGAGAATTTTAAGGCGATCAATCACCTAAAGAACAAACGAATATGGCATTCCCCAAATCAAAACAGAAACGCTTAGTTGTTGACGAGTTGCCTTATTTCGCCTGCGTATCGGAAAATGGCCGTACGGAAGATGGCGGCGTAAAGCTTCGTGTGATTATCCAGGCTGATTATGGCTACGAATCACTCTGTGTCATCGCTGGAATGGTTAATCGAGATTACTGGATGGACTTTCCCAACCTGGACATCGAGAACATGTTCACAATCACGCCGAGGGTCATTTGCGAACTCATTCGACACGCTCTGCATCATGGTTGGTCACCCACCAAATCGAAAACTCAGGAGTTGATTAAACTGGACAACGACGGGCTGTTTGAAATCATGCGACGCGTCGGAATTGCGCGACCATGAATCCAGTGGGCACAATTCAGTCCACTGCCATTTGCCAGAGTTACCAACGCTAGTTCGTTGGAGAACTCATCGTAAGTTTCATGGTTCGTGTTGTCGGCTCATTTGGTCATGGCAGCGATTAAAAGCCGGGTTGGCTGCTTGCACGGATGATGAAGGCTGGCAGTTTTCGCAACGAACAATCGTCACCAAAAACATATCGACAAGCCAGATAATCACCCCAAGCTTCTGCTTCTTATCGTCTTCAAGCGTGCTGGTTCTGATTCACCGCACCAGCTTGGGCCCTGAAAACACGTGAAATCTTTGCCCCTATTGCCTGTTCGTCAGTAGCCAGATCTGTTTTTCGCCGGCCAGAATCTGTTTTTCAGTAACCAGATCAAATTTCCAAAAAACCGAACTTTAACCTTGACCGATCGGTTTACGTTGGCGATATTATGAGTAAGGAGATGAGTCATGAGACCGGGACCCGAAAAACAATTCGACACCGAACAAGCATTGCGACAAGCGATGCTGGTTTTCTGGGCACGTGGCTATGAAGCGGCCAGCATGTCCGAGTTGATGGGGGCAATGGGAATCGGCAAAAAAAGCCTCTACGACACGTTTGGGAACAAGCGGGAGCTGTTCCTCAAATCGTTTGAGAAATTCAGAGAACTAGAAGGGCGTCGGATCGGTGGGATCCTGCGACGGCCTGGCTCGCCACTGGGTAACTTGCGGGCGCTGTTCAAGAGTTGGGAATCGGAGCATGGCAAACCTGGCTCGCATGGATGCTTTATCGGCACCAACATGGCAGACTTTGATACCGACGACGCAGAAATCGCGGAGACGTTTCGGCAAACCTTGAAAAAGCTCGAAAACATGTTTACCGAGGTGCTGACCCGGGCCGAAGCAGCAGGCGAGTTGACCGACAACGCAAAACCGCGTGACTTGGCTCGATTGCTTGTCTGTTTGATGCAGGGGAGTGCGATCATCAGCCGCGTTATGGAAACCAGTAACGTGCCACGCAGTGCGTTTACGGCCGCGCTGGCACTTTTGAACAAGAGTTGATTTTTTTTGGGCAACATTGACCGATCAGTCAATGTTAGGAAGAATTCGTCTTATTGAGATACTTCAGGGGGAGTAACAACGGTGGTCAACAACAACGGAGCGATCCGCAACCCGGTGGATGGATCAGACGAAAACGGTCGCATCGAATCGTCTGAACGGTTTTTGATTGAAGAACCCGATGATCTACCGCTTGATTTGAATCAGGGCACAAGCACGGCTCGTTGGTCATTTCTGGTAATGGGGAAACGATTTGTTGCCCCTTTGGCTTTGGTTTTTGTCGTGCTGGCGATCCTTACCCTTGGCGGCTTGTTTTCCCAGAAATCGGATGCCGAGTTGCCAGCGGCGCGAGCTCTGGACGTAGAAGTCGTGACTGCCAAGGAGGAATCCAGCTACGACATCCAGCGGAGCTACCTCGGCACGATCGAGTCTGGGCGCAACAGTCGACTCAGTTTTGAAGTCGCTGGCAAATTGGTCGCGGTTTCCGTGGATGAAGGAGAGTCGGTTGAGCAAGGAGCATTGCTCGCTGAACTGGATACAAAAATCCTAGAATCCAATCGAAATGTCGCCCAATCGCAAGTCGCTTCAGCCCAAGCCAGATTGGACGAGCTGATTGCCGGCCCGCGTGTTGAAGATATTGACGCCGCTCAAGCCTCGGTACGCCGCTGGACTTCGCAGCTGAAACTCGCCCAAATCACATCGGATCGGTTGGTGAAGTTGACAAACTCGAGGTCGATTGCCCGACAGGAAGCGGATGATGCGGTCTACAACGAACAAGTCGTCTCCGCTCAGTTGGATCTTGCCAAATCACAACTGGCTGAATTGAAGAATGGAACGCGGAAAGAGCAGATCGCCGCCCAAAGAGCACTCGTCAGCCAGCTGAAGGCCGAGTTGGGCACGATCGAGATCAACATTGAGAAGTCGAAACTCTATGCTCCCTACAGCGGAATCATTTCGTCTCGACGATTAGATGAAGGCGAAGTCATCACCAGCGGGCAACCGGTTTTTGAACTGCTGGACAATCGCCAGTTGGAAGCTCGCGTCGGATTGCCTGCCGACTCAATCGAGTCGGTTTCGCAGTCAACAAATCACCTGTTGGTTTATCGCAAGCAAAAGATCGTCGCCAAACTGAAGTCCGTCCGTCCCGAAAAGAATTCTCAAACGCGGACCATTGACGTTGTCTTTTCATTCGACGCAACCGCCCAACCTGCGTCGGTTGGCGATCTGGTTCGACTCGAATTACCCGAAACGATCTCTCAAACTGGATTCTGGATCCCAACGTCCGCGCTCGTCGAAACGTATCGCGGTTTGTGGGGCTGCTACGTTGCCCAGCCGGCGACTGGCGGTTCCACCAATGCCGTTACCAAGTTGCGCGAATTGGAAGTCCTTCATCAGGAAGGCGAATTGGCCTACGTCCGGGGTGGGCTCCGGCGAGGAGAACAGGTCATCGTTTCCGGTGTACACCGATTGGTCCCGGACCAGAACGTCAATCTGGCTTTTCCTCAAGTCAACGTCGCGAGCATTCGTTGACCCAATTTTTTGTTTCCAACATAACTCACAAATTTTTACTCGGAGCCTGCGATGCTCAAGACGATTTTATTCGACAACCGACACTTGCTGGTTCTCAGTTTGATCGTGATCGTCGTCAGTGGCCTTTCAGCCTTCATCAACTTGCCACGTCTCGAAGATCCTCGGATTACCAATCGGAATCCGAACATCATCACGACGTTACCGGGCGCTTCGGCCGCTCGGGTTGAAGCACTGGTCACCAAAAAAATCGAAACCGAACTGCGCGATATCGCGGAAATCAAAACGCTCGAGTCGTCGTCTCGGGCCAACGTTTCGTCGATTCAGATCGAGCTGGGAGATAACGTCTACAACACCCAGGAGATCTTTACTCGTATCCGGGACAAGCTGGCTGACATCGAAAGCGAGCTCCCGGAAAACGCCTCCAAACCCGACTTTGATGGTGATCGGGGTGCAGTCGCGTTTACCTTGATTCTTGGTTTGACCTGGGAAGGTGATCGCGAACAGGAGATGCTGAACCTGTTAAACCGGAACGCCGAAGAGCTGGCCGACCGCATGCGAAATATTATCGGGACCGATCTCGTTCGAATCTACGGAGAGCCGACCGAAGAAATCACAGTCGAACTTTCCCGTGACAAACTGGCCGAACTCGGTTTGTCAGCTGGCGAAGTGGCTCGGCGAATCGGCAACGCTGACTCCAAAGTCGCATCCGGAACGTTGCGGAATTCGTCCAGCAATCTTGTGATGGAAGTTGAAGGGGCATTTGAAACGACCGCTCGGATTGGCAACATCCCGGTCGCCGGCAGCGAAGGCGGTCAGCAGGTGCGACTTGCCGATATCGCCAGCGTACGCAAAAACTGGCAAGATCCGCCTGCCGAGATCGCGATCACTGACTCCAAAAGGGGCATCTACGTGGCGGTCCGAATGTCGGACGATCGCCGTGTTGACTCGTGGATGCACGACGCGAACAAAGTACTTGATGAGTTTAACGCGACGCTTTCGCCATCGGTTCAGTTGACGACCGTATTTGAGCAGCAGCAGTACACTTCCGCCCGTTTGGGGGCACTGGGGATGAACTTGCTTATGGGCTGCATCGTCGTGGTGTTTGTGATTTTCGTAATGATGGGTTGGCGCAGTTCGTTACTGGTTGGCATGGCGCTGCCATTGGTCGCGGCGATGGTTCTGTTCACGATGCAGCTGTTGGGAATTCCGCTTCATCAAATGTCAATTTTTGGCTTGATCGTGGCTATCGGATTGTTGATCGACAACGCGATTGTGGTCGTCGACGACGTGACGTCCAAAATTCGCGACGGCGAGAGTCGTCGATCCGCGATTGCCCACACGGTTCAGCATCTTTTTGTTCCACTACTCGGTTCAACGCTGACGACCGTATTGGCATTCCTGCCGATCTTCCTGTTGCCGGGCAGCGTGGGTGAGTTTGTCGGCTCGATCGCAACGACAGTGATTCTGGCATTGATATTCTCGTTGTTGGTTTCGATGACGATCATTCCGGCGCTCACCGGAATTTTCGCTCGCATTGACCAGAGTAAAAGCTTTCTCAATTACGGCCTTCAAGCGCCATGGTTCACACGAGCGTATCGCAGCGGGCTCACGTATTTTTTGAAGCATCCGATGCTGGGAATGCTGCTCGCGATCAGCATTCCATTGATTGGATTTCTGCGGGCGGGAGAACTTCGCAATCAATTCTTTCCAGGCGCAGATCGCAATCAGTTTTATGTGCAAGTCTGGACACCGCCGCAAACGTCGATCCAGGCGACTGCCAAACAAGCAGACGAGATTGAAAACGAGATCATGCTCGATTCGCGAGTCACGAAAGTCGACTGGCTGATCGGCGGCAGTATGCCAACGGTGTTTTACAACCTCGTCATGGATCAAGACAATACGCCGAATTATGCCCAGGGAATCATCACGACCGACGATGCCAAGTCCGCCGAAGCGATCATTTCCGGAATCCAACATCGACTGGATTCGAAGTTTCCCGAGTCGCAGATTATCGTCCGGCAGTTAGGACAGGGACCACCCATCGATGCACCGATTGAGATTCGAGTTTACGGACCCGAGATCGCTCGACTTAAAGAGATCGGACGGCGAATGCAAAACGTGCTTTATCAAACACCGTACGTGCTTCACACCCGCACGACGTTTGATGTCAGCGAGCCGAAAATCAAGATCGACGCCGACGAAGCGGAATCGCAATTGGCCGGTTTGTCGTTGGGCGATATTGCGGGGCAGCTGCAAACGGGACTCGAAGGGACAACCGGCGGCAGCGTGCTTGAGCAAACCGAGGAACTGCCCGTCAGAATTCGATTTGGCCAGGACATTCGCGGTGATTTGAATGAAATCGCGTCGACGCGTTTGCAGTTGGCGGGAACCAATCGCTGGATGCCATTGTCAGCAGTGGGTAAGTTGCGAGTGGATCCCGAGACGGCGTCGATCCCGCGGCGCAATGGAGAACGGTGCAACACGGTCCGCGCGTTCGTCCAGCCCGAAGCACTTCCTCCGGAAGTCACAAGCGACTTCATGAACCGCCTGGAGGCGTCTGGGTTTGAGATGCCGGCCGGCTATCGGCTTCAGGTCGGTGGCGACTCCGAAGAACTGGCCAATTCGATGGCCAGCCTGTTCCGCTACGCACCGATTTTGGGTGTGTTGATGTTTGCGACGCTCGTTCTGTCGTTTCGTTCTTTCATTTTGGCGGGCGTGCTGGGAGGTGTCGCGGGACTTTCGGCGGGCATCGGATTTTTAACACTTTGGATCGCAGGTTTCCCATTGGGTTTTAATCCACTGATCGGGATCGCGGGCTTGATTGGTTTGGCGATCAACGACAGCATCGTGGTCCTTTCGCAAATCCGCTCCAACCCGAGGGCGCGTGCCGGCGACGTAAACGCCATCGTGGATGAAGTCTTAACTACGGGTCGTCACGTCGTTTCGACAACGCTAACGACAATCGGTGGCTTCATCCCATTGTTGTTCGCAGGTGGATCTTTCTGGCCACCACTGGCGATCGTTATCGCTGGCGGAGTTGGCGGCGCAACCATCCTCGCGACTTTGTTCATCCCATCGACCTACGTGCTGGTTCGGCCGTGGGTTGAGAAAGACTTAACGTTCGAAACTCTGCCTCAGCAGACACCCGAGAGATTGCTAGAACCCTACCATGAATCCAATCAATTGGAATTCACGGTAACTGAAGCGGCTGCTACCACCTAACGCATCGCGCGAATAACCAGGCACTGATCCGCCGTTTCGTTGTGTCACATTCAGCGGCAATGGCTATCATGCGATCTACAGGTATGGTTCCCAAGACGAGAATGCAGTCGAGCCCTAACCAGCAACTGAATTGACCTTTCATCGACAAGGTCTACTTTGCCTTGCCTGCCGATTCGACTGAGTTTGCATTTCTTCCGGATTTGTCCTCGGCTCCTTTGCTGGGTTTCTCATTGCCAACCGTTTTGGCGAGCGACTCGAAATACTCACGATCGAATGTTGGATCGATCTTTTGGTAGAAGCCGATCGCCAAGTCAACTTTTTGGCTGATCGCCGAATGTGCTTTGACAATCTTCCAAAACTCAGGATTACCCGTGAACAGTTGCTGAGCAATTGAATTGAAGTCATTCTCTAACGATGACTGAGCGTACTCATAAAGAAAACCTTGTTCGTATAGCGCTGGATCAAAGTTTTTCGAAGCGGCACCGTTTCGAATTGCCTCAACTCCATTGCCCCCGTATTGGAAGCCGGCCTTATTGATCTTTTGCCAGACTTCTTGGTCGAACTGGCCGCGGAAGTTTCTCAACAAGATGCTTGAGAATTCCGCATGGAAGACCCCCTCAACCCAAGCATCGTCAAACCCGGCCTCGACTCCTCGATTTGCCATATAGACACAGTCGGTCGAGTTGGTGCCGCTGGCACTGACGCCAAAAAAACGAAGTCGTCGCAAAATGAAAACCGTTTTCAGGTTCGCCGACAAAACTTTCTTGGGGTATTTATTAAACGCCGAATTCAAAATCTGTTTCGTGCGTTCAACCTCTTCGGAGTCGATGGGATCGGCATTCGCGTTGATTCTGGATGTCCGCCAGCTCTTTGGAAAGATCTCTTTTTCAGCAGATCGGGATACCTTGACCGGTTCATCAAGGACCGTTGTCGTTGGTTGAGCAACAACGGATCTGCAACACGTGCTTGAAAACAAAACCAGGGTCACCAACATCAATCGACGAACGTACATTTTATCTCCAGCAAGTCATTGCAACGATTTTTCGAGACGCGTGTTCTTTAACCGCCTTGCCCAAATCGAAACGCGTCAACAACCATCTTCGTACACGTTGTCTCAGATCAGGGCTCCGATTGTGCGCACTTTTGATTGTGCGCACCTCGATTAAGGGCCTTCTGATTTTAACGCCTACTGCGACGTGCCAATCGACCATCTTGGCAAAAATCGTCCGGTGTGTTTCATGTAATCAAGATACCGTTGACCAAACTCTTCGATAGCCAATGCCTCTTCCTTGACGGCCAATCGCCAATAGACCCAGCAGAGGATCGGCAAGGTCAAAACGGTGATCAGCGTTGGCCAGTTGATCACACTGCCCAACAGGAACAGAAAGAAGCCGGTGTATTGTGGATGGCGAATCCACCGATAAAGTCCCGTCGTTGCCATCTCATCGGCAACGGCAGCTCGATGCAACTGCCTCCAGCCAAAGATTGAAAGTAGCGCACCGACCAAGATCATCCCTTGCCCGACGACCGTGAAGATAAACTGAGTGACGACGAGGTAGGACTCTGGTACGCCGATCAACATCGGCCACAGATGACCATTGAAGTGCGTTTCCGCATCCGCCGGAGTCCGCCCCAACCAACCCATCGCCAAGTAAGCGGTCAATGGCCAACCATACATCTCCGCGTAAAGCGCGATCACCCACGCTTGAGCGGCGCCTGCAGATCGCCATTCACTTTTTTGGCGAGGTTGCAACAAACCGTAGAGAAATATCGCCAGCAGCAAAATATAGCCAGCGACTAGCCACCAGTTGAAATAGCCAATTCGAAATACTTCTTCCATCGACAACTGGCTCCAAGTTTAGCCCCGAGACAACCGATTCTGTTCCCTGCTTAGCCCCAAACCGAAAGTTCATCGTCCGACTTAATTCGGATCAACGATTGACGCTGGTAAAACAGCAAAAAACCAAACTGACCAGATAAATTCAAAAAATTGGTCCCATCGGAGCGAAGTTTTGACAACGCTTTCATTCAGCGAATCTTGTTAAGAATCGCGGATTTGCCCGCTCATGTCAACTTTTAACGTAGCGACGTCCGCCTAACACTGGGGTCTGTCAATCTGAAGGGTTGCGATAAAATCGAATCAGTTGAGACGTTTTCTGGTTGATTTAAACGTATGCTTCAGCCAGCTACAAATCTTGGAGCCGTCGTTTCGGCTCATCACTCGCCGCATTGAAATTAGTTTCCCACGAGACCCAACATGTTTTGCAAACGAAATGCTTTTTGCTGCATCCTCGCCGTCGCACTGGCCGTCATGCTCATGCCCAACACTGCATCCGCACAACGCCGGTTGCAATTGGGTGGTCCGTTTGGAGTCGCCATTGGTGGTGGCGGTGGACTGACGATCGGAGGTGGATACGGCGTTCAACTTGGCGGTGGACAGGGACTCCGCTTTGGCCCTCCCGGAGCCGGTGTTCAATACGGAGGCGGTCAGGGCATTCGATACGGTACGCCTAATTTTGGTGTGCAATACGGTGGCGGCCAGATTCTGCGTTATGGTGGCCCCAACGCCGGTGTTCGCATTGGCGGTGGCGAAGGTGTTCGGTTGGGAACGTCGCAGGGCGGAGTTCGTTTTGGAAACGGAACTGGGCTTCAAGTCGGACGGTTCAACAACCCGCCAGCTGTTGTTTATCCGAACTATGGACAACCGAATTATGGACAACCGATCTATCAGGCGCCTGTTCAGCAACCGATCGTTCCGCAGTACCAACCAAACATGATTCCAAATGCGACCGGTTATCAGGTTCAACCTCAAACGATCACCAACCCGGTTCCATTGATCGAAACGCCAGATTCGTCGGCAACGATTCAAAGCAATCAAATCCAAGTTCAAGCGGCACCGATGACGCCGACGCTGGCCAACCCGGTTCCCAATCAAACCCAGTTTGATGCGGCACGCGCACAACCTGCTGAAACACCTGCCGCTGAAAAACCCGCCATTGATCCTGCTTCCAAAGGCAAGTCAATTTTAGAAAAGAACAAATAGGTCGTTAGGCGCAACTTGGTCGACTGGTTTGACGGGTCCCAATTTAGTTCGCGTTCCCATTTCGAATAACGCGATTCGATCGATCTACACGGTCAAACGAAGTTCATTCAGATTCGGCAAAAGTCAAGAACGACGCTATTGTTTCGCCTTGGAAACGAAACCAGTCTTTCCCCAACGCCAGATGGCAAAGGAACCGATCACGCCCAAACCCAGCATGATCCAAACGACGAATTTGGGCGCTGCGGTGAAGTTTGCCAATACGTAACAACTGATCAAGATGCTGGTCCACATCATCGCCGCGGCTGCCAGTTTAGCTCGCGTCGACAGTTCTTTTTCGCCGTCAATGTAAGGCAAATAGGGCGCAAAGAAACGATTGCGCACGAGTCGTTTTTCCAACGCTGGATGACTTCTGGCCAGTATCAACGAGCCAAACAACAACGGACCAAGCGTCGGAATTCCCGGCACGAACGCACCGACGGCCGCAATCGCCACAAGTGTGACGCCAGCGGCAATCGAGATTCCTCGTTTGAGTCGATCGCCCATGCCATTCATTTCAAATACTTTGAGGACTTGGTAAGCCAACGTTCAGTCCCACAGCCCATTCAAGACAGATCTCAAGTGCCAGTTCGCGACCGATACGCGAAACACCTGCAAACTAAACAAGATCGTTCTTCATTAAACCCGATCCGATTGCGGTTAATGTCCATGATGTTCTTCAAAGACATCATTCTTCTCGTCCGCACCCGAAAGAATGTAAGCGATCAGGTCAAGGATTTCTTCGCGTGAAAGTTTGTCAACCATCCCTTCTGGCATGGGCGAAATTTTCGACACCATCGAGTCCTCGACTTCATCCGCGTTGATCAGCGTTTCTTTGTCTTTCGCCAAGGGGTCGATCACAATTTTGATCACGTCGCCAGATTCTTCCGTGATCATACCGGTAATCGTTTTGCCGGAATCGAGCAAAAACGTGGTGGATGCGAATTTCTCATCAACGTCCTTGGAAGGTTCCAGCAACGAACGAAGAATATGACTTGGCGTTTTCTTTTTGGCATCCAACTGATTCAAGTCAGGACCAAAATTGACACCTTGCCCGCCAAACTTGTGACAGGCAACGCAGTTGGCCGCCGTAAACGCGGCTTTGCCAACCTCGAACGAACGACCTTTGAGCGATGCAATGTCGCTGGCCAAATCATCGTACTTCCATTCTTGCCCGCGAGTGTTGGTCGCCAGCAAAGTGTCCTTGATCGGCAGATCCAGCTTGGCCAAGTATTCTTCCGAGTTAGCTTGATACGCTTCGAAACTGGGGACAACGTACAACGCGCCATACATCCTCCGCCAGTGCCCAGGGTACGTACAGACGTACGGATAGATGCCTGGTGCCGTTGGCACCTCGAACGTGATCGCCTGTTCTTCACCAGATTGCAAGAGCTTGCTGCCCATAAGAACCTTGTCCGAAACAGGAATGTATTGACGAGCGGCGGCATCAGCGTCCCGTCCAGTTGCTTCTGCCAGTTCACCCACTTCCTCCAACGATCCTGGTTGGACAATCGCAAAGTTGTGCGGCATGGAATCGACATTGGAAAATCGAAACTCCACTGTTTTACCCGACTCAACAACCAGCATCTCTTTATCAAAAATCATTCGATGAGGCACGGTGCCGATCGCAATCACTCGGACATCGAGATTCTTCAGTCGAGCCATCGCATCATCGCGAACTTTGGCAGGCAAACGACTCGCCAGCGTTCGAGCCAACTCAGTCGCTTCGACGGCCGCGGGGCCCGTGCGAAACCGCGCTGGCATTTCACTTAAATAGCCGATAATGTTGAACAGCAACGTCGGAATTTCCGATTGCACGTAGACGTCGGATTTGATTTTTGAAATCGCAGAGATCGCCGAAGCTTGATTACGTCCCAGAGCAATCAGCTTGGCCAGCGACTTGAACTTCGCTGCGTCGCGGTCCGGAATCGAACCAAGAGCCCGCACGGCAACGTCATGAAGATTGTCACCTGTACCCACAAACAGCCGATCGATTGCGATCGGTTGTTTCTTGAAACCAGGTCCTGACCACGCCACGCGAAGACCGTTTCCTCCACCCGAATTGAAGTAGTTGACTCGAATCGGATATCGCCCAGGTTTCAGGTTGACCTTGCCCCGTTTTTCTGACATCCCGTGGTCGCCATCGTTGTTGATCAACAGCTTGTCATCGAGATAGAGCGTCGAACCATCGTCTGACGAAATGAAAAACTGATAAACACCCGCCTCGCTGACGACAAGATTCGATTGAAATACATTCACGAACTTATCTCGTGTTTGCCCAGGTGGCACCATCAACTCAAATTGGTTGACAACTTTGGAAACCAAAACCTCTCGTTGATCGACGACTTCGTTCATTGCCGATTTTGTGTTTGGCGTCAGATACCCCACTTCGATACCATTCTTCAAACCACCACTTCCGCCTTCGTCACCGAGGCCACTTGGAAGTTCGTAAATCAGTGGTTGGACTTTGCCGAACGTCGCAGCGCGTTGCGAAGATGGCACCATCGGAATGGAATTCAAAAAGTCCGTTAGCCGTTCCTTGTTTTCGGTGGCTGCCAGAAATGCATCATCCGGCCCTGCCATGGTGATCCAGTTCGCGAAGCCGATCTGCCGCAAGGACTCTGTCGCCCCGGTCGTAGCAAGAGCTTCCACATCGGATTGATAGTTCACCATCTCAGCGACAGGCTGCTCGGCCAACAAAGACCCGAGCCCAACCAGATTCGCCTGCTTGGGATCGGTCTGTTGATTGATCGTTTCAAGCAAGAGTTTGATTTTTGGTTGGTTTTTGATTTGTGCCAGACCATCCAGCGCCTTGGCCAGTTGGCTTCGGTTGGCGTCGACTCGTGTCAGGACGGTTTGGAAGGCATCCTCGGCGGGCTGCAATTTTAAAATTTCCGCAACCGAACCATTCTTCAACACATAGGCGCGAGCGGCCGGACTTGTTTTGTTTGCCGCCAAAAGTTTTGCCAGCCGTTGATCCAACTTCATCTGCTTGCGGGCATACTTGAGGACCGTGGCCATCTCGGGATCGATGCTGCGTGTACCCGCTTCGAAAACCGCTTCGACAGCAGCATCATCATCGAACTCCACGGCTGCCTTGACCGCCTCGGCGCGAACCAACGCAGACTCGTCACGAGCGGCAGCCAACAGCAATGGCTCCCATCGTTGTACTTGGCCACTCCAATGGCCAAGCGTGCGGATCGCGGCTGCGCGAATTCGAGGCTCCTCGGCCTCAAACGTTTTGGCCACCAGATTGAAATCAGGTCGTCGGTGTTCTTCCAAAATCCACAGACATTCGAGTAACGCCTGGGCTTCATTGCGAACGTCTTCGTTGGCGTTGCCCTCGCCAACTGCCCCGTCATTGTTAACATCCTGAACATTGGCCGGGTTCAACGATTCAGCAAACTTTTTGACTGCCGCAACCACTTCGTCGGTAGGACGCCCTGACAACTCGAGCCGCGTCCGATACCGAGTGCCATTCTCCAAGGCAAACAGGTTCGTTAGCACTTGGGCGATCGGCTTGCCTTTCATCTTGACCGGTTTCAATAACGGTCTTTCATTGTGAGTCACGCGATAGATCCGACCGTGCGTGTGATCACGATTGGGATCACGCATGTTATGTTGCATGTGCCCAATGAGTGCATTGTGCCAATCGGCAATATACAGGGCACCGTCTCCGCCAATCTCCAGATCGCTTGGTCGAAAGTTCGGGTCTTCTGAAAAGACGATCGGTTCGATCTCTTCACAGGTAATGTCCGCACCGTTGTAGTTGACCTTGTGTTGCAGCACTCCCAGAAAACCGATCACATTGGTGAATAGAAAGTTTCCATTGTTCTCGGGGGGAAAATGGCTACTGGAAAGGATGCCGTTTGCCGCGACAGGACGAACGCGTTTGACAAACCACTGTTTGTTGCCAACGCCATTTCCAATATTGATATAACTGCCGGTCCCCGAGGTTCCATCGTTTGCAAATTGATAGCCCCACTGATCAAAAACATCGCCGTGAGGGTTGGGTCCGATCGGAAAATGAAACTCCACTTCGTACGTCCGCGGATTGAATCGGTGAACGCCTGATTTACCGCTGCGATAGGTTTTGGTCGGGGTTTCAAAATTGGCTACGTTGAAAATGCCTCTGGAAAAATACAACCAACCATCGGGGCCGATCAACATCGCGTTGGCCGAGTGATGCGTATCGGCCGAAGAGATGCCTTGTAGCACTCGAAGTTTAAAATCGGCAACATCATCGCCGTCGGTATCTTTCAAAAACCAGATCTCCGGTGGAGCAGCGACCAGAACACCACCACCCCAAAACTCGAACCCCGTCACAGAATTCAATTCGTCGGCGAAGACTTTGCATTCGTCGGCAACTCCGTCTCCATCTTCGTCTGGGAAAATCAACAGCGAGTCTTTTCGAGGTTGCGATGGGTTCCAATGAGGATACGACTCCCAGGACGCAACCCAAATTCGGCTGTCGGTGTCGACTGCCATCTGAACGGGATTCACGAGCCTCGGAAATTTTTCTTCAGACGCGAACAGATTGACCGACATCCCTTCGTGGACCGTCATTTTCTCGATCGCTTCTTCCCCACCCAGATAAGGAAACCCACCATCAACAAGGGGCCCGGTTTTGTTTCGTTTGACGATCAATTCTTCAGGAATATTGTCGTCGGAAACCTGCATGTCATTCCCTAAGGCCCTTGACCAGACAAGCTGATCCCGATTGACGGTCATTACGTCAAACATATCCATCTCACGTCGCATCACGTCGGCATTGGATTGGCCAAACCACTCCAACTTGGATCGGCCACCAAAGACGTTGAAACCATCCACGACTCGGTAACGAGAAAACCAGTGGTAGTTTTTTTCCAAGACGGCTTCGCGAAGTTTCGCAATGTCCGTATCGCTTGGAAGCGTCGGGGCAAACCACTTTTGAGCCAAACTTCTCGCCAGCTCGCGGTTACCTCGGTCAAGCAAATGGATGCCGTTCATGGTCAGTGGCGATGACGCATCTTTGTAGAGCGTCTGTGTGACCGAAAACAGATCGACGAATGGTGTATCATTTTCACGACAGACTTTCTCCATCGCGTCGGAGTACATTTTGAGGTTGCGATTGTTTGCACTGCCATCCGGCAAGTTCGGATCGTTCAGATTTTCGTGTGCAATGGGCGAAAAGAAGACCAAACGAGGAGCTGATTCTCCATTGTATTTTTGCTTTCGCATCTTCTGGATCAGCTCGGCAAGGTCCTGCTCAAACGAAGCCAGTCCTGCGGAGCCGCGGAGGGCCTCGTTATAGCCAAAAAAGCAGAAGACAACGTCCGCTTCGCATTTGGTGAGCCATTGATCCGGCGAACCAAAATTCGCACTACGTGGTCGTGCGACCAATTCATCGCCAGAAAAACCGAGGTTTCGGAATGTCAGTTGATGTTGGGGATGCAACGCGTGTAGATACGTCTCCAACCAACCATGGTGCTGCATCCGATCAGCGGTCGTGTTTCCGATGTAGCAAATATGGTCGCCGTTCTTTAGTTCAAATGGCTGCTGGGCGAGTCCATCGCTGGGGAAACAAAGCAATGCCATCAAGAGAGCCATCGGCGTCACGAACCGCGACAAGTTAGCGGCGACGTTGTTGTTTAACTGCATGTCTTCTGATTACCGGTTATGAAACGTTAAAGACTGTTCGGAGAGAACCGGTTTTATTTTAGATCAAGCCGTTTACGAACGCCATCACGCTGAATCAAACGCCATCACGCTGAAACGAACGCCTGGTCATGGCGGGACGATCATGATTCACCGGGGCGTCGATGAACGTTTGCGCGAACCTGAGCCGGTTGGTTCGCGTCAATCTATAACAACGGAAGCCACCCGGCCGGATGAGGAGCCTGTCTTGAAAACAGGTGGCGTGTTTTAGCGTTTGTGAGTTCGAGTCTCACGGCTTCCGCTTTTTACGTCCCTGGTGTAACGGTAGCATGGCTGGTTCCAACCCAGTTGGTCAGGGTTCAAATCCTTGGGGGCGTGCTTGGACTTTTTCGATTCGGGCAATCAATTCGAATCGGCGTTTCAATTTGAGTCCGATTTTCCAACCATGACACCGACGGCAGCGACCAACGCGATCATGCCGAAAATTGGCAAGATCCCTGAGCAAATGCTGACAAGTCCGATCGAAGTCAGCACGAACCCAAATCCGGCTTTCGCTCCAACTGTTTTTGCTCCCATGAATGCCGAGCCGAACAACCACACAACGAGCACGATTCCAATTACCAATCCGATTGAGATCCAGGACATGAACTCGTCCTGTTTGACGGGCACCGCCGTCACTTCCACATTCCCTCTGGGTGATCGAAAGTAGAAATCAACGCCTCTCTCTGGCAATTCGATATCCAAACTTGCCAAACCGACACGTTGAGCCCTGCCATCCAATCCTCCTAGTTGACCGCTTTGGTTACCGGAGAGCAGAACGCCGCCCAACTGAATCTCCCCTGCAGAATTGGTCATACGAGTAACAGCAGCACCACCGGAAAAATCACGCAACTTGTTTGGAACACGTTGTTGGTTGTAAAGATCGCCAAACGAACCTTGCTGGTTCATTCCGCCGAAGCCACCTCCACCGGCACCGCCATTCATATTCGTTTCGCGAGCACCAGATTGCTGAAGATCAATACCTCCCACAATCGTCTGTGAGCCTGAATTTCGAAAACTTAACTGAACCGACTCGCCGGACTGTCTTGATTGACCCTGCCTGCCGGAAATTGGCGCGGGACCATTGGCATCGGCACGGCCTTCACCTTGCATCCCTTGTTGAGCGAGCTCTTGAAGCCGAGCTACTTTGCCTCCGGGTGGGGCCTTTTCGCTTTTGTCTTTCTTGCCCTCTGCAAACTTATTCGCCTTAAACCATTGTTGATCAAAGTTTTGGCCACCCTTTTGTTGCTGAGGAACTTCAACTGTGTAGTTCTGGGCGACTTGCCCCAACTGAGGTTGCTGAACAAAGTAGTCGCCTTCGCGATTGATCTGGTTTCGCGCAATTTTGGCATCTTGTCTGACCACCAACGCATTCAATTGGGCACGGTTATCAACAATCACACCAACTTGATCCTTGAGGTCTTTCTCCAATTCGACTCGGTAATTCTGAATCTGCTCGTTGTTCCCCTGGATCAGGGCATCGATGGAGGATTTTTTCGATGAGTATTTACCTTGTTGCGATTCCGAATACGACTCAAGTTCGCTGCTCAATTTATCCAGGTTTTGGTAGGCACGTTGTTTCGAGTAGAAATCGAGCGCCTTGTCCTTCCCCGATTTGAGTTGTTCTGCCAGTTTCTCGATCTGTCGGCTTTGGTAGCTGAGAAAATCTTCTTCCAGCTCACCCGCCTCGTCGACTTTTGTCATGGTACCGGCAAAATTCAACCAGCGATGAGATTCTGGCAACCGCAGATGAAGCTGGCTCAATTGAACATTGATATTGACCGTCTCAATAACTGGAAACTTGGTTTCACGAAACGTTTGCAACGCGTCCAATTTTCCGCCGTATTTGACGACGACGGGATAATCCAAATCACCAGCTGCCGTCTTGAGCAAAGGGATACGAATACGATTTTGCAGGTTGGACTGAGTCCAACGAACCGGCTTGACCGGAGTCTGATCGACAACGACCGACAACAGGCTGGATCCGTCGGGCATTTGCACATCGAGATACTGTTCAGATCGATTGTTGACTTGAAACACTTGTTGTGCACGATACGACCCATCGTGATCGACGACCATGACGGTTTTGGAGAATCCAATGCTCGCTGCCACTGTGTTCAGCGTTTCGCGTGTGTTGAGTCGAAAGCCCAACGTTGGTTGCTGATTGTCTTTATCGGCGACAAAAGCCAGCGTCAATTCGGCCCCTGCCAACTTATTTTTCAGGCGAGTAAAATCTCGCAACTGTCGATTGAGTCGTTGCACACCGTCGAGCTTTTCGATTTCAATTTCATCGCGGCCAGCGTTCTGTAACGTTATAAACTGGCTTTTGAACGTGCCGGTTCGGACGCTCGGCAAAACGACGTTTTGAATACCATCGGGCAAGTTACGATCAAACTCAACCACCACTCGATAGTCTCCAATGACGTCATCCTGCAACTTTAACGTCACTAGCACTCGCTCTTGATCATCGACGTCTTCAAAAATGGTTTCGCTGACCAATCGCGCGTTGATTCTCGCGTCTCGATACTCCTTGGGTAATTCAAACTGCAGTACCCGAACGCCGGCGTTTTGAATCTGAAAATCAAGCAGTGTCGTTTCTTCGACGGCCAACAATGTGGTGCGAATATTGGTCACGGATTCCACATCGATACGTGGTCGAATCCGATTCAGACGTAGCTTTCCGGTTCTGTCTTCTGGCATTCCGGTTCGCAAACTCCGAATTGCAATTCGAGTCATCGGTCGTTGCGACGCCACCAGCCAATTGTCAAACTGACGAATCGAAGTCGTTTCCAGACCGTTCAACTCCCTGGCAACCACATTGATTGCCGGATCAGTTTGCACGGCATAGTTGATGGCCTGACGTTGGGCGCCGACGGCCAATATCGAAGGCAATTCCCATTCAAGCGTTTGTGAAAAGTCTTCGGGGACGTTCTTAAATGAATCGAGCGCACCTTTGACGACGACCGGTCGTTTTCCCGTGACTCCATTGGGAAACAAAATCGTTACGACTTTGAATTCACCGTCGATCTGATCATTCCATGTTTCGTTGGCACTGGCGGTAATGCTGTCGATCGAGAAGTCTTTGGGAAGCTTCAGTTGCAGCTGGTAGAGCGGTCGATTTTTGATGTCCAATCGAACCATCGCTTCAACGTCGAACTTGGACTGACCGATTCGCAAAAGTGCCACTGTGTCGGCTTCAAATGTTTCGTCGGCAATCTTCGCTTCGAGGTCAATCACGAATGGCGTCGCGCGAAATTCAAAATCTTGAAAGGATTCAATTCCCAATGGACTCTTATTTCGGTCCACCCGACTTAACTCAATTTTTCGAGCGACGGCATCGGAATCGATTCGATTTGCGGACCTTGTCTCACCTGCTTTCAATTCGACAATGGAACTTTTTCGAATCGACACGGTGCCTTTATGCAGTGCGGCTGCCGGGACGGACAGCATGGGAGCGCGAAACGTCTTGGTCGTTTCATTGATCGCAAACTCACGTTGGGACAACTCAACAGTAAATGACTCACGGTCTTTGGCGGGCCCCAACAACGTCACTTCCAGCTCATCCGACTCGTCGCCACCCCCTTGTTTTACATTCCAGGAACGGACATTCTCGCCGAAGACCTGTTCGACGAGAAACCCTTCAGGCAGCGTGACGTTGAATCCAGTGCGTTCTCCACCACGAAATTCAAACGCTAACAACCAATTCAATCGCAATCCATCTTCGCGGACGTCGAACACGGCGTCTGAATTGACCGTCAAGGCTTGATCGACGACTTGACTGGCCGCCGACGGTTTCCATTGGACATTCAAGGCCCCATTATCTCGTAGCACAGTACGAATCGTTTGAGCCTCTGTCGATTCGATGGTTCGATTGTCGTCAACCGAGTTGATGCGAACTTCGATCGGCTCGTCAGTCGTTTCCAATGCCACACCCCGAGACGGACCCACCGGCAACATGCATTGAATCAAACGCCAGCCACCTTGTTGTTTGGCTTTGATGCGGAATTTGAAGCGAAACTCTTTCTTTCCTCGTCCCTCCAAATGCAGAATCGCGGTCGCCGTCGTCGACGATTTTTTGCGTTGATTGACATCGACAAACTGCAAACGTGCAGGCTCGCCATCGACAGTCGCACTGGCAAACGCGCCGCCTGAAAGATTCAGTGGTATGGCAACTGGATCGTCCGTCAACACATCGACGGCGATGGTTGCGTCGATCAACTCGTCCTGACCATTGACCAGCTCGATTTGATAGTTCGTCGATGCAATCAAGTAGTCTGCGGGTCCTCGTGGTTTTGGCTTTTCTTCGCTTCCTATTTGTTTCAGACGAAGATATTCCTGATAGGCGATCAAGACTTTGTCGGCGTTCTTTTGCCCATCAGGATCATCGAGGCGGAAGGGAACGATGATCACATCGTCAGGAATAGCGACAGGTGTTTTGGGTCGAAGTTTGATCAGCAACTCCTCGAGCTGATCAGCGCCATTAATGACTTTGACACCATTTTTTGAAAAAGGATCGGACGGTTGCTGGGCTGACGTGGTCATTGGACCAACGAAACAGATCATGATCGCAGCCGCCGCGGCCATTGGGAAACGACCTTTGAGATAACCGATCAATCGAGAACCGATCCGTAGCACTGAGCCGATCAGCACAAAGTAGATGGCCGAGAGGATCATTGCCAAAAGCATCAATTCAATAACCGGATCAAAGATCGGCATCGAAGCCGTAAAAAGGGACAACACTTGAGCGCCGACCAACAGTCCCGTGACCCACAGAAACTTCATGCGGATCGAACCGTGCGTCATCAACACGGTCATCGCCATCAGCAAAACGGCCACTCCAGCGGCAAGCCAGGTGACTCGCGACGTATTCACCAGCTTGGCGTCCAATCGCGAACCGTCCAATTGTTGGAACACGGTTGCTTCCGTCGTTTCGCTGATTTGAATATTGAGACTTCGAAGCCCTTTCGTCGCCCATGACTGAATGTTGAGTTTTGACGAGCCAGGCCCCTCCCCCCTTTTCGAATCGCGAGCGCGTGGGTCGGGATTGGGCAGCTTCAAACGTTGGCCTGCCATTTCGGCTTGATCTGCCTCCTGTGGTTTCCTTCCGAAACCACGACTGGCATCCGGCGATTCTGCCGGGGCATCAAGATCCGCTTGAGCCATTTCTTCACCGGCGAAAAACTCCATCTCCTCATCAACCGGCATTGCGGAGGGTTCCATCGACGTTTTATCGAAGATCTGTCCATTGGAAACAGCCGCTCTAATTGCAAAATCTCCGCCAAGTGCCAACATCCATTCGCGTAACGATTCGATGACGGTCGGCCGTCTGGGCATGGGGCCACTGGCGTCAGTAATTGAATAACCTTTGGGCACGACCAGACGCCACGATGAATCGACCAACGGAACTTCTTCCCAGTCATCGACATTCGTTGCCGATCGATTGACCCGAAGAATGGGCGCATCCGCTTCCATCGTGCCTGTCAAGCCGATCGTATCAATCCTGGTTTCATAGACGATCTGCAAATCTCGAAGCTCGCGTTTCGCACCACCGACCAGACTGACCAACAGTCGCGCGCCTTGAAGTTGCGGTTTCGCAGGTTGGCCATCCAACTGAACCGACCAGAGTGTTGAATTGGCAGGCAATTCGACTTCCAAAAACGGAAGCTGTTTGGTGGCCATCGAAAACCGAGCCGCCGTTTGCAATTTTCCATCAGTCGAAATGACCGAGACCAGATCAGCGTGCTGAACAATCGCACCCGGCAATGGAAAGAAGGGCCGCCGGACGGTCGTCAACTGAATCGGTTTGCTTACATCAGCCCACGCAAACGCGCCCAGCAGCTGCCGTGAAGTTTGATACTGAGCCATCGATACTTCCCCCATGTCGATCGCACGATCGGGATTATCGACGACGGTATCCAGCTCATTGCTGCCTTCGACGACAACAAACGAATTCTGCAATTGGACTTGCCGGGCAATTAGTGGTAACAACTCGATCGTGCCGGTTGGGTCCGTTTGTGCGACTTCATAGTCAACGAGCAAATGCACGTTCCCTTTGACCGGTTGCGAAAGTTGCACGGTCCATCGTCGAACGCCATCAACGTCTTCACTGGTCGAATCCTTCAATTGGTGTGTTGCAGATCGAATGTTGATCGAAGTTGGTGTATCCAAAGGTAAGTCAAAGGCAAAAGTATCCTCATCGGCACGTTTGACGTTAAAGACGATCTCTTGACGAGTTCGAATCGCCTGGGGCAGGACAGCGAAAAAGTTGTACGCCTGCGCCAACACAATCGGTTCAATCCGTTTCAAGCTGACCTGCAATGTGTAGTCCGACTCAGCAAACTCGTAGGCCAACAGCGCATTCAGGTCACTCGCTTGGTATTGAACTTTCCCAGCTTCTTCCAGCAACTCCAATTTTTCGCGAGCGATCGGTGAAATCGTCAAGTCTTCGCGTGTGGCAATCGCCACCGAGCCAATATGGGATGTTTGGCCATCAACCTGGATCCCGGTAAAAGCGACTTGATTCTCCTGCCATGAATCGAGCCAATTGTCCGGCGTCGTTTCCGCTTTAAAAAACAGTCGCGTCGGTGTTGGCCCAAGCCGTTGTTGCAACCGAACAACAATTCGGTTCGGTTGTTGTGCATCTGGGGAAAACTCAACCGCCCGATTCGCTGCATCAGTCAGTTCGATAAATCGCCAACCCTCTGGCAAGTTGACGGTCAAGCCAACGCGACGATCGTACAAATTGGAAACCGCTAAACCGCCCTCCAACTCCAGCTTTTGGTCGGTTACCATCAGTCGCGAATTCGATTGAATCAACAACTCGGGATTGGGAATCGAGAAATCCATCGATACCGAGTAGTCGGACTGGGGTGAGTAGTAGGCTCCAACAATTCGAAAGTCCTCTGAAGTATTGCCATCCGACGTGTCTTCAAACGTCGGCGGGATCGCCGCCAACAAAAACTCATGGTCGATCGGAATGACCGAGTCCGTTTTAAAATTGGCGGCCGCGAGTTTGGATTCAGCGATCACACCCACAACGGTCACCTGTCCAGCGACATCCAGTGGGACCAGCGGTTCGGTCGACCACGTTCCTTTGGTGGCGATCCGACGTGACGTTTTGACGTTAATCACAAAGTCCACACGTGTCGCTTCACGCAGATCGACGACCAGCGTCGAAGGGGCATCGTTTTCACCAGCCTCGACGGACCACTGCGTCAACAAGCGTGTCTCAACAGATTCCACCTGGGCTCCGCTGGGGATTGCAAATCGAAACTGTTCGACGGCGCCGTTGACGACATCGACCGAACACGTTGTGTGCAGATTCTGGTCAAACGTCGAAAGTTCATGAATCGAAACGCTGCGGGCAACGATCACTTGTTCGTCTTTCAACTGTTTGTTGTTGAGCGACATGACGACCTGCATCCGTTTGGGCAGCATCAACAAATCGAATTGAGTCGAATCAGAATCTTCGGCGTACTTGCGCGACACGACTGAAACGCCGCTTTTGACTTCTACATTTCCCGGGACCGTCAACGTCATCTTCGTCGCCCCATTTGCAGGAAGACGAAACTTCATTGTTTGACGGGCAGCCGTCGTCGTCATGGGCAACATCATTTCCAATTGCAAACTCTGAGTCAGCGAAGACTTGCCCTTTAAATCCACGTCGACGATCAAGAACATCTGTCCCTTTGAATCTCGCATCAACGATGCGGGATCTCCATCAAGCGTCGCCGTTCGGATTGCAAAATCTGAAAGATTCAACGGGATGGCCAGCAGTCCCTCGTTCAACAGCTCCAGCTTTAGCTCACCTTCGATCCTGGCGATCCCATCCTGAATCTTCCCGACATAGTTGGCGGAGACGAGGGAGCTATTCTCTGGGGCCCGATTGATCGTTTCCTGCTTGGCCTTGTCCAATAACGCTTGATACTCTTCGTTAGAAAGCATCACTCGTTGCGATTGGCCATCGAGCAAGAGGACATCAAGGTCTTCAAAGGGCACAAACAGTTTTCGTTGCGGCTTTTCCGATTGGTTTTGATCTTGGGCAAAGGTAACTCTCATGCCGATCGTAGTCATTATCGTCAGCGCGAGCAGCCAGCAAAAGGATGCTCTCGCGACCCAGTTTCCGATGCGGATCATGCGTCACCTCCATGACTCGATGAGTCTGAATCCGCGGCGTCCTGTTCGTCTGGAGGCGAAGGATCCGGAGCCGGTTCTGTCGAGTCTTCTGGCTCACCCTGTTCCGTTAAAGCGGATTCAAATTGCTCAGCCAAGGCGGACTCGCGTTCGAGCTCGGTATCCGCTCGCTGGTCAGAACGACGAGTCAAATAAGATCCCAGTTCCGTTCGCCAGCGAGCGAGATTGCCAATCGCCCAGGCGATGCCAACCACGACGGTGGTTCCAACCAACGCCGGTCCAAACAGATGTTCGGCGGCCAGTGGCGCCAAGATTCCAGTCAACAGTAAAACCGCCAAAACAAAAAGTGCGAATGAGATCTGCAACACCAGTCGAGCACGAGTCAGTGCCAATCCGAGGCAAAGAATCGTTCCAAACACCAGCAAATTGATCACCCACAGTGATAAAACAGTTAAACGCAGGCTTCCGTCGACTCCGGCGGCGGGCCGGATTGCCGAAAAGATGTAAGCTCGGCCGTCGACTTCAAATTTTCGACCGTTTGTCGCATCACAGGAGGTACCTTCGGAAACCCATGTGATCAAAGGTTCAGCTGATACATCACGTCGCCGAAACATTCTGGACCAATTTGACGATTTGGCGCCAATCGATTCCAACAAGCTTTGATGATTATCGCCGATCTCTTCATCGGTCCAATTACCAATCGTATTGATCAGCGCTTGTTCGTAAGGCACATAGACTGCCAGATAACATTTTTGAGCAGCCGGGTCCTCAGTGAACTCTGGCAACTCGATCTGACGGGCGTTATCTGAGAGACTGTACCGAAGTTCCAACAGAAACGGCTGGTCAGATTGCTGCCCAACCAACGGAACAAAAATGAGATCATCACCGCCTCGCTCCGGAGTGACCGGCACGTGATTGATCATCACAGGTTGATCGTCAAACGATGTCTCCGCGTCGAAACCTTCTGGCATGCGAATGGCGATTCGCTGACGGACGCTTCGAATCTTGTAGAGACACTGGACCGAAAGCTCGTCCTGCCGCAAGACGACTGCGCGAACCAGCGCTCTGGATATCGAGGTCTGCTTCAACTCCTGCAGTTCAAAGCGGCTCGCTTTTAGATCGAGATTCCAGTCGCCCGCAAATTCGAACGCCATGGAAGCGTCGACGATCTTTACTCGATTGCCTAAATCAGTTTGTGGATCGATAGGTCGTAAACCTGCGGCGGACTCGGTCGGTCGCACATCGATGGTTTCTGTTTTCGCAAGCACAATCTTGCCTGTCGAACGATCTACTTCGGCAGGCTTGATCCGTGGTACGGCAATATCAACACTTTCACCAAGCGTCAAGTTTTTGACTTCCTGTTCCCAGAGCAGTCGAATCTGTCGACTGCCAAAAAACTCGTTTTCACCGGTTAACTTCAACGCGACTTCGTCGTCGGCGACATCGTCCGGCTGCGGTTCAAATTGTTGCTGAATGATTCCGTCAGTTGTGATGCGAAGATCGTCTGCCAAATCCTTGGGAACATCCAATCGAAAATGCTTTACGCCGCTGTACCGAACGTCGTAAAACAGCCGAGCATCAAACTTCGCGGCCCCCGTTTGCACCGAAACGGCGACAATCTGGTCGACGTTTACCTGGGGCTTACGCCGTCGTGCTTCTAATTCGACTGATGCTTCGTTGTGGGCAAAACTGTAAGCCAACACTGGGCGTACATCGTTGCTGATTCGACGAGGTGTTTTTTGATAGAGTTGATCGAACCCAATTTTTCTCAGGCCTTTGGTATCTACTGAATTCAGCCGCAAACTCTCTGGCGAGTAGATGACAAAATTACCATCAGAAAACTTGACGCCATCCAGCTTCGTTTTGGGCAAACCAAATGCAAGTTTCGTGGCGATCTCGGACGGCGAGTCGAGTGCCAGATCGTCCCCGGTTTGTTCCAACATCGCCACCAAACCGATCGACCCCATCGCTTTGCGTTGCAACGTCACGACAACGGTTTCCGGGTTGTCTTGTTGACGGTAAAACGAATCGATTGGAATTGCAGTAAGGCCCTTGGCCGTCAAAGGCTGGATATCCTGGATGCTGAAGGCCTCTGGAATCGTCAGTTGCAACTGAAAAACGCCGGCGTCTTCAATTTTGAAAACCGACGACACCATGGCTTCGATTCGACGTGGGCGAACTGCATACTCGATGAGTTGAGAAACCTGAATCTGAGGCTGAATCTTTTCAACCGACAGGGCTAACGTGTGTGGCAAAGTCGAATAACGAAAACCGAGGTTCCATTTTTCCTTCGAGCGACTGGCGACTTCGGTTTGATCCAGTTGCAACAGACCCGTTTTCGTTTTTGGTTCAACGCGGAGTCCATCGCCGACGTTAACCAGAATGGCACCGCTATTTCGAGACGACTCGATCACTTGGATTTGCGGTACTTGGATCTCTTTCTTGTCCAACTGCTCTTCAAACTTTTCCAGTTCCAATACAAGTCCCTGTTTTCCGATGGCGGCCTCGAAGAGTCCAACTTCAATCGTTTGCAACTCATCCTTTTCAGATACATTCCACTTTTTAATATTGCGGTCAAACACCGAGACCACTTTCTGGTCTGACGGAACTTCGATATTGATTTTTCGAATTTCAGAACGCGACACATCCAGCAAAATGTTTGCTGTGGTTCTTATCACACCGGAATCGATGCGAACCTGCGATTGAACCGAAGACGAGACAAGTGCCTCCAAACCAGCAGCACCTTCTGCTTTAGGCGTCCACGTCAATTTGACTTGAGGGGCGGTGCCGACAAACGCCAAAATTTCTTTGTCATCATCTTCGTCACGAGGTTGTTCTGTCGTTGCAATCATCGGTTCGACTTGAACATCGATGTCCGATTCACCGGTCCGAATGGTCCAGCGATTGATCGGTGCCTGAGGTGCGTTGAAACTGACGTTACTTTGGGCTCCGGTCTTTGTGAGCGATTTGGCATATTGAAGTTCCAACAACAAATTGGCTGGCTCATCGCCGTCATGCTTGAGCAACACTTGATATTGGCGATCTTTACTGACAATCTTTGCGTCACTGCCATCGATGGTGGCCGAACGAATGGCGGCATCGCCAAGTCGCAGGGGGATTCGATGCCAACCCTTTTTGAGCAATTCAATTTTGATCTTTGCATCGACCGAGACGATCTCTTTTCCAAGTGTCGCCACACTGTCGATATCGGTGATCAAACCGCCAAGTGGAGTCGTCGCCGGCTTGACTTTGCGTGTGTTCTTTCGAGCCGCTTCCCAGATTTTTTGAAAGTCTTCGTAGGGAATAAAAACGCCTCTCCCTTTCTCCTCAAAAACCGCCCGCAGTTTTTCGTAAGGGATGTAGATCGACTGTTCAGTGAACTCCGGATCGTCGTCATCCTGATCCTGGATCAACGTCGTCGAGTTCAGGGCAGGGGTGATCGGTGCGGCCAGAATGGGCTGTGAGATAAATGCCAGATGCAGCGAAGCGATTAACACAACCGCAAGAAGTCGTTTCATTTTAGATTCCTAACCAAGGCAGTGGGCTGGCGTTTACTACGCAACAATTGCCATTTTGTTAGGTTCATTATGATGAAAAGAACCCCAATTTGTTGAGTTTTACATCGCCGTTACAAGAGTCGGAGGTAGGTTTCTGCCGATTGATCCACCCACGCCGAAAACCCGTATGTTGCCGTCGCATGCCGGTCAACAAAATCGACGGGATCACTTCTCAAGCCGTTCAATCACCGATTCGTAGTGTTTGACTTCATCTTCGAACCCATGCTTCTCGCACAAAGCTTTCAGCTTTTTGAATCGCTCGACCGGATCAGCTCCGGTCGCATACGCCGTTTTTGCTTGGCACTGTGAACACAAGTGCAATGGCTGAGTGTCGGATTCTGTCAGGCTGTTGCTGCCTTGCATGTTGCATCGCGCGTTGGTGCAATGCGACATCGAAAACATATGCCCTGTCTCATGCGTCGCCAGCTTTATGGTCCGCTTCAGGCAACGCTTATAGGCATCGTCGTCGGCCGTCGGATCACCAAATCGATGCAGCGACCAAACCCCGACGCGATCTCGTAACGCCGCGTAACCAAACACGAAATTCCACCCATCGCCCGGCCACAAATCTTTATTGGTAAACGCAAGCGTCGCGAACGCGTCATCCGGAAGTTTTGGAGCCAAAACTTTTTCCAGAATGTACGACGTAAGGAATTGCTCATCACCTTCGCTGGGAAATTCACGTCGGGCTGTCGCCGGTATGTCCGAATCAGAAACCGCGTCCAACATCTTGACCGGGCAATTAAAATAAGTGCCCAGGTATTCATTGGTTGCCTCGACAATTTTCAACTCTGTCGGTGTCAATTCACCAATCGGTTGGATGTACAACGTGTGCCGTTGCCTTGTCAGAACGTTCGGGCGAATCTTGAGGTACTGACTATATGTCTGTCCTTTTTCCGGGTGTCCCGCGAGCCACTCACCAGGCTGCGGTTTATTCAGCTCTTCATCAAAACTACGCAGCTTGCCAACGGAACGATTGATGGTTCGGCGAAACGTCGTTGACTGTTGAAATGCACAAGCTGGCAACACCAGCCACGCTGCACAGATTGCAAAAACTACGACAAATGAATAAGGCTGCATGATCGACTTTCAATAATCGTTGCCCCAAGAGGTCAAGTCATGTTACTCAGTTCTGAAACCAAAAGACAACCTCGACGTGAAAACCTTGGGGCGAATAGCTGAACACAACCTGAGCCTCGCAAGCGAAATAACGAGGCAAAACCGAATGCTGGCGAACATCAATGGCCTGTCGTTTCGTCAACAAATCGTCTGACTGAGTTGAATTACGCATCCCAACCATGGCCTTTCGCTGAATCAGCGATCACCGCAGCGACGCCAAATTGAAGCGGTGAAGGGTGAGTTTCAGAGAGGCCGAGGTTAAAATTTTTGTCAAATTGTGAGGATTAGTCAAAGTTTGCCGGCAGGGTCGTCGATACCGAGATTGTCAGTGCTAGATGCTGTCCGTTTGCATGGTCAGTATCGAGTACGAACCGGGGGGTTCACGACAAACGAAATTGTTTGTCAAAACGCATTCGTGGCTTGCTGCGAGCCACGAAGCGTTTTTTGTCACACTTCAGGATGAAGTCCGATGAAAATCTCCCCTTCGAATTTGCTCCTTCTGGTTTTTGCCTGCTCGCTGGTCATTGCGGTCGGTTGCTCTCCATCAAAACCGATCTATCTCAAAGATACCGGTGGACTGTCGTACTACGTCGATAAGGCGACCGCAGTCGAATACCCTGACGCCGATATTCCTTCGCTGGAAGAAGTTACCCATGCGAATCGGCCGATGACGGTGATCGACCCGGAGTTTACGTCGTTTGAAGACGTTACGCTGGAAGATTGCGTTTCGATGGCCTTGCTGAACACCAAAGTGGTTCGAGGTTACGGCACACCATCCCTTCAAGGGACCCGTGTGGTTCCGGGCCAGGACACACTGGAAAACGGTTCGGCAGCAGCAGCCACCACCTACGATATTGCGATTCGCGAATCCGAGCCCGGCTTCATTAGCCAGCCAGGTTCGATCTCCAGCCCCTCGTCCATCGTCACCAATACGGCACTCGATGGGAACCAGGGAGTCGAAGCGGCTCTTGCCGATTTCGATGCGTCTTACACGAGTAGTTTTGACTTGTCGACTTCTGACGAGCCACGAAACGGTACGAGTATTCTCAACAGCGAAGTGTTTACTCAGAAACAGTTCAGTTGGCAGAACCAGTTTGCCAAAAAGACCGCCAACGGAACTCAGTTGTTTTTCCGAAACATCAATCAGTGGACCGAAAACAACAACCCATTGGTTGCTGACGGCGGGATTCAAATCCTCGACAGCTTTTATCGAGCCAGCTTTGAAGCGGAAGTTCGCCAGCCACTCTTGCGAGGACGTGGAGCGTTTATTCAACGCATGCCGATTGTGATCTCGCGGATCAGTACCGACCAACAAATTGCCAACCTTGAATCGACGCTGCAAAACATGGTCACCAATGTGGAGATTCGATATTGGGATTTGTACCTCGCTTACCGAAACTTTGAAGCCGCAAAAACGGGTCGCGACGCGGCTCTGCAAACCTGGCGAATCGTCAAAGACAAACTCGACGAAGGTGCTGATGTCAACATCCAGAATGTTGCTCAAGCGGCGGAACAATACCACTTCTTTGATGCACAGGTCATCGACGCTTACAACAGCTTGCTGAACGCTGAAGGTCAACTGAGGTACCTGTTGGGCTGGGCTTCGACAGACGGACGATTCATGCGACCAATCGATGATGCTGTGATGGCACCGATCGAGTTTGATTGGTTTATCACACAATGTGAAGCTCTCACTTACCGACCCGAGATTCGTCAAGAGCGATGGGAAATCAAAAAGCGGGAGCTGGCACTTCAGTACGCCAAAAACGGATTGCTCCCCGAGTTTAACTTGTCGTTTGTTTACCGATGGTTGGGTTTAGGAAATCGTTACGGAACATCAGGTGACAGCCAAGGGTTCCCCGACGCCTCCAGTGCAGCATTGAATGAACTCTACGGTGGAAACTTTCAAGAGCTCTCTTTCGGCGGGACCCTTGGAATTCCGATCGGTTTTCGACGCGAGGAAGCCAACGTGCGAAATGCCCAGCTGAAACTTGCTCGTCAAATCGCCCGCGCCGAAGACTTGGAACTGGATATTTCGAAAAACCTTAGCGAAGCGATTCGAGCTCTTGCTGCGAACCAAATGATCATGAGAACTGCCTTCAATCGATGGATCAGCACGACTCAGGAAATCGATCACTGGGAACGTGCCAAAGAAGCGGGCGTTGCGACTCTCGATGTTTCGCTGGACTCACAACGAAGACGAGCACAAGCGGAGATCGCGTTTCACACTGCCGTCGTCGAATACAACAAATCGATTGCATTGATTCACCGACGCAAGGGAACGGTTTTGGCCTACAGTGGCGTCGAGTTCTCTGAAGGACCATGGCCAGGCAAAGCTTACGTCGATGCGAGTGAACACGCTCGCCGCCGAAGTGCCAGCCGTCAGATCAACTACGGATGGACACGCCCTCAAGTGATCAGTCGCGGTGAAAACTACACGCCTAATTCGAATACAGGATACGTTGCTCCGGCCAATCCACTGCCAGCCAATCCGGCTCCCATGATCGCACCGGCGGACAACATTTATATGGATCAATCGATGCCCTACGACGGGTCGATCCAATCGGTTCCCAATGGCGACATGTCGGCTCCGGCCAACGGCGTGACTCCCGCGGTACCGACGTTTGCTGACCCATCACTGAACCAAACAAGCCTTCCGCAAATCAGCCAACAAGTGCAACAGGTCAGCTACAACCAGCCAGCGGAACCGGTCCAACAACCTGCAGCTGTAGAATCGAACTCGGCATCCATTCAGCCGGTCGCGGTGCGAATCCAGACGCAGCAACCTTCCATGACCAATGCCGTCAGAATTCGGGCAACCACGCCTAACCCCAACTCAACAACGACGAACGTTCGGCCACAACAACCCGAGCGGGATCCATCCGTCCAACCGGCGAATCGGCTGCGAGCCAAGACGCCAACGGTTAACGAAGCAACCAGGTCCGCGGCTCCGCCAACGACCAAGCGTGCAAACACGGCACACCGTGTGCAATGGGAGCGATTGGGTTTGACCCGTCCTGATTCAGGGCAGGTTCAAACAACAGCTCGAATCAAAACGAATTGATTCTGGCATTGTCGAGCTGCATTTGCCGCTGGGCCGATTGAACGATTCGTAACTGCTCCGGCAGTTGTTTAAGAGACGAACGAAACAACTCAATCAATGGCCCTCGGCAAGTCGCACTCGCCATTCCCAAACACGCGTGATTTTCGACTGAACGGTGATTCGTCAAAACCAAACTTACGATTTCATTTCACATTCCAACTTGGATCTCCAACCCACGCCAACCAACCGATGCCGGTATGACTGTTGCACTCAGCGGTATTGGAAAGCGAAACAAAGAAGGCAGCTCGATGAAACCAATTACCACCTTCATGTTGATCGCCCTCGTCATTCTTGGAGCTGCTGGTTGCAGCATGTGTTGTGGGCCCTACGACTATGACTATCCAACGTTCGGTGGCAAACATCAACGCGTCGATCCATCCCACGGTCGGGTCGGTTCGATATTCTCCGATCCAATGGCTGGCTACTACGGTGCCGGCGCCGATTCGAATTTGCAAGCTCCACCCTCGATTGATTCAGAATCGACCGATGATGATCGTGGCGACGACTCCGACCTCGATCTCGATCTGGACGATATGGATTCAACGCAACCCGACAGCAACGGCCTTCCTGATGCCGATTCCTTGCAAGACAAAAACGCCAGCCGCAGCCGTTTCTTTCAACGACGTTAAAACTTTCAACGACGAAAAAAATCGGCTGTTCAAAACCACTTGATCAAGCGTCGCCAATGGATCGAGTGTAGCCGTCAAGTATACGTGTAGCCGTCGAATCGAGATTCAGTTGCGCTCGTCAAGACCCGCTTGTCTTAAAAAATCCGCTTGTCTAAAAACGAAAAGAGCGGAAGAACTTGAGCTCTATAACGTTGTGTTGTTTGATTGCTTCCATGAAACACAACTCTGATTCCAGCAGACGCCGAATCGAGATCAATGAGGCAGTGAACGCTCAACGGGTACAATCAACAGCCCGTCCGATGTCACGTTGTTCAAGTCGATAATCGCTTGGACCAATTTGATTTGATCGACATCCCGATCCACCGCCAAACGAATTTGGCTATCGACCCACCATAGACGTCGCCATTGCTCTTGAACCAAAACGGATTCCGCCAAGTCATCCCAGGAAACTTGCTCGCCTTCGACCGATGCCGACGCGACAGTCAATTCCACATAAATGTTGGGCGTCGGTCTTAAATTCCGTACGGCGAGCAATATCGCCACCAATGTGGTCGCGATAACGATGGTTCGCAGGTTGATCTGGAGTCCAAATTTCATGGTTTCGGTCGTATCATTGCCGAAAGGGTTAAACTAGTCTGCGACTGTCACGCTGCGTCGGATGTCAAATCGCAAATTCGATCGACTGGATTTGCAATGATTCGACTTTGGTTTCATTGTACCCGCGGCTGGTCATCGTTCATCACACAATCTGGCCCCTGAAAATTCTCAAGCATGATCATGAAACGACTCACTACAGTGTTGACGATTTGCCTCGGCAGTTTGCTGCCGGTTTTCAATATAGGCTCGGCCGTCGTATTCGCCAATGATCATCCAAACGTGCTCATCATTCTCGCAGATGATCTGGGCTATGGCGATGTTGGCTGTTTCAATCCGGAATCCAAGATCCCGACTCCCAATCTGGATCAGCTGGCTCAGTCCGGCATCCGTTTCACCGACGCACACAGTCCATGCACCGTTTGCACGCCAACCCGTTACAGCTTGATGACGGGCCAGATGGCATTTCGCGTTCCCAATGGTGGGCGGGTCTTCACGGGCGCCGGCGGTCCCTCATTGATTGCCAACGATAAATTGACGTTGGCCAAAATGTTGCAACAAAAAGGCTATGCGACAGCGTGTGTTGGCAAATGGCACATCGGGATGACGTTTTTTGATCAAGCGGGAAAACCGATTCACAACGGTGGATTGGAAGCGGTCAAACGAATCGACTATTCCCGCAAGATCAAAGGCGGACCCGTTGATTGTGGGTTCGATTATTTTTTTGGAACCGCATGTTGTCCAACCACAGATTGGTTGTACGCCTACATTGAAAACAATTCGATTCCCAACCCTCCCAAGCAAATCCTTGACCGATCGAAGCTGCCAAAACATGCTTACTCGATGGACAATCGTGGCGGAATGGTCGCTGACGATTTTGACTTGGAAGAAGTGGACATGGTCTTTCTGAAGAAAAGCCAACAGTTCTTGCGCCGGCACGTCGAAACGAATCCCGAACAGCCTTTCTTTCTGTTTCACTCGGCACAAGCGGTTCACCTTCCTTCATTTCCCGGCCGACAATTCAAAGGCAAAACAGAATCCGGGCCTCATGGCGACTTCATTTTTGAATTGGACTATGTCGTTGGTGAACTGATGAAAACTCTGGAGGAGTTGGAACTTGCCGACGATACATTGGTTCTTTTTTCCAGCGACAACGGACCGGAAGTGCCCACGGTTTATCACATGCGTCACGACCATCAACACGATGGAGCTCGCCCATGGCGCGGTGTAAAACGTGATAATTGGGAGGGCGGGCACCGGGTGCCGACGATCGCGCGATGGCCGAAAAACATCAAGCCGGGAACAACGACTGATGAGCTGATGTCGTTGACCGATGTCCTGGCAACTGTCGCCGAAATCGTCGATTTTGAACTGCCTGACGATGCGGGTGAGGACAGCTTCAGCATGCTGCCAGTGATGTTGGGGTCGTCAACCGAACCGATTCGTCCCTATCTGCTACAGCAAGGTTTTGGGGGAAAACGATATCTCGCGATTCGACAAGGGAACTGGAAATATTTGGCTCACAAAGGCTCAGGCGGCAATCGATATGAAAAACATCGACTGCTCAAGGAGTATATGATCGAAGACACCGCTCCGCAGTCACCAGGGCAGCTGTTCAACTTGTCTTCTGATCCTGCCGAGCGAACCAATGTGGAACTGGATCATCCTGAAGTCGCCAGCAAGTTGCGAGCGTTGCTCGAGTCGACGCTGGCTTCAGGTCGTTCGCGATAAACTGGCATTTGATGGTTTTTAAAGGCAAATCGAGGCAAATCGAGGCTTCCAATTGAAATCAATGCAACCGATTTCAGATGTGCAAATACCGCGCTACTAACTCTCCACCTGCAATAACGCTAGCATTGCTAGCATTGCTTGCACAACATCTTGGGGCGTTGAAGATTCATTCACAACATGTCAAGAATTTCTTGACCTGATCGGGATTGACATCACAATCGTCCGCAGTTCGCAGACGATGTGAATGACTTAAATCAAAACGACAATGAGCACAGGATGGGCTTTACGTCAGCCGACAGGAAAGAGATTTGAGGTTAACAGTATTGAAGTAGACAGTGATTTTTTGAATCGATTGAGCGGGCCAACGATGGCATCAACTTTCGAATTTCAATTTTCGCTGCAGGCACGATGCTTGACTCCGATGACCCCTTCCAGCCTTCCCAAACACCACGAAGAACTGAAAGCAGATCCAATCGTTAACGGATGATCAGAAGTGATGATCAGAACAACGATGGTTCAAAAATGATGACCAACTCGCTTTGCCGATTGTGATCATCCACAGTTCTATTTTCGCGTTTAGTTGCTCTCACGTTGCATGTTGATTGAACGTCGTCACAAGTTTGATGATTCGTTCCATAACCCAGTGTCAACACACATTGAACTCAAGACGAGTTCCAAAGGAGAGCCAGGATGCAATCAAAACCTCTGATCGGAATCAACGCAGACTACCGAAGTGCCCAAGGCAACCAGCCATCTTTTTCAGTCGTCACCGCTGGCTACTACGACAGTATTATTCAGGCGGGTGGAATTCCGGTTGTTGTTCCACCCATCGCCGAAGAAGACGATCTGAACGCTCTCCTCGATCGGCTTGATGGTTTTGTCCTCATTGGTGGTGCTGACCTGGACCCTCGACGTGACGGTTTCATGTTGCATCCTACGGTTCGACCGCTGGACAATCGTCGTGAAGCATTTGATCGAATGCTTGCCCGTCTAATCGCCAATCGCAAAATGCCGGTCTTTGGGATCGGCGTCGGATTGCAACTGATCAACGTCACCATGGGTGGCAATCTGTTCTTGCACATCCCAGAGGATGTCCCCTCCGCGATTCCGCACAGAGACCCACAAGACCCAGGTCACCGCCATGGCCTCGATATCGCTCCAAATTCGCTGATGGAGCGAGTTTACGGTGAGGGTGAAATTCGCGTCAGCAGCCGTCACCATATGGCGATCGACGAATTGGCCGAAGGTTTTCAGGTCACCGCTCGTTGCCCCGATGGCGTCATCGAAGCCGTCGAAAGCACCCGGGAAGACTGGATCGCGATTGGCACGCAGTTCCACCCAGAAAACAGCGCTGCCTCGGCACTTGACATCCGTATTTTTGAAGAATTTCTAGACATGATTCGCGAACCTGTCGCCCCGGCACTTCGCGCTGTCGCCTAGTCAATGAGATACAAGTTTGACTTGCAGGGATGCTAGCAAACTCGATTCAGGTAGTCGTAACGGACGCGATTACCACGGCATTTCAAGATGGACTTTGAAATGCCTCGCAGAAAAGGATTTCTGCAACGACTTGAAAATGGTTTGCCGATATAGGATATCGGCAAACCATTTTTTTTATGGATGCGTCCCAATGAACAATCGGCGGATGCCCAGCCAACTCCGCGGTTCGCGGACGCAAGTTTTCGCGGCATCACCAAGCTTTTAGCAACCTATCTGAACCATGATCTTTCCTAACCTTGCACTTTGGTCGAACTCGAAAGAGAACGCAGTTCGACATGCAATGGATCAGATCGATCGGTCTTTGGAGGATCGCCAACATCGTCTTTCGACAGGCATCTCAGTGGCCCCTGATTTTGGAACCGTCCATGGATGCCTGCTGGTGGTTCGAGGTCGAGGAAGATTCCTGCGGCTGCAACAAGCGATCGGAGTGAGCCAACCGATCCCGGAAACAGTTCAACGTACCTGCATCCATTTGACACAAAACGAAAAACCTGATGCTGGTGAACTCCGTTTGACGCTTCGTGATTTGTCAGAGATTCAATCAGCTACCGTCGGTTTGCTAAAAGCAGCGGCTGGCAAATACGTCGATCGAATTCTCGCGGTTGGCGTCATCGACCCAGGAATTTGGAGTCAAGATTTCGACGGGAGTCGACTGTATCAAGGCATGTGTGATGCCAGTTCGCTGGCCGAAGCGTGCGGCGTCAACGTGATCGACGCGTTTCCCGCGCGCGATATCGTTTGTGGAGGACTGGGTGGTCCGCTGGCGGCACTCCCTGCGTGGATGCTGTTTGCCGATCGTGATACTCGTCTCGCGTCGACGACTCGGCACCTCATCGTTGACACTTCTGCCCATTCCGGTGTCGATAAAACCGACGGCAAGCACAAGCAAACATTGGACCATTTTGAGTTGCCACCTTCAGACGGTTTGGACGTTGAGCTTCCGCGCATCCATTTTGAGCAAAGTGGCCCTGACCGGTGGCAACCACGAGCCAAAACCAACGATGACGAGTGGCTGATTGCGGGCGAGGCTGAATTCTGTCAAACGGTCGAAACGAAAATTCAACAGACGTTGGGGCAACGCGTCACGCGATTATCAAACCTGGTTGGCGAGCCAGTCGATTTCGATGCCATGATCGCTGCCACTTTAGGCTTGTTCCATGTCGACCAATTGCCCGCCAACGTACTCGCTTTGACGCAGGCCGACAGTCAACGAATCCTTGGAACTCTGACACCAGGCAGCCCGTCGAATTGGCGAAATCTGATTCGTTCGATGGCACAATATCATCCTGCGCCGATGAGGTTGAAAGACGCAGTCTAATTGGTTTTGGGCGGAGTCAAACGAGACGCGTAGAGTCAGCTACAATGGACAGCTCTTCGACCACGTCCGTTCTTTTAAGCTGTCGTTACTATGCAACGCTTTGCCCCATTCAAATGGTTGTTTGTCATTTGCATCGTCGTGTTGTTGTCATCCAAGATTGACGCGGGTGAACCAAAACCGTCGCTCTCAAATCGTCCGAACATCGTCATTGTGCTGTGCGATGATCTTGGATTTGGAGATGTGCAATGCCTGGCACCAGAGACCAGCAAAATTCCGACGCCCAATGCGGACGCGTTGGCCAAGCAGGGTGTCATTTTTACGGACGCACACTCTGGGTCATCGGTTTGCACTCCAACGCGATATGGTTTACTTACAGGACGCTACGCTTGGCGGACTCGTTTGCAAAAAGGAGTCGCCACAGGTTTTGCACCCAGCCTGATCGCTCCTAATCGACCGACAATCGCCAGCTTTTTAAAGACACAAGGCTACGATACTGCGTGCATTGGAAAGTGGCATCTCGATTTTCAATACCTGGATCCGAAAACCAACCAACCGCTGAAACGAAAACAGTTCAAACTTCCACCCGTCGGCGCAATCATTCCTGACGGACCGGTCGATCGCGGTTTTGATTACTTTCACGGATTCCATCACGCTCGTGAAATGAAAGCGGTAATTGAAAACAATCAAGTGATCGAGCACGACGATGTTAAAAACATGCTGCCGAGACTTACTCAAAAAGCCTATGATTACTTGATTTCCCGGAACAACAATGCGACGCCGTTTTTTCTTTACCTTCCTTTAGGATCACCCCACACGCCGATCGTTCCGACGGATGAGTGGAAAGGGAAAAGTGGACTTGGCGACTACGGTGATTTTGTGATGCAGACCGACCACGCACTGGGCAAAGTCTGTGAGGCATTGAAAACAATCGGTGCCGAAGAGAACACCCTGTTGATATTTACCAGTGACAACGGATGCTCAAAAGCAGCGGGCATCGACAAACTGCTCAAACAAGGGCATCACGTGAGTGGACCGTTACGCGGCTCCAAAGCGGACGCTTGGGAAGGTGGTCATCGCGTCCCCTTCATCGCCCGTTGGGCTAAACATATCGAACCGTCGACAAAAAATGATCGGTGCATCTGTTTCACTGACATGTTTGCCACGATTGCAGACATCTGCCAACAACCCGTACCCGAAAGCAGTTGTGAAGATTCAGTCAGCTTTGTATCTGAACTGACCAACACGCGTACCGAAACGAAACAACAACGAGCGGGCATCGTTCACCATTCGGTCAGCGGCCATTTCGCTTATCGACTCGGCGACTGGAAGCTGATTCTCGCCAAAGGGAGCGGCGGTTGGACGTCACCAAAGGAAAACCAGCTGGACGATCGAGTCCCCAAAGCACAACTCTACAATTTATCCAACGACCTTGCCGAGCAAACCAACCTTTATGATTCGAACCGCACCAAAGCGGACGAACTGCTAAGTCAGCTGAAGTCGGATGTCGTTCAGGGTCGCAGCACGAAGGGGACTGATTCCTCCAACGACATTGAAACGATTCGTTTATGGAAGAACCGAAAGTAACTCGTTTCACTTTAAAAAATCGACCGAAACGTTGAACTTGAATCAAGACCAACGAAAAAAGTGAAACGTAAGAATTGCCGCCCAGTCACACCCATCCTCTTCCGATAACGAATAACAACTAAGGCCAAGGCCCCGGCAGATAACTTTTGCTGGATAGAATTTAGAGTCTGGATTTAACTTCGAGTAGCATGTCAAAACCTTCCAAGGACGCATCGACGGACGAACCTTCGATGCCGGATGTCCCAACTTCTCAGGATCGACGCGACTTTCTGAAAAAGGCCGCTGCACTTTCGGCACTCGGTGCGACCGCGGCAGCAACCAGCGATGCATCGGCGGCTCAAGACGGTTCGACCGACGATGACAACGAACTGTTTCAACCCAAAGAATATTGGGAAGACCGAATCAAAGACCCCGATGACACCCAGAAGCTTGGCTGGTTCGTTGACGCCCGCCGTTGCTTTGGGTGCCACGCTTGCGAAGTCAGCTGCAAGTCAGAGAACGATGTTCCATTGGGCAACTACATTCGCCAAACCTTTTATCAAGACGAAGGTGAATACCCAAGAGTCGCCCGGCTCTTTCTTCCCATGAGTTGCCAGCATTGCGAAGATGCCCCCTGCATCAAAGCTTGTCCTTGCGGTGCACTACACAAACAAGCGGGAGGTACGGTTGCGATCGACTACGAGATTTGTTGCGGGCATGGGACATGTGTTGAAGTCTGTCCTTACGGTGCCATCTATTTGGATCCGGTCGCCAAGCAGGCGGTTAAATGCCATAACTGTTACCATCGAGCCGAGCACGGAATGGAACCCGCTTGCGTTCCAACTTGTCCTTCTGAAGCGCTGTACTTTGGCGACTTGAACGATGAGAACTCAAAAGTTTCCAAAGCGATGAAGAACGCCGAGGCGGCATCTGGACTTGTCCAGTTGCGCGGCGAAAAAGAAACCAAGCCGAGAATGTGGTTTGCCGGCGATGCTCCCGCTGCGATTGAACCCCGGATTCCTACCGAGGGCGAATCGTACAACCCGGAAGCGTACAACATCTACAACTGGAACCAGGATTCATCCGCCCAGAACGACACCGACACTGATGGCCAATAATCTGATCGGCTGCCTCCTGGAACTCTTACATTCGCGACACAAAACTGACCTATGCCGATGACTCCTGATCAATCAAAAACACCGAATCAATCGCAAGACTCCGAGCCCACCACATCGCTGGACCGTCGCCGATTGTTCCTTCGCCTGGGCGTGCTCGCTGGTGCCTCGACACTGATTGGTTGCAAGCCTCAATCGACGACTTCATCCAATCAGGAAAAGGGAGCCACTCCGAAATCGAATCAGGAAGCTGGAAAACAGGACCCTGAACCGCGACGCCCAAAACAGGGCATCGATTTGGAAAAATGGAAACGGATGAAGGGCAAGCCTTACGAGCTTGGTGGCGGCCCAGCACCCGGCGTTTGCCAACTTCCCGGCCCCCAGAAAAAGAAGAACTGGCCTGACCGAGACAAGTACAAGGACGTTGAACGTGTACCAGGAATGTGTCAGTTATGTAGTACCGTTTGTGGAACCATCGGCTTGGTCAAAGACGGTCGCCTGATCAAGATTGAAGGGAATCCGAACGATCCCAACAGCCGAGGATACCTCTGCGCTCGCGGTCATGCCGGCCTCAATCATCTGTATCACCCGGAACGCCTGCTCTATCCACTCAAACGAGTTGGCGAACGAGGTGAAGGCAAATGGAAACGGATTTCATGGGACGAAGCACTTGACGAAATCGCCGAAAAACTGAAAGCGATTCGGGAGAGCGGCAAACTGGAGGAGTTCGCCTTTCATCAGGGACGCCAACGTAGCAAAGACGCACTCAAACGATTCCTGGATGCCTACGGCACCAAAACCCAATTGAGCCACCGATCGTTGTGCTCAGGTAATCGCCGCGCCGCGAACCTCAGTTTTCTTTGGGAAAGCGACTGGGATCTCAATGACGTCGAGCACTCAAAGTACATTTTGAATTTTGGCTCCAACGCATTTGAAGCACATCAGGGACACGTTCCTTTCGCCAGCCGAATCCAACGAGGACGATTTAACAACGGCGCGAAATTGGTGACCTTCGATGTGCGGCTCTCCAACACCGCTGGGGGCAGCGACGAGTGCTTCTTCCCGTTCCCCGGAACCGACGGGGCAATCGCATTGGCGATGACCCATGCGATTCTTGCTGCTGGCAAACACGACGCTGATTTTATTGAGAACTGGACCAACGTCACCGTCGACGAGTTGAAAGCGCACGTGGCCGAAAACACGCCAGAATGGGCGGAGCAGTTGAGCGGCGTTCCCGCTGACGACATTCGCCGCATCGCGCTGGAGTTTGCGGACGCTGCACCAGCAGCGACGACGATGTGCAACCGTGGCAGCTCGGCTCACCTGAACGGCTTCTACAACGATCGGGCAATTCAAATGCTCAACGCGGTCGTTGGCAGCGTTGGGAAAAAAGGTGGGTGGTGCTGGTCTCCCTGGGGTGGCTTGGACCCACAAGTAAAAACTCCTCCAATGCCCGCGAAAGCCAAAACGTGGAGCGTGCTGGAAGATCCTCCCGAATATCCACTGGCCAACGTTTGGCGAAGAATGCGTGTCGGTGAGATCATCTATCTGTATCTCAAACAGGGTCGTGGAAAAATTCAGGCCTACATGACGTACAACCTTGACGCTCCGTTGACATGGCCGGAAGAGGGTCTGACCCAATCCGTCATGACTGATGAGTCACTGATTCCTTTCCATGTTTGCATCAACTGTTTCTATAACGAAACGGCCCACTACGCCGATATCGTGTTGCCATGGACAACGTACATGGAACGCTGGGATCTTGATGCGCGCGGCGCGTATAACTTGCGACCCTATGTCGGAATCCGTACGCCGATGGTCGATCCATTGGGCGAATCGAAAGATGTTCGTGAGTTCTTCCCCGAGTTGGCCAAACGCATAGGTGGCGGGATGGAAAAAGCGTACGAATACGGATCGCTTGAGGACTACATGTCCGAGTGGGCGTCGAATGTCCCCGAGAATCCCGAGACTGGAAAAGCGGGCCTCGAGCGATTGCTCGAAGAAGGAGCCTGGGAAGACGAATCTCGCGATCCGTTTTATGAGCCCTTTCTCCAAACAATCGATGAAGAAGTCCTGGCCAATTCAAAAACAGATGATGCGACCAATGTCATCTTTGACAGCGAAGGAAAAGGGATCGGGATCATGATGGACGGTCAACCCGTCCGCGGATTCATGACCCCCTCACGCAAGTTTGAAATTCGTAGCTTGTTCATCAATCGAATCGGTAACAATAAAGATTGCACCGAGCTGATTAAGGCCAGCGGCGCCAAGGCCTCCAATCGACCGGCACAACATGCTGGCTCCGATGTACCGATCGACGAAATGCCGATCTTTGTGCAACCGGTAGAACACAAAAGCCTGCAAGATGATGAGCTGATCATGACCAGCTTCAAATGGAACGTGCACAATCACGGGCGCACCATGAACCTGAAGTGGCTCGCCGAAATCGTGCACTCCAACCCTGCGTGGCTCAATCCAGAAACGGCAAACAAGTTTGGTTTGAAGGACGGCGACTGGATTGAGTTGACCAGTTTTTATCCGAAGGGTCTCGAATCCAACAGCGCCCATCTGAATCGGGATGACTTGCCGGAAGAAAATGGCCGCAAGGTCGTTTCAAAAATGCGAGTGCCGATTGTGACGATGCAGGGAATTCACCCGCGGGCGATCGCCATGAGTAACTCCTGTGGCCATTGGGAATATACGAATGTTGCCAAAGGGATCAAAGGACGTCCTGAAGGTGAGCATGTCGCTGGCAGCGATATAGAAATGTATCGCGATGCGGATTGGGAACGAAACATGTGGTGGGAAGATCAGTCCAATGGCGATCCCACACAGTGGAAAAAGAACACCGGCAACGGATGGAATCAGAATCGATTGATGCCGATCGCGCCCGATCCGATCACAGGTCAACAGGCGTTCCACGATACAGTGGTCGCGATTCGCAAAGTCGAAGCCTGATGAAACCAAGATCAGAGAAAGCGCCGATGGATCCGATTTCAGATCAACATGAGAGTTTGCCGCATGCGAACGCTCGATTAATGGTTGCCGCGGACTCGTTCGAAGAGTGCGCAAACCACGCCGCAACCGCTGGCTTGCTGGCACAGTTGTGGATCACAGAACTGGATCAAGAGACGCTGCAACAGCTGCAAAGCGATTCGCTTGGCGAAGCGTATGAATCAGTCGGAGGATTTGTGCCTACCGGCGAACCGTCTGACGAGGACTCATTGCTGGAAGAATTAGCGATTGAGTTTTGCCAGTGTTTCCTGGGCCCCAAAGGCCATTTGCCTCCCCATCAATCGGTCGTGGATCACAGCCGATTCCAAGGTGACTGTCTTGGCTCGATGAAGCAATATGTCGATATCATTGGTGACCCCGAAGCAATGTTCGGCGAGCAACGCATGCGCGATCATGCCGGCGTCCAATTGCATCTGCTCCAGCGAATCTTCAACGCGCTGGCTGACGAGGGACTCAGCGAAGAGAATCGACTCGCGCTCATGCAGTTAAAAGTGGATTACGCTCGAGACCATTTGGCCTGGATCGTCGACTATTGCATCGTCGCTGGAAGCAAAACGCCAAGCCAATTCTATGGTGCGTTATTCAACGTCACGTCCTCTTGGCTGAACAATGTGATCTTCTCGAGGCCGTAGCGGACCGGCACAAGCCGGCCGGTGATCGACACAGGCCGTAGCGGACCGGCGCAAGACCGTAGCGGATCGGCGCAAGCCGGCCGGTGATGGGCAACGAAAAAGGTTTGAGGAAACGTGAAAGTGGGTGACGCGTCTCGGTATGTCGCCGGAGGGCTTGCGCCCTAACGCTACCCAATGTCGCCGGAGGGCTTGCGCCCTATTGCTACCTAATATCGCCGGAGGGCTCGCGCCCTAACGCTACCTGAACCGAAGCGTTCCCGCTTTGCGGTTGCGGATGACTCGGTTAAACTTTTCAGCTTCGCTGTTTTTCACATGATGATCGGGCAACCGAATGCGTTACCAAAATGTCTGTCTCGAGTCGTTCGGCTATACACTTCCAAAAGAAGTCTGGACGTCCGAAGATGTCGAAGCCAAACTGCAACCCTTGTACAAACGACTGAAGTTACCCGAAGGACGCCTCGAACTCATGACGGGCATTCGTGAACGTCGCTTTTGGCCGGCAGATCATCGGCCCAGTCAAATGAGTATTCGCAGTTGTCAACATGCGTTGGCTGCAGCCGATATCCAGCCGGATCAAATTGGTTGCCTAATCCATGGTTCGGTGTGTCGTGACTTTCTGGAACCGGCCACCGCATGCTCCGTCCACCACCATGTTGGACTGCCTCGCAATTGTATGATCTACGATGTCTCGAATGCTTGCCTGGGAATCCTCTCGGGAATGATCCAGGCGGCCAACATGATCGAACTCGGACAAATTCAATCCGCCCTGATCGTCGGATCAGAAGGTGGTCGGCAACTGGTTGAGACCACCATTGCGACGCTCAATGGCGACACGTCCCTGACACGGAAATCGATCAAGTCGGCGATCGCCAGCTTGACGATCGGATCGGCAAGCTGCGCGGTTCTGCTAACCCATGAATCGATCAGCAAGACGAAGAACCGCATGGTCGCCGCTGCAGCCAATGCCAATACTCAATATCACGACCTCTGCCAGAGCGACGATGATCAGGCGGGCGCTGAAATGCAACCATTGATGCAAACTGATTCAGAAACGCTGATGAGGCAAGGCGTTCAAACAGGCGTCGATACGATGGAATCCTTTCTCCACAACACCGGTTGGTCAGTCGAGGACATCGACCGCAGCGTGTGCCATCAAGTCGGCGTCGCGCACCAAAAACTGATGCTCGAATCACTCGGGATCGATCCAACGATCGACTTCTCGACTTTCACCTGGCTGGGCAATACGGGCTCTGCCGCTTTGCCTGTCACCATGGCCAAAGCAACAGAAGACGACTTCATCCAATCGGGCCAAAAAGTAGCGATGCTGGGTATCGGCTCAGGAATCAATTGTACGATGATCGGCGTCGAGTGGAACCAAACTCGCGTTGCCGGTAGCATCGGTTTGTAAACGCGAATTCTTAGCTTTTTCGACCGGCAATGCGCCTGCTAAATCAGAACGAACTCGCAGCGGCTACGACTGGTTGGCCATCACGGGCCGGTCAACACCCGTCACCTCAATCACCTTCTGACGGAAAGCTTCACAGAGTTGCTGAATTTGTTCGATCGACAGTTGTTCGGTGCGGCTATCGGGACCGTAGCCAAGTTGCTGCAGCACGTCATCGACATCTGTTTTCTTCAACTGGTTTTTGAACGCGGAAACGATGACGGAACGCATGAACTTCCGACGATGGAAAAACATGGATCGTACAAACGCGTAAAAGAAATCCAGGTCGTTGATCAAGTCACGTCGTTCAGGGTGATGAACGATGTGGATAATTGCCGAGTCGACCTTTGGGCGCGGCCAGAATACTTTGGGGGACATCACTCGTACAATTTTTGTGTCACAGATGCTCTGCACCCAGACGCTCAGAGCTCCATAATCCTTGGAGCCAGGTCCGGCGACCAATCGATCGGCCAACTCTTTCTGAATCGTGACGGTCATCGTCGCAGGTACAACTTCGCTGCGAAGCAAATTTGAGATGATTGGCGTCGCAACGTTATAGGGCAAATTCGCAGCCAACTTGAAGACGCGATTGGGATCGACCGCCAAATGTTTCTTGATCGCAGCGATCACTTCCGGGGCAAACTGATTCTTGTTCTTCAGCGCATCCTGTTTGAGCATTTCGATATTGTCAAACACTTCCAGCTCTTCGGCAGCCATCTGGTAAAGGTACTGATCAATTTCAACCGTGATGACCTGAGCGGCAGTCTGTGCAAAGATTCCGGTTAGCGATCCCATACCGGTGCCAATTTCCAACACAACATCGTTTGCCGTCAACTCTGCACTTCGCGCGAGCAGATTCAGCAGATTCAGATCGACCAAGAAATTCTGGCCATGACGCTTGTTGGGGTTGAGCCCAACTTCTTCAAAGCGTTTGGAAAGATACGAGACGGTCTGTTTGTTGACTTTGGTCATCAGTTTTGTCGATCAAGTTGTTGCTGAACGTATTTTGCCAACAGATCCGTTTCAATGTTTACGTGATCGCCGACCTGTCGTGTACCGATGGTGGTGACGTCGAGCGTATGAGGAATCAGCTCAACACTGAATCGATTATGAGTTACGTCGACCAGAGTCAGGCTGACTCCATCGACGGCAACGGATCCCTTGGAGGCCATTTGTCGAGTCAAATCGGGGTCAATTTCAAACCAGAATTTGGCCCACGGCCCATTGTTACTCCGTTCCACAACAGTTGCCAAGCCGTCGATGTGCCCAGACACATAGTGGCCGCCCATCCGTTGTCCCACAGCGAGCGAGCGCTCCAGATTGACGGGGCTGCCAGTCGTCAGATCGCCAAGGTTGGTTCGATGCAACGTTTCGGCACCAGCTTCAAATGTCAGTTTGTTGTCTGCGAACGCTACGACCGTTAAGCAACAGCCATTGATGGCGACACTGGCCCCCATTTCAACGTCGCTGTGGACGGTTTGACAGGCGACACGGATCGTTGCGGCACCATCTTCGAGATGGATCGAATCGATCGACCCCATTTCTTCTACGAGCCCGGTAAACATTTTCTTTTCAGTCCTGGATTTGGCGGGTCGACTAACGAGGTTCACCGGTGGCGACGGCAACCAAATCGTATCCCTGAAACGTCACGACTTCGCATGGCACGATCTGCCCGACTTGCAGAGGGGATTCCGTTTCAGTGACGAACACCAATGAATCGACATCCGGAGCATCACCGGGGCCTCGTCCAACCCAGGCTCCAGGTTGATCGTCGATGCCGGCGTCAATGATGACATCGATTGTTTTACCAATCTGGTCCTGATTATATTGAAACATGATTTCCTGTTGGACAGCCATCAACGCTTCGCGACGTGACTCCTTCGTGGTTTCATCGAGATGTCCTTCGAGCCGCGCTGCGGGGGTATCGGGTTCAAACGAGTAGGTAAATACTCCCATCCGTTCGAAACGGTGCCTTTGAACGAAGTCGGACAAATTCTGAAACTGCTCGTCGGTTTCGCCAGGAAACCCGGTAATGAACGTTGTTCGCAAAACGAGATCAGGAATCAACTCACGCATTCGCTCGATCTGTTTTTCTGTGTCCGCAACGTTGACACGTCGGGACATCCGCCGAAGCATCGTGTCATCGCCATGCTGCAGCGGCATATCGATGTACGGCAAAATCTTTTTCGAATTGGCAATGACTTGCAACAACTCGTCGTCGATGTACATCGGATAAAAGTACATCAGGCGGATCCAGTCCAGGCCCTCGACATCATCGAGTTCACGAAGCAACTGCGTCAATCGAGCTTCACCGTAAAGATCCATCCCGTAGTAGGTCGTGTCCTGAGCAACGATGATCAATTCGCGAACGCCGTTGTTTGCTAGCTGCTTGGCTTCGGCGATAACGTTTTCGATTGGCTTGGTAGCATGCTTGCCACGCATTTTTGGTATCGCACAAAACGTGCAAAGTCGATCGCAGCCTTCGGAGATCTTCAGGTAGGCGAAGTGTCTGGGCGTGATTTGAAGGCGATCCTCATCAGAAAGTGCACGGATGGGAGCGGGTTGGAAAACGACACGCTGTTCGTTTTGGTCGCCCAGCAATCGATCGGCAATCTGGGTAATTTCGTCGCGACCAAAAACGCCGATTAGCGAATCAATCTCAGGCCGATCTTCGAGCAGTTGTTCTTTCTGGCGTTCAGCGAGGCATCCGGTAACGATGACGCCTTTGGTTTTTCCAGCCTTTTTAAGAGCCAGCATTTCATCGATGGCACCAAACGACTCTTTTCGTGCCTGCTCGATAAAGCCGCAAGTATTGACGACAACAAAATCGCTGTTTTCAGGATCCGCGACTAATTGATACCCGTCGAGTTTCAAAAGCCCCATCATCCGTTCACTGTCAACGGTGTTTTTTGGGCAACCGAGGCTGACGAACGAGTAGCGGCCTTTAATGTCGGTGGAATTTGGAATCTGTTTGAAATCGGTAGCCAATTTGGGTGCTCTCGGTTAGGCGCTCTCAATTGGGCGCTCTCGGTTAGACGGGGAGTCGCGAAAAGCGACATCATCGGTCAAACGGGGTAGCAAACCTCATCATCGACCGTCCAAACTCAGCATTTTCAATTCTCACACAGCGATCCCGGGAATTTCCAGTCGACTTGAGTGGGCTGAGAGCGGCAATCGTAGCCCATCGGTCTTGGATCGGGGAGGCCCAAAAATATCCGCGTTGACAGCAAATAGGGACTTTTCTATTTTTCGGCATCAAAAGCGACACTCTTACCGGTGCTGAACGCCGGTTTGACCGTCTTCCAACGCCCGAACCAGCGGTCTCAGATTCGATGAAACAGCCACTCACCGTAATCGTTCCCTGTAAGAACGAACAACGGAATATTCGAGCTTGCATTGATTCATTTTATGAACTGGCTGATGAAATCATCATCGCTGATTCCGGTTCCTCTGATTTGACCATGGAGTTGGCAGCGACGTTTGAGAAAGTCCGTATTGTCGAACGGGAGTACATCACTTCTGGTGACTTCAAAAACTGGGCGATTCCTCAAGCCAGCCACGAATGGGTCTTGATCGTCGACGCCGATGAACGAATCACTTCCGAACTGGCTGAAGAGATCAAGTTGACGCTGAGCCGTGGTGCTGAGTTCGATGGTTACTGGATCAACCGGGAGAACCATTTCATGGGTCACCCGCTCCGATTCGGTGACGCACGTTCTGATGATGTGTTGCGTCTGTTTCATCGCGACCGGGGCCGCTATCACGGACCCAGCGATCATGGGGAAGTTCAAATTACCACTGGCAAGGTCGGTCGTTTGACTGAGAGTATGACCCATTTTTCGATTTGGGATTACGATCAACTCCACGCCAAATTAAGTCGCTACACCAAGCTCCAAGCTAAACAATGGAGTGAGCAAGGAAAAGACACCAGCTGGTTTAAACTGCTGATCCGACCGATGTGGCGATTCTTTCGCGAGTACATTTTGCAAGGCTCGATTCTCGACGGCAAAGCGGGAATCCAGACCGCGTGGATCTGTGCGTTCTACTCATTCAATAAACAAGCGAGACTGTGGGAGATCCAGCATGGAATGGACCAGATGGATCCCGATGCGGTCTACTTCAGCGAGTTGGAATCGCAGATTGCCAAAGGTGATTTGGATGGCGATGACACGTCCATCGACAATTTGATCCAAGATGATTCACCGACCAGCGCCGAGCCGACCAATCGCGCTGCTTAGAACTTCGTTGCATGTCGAAACAATTCGAAGCGAATTGTTCATGACGCTGGGCTGGTCTCTGGATCATGCTTTCGTCGAATGGCAATGTTGATCACCTCTACGATCAGTGCAAAGAACATCGCAAAATAGATGTAGCCTTTGTCCATGTGCGCTCCAACACCTTCGGCCACTAACATGACGCCGATCAGAATCAAAAAACTGAGCGCCAAGATCTTCAACGTTGGATGCGTTTCGACAAACCGGCTGACCGGTTCTGCAAAAATCAACATGACGATGACCGCCAAGATGATGGAGGCCGCCATGATCCAGACATTCTCGACCATCCCGACAGCCGTGATGACCGAATCAAGCGAAAACACGATATCCAAAATAGCGATCTGGGCCAGCACCGAAAGGAACATTGAGCTGGTCGGTTTGGTCTCGGCATGGGTCGTTCCTAATTCATCGTGAATCTCCCAAACGCTTTTGCCGACCAGAAACAATCCACCGAGGAACAGGATCAGGTCCTTCCAGGAAACGCCATTGGATTCCGAAAACGATTCCTTGTTGACCTCGGCCAGCGTCGCTTCGGACAAGTGAGAATCGTGAGCCGGCACGGTGTTGCTCATCCGCTCGATAATCGATTGTGGGACGCCAAAATCCGTCAATTCAAAGATTGGTTGTTTGAATTGATCGCCATGAACGATCGTGAACAGGGCCAACAACAATGCGAGCCGGGTGATTAATGCCAGCGCCAATCCGATTCGGCGCGCCGCTGGTTGTTGTTCTTTCGGAAGTTTCCCCGAGACGATCGTTATGAAGACGATGTTATCGATCCCAAGAACGATCTCCATGGCCGTCAGGGCCAACAATGCGATCGCCAATTCCATAGGTGTTCCGCCCGTTTGCGTTTACTTTTGATCAACTCGTGATGATAAAGCGACGAGCATTGCATGTCCACTCAGCGGCGGCGGTCAGTTTGATTTCAGAAACAAGATTGCAGAGATCAATTGCGACTAGTCCAGCCTTTGGGCTGATGAGGCGTTGTTTTTGGATGCAGCTATCAGAAACATTTGTGTCAAAAGGACAGACCTAAACCGTCGACAGTCCCTAAACAGCTCAGGGATTGCTTGGGGCGGTTTGCCTGCTTCGCAACTAGCTCAATCAACAAAAAAACCCACTGGTTGAATCAACCAGCGGGTTCAAAACTGTTATCGCTTTGTCGTTTAGTCGCGTGACCAATCTTTGATGTGGCGATTGCCGCCATCAGCGATTTCATCAAGCTTCTTAGCAATATCAAGATCCATCGGAGCCTTGAATGTGCAGGATTTGGTGGAAGTATCAGTTTCGATATCGGTGATACCGTCAACTTTTGTCAGTGCGCTTCGGACCGAAGCGGCGCAACCGCCTCAAGTCATATTTGGCAATTTCAGCGAGACTGTTTGGGTCTTGCCGTCACCATCAGCGTCTTTTTTCTTCTTCCCTTTTTTGCCCTTCTGGCCACCTTTTTTGCCTTTGCCTTTTTTCAGCGAAGCAACTTGTTCTTCGGTCAACTCTTTGTTGATCTCAGACTTAATCTTGGTCATCAACTCAGTGGATGACTTGCGAGCTTTGTCGAAGGCTTTCTTTTCTTCTTCGGAAAGTTCCATTGCTTTGAAACCCACCTCGAACATTTTTTGGCCTTTGACGCCCTCTTCTTTGGCTTTCGCAATCGCTTCTTTGCGAGCTTTCTTTTGCTCGTCGCTCAGAAGTTTATCTTGTGCTTTACGAAGCTCCATGATCTTTTTGGCGTGAGTTTTAATCACTGCCATCGCACTCTTCTTTTGCTCATCTGTAAGCTTGGCGGGTGCGTAAAACTTCATCAGCTGTCCAGCTGTGTTTTTAACGACTCGTTCGAGTTGTTTGTCCTGTTTTTTGTCGGCGTCTTGTGCGAATGATGTGGCCACCAAGCCCAACATCATGGCAAAAGCCAACATGACTTTCTTCAGTTGCATGAATTTCTCCAAGGATACAAAGTGATAACGTTAGTCTTCAGATTCAGCATGGTAATGTCAGGAAGCCCTGAACGGCAAACCACCGATGATACTAATTCATCGATTTCCAATATTGAATCCGTGATTCTGATGATCGAACAATCATGTCTGGTTGCACAATCGTCGATTACGTGCAGCCAATGATGCTTGGGGACATCACAAGTGTGATGGAATTATCCAGTAATTCAAAAATTTGGCCAAGTTTTAAGGCTTCACGCGTGCGGTCTCGTTGGCCAACAAACGTTGAGCTTCTTTGAGCAGAAATTCGTGATCCATAAACGGCTCATAACCAATGTCTTGCCAGCGAATTTTTCCCTGACCATCGATCAAGAACGTGCCGTGCAGCGGTTGATCTTCAAAATCATCGTAGGCTCGAAACTTCTTGAATACCGATTTGTCACCATTGCTGGTCAAGCGAATTCCAAATTCAGAACCTCCCGCGTCGCTGATCGATTTCAACAGTCCGTCATGGTCGTCGGTGCTGATCGCAATCATGTCGATTCCTGCGTCGGCAAAATCATTGACTTTGGGCGCAAACGCCTGGAGCTGTTCCGCACAATGCAAACAACCGTGGCCTAAATAAAAGATGACAATGTGTGGTCGACCGGCAAAGTCCTTGGAGCCGACGGTGATGCTTTCGGAATCTCTCAACGACCACTGTGGCGCGGCTTGTGGGGACCAACGAAACGGGCCCAGCGAATCGAGTTGTGGACGGAAACCGATGTCGACTGGCGGTTGGTACTTTTTTCGCCAATCATCAGGCAAACTGAGTTCTCGAGCGATCGGCTGTAAACGGCGAAAAATTTCAATGTCCAGGTCCATGCAGGTCGACGCATCCCGAAGTTTCTCAAACGTCTCGTGCGAGGCTTCTGTGTCACCATTTTGGTAGTAAGCCCAAGCCAGTCTCGCCAACGGGATCACTTCCTGAGGACGACGAGAAACCTGCTTCTTCAATTTCTCAATGGCGGCATCAGATTCGCCGGCGCAGAACTGCCACTCCGCAACCAGACTGACATCTTCGGCAGCGGCCTTTTCAATGTTTTGATAAGCCGTTGTGTAATCCTGATTCGCTGCAGCAGCGTAACCATCGATGGCCAAGATTGCTTTTTCGAGTTGCTTGACGCGTTGTTTGACTTTGCCAAGATCCGATTTTGCTTTCTTCAAGTTGGCGCTGGCTTTTGCTTTGTCGAAATCCTTGCGTCGCGGCCGAGGCGGCAAGTCTTTGTCTTTATTCAGTTCCAGCTCCAGGCCAGATATCCGGTGCTCCAGCGACGTCTTCTCTTCTGATTTTTTTGTCAACAACTCGGAAAGTTCATCGTGAGCTTTCAACGACATCTCGGCATTGCCATTAATCGCCGAAGCACAGCCCAACAAACGAAGTGTCTTGATATGCTCCTCTTCGTTCTCCTCCGCTTTGAGGCAGGCGGAGTTGCAAAGTTCAATAGCGAGTTCGTGTTGTTCGTATTCACGAAGCACCTGCAGCAATCTCCGACGACCATAGCTGGCACTGCCATTTCGTTTGCTCAATGTGTTGTACTTTGGATGCCGAGGTAGTTCGACCATGTTTTTGGCCAAGTCAATCGCATCGTTGACACGTCCGAGAAAGATCAAATTGCGAATCAACCATTCGTTATTGTGAGCAAAGTTGTTAATCTCATCTGGCATGACGCGATCTCGCATCATGTGAGCGTGATCGACGCGTGCGGAAGCTTCTTGCTGAAAGACGGCATCTTCATAGCGTTTCAATCGCGAGTAGATATGCCCCGGCATGTGCCACATGTGGGCAATCGAGGGCGCCGAAGGTCCACAACGCGCCGCCGCAGCCAATGCACGTTCCGGTTTTCGATAGTCCCAAAGATGGATCGTGTAGTGGTGAGATGGATGAAGTGGTTCGCTTTCAAAAATCTCGTTAATCAAACTGTCCGTCGCAATGAAACTGCTGACTGGAATCCCTTCGCGACCGTTGTACCAGATGCGATGCGCGACAAACGCTTTGGCTTCGATGTCGTCCGGGAAGTCGATAACGATCGACTCGAAATCCTTGAGCAACTGTTGAGCTCGTTTTGATTTATCTTTTTTGTCATCCGAGAAATACTTCTCCAAAGCATCGATGTACATTGATTCGCGCGACGTTAAACCATCTTTGCGCTCGACTGCTTCCTCGATGAACCCTTTCGCTCGATCGCGATTGTCATAGGCGGCCATCGCAGCGCCCCAATAGGCCATCGCACAATCGGGGTCCAGCGAAGCGGCATGTCGAAATGAACGCTCGGCCTCGAGATACCAAAAACCATGCAACTGGCCGATGCCCTGATTGATAAACGCCTGTGCTTCGTCTGAATTCGTGGTTACCGGGAAACGTACGTTGCCCGTTCCACCCATCAAGTACGCTTGCTGACGTGGGCCTTCGTTGAACGCGTCGCCATGAATCGAATGTCCAGCAAGAATCTCTTCCAGCGTTTCTTCCAGATCTTCATCATTCTCGCTGGTTTCCGTCGCGGGATTCTGCTTCGAATCTTCTTGCAACCGACCCCCATACAAGGGATCCGAAGATAAGACGAAAATCAAACAAGCCAAAAATAAAGGCAATCGGATTTGAGCTGCAGACGGATGAACAAGGAAGGCAGCAAATGGTCGAATCATTTTCTGGATACCCAAAACAGAAGCTCGTTTAACAAGTCAATTTAGTTGGCTCTCAACTGCCAATTTTACCCATAATCTCGGTTTGCTGAATCCTTTACAGCCGTTATCGCGAGGGATTCCTGCAAACGGGAATAACCGCGTCGTTTCAGCTGGAAAAATCCGGTAATTCGAGATTTGGCCTCGCCGAAGTTTTCACAATCAAACGATACTATGGACAAATTCAGGGCTTCTCGTCCTACTTACTCCACTCCGAAAAGCCCGCCGCAGATCGATGCCACAAGACTGGTCACCAAAATCCTGGCAATCCAAACTCATCAAGCAGCAACCGGTCTACCCAGACGCTGACAAGCTACAGGAAACGCTGAAGCGTCTTGCCAAGCTGCCTCCGCTGGTTACCAGCTGGGAAATCGAGCGGCTCAAACTGCAACTGGCCGAAGCCGCGGAAGGTCGCGCATTTCTGCTGCAGGGGGGCGATTGCTCCGAATCGTTGGATGATTGTGAAACCGATTCGATTGTGCGAAACCTCAAAGTTCTGATTCAAATGAGCTTTGTTTTGATTCACGCTTCGATGAAAAAAGTTATTCGCGTTGGGCGGATCGCTGGACAGTATGCCAAGCCACGTTCGAATGATACTGAAACGCGAGACGGCGTTACCCTGCCAGTTTACCGAGGCGATATTATCAACCGCTCCGGTTTTACCGAGTCCGATCGTACTGCAGACCCCGAACTGTTGTTACGCGGCTATGAACGAGCCGCATTGACGTTGAATTTTATTCGAGGTCTGAGCGTCGGTGGTTTTGCTGACATGCACCAACCAGAAAACTGGAATCTCGACTTTGCCAGCGATTCCCCTCGTGCGAAACAGTATCGCGAGATGTTACAGTCGATCACCGAGTCGTTGAATTTTATGGAGGCAGTGCTCGGGACATCGATCGCGGCCAGCAAGTCCATCGACTTCTTTACTTCTCACGAAGGCCTTCACTTGAGCTACGAACAAGCTCAAACACGTCGCGTTCCGCGAAGGGAAGGGTGGTACAACATGAGTACCCACTTCCCATGGATCGGCTACCGAACCCGCGACATCAAAGGCGCCCATGTTGAATATTTTCGCGGCATTGAAAATCCGATGGGGATCAAAGTCGGCCCCAAGTTTATCCCCAGTGAGCTGGTGGAGCTAATCAAGGTTCTCAATCCACGGAATGAACAAGGCCGCATTACGCTGATCCACCGTTTCGGTTCAGATCAAATTGCCGAAAGCCTGCCGCCGATCATCGAGGCGATTCAGGATGCCGAGCTCAACGTTCTGTTTTGCTCCGATCCGATGCACGGAAATACGTTTTCGACCAACAGTGGCATCAAGACTCGATCGTTCGAAAAGATTGCCAGTGAACTGGAACAGGCGTTTCAGATTCACGCCAAATCCGGATCGATTCTCGGTGGTGTCCACCTTGAGTTGACCGGGGACAACGTTACCGAGTGCATCGGCGGTGCCGGAAACCTCGCCGAACCGGATCTGGAGCGGGCTTACAAAAGCCAAGTCGATCCGCGTTTGAATTATGATCAAGCGATGGAGATTGCGTTCAGGATCGCCGAGAACATGAAGAACGGCCGACAAGGTTGAACTGAACGACTGAGTAATTGAAAACGATGGTGTTGTTGGTCGCAAGTTGCCGGCAAGCTGCCAATAGCGTTTATCGAGTCATCGATTCGCCTGCAGTCGCCAGCTCTTCCGATTCGACTCGATCCGATTCATCCTGATCCCGCATCGACTCGACGTAGGCGACAAGCTCGTTGAAATCATCAGCCAGTTCTTGAAACGCGTCGCCGTCGCGAAACTTCAATTTGCCGACCTGTTCTCCGGAACGAAGTTTTGCCATCTGACCTCGAAGTCGATAAATGGGTCCTGCGATTCGATTGGTCGCGCGAAGCATGTCATAGATGAACAATGGCAACAAGAGAATGCTGGCGACGATGCCGGGCGCAAAATAGACAAACGACTTGAAGACATATTTGATCGCCAACTGGTTCGGGTCCATCCAAACGGCACCGAGACAGACCACCAACAAAATCGCACTCATGTAGAAGTACCAATGGAGAATCGTGCGAACAATCATCGTTCGCTGCAATTCATCGACGTAGAGGCGTTTTCTGAGTGCTTTCTTGGTTTTGGCGTCCATCAGTACAGGCCCAGTGGTTCAGGTACGACTAGCGATCCCGTTTGATTCGGGAGATACCTGAAAGCCTACGTCACAAACGGACTATGTCCAGCGAAAGCCGGACAAAGCTTGGCTTTGTCTTGATCGTTTCGATCGTCATGATCGGCCAAGCGATGGCAACCTACTCTGGACGCGATTCAGTTCTGGACGATCTCGACAATCGCTTTCATCGAGTTGGTCGAAGCGGCTCCGTTGGTTGCCGTATTCGTCGCGTCGGGATACTCGACAAAGAAACTCAAGTCACACTCATGCCGCCCGGGATCATCTTCGCCCTTGTAGGTGACTTCGACGATGTGAACTTTTTTGGCTTCCGGATCGGCCTTTACTCGAAACGCATCGCTCAGGCATCGAACGTCGCGAATTTTGAATGGCTGATCCGATTTCAGAAAGACTTTTTTGGTTGCTACTTCGCCTGGTGCCAACGGACCAAGCGAAAGAACTTCTGGTGATACCTGCAGCGACGAAACGACTTGAGCATTAAATTTGACCGGGACATTCCGCAGTCGCAACGTGCCATCGACGTTTCGGCCTTCACTGACCACCAAATACAATTCGCCCTGGCTGAAACCTTGTGGCACTGAATCCTTCAATTGAGTGAAGATGTCATAGTTCACCATGCCGTTACTCCGCATCGTCTCTTGCAACTGGACAGAAATATGCCCGAAAGTGCTTTTGACATCCTGAATGCGAAGTTCCGGGTTTCCAGCCGACGAGAGACTGATCTTTTTGACGGGGTACTTGTTCTCAGTGACCTGTCCAAAATCGATGGATGGCGGTACGACACTGATCTGGTTGACGATATTTCCGCGAATGGTCAGCTGTGCCTCAGCAACGACGGGGCGATCAAAACGAATCGTAACGGTCGCTTGCTTGGGTCCAGGTCCGACAGCAGGCGTGTTGAATTTACAAACGATCTCGCCTTTTTCCCATGTCTTGAGCGTCTGTTTGGTCGCAGAAGCAACCGTGCAGCCGCAACTGGAACGAATGGACTGGATGTGGATCGTCTCGTTGAACGGGTTCTCAATCTCGAATCGATACGTGGGTGTTTCGCCGTATTGGACTGAGCCAAAGTCATGCTCGAACTCGGTGAACATCCGTTTGGGCCATTGTTGCCCCAACAGATCGCCGCCGCCCAATACGGTTAACATGCAGATGAGGGCCAGGCAACATCGTCGAATTTTCAAATGAGTCATGACAGTTTAACGAGTTAGGTAAGCAACAGACTGCGATTAATGATATCGATTTTACTGAGTGTTTCCAGTTCCATTGTCGGCAGAATCGACGGCCCAACGTAAGCGAATGTAATCTCAAACGTGATTACAACCTTCGCTAAAGCTAGATTCCTGCCCAAAATGCATTTTGCGATTCCATCGATCTGGGCATCGCAAAGAACTTACTATTGCCCAAAAATTTGTTTTGCGTCCATGCGATTTCGCCGTTCGACGAATTCCGCAAGCCTGGGAAAGCGTTGCTTAAACGCCGTTTCGTCCTCCAAATCGATCGGTTCGCCGCTGGGGTCCTCAGTGAACTCCATCTTAACTGACAACCCATCGGCAGGATTTCCTGTTCGCTTCGCAATGACCGAATCACCCGCCATGTAGAAATCGGTTTCATCGATGTACAACGAGTTTTTTTGCACGTCGTCTAACAAAGATTCAGGATCGTCCAGCACTTGCTTCATCCGCTCACTTCCTTGAGCGATCAAGAAGTCACGATGAGCGAAGAATGCTTCATATTCAGCGACGCGATTAATCACATCGAAAACGGTTCGGATATCGGTTCGATTCAACTTGTTAAATTGCTCAATGTATTGAAGCTTGAACCCCTTCAAGTCATCCTCAGACCATTCAGACAGCTCTTCAACCAATTTCGCCCGCAGTTTGTCTTTGTCTCGAATTCCAGTAGCGACGGCAGCATCAATTGGCTCCCAAAATCGTTCTTCAGAAACTGGAGTTGCGTCCTCATCCATCGGAGGACGAGTAGGCAGCGATGCTGGATCCGGGAAACAACCGACCGTAAGTGTCAAGCAACATGACAATGCAAAGAAACGAATCAAACTCATGACCATCTCAAAACCAAAATAACTTCTGGACAGACGTAAATCGCACCGCACCGCTCCCAGGATCTGAAGTCGTTGCGACTGCCTCATATTAATTGTTCATTACGCAAGTGTTCAACCAGAGTTCGATTACTCCACGGCTTACGCGTTAACGAGCTCGCGAGTTTCAAGCGATTCCTCGTCCACGTGAGCTTCCGATTCTTCCATAGCATTCTCCAGTTCCTCGTCATCGTGCCCCAGCGGAATGTTGAGCCCGAGCATGAACTTGCCGTACAAATCATAAAAGATGGGGACGAGGATCAAGATCAGCAGCGTGCCGGTGATCAATCCAAAAATGAGACTGGCGGCCATCGGAATCAGAACCTGTGCCTGCAAAGACGTCTCCATCAGAATTGGAAACAATCCCGCCACGGTTGTAAAACTGGTCAACATGATCGGACGGAATCGCCGTTTCCCTGCGGACATCAGTGCGTCAAACAAGGGAAGCCCTTCGGAGATTCGACGGTTGATAAAGTCGACCAATACGATGGAGTCGTTGACCACCACGCCCGTCAACGCGATCAATCCAAAGAAGCTGAACAGCGTAATGTCCAACCCCATGATCGCGTGACCAATGATTGCCCCGAGCCACCCAAACGGAATGATCAACAGGATGATCAACGGTTGAATGTAGGAACGGAACTGCAATGTCAACAAGACGTACATGCAAGCCAGTGCGATTGCAAATCCGGTGAACATCGACATCACCGACTCTTCGTTCTGGGCTTGCTCACCCTCCCAGTTGACCGAAATATTGGCACCGTATTTCGTGCGAAAACGCTGCGTCAATTCAGGGACAAACTTAGCCTTCATCTCAGCGATGATTTCTCTCGCATTTGCCTTGTCGGAATCGACGCTTGCCGAAACCGTAATACTTCGCCGTTGGTTGAGACGGTTGATTTTCGATGCCGCATTGGTGACTTCGAGCGTCGCTACGTCCAGCAGAGGTCGTTCGATCCCGTCGTTGTCGCGAATACGAATCTGTTCAAAGTCTTCCATGCTGCGGCGAGATTCTTCGGGGTAGCGCACCATCAGCTTGACTTCGTGTCGGCCGATTGGCAATCGCCGCACCTCTTCACCAAAATAGCCACCTCGTAAGCTTCGCGCCAACGTCGCCTCGTCGAGTCCAAGCGACCGACCAAGATCATTTAGTTTGACGAGATTCTCTTTCTTCCCGGCGCGGTCATCGTCTTCGATGTCAGAAACGCCAAGTTTACCTGCGAGGTACTCTTTGCATTCTTCGGTTGCCTCGTCGAGATAAGAGACACTTTTTTCGTCGGCCAAAAGTTTGAACTCAATGCCGCCGCCGCCAGGCCCCATCGAGCGTGACCCGAACTTCAGGGCTTCGGTTCCGGCAATTTTGGGGATCTCGTCTCGCCAAAGGTCCTTGAGTTGCTTGGTTGTAATTTCACGATCTGAAGGTTGTGTCAACTGCACTTCAACGGTCCCGACATGGCTTCCTTCGGTAATCCCGGTCGGCCCCATGTTCGAGTCACCAACTTCGCCAATCCTGCGGTACAGGTTTTTAATGACGCTCTTGCCCGTCTCCTTTTTGACTCGATCATCGATGCGGCGAAAGGCCAACTCAAGTTCGTCGACCGCTTCCTGCGTAAATGATTCAGGGCTCCCGTTTGGAAACGCCACCGTTGCACTGATCTCTCGTCCGTCCAGATTCGGGAAGAATGCCAACTCGGCAAACCCTGCGTAAACCAGCCCGCCAGCAAACAAAAATCCAGCGGTCACAACCGAGAGAACAATCCGTTTATTTCGGAGCGAGAAGTAGAGCAGCGGCTGATAGAAACTTTCAACCATCCATTCCATCCAGGCTGCAGCGATCTTGTTGACCCAGGTAAAAATGCCAATGATCGGTTTGAAGATATAGAGTACGCCCGCGATCAATCGCATGAACAAATTATTGTCATGTGCCAAGTGAGCCGGCAGAATGAAAGTACTTTCGAACAAAGAAATCGCCAACATGGCAATCACAACGACCGGCATGATCGAGATAAATTTGCCCATCACGCCCGTCACATACATCAGCGGCATAAACGCAATGATCGTTGTCGTCACCGAAGCACAAACCGCAGGGAGCACTTCGTAGGTTCCCTGAATCGACGCCGCGACTACCGACAGCCCTTGTTCACGTTTCGCGTAAATGTTCTCGCCAATCACGATCGCATCATCGACCACGATCCCAAGTGCCATCAGAAATGCAAACATCGTCAACATGTTCAACGTCTGACCGGTGATCAACAGAATGAAGCCAGCACCGAGGATCGAAATCGGGATCCCCATGGCTACCCAAAACGCCAGTCGCAATTCCAGAAAAATGGCCAGCACGATAAAGACCAGGATCAGTCCTTGCATTCCGTTGCGTGACAACAGCTCGATGCGGTCTCGCACGTCGACAGAAACATCTCCCCAGGTGTCAATCGTATATCCGGGCGGGAGTTGTTTTTTGGATACGTAATCTTTGACCGATTCAACAATCGTAAACAGATCTTCTTCGCTGGTCTTGGATACGCGAACGACCAGGCCTTCACGACCGTTGACCAAGTTTGAGCGAGTGGTTTCTGCAAATCCGTCGATCACTGTGGCGATGTCGCCAACGGCTACGGGGTCTCCATTGCCATCGGTCGTAATCAACGGTAGGACGGCGATATCTTCGCCAGTTTCGACCTTATTGTTAGCCCGGAGAATCATCTCCTGGCTTTCCGTTTTAATGGTTCCGCCCGGTTGATCAGCGGTTTGATTACGAATCTCGGAAGCGACCGCCTGGAGGGTCAAACCGTATTTGCGAAGCGTGTCTTCCGATAGCTCAACCGAAATTTCGTACGGACGAGCGGCAGTAATTTCGGCCGAAGAAATACAAGGGCCTTTAGGCTGATACAACATCGCCAACGCATGACGACCCAAGAACCGTTCGACCGGGTCTTCCGGTGATACAGCGCGGAGTTCCAACAGCTCGGCGCGAATTTCTTCAGCAAGACTTCTCAACTCACGCTCTTCGGCCAACGTGGGGGGTCGAGCGCGATTCGGAGCCAAAACCCCGACGGAGATCGCGGGTGCACGGAAGATGATCTGTTTGACGTCTGAACGTTCCGCTTCTTCGGGAAGTCTGACTTGTTTGATACCCGCTTCGACTTCACGCAACACTTTCTGAACGTCGACGCCATTTTTCAATTCGAGGATCACATAGCCAAATCCCTCGTTGGCAACCGACGTCATCTGCTTGATCCCGTCGATGTTCGAGATCTCCGACTCGACTTTCTTGCAAATGTTGTCCTCAACCTCTTCGGGAGTTGCGCCAGGCAAAGGGACCGTGACCAGCAGAATTTCCAACGCGAAATTTGGAAACACTTCTCGTCGCATGATGACCATACTGACGACACCGACCAACATCGATGCAATCAAAAAAGTGTTCATCGCCGGCGAATTTTTGATCGCCCACTGAATTACGGATCTCATGAAGTTTCAGCTGGAGAAATGTGTTAAGGAATGAATGTCGAACGAAGTTCGTTTCGAAAAATTCGGCAGTTTAGATTCGCGTTTTTCAAGTTTCTCAAGACCAGCGAGGAACGACTCTAGTTGCTGGCCTCATCTTCGGTGCCGTTCTCAATCGGTTCGTCTTCGCTGGTTTCGTCTTCGCTGGTTTCGTCTTTCGGATCAACCGCCGAGGTCACATCGCTTGTTTGAACGTCACCTTTGAGTTTGACCTCCATCCCCTCCACCGGAGTTGGAATGGGCGAAGTAACGATCCGATCGCCGACTCGAAGTGAATCGCTGGTCAGGCGCAGGATGACAATTTTTTGGGTTTCGTTTTCGATTGCGCGTCGTCCTCGATCCACAATGACAACGGGGACTCGCTTAAGTCGGTTTTCAGCGTCGACGACCCAAACGGAATTGTCCGGTTGCAACGCGACTTCCGGGAAGGCCACAAATTTTTGTTCTTCGTCCCCTTCGCTGACTTGGACTTGGATTCGGCATTTCACATACATGCCGCGCACCAACGCGTGCGGTTTTCCATCCGTTTCGATAACCGGCTCTCTAATCGTGATCCGCGTTGGAATCGTGCGGGTTCGGTTGTCACGCCCGATGCCGTCAAATCGTTCAAGAACACCGTCCCAAACGATCGACTGACGTTCCGGCTCGTAAATTGAAACGGCAGTTTTCGGCAAATAGTAAACAGCGAGTACTTTGTTCTGTTTGATTTTGGCCAACGCGTCCGGGTCGATGGGTGAGTTGTCACGAATCCATTCGAGGTCGCGTGGTGAGAGATTACAGATAACTTCGGATCGACTGGTGTCTTCAAAAGTCAACAGCTGTGTTCCCATGTTGACAAACTCACCCTCCTGAATGGACTCGCTGACAATAATTCCATCATCAGGTGCAACGATTACTGCTTTTTGCAAGTTCAGCTGCGCCCGGTCCAGTTGTGACTTGGAAAGCTCAATCGCTGATTCCATCCGTTGCAGTCGGGTCGTGATCAGATTCAGCGAGTTCCTTCGGTTCGTCAGTGCGGTTTCGACGTTCAACAAATTTCGCTTCGATTGATCAAACTCAGCCGAAGATAACGCTGACTTGATTCGCTGGTTCCGATCAAATTCTTCTTGTGCGATGGCAAAGTCTTTTTCCGCGAGCGTCAGACTTTTTTTGGCGCCGTCAAGTTCCATTTGGGTTTCAGCGAGCATCCGCTGTGACTGTTCCAGCTCCGCTTGCCGTGTTGCTAACTGAAGCTCGTAGTCCTGAGGGTCAATCTCCAGCAGCTTCTCACCTTTGCGAACATAGTTGCCCGCCTCGCAAGAGGGATACTTTTTGATCACGTTGCCGCTGACCTCAGCCGCAACTCGAATTTCTCGGAAAGGAACCACGGTGCCCGAGACCACCATATCCAGTTGCCCAACAAACGTATCGACTTCCGTCATCGATACCATCGGAATCAGCTGGTCTTTGGGTTGGTCTTTCGGATCCTCGCGTAACATGCCCAGTCCGAACGCGATGGCAACTCCGGCGGCCAGGATCGAAAAGGAAACGGCGTATTTGACCATCTCCGTCATCATCGATGGCGGCGGCTCATTGGCAGGTTGCGAAAACTCTGTTGTTCGATTGCGGACAACAGATTGATCCGCAACGGGTGACGGATGCCCTGTCGGCGGGTTCGTCGAAACGACTTCGGCGACTTCCACCGATTTTTCCAGTTTTGATTCGACGTGAGTCTCTGACATTTTTCGTCTCGATTGGTCTGGCTAGTTGCCGGTATAAAATGGTTTGTAATCGTAAAAATGGATTGCTGGCTACGTCTGTCGTTTGGTTTTTGAAACCGCTGCACGGATGCCTGCCAAGGAAAAATGGGTGATCAGATCTGTCAATCGATCAAGTTGTTGTTCGCGGTCCTGATCCTCGAACAAATCACCCAAAGTCATCGTTAGCGTTTGGGGCGCGAAACGATAGATCATGCACTGCCCGACAATGCTCAACACCAATTGGTTCGCGAACAAAGGATCGATTGGATCGCCCGCAATATCACGGACCAAATTTGCCAGCGACTGCATGAACGGCCGAAAATAGTCTTCCACCAATTGCACACAGGTTTCCGTTGGATTCTGAATCTCGTTCAACAACAACCGAACTTGCCAAGGCGCTTGTTCATTGACCACCATCCGTTTCAAAATCATGGCGATGAACAAACGAAGTCGATCGGCGCTGGGAGTTGATTCGTCCCAGCTCGGCTCTGGTGACTGTGCCGCTTGCATTTGTCGAGCAAACAAAACAGCTTCGTGGTACAGCTTTTGTTTGTCACCAAAGTAGTAATTCACACTGGCAACATTGACACTGGCAGCCTCGCAAATCTCACGAATCGTCGTATCTCGAAATCCTTTGTCCGCGAAAATCGGCCCCGCCGCCAACAGGATCCTCATCTGAGGCGTCTGGGGCGCAGAATCCAGCAAATCAGCCACGTTTTGTGGCAATTTTGTGCTGGTTTCAGCAGGAATTGACGGTGTATCTGCCAAAGCAAAAGGGTCCGATGAACGATTTACGAGCTTCTAGTGAACAACTGTATTAAACAACCGTTTTAATACAAGATTGTTTCACCCAAACGCGGTTTTTTGTCAGAAACTTGGCTTTGCCAGCAATCGCCTTGAAAGATTCAAAACGTCGGCAAGCCGCACGCCGCAACCAACCGTATTTTTAAATACAGAAAGGCTGGTGAGGCGAGAGGAGGAACAACAGAGTTGGGAAAACAATGAATGATCAATGCCCCGCAGGATCCACTGCCGCGTAGTACGATAGCGCACTGTGTGCTGCCGTCTAACCCGCGCCGAATGCCTTGATGTAGGAATGGAGTAGAAAATCGGTTGAATTCTATCTTGAACTTCGCATTGACCGCTCAATCTCATCGACTGCAGCGACAGCAAAAAAATGTTCCGCTTCAAGCGAACGCTTTGCGTTTTCCGTTCGAATTTTAAGGCGCAGTTCTGTCGTTACCGGACGCGAGCACGGATGTTTTGTAGAAACGTTTCAACTTTAGATAGAACAAGAAATTGCACCTTCAAACATTAGCTCTCTTGATTCATATGAGGTTTAAGCTTACGGCAGTGATGCACCTTGCGTGGTCGTTGTCTTTCTCGGAGAATTTGAGATGCGACGCAAGACTTCGGCTGGATTGAAAACTGCCCCAGGAGAACCAGAATGAAGCGAAAACGTCTGAAATTTCATATCGAGACGCTTGTCTATGAAACCACTTGTCTTTGTATCGTCTGTCAGTCGCGAGTTTAAAACGGCGCGGCAGCTGATTGCCAACACTTTACTTGCCCTTGGATACGAACCGATCTGGCAAGACATCTTCGAGACAGCGGGCGAAGACATTCGGCCAATGTTGCGAAAGAAAATCGATCAATGCTCCGCCGTCCTTCAAATCGTCGGCGACGCCTACGGTGCAGAACCACCAGCACCGGACGAAACGTTTGGACGAATATCCTACACGCAGTACGAAGCGCAATACGCAAGAACAAAAGGGAAGAAGGTCTATTACTTGATCGCCGGCACGGATATGCCAAGGGATGCCTTCGTCGCCGAAATTGATTTGCCACACGAAGACACTGAGGACGGTCACGAAGACGCCAACGAACGTCGTCGCTTGCAAAGCGATTATCGCGCCAGCGTGCAATCGACAGAACACATTTTCTATCCCATACACAGCCATCCAGAAGCAGAGCTCTCAATCAGGCGTTTGAGACAAGACCTTAACAAACTCCGCCAAGGTTTTCGCAATTGGATGATTGGTGTGTCGGCAGCTTTAGTGATGATTGCAATTGGAATTGGCATCATTCAATTTCGGCAGCAATCGGAACGTCAAAAGCAAGCCCAAGAACGAATTGCGCAGCAAGAAGAGCGAATAAAACAGCAGCAAGAACGACAAGCGGCCAAAGAAGCCAGGCAACAAGCACAAAGAGTAATTGATGTTCACCGTGCTCAAGCTAATCGGTTCCTGCAAATTTTGATCGCCGACAAGGATATCTCGCCTGAGTCTGCTCGCCAGCGCGCAATCAAGGAACTTCCAGCGTTGGTCGATCTTCCGCTGGAAGAAGTTGCCGCCATCATCGATCAAAAACTTCCACTATCGGGACCGGATGAAATGGTCTCGCCATTGGACCGTGCTCGATCCGCTTTGTCTCAAGGAAACTACGACGATGTGTTTGCGGCTGCTGATGCAGATCGAGCTGAAGGACGAGAGTTGGCGATGCTGGAAGGTTCTGCAGCCCTCGCGAAATTCCGACTGAGCCCGATTCCTGAATGGAACCAACGCGCAGTGACCGCATTTGATCACGCGATGGCGCTCTCCGAGAAAGACTCAAAGGAATGGGCTGATGCAGCGATTTCCGCTTCAAGCGTTTTGCATGACTTATTTCAATACTCTGAGTCAGAACGGTTGCTCATGGCTGCGATGAAGATTGTCGAGCGCGAGCATGGAAAAGCGTCACCAGAGATGGCGACCGTCAAAAACAGTCTCGCGATACTGTTCTTGGACACAAACCGTTTGTCGGAGGCCGAGCTGCTTTTGCGCCACGCTTTGTCAGTCGACGAGGACTCGTTCGGCCCGAAACATACCAACGTCGCCAGAGACCTAAACAATCTCGCACAAGTACTTAAACCGACCAGCCGTCTGTCGGAGGCCGAGCCGTTGTTGCGTCGTTCCCTAACGATCGATCAGGACCTGTACGGCCCTGAACATCCAGAAATCGCCGCTAGACTCAATAATGTGGCGGATTTACTTCATGAAACAAACCGTTTGTCGGAGGCCGAGTCGCTGTATCGTCGTGCAATATCAATCGGTGAGAATTCGTTGGGGCCAGAACACCCTGAAGTCGGCGTTTGCCTCAACAACCTGGCGAGGTTGCTACAGGATACGAACCGCTTGTCAGAAGCCGAGCCACTCTATCGTCGCGCACTGTCAATCGACGAGAATTCGTTTGGCCCCGAGCACCCTAAATTGGCGATCGACCTGGGCAACCTGGCGTTATTGCTTAAGGATACGAATCGACTGTCCGAGGCCGAACCATTGTTGCGTCGAACCCAATTGATCAACGAGGATTCGTTTGGCCCCAATCATCCCAATGCTGCCAGAGACCTCAACAACCTTGCGCAATTTCTTAAAGCGACGAATCGTTTGTCGAAAGCCGAACCGCTGTTGAGGCGCTGCTGTGGCATCCTTGAGAATCCCGGTGGCGATCCACACGCCAACTACGCTGGAGCTCTCAACAATCTGGCGTTGTTCCTTCAGGATAGTAACCGTTATTCGGAGGCCGAACCGCTTTATCGACTTGCCCTGTCGATCAACTTGGATTCGCTCGGCCCGGAACACCCTAACGTGGCGAGTGGCCTGAGTAATCTCGCGTTATTGCTAAGTGAGACAAATCGCCCTTCGGAGGCCGAGCCACTTTATCGGCGTGCGCTATCGATCGATGAGGAGTCGTATGGCCCAGACCACCCGAGCGTGGCGAGAGACCTGAATAACTTGGCTGGATTGTTGCAGGATTCAAACCGTTTAGAGGAGGCTGAGCCACTGATGCGTCGCGCGCTGTCGATTTTTTCGATGGGCCTAGTTGAAGGGCATCCAGCCACGATGACAGTGCAGGAAAACTACCGCCGCCTCCTCAAAAAAGTCTTGGAGCGAGAAGATGAGATCGAAGGCAGAATCAAGCAGACAATGGAATCGACAGGACCTTTAGCGCCATTCGTTCCCGAAGTAGTGCGAGTACTTGGCCCCGCGCTCTCCGTTTCAGATGTATTAACAAGACTCAATAAGCAGTACAAAGCCGAGGGTAAGCCTGCTATTTATTTTGTTTCGCCCAAGGAACCAATAGGTCCGTATCTTGCGGAACTCAGCACACCAACATCCGCTGAACTAAATGCCGCTGGGACACGCGCTTACCGGCGGGGCTTTTATGCCTCCGCAATCGTCAACTATGACGAAGGCCTGAAATCACTGGGCGAGAACCCAGATGACGAAGCTGTATTTAGCCTACGCATGAATCGTGCTGCCGCAACGCGGCAACTGGGCAAGATCGATCAAGCTCGAGATGAACTGCGTGCATTGCTGTTGGAACTCGACCAAGAAGACTCAGTTTCGCCTCTTTCCAAAGGTCGTGCCTATTTTCATCTGGCGCTGTGCGAATGGCGGCAAAAAGATGTAGAAGCAGCAAAAAATTCGGCCAACCTGTCGCTAATGGCTTACGGCGAAGACGCGAAAGCCACGGCTCTCAAACAACAGACGGTCGAATTATTGACGCGCCTCAAAAACAACAAACCACCTCAAGCGTTGCGCGAAGTTGATTCAGACGCTTTTTTGGCGCGTGCCCGAGACAAGTTCGATGCCAGAATTGACTTGGCCAAGCTATCGCTCGATAAACCAGTAGCTCCATTGTTGGACAGATTGCTCGGCAAGGCAAAACCCACCGGAGATGTGTTGGCGAACCTCGACCGCCAATACATGGCGGAAGGTCGACCGAAAGTCTATTTCCTGCCGCAAAATGAACCGATCGCGCCGCATTTGAATAAACTCTTGGGGCCCGCAGATTCGACTGAGAAAGTGTTCGCTAAGCTTGATCGCCAATACCGAAAACAAGGTAAGCCTGACGTTTGGTTTCTGCCAGACGATGAACCGATCGCACCTTATCTGGACGAATTGCTCGGCCCGGTCACGCGCGATATTGAGTAGAGTTACCCATACAATTCAAAAGTCTTGGTCAGCGGAACCAGTCGTGAAGAAGCCTTCCTGAACTGTTTTGCTACGGCTTGGTCTTTCAGCACGGACCTTTGCGTTGCCCAGATCAATTTGGCCGAACTGTTTCAAAGAACCGAATCCACCAACTACTCCGATTGGGACGCAAAACAAGCTGATGGTGTCGATTCAGGAATCACCGACTCAATGCCAGTTTTATGACGAGGCGTCCTTGTAACGCTTGCCTTGCCATGAATTGCGACGCTCGAACTCCAGTTTGACGGCGTTGAGAACGCCCGGTTTGTCGAGGCACCAGGACGGCCCGACAAAGTAGTCACCCGGCGCTTCGCCACTGATCCGTTCCACGATCATCGTCGGCGGGATGACCTCCAAAAAGTCGACCAACGTGTTGATGTATTCGTCGCGGGTCATCAACGTAACTTCGCCGCGACGTACTTGTTCTGCCAACGGCGTATTTTCGACAGCATAGAGATTATGAATCTTGACGGCATCCAACTTCGAATCGGCAACCGCACGCGCGGTCGCCATCATGTCTTCATGCGACTCGCCCGGCAGTCCCAACATGATGTGAGCACACAACTCGAACCCGCGTCCAACACTACGCTCCATCGCGTCGATAAACGAGTCGTGATAGTGCCCGCGATTCATCCAGTCCAATGATTTGTCGTGAATCGTCTGCAAACCATACTCAACCGTCAGCGGCAATTGATTTCCAAATTCCTCCAACAAATCGAGCACTTCATCAGGCACACAGTCTTGTCGTGTTCCAATCGCCAGGGCAACGACATCGGGATGGGCAATCGCCTGTTCGTAAATTGGCCTCAAAACATCGACCGGCGCGTACGTGTTTGTCGCCGGCTGAAAGTACGCCATGAAGTGGTTACATTTGTAGCGACGCTTGATTCGAGAAATGCCTTCTGAGATTTGCCCAAAAATATCTTGACGAGGTAACCGTCGACTGGGGCTGAAGCTGCGGTTGTCACAAAAAGTACAGCCTCCGGTGGCCACCGTTCCATCGACGTTGGGACACGTGAACCCCGCATCGATGCTGACACGCTGCACTCGAAATCCGAACACCTGTTTCAGGTAAAAGCTGTAGCTGAAATATCGCAGCCCGGCTCCTTTCCAATCGAGTGTCGACCGATCGTGGGGAAATTGAGAAATTTGAGACTTGTTATCCACGGTCGCGACTTGCCCCCTGATTTGCGGGCTAATGTCACTACCCGAAGGTTTCGCTGCGGCTGCAGAAGTGGGCGAAAGGTCGGTTTGACTGCCCTTGGCTCGATCTGAATTGGTTGACGACACGTATTTTTCCGCGTAAGTTTGAAACGAGCATCCTCTTTGACCCAATTGTCACCTAAACTACGACAGCCATTTCGGCGTTATCGTAGATTGCAAGTCTACCGAGGCTTCTGATCTTATTTTTAGTGCCCTCCCTCTATTTGTACAGCGACATTCGCTCTCCAATGCTCCATGTTCGGTGAACTAGTACCTACCGGTGGCGGTGACCCCATTCCATTGATGAAAAAACGTCTTCGCGTCGGTCGACGTGATGGCTGCGATATCGTTCTGAATTATGGAAACGTCTCAGGCCACCATTGTCTGTTGGAAGTCGAAGAAGGTTACTGGTTTATCCGAGACCTGCGTTCCAAAAACGGCGTCAAGATCAATGGCAAACGGATCATGGTCGGCGTACGACGACGCGTTAACCCCGGTGACGAACTGACCATCGCCAAGCATGTTTTTGAGATCGCGTACGACCCTACCGCCAACGGCGCCTACGGGACTCCACCGCAAGACGAGCAAGTGGATGACTTCTTCCGAGAGTCGCTGCTTGACCGCGCCGGACTGAGAAATCGCGACAAAAAACAAAAGTAATCGGTCAGCGGCAACCAAAAAGCTTTTACGGGCGGCGACGTGTTCTTGCGTCTGATCGCCCATCGGTCCAAGCCCTGCTAAATCAAGCTGGATCAAAAAAGCCAAGCGTTAACATCAGTTGTGCGGTTTGTCGAACTGCCTGTTCATCAACGTTTTCAGCTTGATCGCTCCAATAAATTCGATCGAGTGCGAGCTCTAGAAAACGTTCGAATGCCAGATCATTTCGGGCGTTGCCTCGAGCGATTTCATCGAAAGCTTGCGGGTAGCTTAGGCCAGACGGCAGGTCGTTCATGTGCGGAGACTTGCAGTGATTCAGATTTGGTGTTTTTTGCTAGGGCTTCTTGGTTCACGAGCTCGCAGCAAAGACGGTACGCAAGTCTAGGTCGCATTTGACTTCCGAGACGACGCATCGGTCGTCCCTGTTTGAATTTCGTGAAACCGGTACCCCTTTCGCTGGATCAAATTTGAAAGGAGCCATCATTTTTTGAAAGGAGCTGGTTGGGGCGAGTACCCTAAAGTTTGTCGGGGTGAATCGCCGAAGTTTCGTTAAACAGCAAAATCGTGAAGTACCTTATCGTCAAAAGGTATTTCTGGTGAACCTGTCGAAGGAAAAATTGCTCAATCATTAAACCGTCCCGAAGTGTCGGGCGATAAAATGAGCCCCTTCCTTTGGCCCAAAATGTTGCCCCAAATTGCCCAAACGGCTTGACCGTTAAGCTCGGTTGCAATAATTTTTAGGCAGTTGAGCCATTTCCGATTGGAATTGGAAGACCCACAAATCAATGGCGTCGTGGCCAAGTGGCTAAGGCAGCGGATTGCAAATCCGCCATCGCGGGTTCGACTCCCGCCGACGCCTCTCAAGACGCTGCTGCCCAATTGGGTGGCAGCGTTTTTTTGTTTGCTGACTCGTAATTGCTTGTCGCATCAAGAGCGTATAACCACAGCGCAACTTGTAGTCATCTCAAACATTGGGTTTGCCAAAGGCCCCTTACCGTGACCACAATGGATAGGGTTGTGGCTGCTAATTTCGGTGGCCAATGAAAGCTGCCCTGTATCCAAGCCAGCGTCTTCGCGACCTCCCAGATTGATAACTATGAAAAAGCCACGTCGAGCGATCGTTTGCCTCAGCGGTGGGATGGATTCAACTTCGCTCCTTTTGCGACTTTTGGCAGAAGGGAGAAAGGTCTACGGGCTTAGTTTCAATTACGGGCAAAAGCACCGGATCGAGCTGACCCGCCTTAAACAAAATGTCACCTATTTTCGTGACAACGATATCGAATTCGAACACCACACCGTCGAGTTTCCTAAACTCGGTTCTCTGTTTCATTCAGCGCTGACCGATTCAAATTGGACCGTTCCAACAGGCCATTACGAACAAGAGAACATGAAGCAGACGGTGGTACCGAATCGCAATGCGATATTCTCAGCCATCTCGTACGGCTATGCGTTATCGATCGCGGTTCAGGAAGACGCCGATGTCGATTTTTCGCTGGGTGTTCACAGCGGCGACCACGCGATCTATCCCGATTGCCGCCCCGAGTTTTACGAAGCGATTTTTAAGGCATTTTCGATCGGTAACTGGGACTCAGAAAAAGTGCACCTTCATTTGCCGTATTTGCACCTCGATAAAACGGCGATCCTGCACGATGCCGCGGCTTCCATCGAAACGTTGGGCCTCGATTTTGATACGGTCTTTCGCAACACGTGTACCAGCTATCAACCGACCAAGGAAGGCAAGTCGCACGGGCTCACTGGTGCCGATGTTGAACGAATCATCGCGTTTCATGAATTTGGCAGACCGGACCCCGTCCAATACGTGGCACCTTGGGACGACGTCGTTAAACAGGCGTTGCGTTTGGAAAAACTCCACCGGCAGGATTCCGGCATCGGCCTGGACGACTAGCTTTGTCAGCAACGAACTCGCCAATTCGAAACCTGTTTCAAACTCTCATCGGGGGCACCGTTGGGCGCTGGTTGGCAATGATTTTTGTCACCGCTTCCATCTTCTTCGCAGGCTATCGCGCCAGTCAGCGATACGCGTTTCCGTCCAAGACGTTTGATTTTTCCAACTCGGGGATGAGCGACTTCCACAATGGGGCTTACTTTCCATCGAAGGCGTTTCGCGATGGAGTCAATCCTTACTCGTTGGAAGTTTGTGAACGGTATCCGATGGCGCGATCGACGCCACCTTATTCACCAGTCGTTTTTCTGCTGTACCTTCCACTGACGTGGCTCGATTTACCTTTCGCCGATATTGTCTTTTTTGCCGTCAATGTTGGGCTGATGGGCTGGCTCGCCTGGTTTTGCGTTGGGATGATCCGCAGCCGAATCGAACGGCAGTCTAACACCGACGCGTTGCTTGAATGGTTTGGCAGCGACTTCACGGCGAGCCTGTGGCTGTTTGGCTGGATGATGTTTTCACGCCCGGGCCACATCACCATTTTCACTGGCTACTTCACGTTGCAGTTGGTCATTGGAACGGTGCTGGCGATGCACTTTGCTAGAACGCGACCTTGGATTTCTGCGATTGGAATGTTGTTGGCCTCGGGGAAACCGACTTACATCATCCCGCTGGTGATACTGATGTTGGCCAGAAAACAATTCCGGGCGGTAGGTCTTGGGCTGGCCTTGTGCGCCGTTGTTGCCGCCGGAGGACTCGGTTGGTTGGCTTGGCATGCTGACTTCCAATCGGTGGTTGCGGGAATTCAGGAGGGACAAGAAGCATTTGATAACGATCCAACTGAGGATCCGGTCAACACTTGGACGCGACTGGACACGATGGGCGTTGTTGCCAAACTTGCCGCTTGGAAACCAGACGGAACCATGTATTTGGCCGGCATGCTGGTGTTGCTCGCTCCAGTGTCTTGGCTGTTATGGAATTCGACTTCACAAGCGATTACATCCGATGTTGTCGAGGACATTGCCGAGCGAGACCCTACGGGAGCATCAAATTCCAGCGGCATCGATTGGCAAGCCCACGTCTGCTATCTCGCTTTGCTGATTTCGATCTATCACCATTCGTACGACGCATTATTGGCCAGTGTCAGTTGGGCGGCGTTAGTGCTTGGCGGAAGTACAATTCTGCCTGGCTTGGTTTCTCGTTGGTTGCATCGTGCACTTGTATTGCTGTTGACGATTCCCGCCGTCAACTATGTGGCAACGTTGAGATTTCGCGACTTGATGGGTGTCGACAATCAAAGCGTCATTTGGAATGCCGTGACCTCGCTGAATGGAGTTTGTTTATTGAGTGCCCTGATCCTGTTAATGTGGGTCGGCTGGAACTCGACGACACGATCCAACCGGGGATGAACTTTCTACTATCGACAAGGCCCAAATCACAACGTCTACACACAGGTATTTCAAATGCGTTCGACCAAAGAAATTGCACGCCAACTGCGTGAATGTCACATTGGGAAAAGCTGGACCGGCGTTTGCTTCAAAGAATTGTTGGATGACGTCGACTGGAAGCAAGCGACAACTCGCATCCATGGATTTCATTCGATCGCCACACTGGTCTTCCATATCAATTATTACATCGATGCCACGATCAAATTTCTCGAGAGCGGCGAGCTAAATGCCGAAGACCGCTTCAGTTTTGATGCGCCGGAGATTGACGGAGCGACCTCATGGGAGCAGCGAGTTGCCAAGATGTTCTCCGATGCCGAGAGTTTGGCCTCGATCATCGAAGAACTACCCAACTCCAAGTTATGGGAGACGTTTGCCGAAGCCCACTACGGGAATCACTATCGATGTTTCCAAGGCCCTATTGAACATTGTTATTACCACATGGGTCAGATCGCGATATTGAAGTCGATGATCCGAAAAGGCGAATCGACGAAGGTTTGATGAATCGTCGTTTGGTGGATGTAGTGTGGTTTAGGTTGTGTATCGCGTTGGTTTGGGTTGCGATTGGTTGGGAAAACACCGGACGGCTTGCTCCGAGCCGCTACATCTCACAAGTAGCGTCCGGGCGCAAGCCCTACGGTGAAATCTCCAAAAAGCGACGCACTTGGAAGACAATAAAACTAGCCCTCGTTCGCGGGCGCTCTCGTTCCAATGGTTGCCGGACACTTGCGTTAAGGTCTCGCCAAAACGACGGAGGTGTCCCGTAGGGACTATATGTGGGTAGAAAACGTCATCCCCATTGACGTGCATCACCGGACGGCTTGCGCCGAGCCGCTACATCTCACAAGTAGCGTTAGGGCGCAAGCCCTACGGTGTCCCACCAAACCATTTGGTTTCAATTCATCGCAACCAAAGCTTCTCTCTCGAAGAAGTCGAAAACGCGATCAGCCCGATTGCAACAATCATGACAACCGCAGGCATGACCATCCCGGAAGGTCCCATGACCGTCATGATGTCGCTCATAAAGTAAAAGTAGGCCTGTTGCGCAGCGACGCCGATCACCGAAATCACCAACACCGCGGTCGCGAATTTTGAACGAGCCAAAAGCAATCCCGATCCTAGCGTCCCCGCAATGACCGCAACTCCAAATGCGATGTTCGCCCACATCGGAACTTGCTTGTAAAGCTCGGCAACCTCCGGCTCCATCGCCCCGTAAGCAGCTTCCGACATATTCATCTGCTCAATGAACATGTAAACGCCCATCAAATTCCAGACTAGGGCAACCGCAGCGACCACCCAAAACCAAACCGGAATCACAATCGTAGGTTGACCTGATTCGACTGCAGCGGCAGTGACGGCTTCTTCTGTTGTTTCTGTGCTCATGATTTTCTCCGAATTACTTTCTTGTAATCAATCCATCATCAAAGCTGGACCCCTCCAAGGGCCGCATCATTTTAACCGAGTGATCAAACCGATGAGCTACGCTGTTACAAAAAAGCGTCTGACAGCACAGTACGTTGGATCTAATTCCTTGCGTTGGCGTACAAAAAATGTACCCAGATCTTGCCACAACTTGGCTTACTCAAAAAAGATCGAATACACTTGAAGGATTCCCCTTGTTGGAATCCCAGATCAACCCAGCCAAGTTGCGATTTCATCCTACTTGCCACCCCACCTGACACCGCGCCCCCCTTAAGGAACCAGCCATGTTTTTCAGAATCGTCTGTACCGTTTCGTTTGTCCTTGGGCTTGGAATATCCAGTTTTGCTCAGGAACCAAAAGAAGCACCTGTCGAACTCGAAGTCGTCAAATCTTCGATCGGTGTCTGGGACGCAGAAGTCAAAGTCTGGATGTCTGGACTCGATGCGCCGCCAACGCAGTTTAAAGGCGTTGAGACCAACAAGGCATTCGGCAAGTACTGGTTGTCGTCCGATTTTGATTCAGAATTCATGGGTCAAACAACCAGCGTTCATTCCATCGTCGGATACGATCTCGACAAAAAGAAGCTGGTCGCAACCATTATCGACGCCGGTCCGTACGCCGCGTCGATGACGGGCGACTACGACCAGGCAACCAAATGCATCACGTGGATTACCAAAGTCAAGGATGCCAACGGCAAACCGCTGGTTCAAAAAACGACGGTCACATTAACCAAAGATGACGTCCGGCAACTCGTCCTCTCGGTGCCCGACCCTGATGACGCCAAAAAGTTCATCAAGTTTATGGAAATCGAATACACCAAGCGCAAAAAGTGATCTCGAACGGAAACGATCTCAAACGGTAAACGCAACCGTCTCGGGCAGCTCAATCATTGTTAGGCATGACGGGTTGAACCCATGCCTGCTGCAGTTGATCGGCGAAGCTGGGGTTAGGATGCTTGGCGGAAGAAGTAATAACCGCCCGCACGTATAGTTCCTTCCCCGTTAGCTGATAGCTCGGTGACACTCCGACTTGTGTTGAGAATGTTTTACCAACATCCTTGGAATAGACTCGCGTACCGGAAACCACTTCACCATCAGCATTCCGCTGAGGCTGACTGGTTGTGTCGTAATCACTTGGCGTGCCAATGAATCGTGTGGTAAACGTATGGCCAGCGACTGGTTGAATTTCGATGTCCAGTCGATTGGTTTTGGGATCCCATTGAATTTCGTTAAGCGTGACCCCAGAAGACGCGTAAAACGAACCAGCCTTGATTGCTCGAACAATGGAATCGGGCTCCAGTTTTTCAGCTTTTACCATGATCCAACCGCGACCTGGTTGGCTGCCAGGTCGACCATGATAGTTGTGCGAATCGTCCGTAGCCAAACCGAGCAATGGGGGCGCCTTAAGTTTGTCGATCCGTAACGTGTTGGCAATGTCCCAAATCTTTTCCAGTCCGGGTCGCTTTTTATCTCCGAGTTGATTGACCGATGGATGCGCGTTGTAGACTTCGAAAAAATTCTCTTCAAGCACGCCCGCAATATCTTCTGCCGTGACCGCCCAGCCAAAGTTCGGGTGATTAAGATGAACCAGAATTTCGCGACTTGTTGATTTTGCTTGCTCGATCGCCGAGCGCATGTTGGCGCGAATTGATTCCTGGACCGAGCTTCCACCTGCGGGACGAATCAACTCAACCAGATTCGTCGCATTCATGTGGATGGGCAGACCATTGACTTGGTCGCTGATCTCTTCGCCCGGGATCATTAAAAACTCGCCGGCTTTCTCGAATTTGCCTCGAAACTCTTTCAGCGTTTTCAATCGAACTTCTTTCGACTTCGGATCATCGGCGGCTTGCATTCGAGTTTCAACCCACGCGTCGCCCATCGCATCGAGATACTTTCTCAACGCGTCCTTTCCACCTCGTTTGTCGATCTGCTGGACCTTCATCCATCGCTCACCTTCACTAAGGATGTTGTGGTCGGTGAGGGCCAGAAACTGATAATCATGTTCGACATACCACTTGGCAATCATCTCAGGAAAATCATTCCCGTCGCTCCACAATGAATGAGTGTGGAGGTTTCCTTTGTACCATCGCTCTTGTGCAATCGCATTCGAGCTGGAAAAGAGTGTCGATCCGCACAACAGGACAACTATCCAACCGAGGGAATTTTCAAGTCTCATCGATGTTACTTTCATGAGCCAGAGGTAAAACGTGCATCGCGATGAGTAGATTTTAACGAATCTCAGCTGTGCGGTTTCGCCCGAGAACGATTCCCCGAAAAAATGGATCGTTTCGTTTAAAAAGCCGGATTGGACTTCGTCCCGATATTGGACGATGTCTAAAATGAAATTGTCTCAGTCAACCGTTTGTCTTGGACGATTATTTTAACCAACCTCGACTCGGCGTTACTGGAATTGGAATCGGGACGATGCAAAAACCGGACGCAGATCGTGAAGCCATCATCAAGTTGCTCGAACATGGCGGCGTTACCGAATCCAATGTTCGTCAAATCTCAGAACAAACCGGCGTCCCTGAAGCCGATATCTGGGGCACTGGATCATTTTATCATTTGATCGACTCGGATGAGCATCATGGGCCCCGTGCGAGAGTCTGCAATGGGCTGACTTGCCGAATGTTTGGTGCAGATGAACTGGCTGAACAATTGCAATCGGAAGGCCGCGCTGTTCAACGAATCAGCTGCCTCGGCCAGTGTGATCTTGCTCCAGCGTTGCTGGACGAAGAGATGAAGCTCGATACGCGAGCACCGCACAAGACTTCGGTCACCCCCGATGATTCTGATCTCCCAATTAATCTGGGCGGGCAACGCGATCTCTCTTATGCGATGCTTGCAAAAGCAAAACAGATGGATCCTGCCGCAGTCATCGAACAGATCAAAGTGTCAGGTTTGCAGGGCAGGGGAGGTGCCGGTTTTCCTGCCCATTTCAAATGGAGTGCCGTCCGTCAACAAGCGGAATCTGAGCGTTACATGATCTGCAACGCTGATGAAGCGGAACCGGGTACATTCAAAGATCGAGAAACGATGCTCCGCCGACCGCATCGCATGCTCGAAGGATTGGCGATTGCTGCGACAGTTATCGAAACCAATCAGATCTACATCTATATCCGTGGCGAATATGTCAACGAGTACGCCGCGTTGGTCCAAGCGGTCGAGGACGCCGCTGAGCCGCTAGCCGAGTTTGACATCCACATCGTCCAAGGTCACGGCGCCTACATTTGTGGCGAAGAGACCGCATTGCTGGAGTCGCTGGAAGGAAAACGAGGGATGCCTCGCCTCAAGCCACCCTATCCAATCGAGTACGGATTTCGCGGCAAGCCATCGCTGATTCACAACGTGGAAACGATCGCATGCGTGCCCGCCATCATCGATCGTGGTGGAGACTGGTTTCGTGAACTTGGAAAGACGGAAGCGGGCGCGAAACTCTATTGCATCTCAGGCCACATCGAAAAACCAGGCGTTTACGAGCTACCTTTGGGAGTCACGCTGGACGAGTTAGTTGACGCTGCCGGTGGCTATGTCGGCACACCGTTTGCATTTTCTCCAGGCGGCGCGTCTTCCGGTTTTCTGCCAATCAAGTTCAGAGACCTCCCACTGGACTACCGAAATCTTTCCGAGGCTGGTTCCATGATGGGTTCATCAGGAGTCGTGGTCCTCAATGACACCGTCGACATCGTTGACGCTGCGGCATGGCAGCTGGAATTTTTCGAAAATGAAAGCTGCGGACAATGTGCCCCTTGCCGGATAGGAACACAGTACCTTCGCAGACAAGTCGACAAGTACATTCAAATCGGTGATCCTGCGACGCTGGAAATGACTGACGATGTCGGATGGGAAATGGAAGAAGGTTCCATTTGCGGGTTAGGTATGGTTGCTGCCAAACCGCTGGAATCCGCAAGAGAACATTTCCCTGAAGCGTTTAAAAACCGGCCTGCTTTGTAACCGAACAACCAAATCAAACTGCCACTCAAACCTTTGAATTTCTACGAGTGTTCTGTCATGAACCAACCGAATCAAAACTATCCAATCGTCGACACGTTCACTGTTGAGATCAATGGCACAACCTGCAATGCGCTTCCAGGGGAAACGGTGTTTACCGTTGCCAAGCGTCACGGAATCGAAATCCCAACACTGTGTCACGACGAACGGCTCGCACCTGTTGGAGCCTGTCGTGTTTGCCTGGTGGAGGTCGAAGGACAACGGCGAATGCAGCCGGGCTGTGCCTGGGTGGTCACCCCAAACATGAAGATCACGACTGAATCGTCACGAATCGAAAAACATCGAACGATCCTCTACAGCATGTACATGGCGGACCATCAGCTGGACGACGACGGTCTGCCGATTCCAACCCACAATAACAATGAGCTTCGTGATCTGTGCAAAACGATCACGCCGCTGCAGCTGGAGAGTGTCGAAGCACCTCGTGATGCCCGTCCGGCAGATGACAATCCGTATATCGAATTCAATCCTGATCTCTGTATTCTCTGTGCCCGGTGCACGAGATATTGCGACGAAGTCGAGGCGGTCAACGCGATCACGTTGGCGAATCGGGGCGGAGAAACGACGATCGCAACTGCCGGTCAACGCAGCTTGATTGAAACCAGCTGCGAACTCTGTGGGGGTTGCATTGATACTTGCCCAACCGGTGCACTGATCGAGAAAAAGGCTCCGAAAGATCTTGTCCAACTGTCGACACAGACGACGCGAACGACCTGCAACTTTTGTGGTGTTGGCTGCCAGATGGATCTGCACGTTCACAACGATCGGCTGGTAAAAATCACCAGCCCTGAACCGGGCGAGACGCTCAACGATGGCAATCTCTGCATCAAAGGTCGGTTTGCTTACGACTTCGTTCACCACGAAGACCGGATCTCCGAACCACTGATTCGTGGAGAAGACGGAAAACTTCATCCCGCGACCTGGGACGAAGCCATTGAGCTGACGGCAAATCGTTTGTTGGACGTCAAGCAAAAACATGGAGCCGATTCGCTCGGATTTATATCGTCTTCACGCTGTACCGGTGAAGAAAACTATTTGATGCAGAAACTGTCTCGAGCGGCATTTGGGACCAACAACATCCATCAATGTGCCGCCACCTGACATGCTCCTACTGTCGCCGGTCTGGTGACGATGTTTGGTGCAGGTGCAATGACCAACTCGATCGATGAGATTCGAGACTCGGAAATGATGTTCGTGATTGGATCGAACACAACCGAAGCTCATCCAATCATTGCAATGGAGATGAAACGGGCGCGTCAAAAAGGTGCGAAGCTCGTGGTTGCCGATCCGCGAAAGATCTGGCTGGCAGAAATGGCCGACCTTCATTTGCAACTTCGGCCAGGGACGGACGTTTGGCTGCTTTCGGCGATGGCCCACACCATCATCGCCGAAGAACTTCACGATCAAGCGTTTATCAATGCGAAAACCGAGGGCTTCGAAGCCGTCAAAGCCAAAGTTGCCAACTACTCGCCCGAAGCTGCCGAAGAACTTACTGGAGTTCCCGCTGAAGATATTCGAACCGCCGCACGCTGGTATGCGACGACCAAACATGCAGGCATCTACTACACGCTGGGCATCACCGAACATACCCATGGTACCGACAACGTTTATTGCCTCGCCAACCTTGTCTTAATGACCGGGCATCTGGGCGTTCGCTCAGCTGGCATGAATCCGCTGCGTGGGCAAAACAATGTTCAAGGTGCCAATGACGCAGGCGCCACGCCGATTTTCTACCCCGGTTATCAACCGGTAACGGATGACGCCGTCCGACAGAAATTTGAAACCGCTTGGGGCGTTCCGCTTTCGCCAAACGACGGTCTCAATCTGAACGTGATGATGAAGAAGATGGCCGAAGGAAAGATCAAAGCCGTTTATGTCATGGGCGAAGACATCGTCATTTCAGAACCCAATGTTTCCAAAGTTGAACAAGGTTTGAACCAATGTGAGTTTGTGGTTTGCCAAGAGATTTTCCACAATGAGACGACCCGTTTTGCAGACGTTGTTCTGCCGGGAGCTTGCTTCGCCGAAAAAGATGGCGTCTTCACCAACAGTGATCGACGGATCCAACGGGTTCGCAAAGCGGTCGATCCGCCCGGCAACGCGAGGCCCGACTGGCAGATTTTGTGCGACGTCGCTCGAGCGGCCAGTTATCCGATGCCAAATTACCAGAACGCTGGCGAAGTTTTCTCGGAGTACGCGTCGCTGACACCCAAAATCGCCGGCATCTCGCACGAACGACTGGAGCAGAATATTGCCGGTCTGCAATGGCCTTGCCCGGATGACGACCATCCAGGAACACCGACTCTGCACATCGATGGACCGATGAATGGTAAAGCTCAATTTCAAGCAGTAGATTATCGGCCAAGTGACGAACTGCCTGACAACGAGTACCCGTTAGTCTTGTCCACCGGCCGCACGTTGTATCACTACAACAGCGCCACTCAAACACGCCGAGATGCAGGTCCCGTGGTCAAGCAACGTGGGAACTTTATCGAGTTGCATCGACGAGACGCCGGTAAGCTGGGCATCCAACATGGCGAACTGGTACGTGTCGTTTCGCGACGCGGCGAAGTCGAAGCAGAAGCCTGGGTTTCACCCCGCGTACGAATCGGTTGCATCTGGATGCCAATGCACTTTGCCGAATCGCGCGCCAATCTGCTGACCAATGATGCCGGCGACGCTGTCACCGGGACCGGCGAATACAAAGTCTGCGCTGTTCGCGTCGAAAAGACTGTGACTGACTGAGTCAACAGAGTTGATGGAACTTTGAGTTACACACAGACGCTACACAGCTCGAACGTCGCGCCAGCAACCATCGAACAATTCTGCGCTCAATGCAGTTCACGACGACAGGTGTCTCAGCCTGAAGTTCATTCCAAAAAAAAGTGGCACACGGAACAACCGCTGCCACTTGATGAATTTTTTTATGTCAGTCGTCGATCCCCAGTCCGTGCTCGCTTCGCAGAAAGAACTTCAGGATTCTCGTTTAACGTCTTAGCTAGCTTGGGGTTTGCCGACAATCTCCAGCAGCTGCTCAGCGAGATTCTTGACGGCATCCTGCACGGTCTCTTCACCCAATCGGAGAACCTTAACAGTCTCCCAGCCTTTGTTTTCTTTCCCTGACAAAGCGACACGAAATTCTTCAAAAATCGTATCGACCGATTCACGTTCTTCTTCGGTGATGCCCGAAATTTTGGGTTTCCAACGCCAATTCAATTGGCACTGACCTTTGTAAATCTGGCAAACATGGCAATCGCCTGCCGTCGCTAGAAACGTCGCGTATGCCGACTTTCCGCGCTGCACGCTTTGGTAAGTGCAAGTCAACTCGGTGTTGTCGACAATGTATTGCTCCAGTTCCAGATAAGCGCTGAAGGCCAATCCAGACGGGCAAAGGCGTTCTGTTTCTAGTTCCCATTGTTCACGGGTAATGTCCGTTGCCATGGTTTCCGTCCTGTCTCTTTAAACTCAAATTCGCGTATCTCTATGATAACGTTTTCAGTCGTTTTTGTTTTTGCCAAACGACAAAAAATGCCATTTTTCAGGCTAATCTTTCAATTCAACCCTGTTTGTATCTTAATTGGGGATGGACTCATTCGTGACGTTGCTAAACTAAAGTCTGGTTTTTATTTTTGAAAATTTTGAAAAAGCCTCTTTCATTCGTCTTACCTCAAGCAGCCTCTGCGTCGCATCTTTGATGCCGATTCAAGTTGAAACCGTCACGGGATGACCATTAACGACATGAGTGATTCAAACAAGTTGCCACCGAGCCAGTTTCAGCGGCGAGCGAATACCGAAAAAGGTTTCTTGTTGAAGTATTTGTTCATTGGGATCGGGTGTTTTGCATTTTTCCTGTGGAGTACTTACGACGCATTCATCAAGTACCCAGGGCAAATTCCTCGTGCTCAAGCATGGGAGACTTTAACGGAAGACAAGTCGCTCGATGACGCACAACAACAAGAACGCTGGAAAGAGATTGCCACTGAAAATGGCTGGGGAACCAAGCGCCCCACCAAAAAGGAATCGGTCGATTCAATCCAGCAAAAAGTGATCTGGAACTACGTCTTTATGGCGATCGGCTTGGCACTGGCAGCTCCAAACATCATTTGGTACCTCAGTGTCAACAATTCATGGATTGAAGTGGAAGCCCCGAAAATCCGCGACGATGCAGGCCGAGAATTTGATGTCACGGCGATCACTCGGATTGACAAAAAGAAATGGGAGAAAAAAGGCATCGCTGTGATTACCTACAGCGATCACACAGGAGAACAGACATTCATCATCGACGATCTGAAATACGAACGTAAGCCCTCCGATGAAATCATGGAGTGGATTGAATCGCAGGTCGAACGGGACATCATCGTTAATGGTTTGACCGAGGTCGAAAACCGCGAGGCTACTAAAAAGAAACGGCAAGTGGCCGCCGATGCAGGTTCGAAATTGAACGCAGGCGACGATTCGGAATCGGAAAAGACAACGGAAACGGAAACGAGGACTTGATCACCTCAAGCCCAAAGGGGATTCAATCGCGTTCGATTCAGGATAATGAAAAGCCGAACGCAACCGTAAAATTGAAGAACTGAGACTCCCGCGCACGGCAACTTTTCCGCCAAACAAATCTTCTTGTCAGAAAATCAGCAACCGACGTCTCGCCCCGTCAATTTGATTGCGCCCCGTCCAATCGATCAATTAATGGCCCAACGTATCCGGTCTACTTTGCGCGCTCAATCGCGTCAATGATCATCTGTTTGGCAACGTCGACTTCGGCAACTTGGCTGATCTCCACCCATTTGTTGGGCTCAAGATCTTTGTAATGTGCAAAGAAGTGTTCAATTTGTTGAATGCTGATCTCTGGTAAATCCGAATAACTCTGGATCCGCTCATATCGACGCGTCAATCGTGAAGTCGGGACAGCGATGATCTTCTCATCTTGCCCCGCATCGTCGACCATCAACAAGACACCGATCGGTCGGCAGTTCATGACCGCACCAGGCACAATCGCACGAGTGTTGCAGACCAAGACGTCGATCGGGTCGCCGTCAAGCGATAGCGTGTGGGGCACGAAGCCGTAATTCCCGGGATACACCATCGGCGTGTACAAAAATCGATCGACAAACAACGTTCCCGAGTCTTTATCCAACTCGTACTTGATTGGTTGGCCGCCGACGGGCACCTCAATAATCACGTTGACATCGTTCGGAGGATCATCTCCGATCGGAATGGCATCTACACGCATGGCTTCGACAGAAACTAAAAAAGGAATTTACGTTCCGAGTCTAACGATTCAACTGCGTTGTCGAAACCACAGTTCAAACTTGCCAAGCCTGCTCAAACGCTCACCAATTGCACCGGCATGACGTAGTCGCAAGCCTGTTTCAACTCCATCTGGTCACATCGATCGAGGTAAAACTGTCGCGGTTCTTCGCGCGACAAACAGAGACCCAAAAATCGATCACCACCCAAAAATCGAATCGGACTGACCACACGACGTGTCTTTTGACCCTTGACGTCGCGATAAGAGAACTCGACGACCAGCTCATCATGGCAAGTCATCGATCGGCTTAACATCGTTTTCATCGTTTTCTTTCCGAACAGTCTTGAGAATGAACACACGTTGCAACCTGGTCAAATTCAACGGCAGTTTCATGGCGATTTGGCGAGTCGCTTTTAGATCGCCTAGATCGCCTAACGGTTGGTATTTCGCCATTCAACGCGGCCGCTTTGTTCAGTTATATTGTTCGCATGCCAAGCGACACGTTTGGTCATTCGACAGGAACTTGTTGCCAAGTTTTCCGTCTTTCCAACGTGGCTGAATGAACTATCTCTGAAAATCAGTATTTGCTAGGGTCACAGAGAGAATTTCTGCCGCAAATCTCCCCATTCGGATCTCCTGCCCGACTGATTCATGCGTTTTGAAAATGTTCACAACACGAATCGGCCCACATCATTTTTGATGATGATTTTGTTGATCGCTATTTCAACAACAGCAACGAGCAAATCCATCGCCCAATCGACCGCATCGGAAACGCCAATAGAGCTTTGGTCGCATGTCGAAACAACCATCGGTACCTATTGCCTCGACTGCCACGATTCGGGGTCTGCAGAAGGCGGCATTGATCTGGAGCAGTTTGAGAATCGCGATTCGGTTGCCGGTAAACTGGAAACGTGGGCCAAAGTTTTAAAGGTCATTGAAGACAAGTCGATGCCGCCCAGCGATAGCGACCAACCAACGAATTTGGAAAGAGAACAAGTTGCTCGATTTGTGCTCGCGTCCATCGCACAATCGGACGCTTCGGTGTCGCATGGACGACTAAGACGACTGACACGCATCGAGTACGAAAACACGATTCGAGATCTGTTTCGATTATCGAGAAACTGTTTTGCCAACCCGTCACGGATTGTCAAAACCGACGATTACTTCAAACCGGGCGGCAGCTCGATGCCTCGGTACGTGTTTGCGGTCAGTTTTTTGTACAACTCACAAGCTCGCTATTCAGATTTGCCAGGCGTAGGTTCCTTGCCCGTTGACCCTCCCGTCGAGCACGGTTTTGCCAATGATCAGGAAGGGCTTTCGTTGTCGCCGCTGCAAATGGAGGCGTACATGGCGACGGCGAACGAACTGCTATCGAGCAAAGAGTTCGCCCAAATAAGCGGGCTTTGGAATTCAATGTTTGTTGTGCCATCCGACTTTGATCCGTCACAGCAGACCGACTACGCATCAGCGCAGCTGAAACTTTTTCTGCCACGTGCCTTTCGACGCAATGTGACCGACGACGAAATCAAGCGTTATCAACGACTTTTTGAAGATGAATTTGCTGGCAACGGATTCACTGCGGCCATGAAGACCACGGTGACTGCGATTTTGACTTCACCTTCATTCTTGATGCGCAGAGAATTCACACGAAACGACCATCAGGAAGCAAGCTCTCTGACTCGCGAGTTCAACGATAACTTTGCATTGGCCAATCGCCTGTCCTATTTTCTCTGGTCGACGATGCCAGATGATGCCTTGTTCCAAGCAGCGCGGGAACGACGCCTGTGCCGGCCGGCAGAGATGCGAAAACAAGTTCGGCGAATGCTGCGTGATCCACGATGCAAGTCGCTGGCAACGGAGTTTGGCATGCAGTGGCTCAAGGTCAACAAAGTCGCTTCGGTTCGCCCTGATCGAAATTTGTTTCCCGAGTACTACATTCTGCAGGATAAACGCCCACCGGTGGCACTCTCGATGATGATCGAGCAACTGCTGTTGTTTGAAACGATCTTGATCGAAGATCGGAGCATTCTCGATTTCTTGAACGCCGATTTTGCTTACCTCAATCGTCAACTGATGGACTGGTATCAGCTCAACCCAAAACAGATTTTGAACTACACACCTGAGAAAGACTCATTCGAAGACTTTTTTCGAGTTCGTTGGCCGGTCGGGCATCGTGGCGGTGTCATCACTTCCGGTGCAACGATGATGGCGACGTCCACGACCAAGCGAACCAGTCCTGTTTATCGAGGGGCGTGGATCATGGATGTCATCTTTAACTCGCCGCCTCCGGCGCCACCAGCAAACATTCCGACGCTGGACGAGACACCGGCAACGCATGAGGGCTTGAGTGTGCGACAACGACTGGAAAAACACCGTGAACAACCAGCCTGCGCCGCTTGCCACGACCAGATTGACCCGCTCGGATTTGCTTTGGAAAACTTTGATCCGGTTGGACGTTGGAGAAAAACTTACAACAACGGCAAACCGGTCGATGCCTCGACAGCATTTCTGGACAATCAGTTTTCTGGAGCGGCAACGTTGAAGAATATGATTCGACGTGAACAGAAACGTTTTGTTCGAGCCTTTGTTGGACATGTCATGAAATACGCACTCGGTCGTGAACTGCACTTTTCGGATGAACCAGAAATTCGACGCATCGCCGATGAAGTCATTGCACGAGAATGCCGAATCCATTTCTTGATCGAAGAGATCGTGATGAGCCAAGCGTTTCGAGAAACCACCGCAAGTAAACCAATGGATCAGGTCCAATCGTTGCAAAGCCCAGTCGTTTCAACGGAAAACAAATGATACTCGCAATCCTGTTTTTAGGATCACGAACGAAACACCTCCGTACTGCCAAGGAACACGAAGGATGAACTCAATCTCTCGACGAACCCTCTTACGGGGCGCTGGAGCCGGAATTGCCTTGCCATTGCTAAATGCAATGTCACCTGTCCAATCGATTCTTGGCAAATCGTTTGGAATGGGACCACAACCGACCCTTCGCCGGCTGGCGATGATGTACATCCCCAACGGTGTCATTGGTTCGTCTTGGTTTCCCAAAACCACGGGGACCGAATTCGAATGGACGAGCAGTCTGAAGCCGCTGCGATCCCGGCAAGAGGACATCACGATCATCAGCGGGCTCAGTCGAACTTACCTTGCAGGTGAACCGCACTCACAAGCCGGATCCTGTTGGCTCACGAGCGCCAAACCGAACGAACGGGCCGACGGTCAAACGGCAATTGACCGGACGCTGGATCAGATCATCGCTGAAACGGTCGGTCAACAAACGCCGTTCCCAACTCTGGAGTTGAGCTGCAACCAGTTTGAAGATCACGCGGAGCCAAAAATCTTTGACTCGATTTCGTGGTATGGCCCCGGCAACAACGCTCGATCGATGAACGACCCTCGAAAAGTCTTCCAGCGACTTTTTGGCAAAACACAAGACATCAAGAAGAGCGTGCTCGACACCATTCTGGAAGACGCTGCGGCCTTGAACAAGAAACTTGGCCGTGACGACCGAAAGAAGATGGACGAATATTTGACGTCGGTTCGCGCCGTTGAACAGCGGCTTTCGCGTCAGCAACTTTCGCGTTCTGGCATCAAGACGGTCGACTTTGAGATGCCCGAAAAAATCCCAACACATCGCCGGGACTTCATTCGTTTGATGGGAGACTTGATGATTTTGGCCCTGCGGACCGATCAGACGCGAATTGCCACGATGATGGTCGGCCCTGAACGATGGGATACACCGCAAGTTTACGAAGGCGTTTTTGACAACCCGATCAACCATCATGTGATGACGCACGATCGTTCTTTGAATGAGGACGTCGCAAAAATTGACCAATTTCATGTCGCCCAGTACGCGTACTTGATCGACAAGATGAAGTCCATCCAAGAGGGTGATGCGACACTGCTGGACAGCTGTGCGTTCGTATTGGGCTCAGGCATTGGAGACGGTGCGATTCATTCGTACGAGAATTTGCCGGTCGTTATCGCTGGTAAATTTGGACAGTCGATCGCACCTGGGAAACACATTCGAGCCGACCACGGCACGCCACTGGCAAACTTATGGTTGACGCTTGGTAACACGATGGGCGCATCAATCGAGTCCTTTGCCGACAGCACCGGGCAATTTGACATCAACCGAACCCGCGTCGCCTCGCGAGAGCAATAGATTGCCCCGCAGGAAACGCAGATTCAAGATCGAGCTCGGTGGGGTCTGACGCATGGTATCTAACCAGTTAGCAAAAAACATGAATAACACGTTGTTGCCTTGTTCCGTGAACGTATCCTTGCTTTGGCTATTGGTGACAATCATTTGTGTGAGCCAAGGGTGTCGGCATGAGAAAGAAGTCAGCCAAAAAGAAAAATTGACTTTAGAAACGACACTGAAGCCCAACCGTATAGAGAAGTCTGAACAAGTTGGCGGAACTGATACTGAATCGGCAGCAAGAAACTTTGACATGGATGCCGCCGGGACGGTACTTGCGATGCCGGAATTTCTTAGTCACCTCGTTAAACTTAACGAAACTGAGAAATTTGATGAGATGATGATATTTCTAAATGGCATCGACCCCGATGAGGCAATTGGCAACCAAGAAGACCCTATGTTTTTAGCTTTTGCCGAGGACGACTTGATATTTCCCGGTGTTTCTTTCCCTATGTCGGATCAGGTCAGGCATAGAAGACATTACGTTCTTTTTCCGATAAGGACCAGCCCGATAGAATACATGGAGTACTATCTGTCTGCGGTAGCATTTGCCTTGCGGTACAACGCACGAGTCGTTGAACTTCAAATAGCGAAAGGAAGATTGGCACCCTTTGGAATACCGGCCGACGACGTACGAGGTTACTTGAATTTTGATGAGAAGCTCTGGAACAGCCTCGAGCCAGAAGTTCGCATTCAATTCTGCAATTTGGTCAATTTCATTCGACGTGAAGAAAACTCCGTTCAATCGAAAAGATAAAAGCCAAGAGAGAATCGGCGTGGAGAAGAAAAAGGTTCCAGGTACCTTAAAACATGGCACCACGTACCTTAGAACATGCCTTTCTCTCAAAACGTCATCGGAGCGCTTGAGCCCTAACGCGACTTCAAAACGTTGGATTGAGCTCAACGCGAATTTATCAACTGGACTGGTTTCTCAATGGAAATTTTTCCGCGGTGTCGAAGCATCCGGAGTGCACCTAAGCGCTTGGGTATAGATGCAATTCTTCACGACATTGCTTCTTGGCGAAATTTTGCGACAGCGTTTGCTGGGTGTCGTCGAGAGTCTTTCCACCATGGACGATAATCCAGTTTCGGTTTGGATCGACGAACTTCGTCAAGCGGATGAGATCGCGGCACTCAAGGTTTGGGAACATTTTTCGGCTCGCCTTCATCAGTCAGCTCGCAACAGTCTGCGTGCAAAAACCAAAAGGGTCTATGACGAAGAAGACGCTGTTCTGAGTATGTTTCAAAGCCTCTGCCGGGGGCTTGCCGAAGGGCGATTTCCCGATCTTCACGACCGAGACAGTTTGTGGCACCTGATGTTGGTCATGACGGGCCGCAAGATTTCCAATCGCCATCGCCATGATCAACGGCAACGTCGTGACGATCGGAGGACGTTGACAGACTCGGTTTTCAGCGAAAGTCACTTGGATCAGGGGCAGCAGCTTGGCGATGGACTTCTTTCTCGCGAACCGACTCCTGAATTTATTGCAGAGCTTCATGAGACGTCCGAGCGTTTGTTTGCGGCCATTGACCAACCGGACCTAAAAGAAATTGCTCTGCTTCGAGTGGAAGGATACAACGATTCCGAAATTGCTGATCGGTTGGATTGTTCTCGAAGAACCGTGCAGCGTCGACTGACGATGATTCGGCAACTTTGGGAATCACAGGAATCACTTGATGAATGAGTCAGCGAAATTCGAAGAGCTTTCAAATGAGCAAATGAAAATGGTCGATGCCCACTGCATGGCATTCGAGCAAGCATTGCGTGGTAACGACGCGATCACGATTGAGCAGGTCCTGGAGTCTGTTTCAAAAGCGTTGAATGCACCGGTCTGCGTGGAACTGTTGGCCATCGAGCTGGAATGGAAAAACGCTCAATCGTTGGAAATTGACGTGGAAGACTATCTTGTCCGTTTCCCATATCGACATGCCGAAATTCATGAGTTGGTCGACTCAATTCGGCATCATGCAATTCATCCGCGTGTAAGTTCATCAAAAACGAATCGTTCGGTTCAACATTTGAAGATCGGTGCTCCGAAAAGCGGAAGCATCATCGACGAGCGTTATACGATTCTGGAACCCATCGGCGAAGGCGGAATGGGGACAGTTTTTCTGGCCGAGCAGCACACTCCTGTGAACCGGAAGGTGGCGATCAAGTTCATCAAATGCGGGATGGATTCGAATGCTGTTCTGGCTCGATTCGATATTGAACGCCGTGCGTTGGCGATGATGGACCATCCGGGGATCGCAAAAGTTTTTGACGGCGGTCAAACAGAGGATGGCTCGCCCTATTTTGTCATGGAGTTGGTTCGTGGCGTCCCCATCACGGAGTATTGCGACAAACATTGTCTGGACGTAGCCACCCGTTTGAAGTTATTTGTTTCCATATGCAAAGCAGTCCAGCACGCACATTTTAAAGGAATCATTCATCGCGATTTGAAACCGGGAAACATCTTGGTAAGCGAGGTTGATAGTGAGAGCGTTGTCAAAATCATCGACTTTGGTGTTGCCAAAGCATTCAACCAAAAGCTGACGGAGAAGAGTCTGGCGGCTACCAACATGATCGTTGGCACACCCTCTTACATGTCGCCCGAACAAGCTGAGCTATCGTCGGCAGAGATTGATACGCGAACCGATGTCTATTCGCTGGGAGTCATTCTGTTTGAATTGCTTGTGGGGACTCCGCCGCATGATACGTCAGAATTGTCGCGAGGATCGGTCTTTGATTTTCTTAGAAAGATCCGCGAAGTCGATTCGCCACGTCCAAGCACTAAATTGAATACAGCGGCAAAGCTCAAAAAAGTTGCCGCCGACCGGAGAATTGATCCTGAGAAATTGGCGAGCCTGCTTCGGGGAGAATTGGATTGGATCGCGCTCAAAGCCTTGGAAAAAGATCGCTCGCGTCGTTATGAAACGGTTAACTCGTTTGCTCGTGATGTGGAACGTTACCTGGCAGGTGAGGTGGTCGAAGCGCGTCCACCGAGCAACGCTTATCGTCTGCGAAAATTCTTTTCTCGAAACAAAGGGATGGTGATAGCTGCGAGTTTGCTTTTTCTGACAATGACCGCAGGAATCATCGGAACGGGCTGGGGAATGTTAAGAGCTCAGGCGAATGCAGAAGCCGCCAGACTGGAAACTATTAAAAAGGAAGCAGCCCGGCAGAACGAAGCTCGTGAGCGCGAGTTTGCCGAAGCCATCGCTGATTTTGTTGAGAAGGATTTTCTCGTCCTGACCACGTTGACGGGACGTATGGAAAATGACACCGACGATTCGTCGATAGACAAAGACAGTACTCTGCGAGATTTGCTTGATCGTGCCGCAGAAAAACTGAATACTCGGTCAGATTTGGATCCACGGATCGAAGGGCGACTGCGAGCAATCATTGGGGCAAGCTATCGACAGCTTGGCTCATTTGAAAATGCAATCGTTTCGTTTGAACGTGCGGTGGAACTGAATACAACGGTCTATGGCACAGACCATCTTGATTCGCTCAACGCAAAGGATGGGCTTGCGGATGCACTGCAACAAAATGGAAAACACTTGTTGGCTCGGCCGATGTTGACTGAAACGATTGACAAAAAGAAGGCACTGTTGGGTCCTGATCACGATGCCACTCTGAAAACGATGAGTTTGCTCGCGATAAATTATCGAAGAGCTGGAGAACCGGCAAAAGCAGTTCCGATTCTGGAAGAGGTCCTAGCGCTCACCAAAGCTCGCTACGGAGAAAAAGGGAGTCCGACTCTGGTCCAGATGCATCAACTTGCCCTCGGCCTTATTAGTTCCGACAAATCTCGTGAGGCCTTGCCGCTGCTAGAGCGAACGATGGAATTTCAATTGGAAACGCTCGACGAGAATCATCCCGATGTCCAAGTTTGCCGAATGGACCTCGGTGGACTTTATTTTTCATCCGGTCAACACAGAAAGGCTCGGCCATTGCTTGAAAAAGGACTTCAGTGGTCAATCGCAACCTATGGCCCTCAAGACCATCGGACTCTTTATGCAAGGTCAGGTCTGACGCAACTTTATTGTTTCTTGAGGGAGTTCGAATTGGCATTACCAATGGCCAAGGAGACGTTGGAGTTGACCAAAAACGTTTTTGGCGATGATCATCGAAACGTCGGCAACGCGATGCGTGATTTGGCGAGGACGTATCGATCCGGTGGAGAGCACGCCAAAGCGCTACCTTGGTTCGAGAAAGTTCTGACGCAGAACAAGACGATATTGGGCGATCGGCATCCAAGTACGCTTTCGGCAATGGGCAATGTTGCCGCGTGTCTTCGTTCGGTCGGCGAGATTGACCAAGCTCAAAAGATGAATGAAAAATGTCTTATCCTGGCAAAAGACATCCTGGGAGACGACCATTCTCATACCAACAACATCAAGGCAGGACTGGCCGCGGGATTTTGGTCTCAAAAAAGACTGGACCGCTCCGTACCGCTTTTCGAGGAACTTTTGGCGTACCAGGAATCCAGGAACGGACGGAAACACCCAAGAACGCTTATGGTGATTGCGAACCTGGGAGTCAACTATAAGGATGCGGGTCGGCTCGAAGAGGCGGTCCCATTACTTGAGGAGGCCTATCGCGCGATCCCCGACATGCCGGCACTTGGTTTTAGTGGACCGGCGCTGCTGGAAGGGTATCTTAAATCGGACCAAACTGAACAAGCACTTAAGCTTCTGGATGAATTGGTAGTCGACGCGCGAAACAAACTTCCTGCAGGCAGCTTAAAGCTGTCGATATCTTTGAGCCGACTGGGAAGGTACTTGCTGGAAAACGATTTGTTGACCAAAGCAGAGCCTTTGTTGAAGGAAAGTGTCGAGATCCAAATGGAGCTCGCTCCGGAAACGTGGAGTACGTACGCGACGATTGCACTGCTTGGAAAGGCACTCGTGCAACAAAAGAAATATGCGGAAGGCCATAACATTTTGGTGCTTGCTGCCGAGGGGATGAAGCGTGACTCAGCGACGGCTCCCGCCAATTTAGCCGGTCGCCATGTGGAAGTTGTCGAGCAATTGATCAACGTCGCACGTGCACTGAACCGACCAAACGACGTCAAAAAATGGGAAGCCGAGTTGGCCGAATTGCGAGCTGACCGTGAATGAGTGAAAGCCTAAGATTTTGGGTAGCTGGATTCGCAAAGATTCAGGGATCGAACCAAACGGCCTGATTAATCATTGGAATTCTGAACTGTCGCCAAACCAGCTACGTTTTGGACCGCTTTTTCTGGGACTGCTCTTTTATGCGATTTCGCCCATTTCGTACGGCGAAATACACGCTAACTCTATGCTTCGACGTTTTCTTTCAAATCCGTGGCACAGCTCTTTGCCCGATGACCATTAATGAATTGTGGTGCTACAAGCCGACCACGCGAGAACGCATCACCTTTAGAAAACTTGCTCGATATCGCCAATTCATGATGGAGTCAACAATGCTGTTTCGTTTTTCCCTCGCCGCCTTTCTCGCTATGGCCGCCATTTCCCTTGAGGCAAAAGCGGATATTACCATGACGATAGATACTTCGGCACAAACATTTGCGTTTTCCGGAAGCGATACCGGTACGCCTCAAGATGATGGCAGTTCTGAATCAATCATCTGGGAGTATTTGCACAACAGTATTCCTGGTAGCCCGGTCGCAGATACAAATTTTGCAGGATTCTCACCAGACCTTCACTGGAATGCGGGCAATCACATTGAAGTCATGAATGATCCTGATTTTGAAACAAGGCTTTCGATATCTTTGAGTTCAAACACAGGTCCATTTGGCTTGATCACGATAACTCCCAACACGACACCCTACGACTACGGTAGTTTTAGTTCTGAGCAGGTTACGATTCTGACTGACCTACTCGTAGACGGATCAATTCCAATCGGCTTTTTCACCTCAGGCGCTTCTGGCTTTTCGCCCATCACGGTAACATCGGCCAGCGCCGTCCCTGAACCATCATCCATCGCAATTGTTCTGAGCATCGCCATGATCGGCGTGACATATCGCCGACGGTCCGTGCGATAGATGGGCTTCATCGCAGGTTGAACAGTTTGTGGTTCAGCATTAACCCAACACCTGTTTAGTCGAAAATCTTCTTGTGAGGATTTGTGAGCGACAAGGCGCTCATTGGATGGCGTAGTACCGGCGAAATCCAGGTTGACTCCATCGACAGCAATCTGTCACAGCAGATTCGTAAAAAGTTATCTATCTGATTGGAGCATGTCTTTTGAACTACCTAGTTTCGGCAAAGTGTCCTCTGGTGACCTTGGTCAAAAAATTCAATCGCACGCTAGCGCAGTTTAAGAAACGTATGCAAATGTAGTGGTGGCTTCCAATGCTGGAAGCCGCCATTTGCTTGTCAAACATTGGCGGCTGAAAGCCATCAATACGAATGCCAAATCTGGGCATGCTCTAGTTTCCAATCTAAATTTTCATCAATCGTTGAGCCTGAGAAATTTCATGAGTTACCGTAGAGTTTGTACCGTTTTGCTGTTTTGTTTCGTCGCTTTCTCTTCCCCGATTCGAGTGAATGGTGAAATCGTCATCGATGCTGGGACGATCGTGGGAACCAACGTCGCAACGCATGCTCCTGGGACTGCGTATTCAATTGAACATGCTATTAACCAAAGCGGGCTTTCAGCCGGCTACACAAGCGGCGTGACTGATTTTTCGAGCTACTTCGCAAGCAACCCAACGCACGCAGTTTCAGGAGTGAACACTCATTTTCTGGGAATCACCAACGGCGGCTATGTAGATTTTGATCTTGGCCAAACTTACAACCTGTCGAGCATTGCGGTTTGGAACTGGCACAACAGCCAGGGAAATGTCGGAGTAACGGATATTCAGGTCTTCAAATCGAACGACGATACCTTTTCGACGCTAAGCTCAATTGGTGATTTCGACTTCTCGGTCAATGGAAGCACGACGGCCCAGTTGCGACAATTCTCAATTCCAACGAGTGCTCGTTTTATTCGGCTTGATATTGCGAATTCGGGTTTTGCCAATCGGCCTGGTTTTGGCGAGCTCGCTTTTGGTGCGGTGCCTGAGCCCTCAAGCTTCTTGATGTTCGCGTTGGGTTTTGCAGGCTTGGCTGGTCGCCGTAGAAGCATAAAAGGTGTCTGACACGTACCTGACACCTTTTTTATGCGTCCGGCAGATTGCTTAACGTCTCGACATCGACAAGGTCTTGTGATCTACCTGTCGCTATTTAGTTTGCGATGAGGTCGAGTCTCGAAATCACGGGAATGGTAATTCCCTCCCAGCTGACCTGTATCGCGCGTTGTGAACAATTGTCGAAATCCACGCCATCGGCAATCGTCGTAATGTCGATTCGGCGCGGAGGCACTCCAATTTGAAACACGTTGCCGATCTCTGAGAAGTCTCCTTCCTCGATTTGTACGACCGGCGCGCCGAATTGAACCAAGGCGGCATAAACTCGCGAGGAATTCTCAGGCGTTGCGGCGACCCAAAAGTCGATGTCTTTTGTTGCCCGAGGGAAGCCATGAGCCGCCATCGCGTAACCGTCAACCAGAAGGTATTCAACTTTCTTTGCGGATAAGCACTGCAACATCTCTTTGAAGTCTTGATTCAACATTTTGATTAGGTAGCAATGACCAAACCTCTTGACTTAGTTGCCATGCCAGTTCAATTCGGAACTCCATAGTGCCGGGAACGTAACCTCGATCCGAAGAATCGGCGAGCGTGGTTTTTCGAATTGTGATTTCTCGTTCCATCGAATCATTATATGTTGGATCTCCAGTGTTGTCAGTTGCAGGAGTCATTGTTGCTCGTCGGTGGCGGCTCAGGTTCTGGAGGGCGTTGGACAACGTTGCTACATTTTCATTTCCAGACATCCCGGTCTAACATTCGATAATTGATGGCTTCCTGGAGATGATGTGGCTCAATGACGCTGGATGCTTCCAGATCTGCGATGGTTCGAGCCAGACGCAACACTTTGTCATGGGCACGTGCAGAGAGCCCCATTTCGTTGACAGCGTTTTTTAAAATGTTGATGCCGTCGTCGCCAAGCTTGCAAAATTCTCGAATCTGACGACTGGTCATCTGAGCGTTATACAGAATCGGCGTTTCTTCAAACCGTTCGAATTGAGCTCGACGCGCATTGATCACCTGCTCCCGAATGGACTCGCTGGACGTCCCCGGGATCGCCGACGATAACTCTTTGAACTCCGCTGCCGGAACCTCGACATGGATATCGATCCGGTCAAGCAACGGCCCTCTTGTTTTTTCTTTCCTATGTAGGAAAATGGTCCAAACAAGTACGGTTTCGGGGAAAGTAATGATTGCTCATTCATATGCCAGATTCAGCGATCCTAGGCAGGAAGGCGGCGATTCTCTACGTCGTCAGCGTGAAGCGGCTCAGAAATTCTGCGAAGTCAAGGGCTGGAAACTATCGAGCTTGACGTTTGCTGATCGAGGCAGGTCTGGGTTCAAGGGGAATAAACAAAAGGCACTCAATGCGTTTCTGAGGGCGGTAGAAGACGGGAGGGTTCAGCCGGGCGAAACTCTCTTGGTAGAAGCGGTTGACCGATTATCTCGTAAGGGTGTTCGTGCTACTCAAAACTTGGTCAACAAGATACTCGACGCAGGTGTCAATATCGCAATTTTGGTTCCCGTTGAAAAAGTATATTGGGCTGATGACCGCAACGACATTGGTGGCGCAATCGAACTTGCTGCGTTTGCCTACCAAGCTTCGGTATATTCTCAAAACCTCAGCAGTCGCATCAAATCGTACTTCGAAAATCAACGAAGGCAGTGCAAAGATGGGAACGAAAAACGTATCAGTTCGGTAGCACCAGCCTGGCTTAATTGGAACGCTGACAAGGATTGTTTCGAGAAAAAACCGGAAGCAATCAAGGCGATTAAGTACATTTTCAAGCGCACGATTGCAGGTGTCGGGCGGAAAGTTTTACTCAAAGAACTCAATGAGCGGTTCCCACCGATATCATCCAGAAAGAACACTCGCTGTTGGAATGAAACGATGATCGCAAACATTGTAAAACAGCGACGTGTGCTAGGTGAGATCACGTCGACGGCATCTGGAGAAGTGTTCGAAAATTATTATCCGAAAGTCATTGACGAAGCAACGTGGATTGCAGCGAACGCTGCGGTCAACAGAAGGCGTTCAAGACGAGGGGCACCAGTTGAAAAAGTGAATCTATTTAACGGCCTGCTTTATCACGCGTTCGACAACTGTACCATGGGGTTTTTCAGTTACCAACAAAAAAGAGCAGATGGTCGAGTAGTAAAGTACACGCGTTACAAGTCATATTTGGCTGATCAAGGCGTTGATGGTGCATCAACTGCAACAATTGACGTCACTAAGTTTGAGGATTTGGTTTTTGCGTTTCTGCCTCAAATCGATCTAAAAAAAGTTCGTGCCAACCCACGGACGAAACTGGAAGCACAACGCGAATTCATTAAGTCTGAGATTTCCGAATTGCAAGATCAAATCAGCAGCGGCTCCAGTTCGGGTGCAGCTGTGTTGGCGGTTCCGCTGGCCTCACTCGGCGACCAACTTGCTGTAATTGAATCCAAATTGCAAAGCCTTAGAAAGACAAGCGTACTTCCGACAAAAGTCTATAGAACGAAGCTTGCGAAAATGAGACGGGGAACTGTTGAAGAAAGGTGGCAAGTTCGGGAACGGATTTTTGACATCGTTGAAAGAATCTGGGTACTTCCGATCAAACTTGGTCCTAAACGAAGTGATCCAGTTCGATCACTGGTCGAAATTCATTTTCGCAATGGCGAGTTTGTTCGAGCCTTAGAACTTGACAAGCAAAATTTAGTAAAAATATCTGGTGACTCGGTTCGAACTTCACTTAGTGAACAATGTGCCTCTGGCTGGACATTTTCGCCTCGTGATTACTCCTTGGCAATTGAACTTGCTCGTTCCGTTTGATGTAGCATTTCGATGGATTCGTTTCCCAACGGAAGTCTGCCCATAACTACTCGAAACAATAGTCGAGATGCTTTTACGCTAACCTCTTTTTCAGATTGTTTGATAAAATCCAAAATCTTGCTGGCACAAAATTGCAACTGAGAATCGTCTTGAGTGAATTGGATTTCGGGCCGAAGCGTTGCGTATGAACGTAATTGACGAACTGAGCATCCAAGGATGAATGAAGTATCATCAAAAGAAATCAGTCTTGATGTTTCTAATTGAGTTCCGGGGCTTGCACCCATAATGGACCGATCAACTGCAACAACACAAACGTTAGGAAAAAAAAAGAAGTGAGTGGTGTAAACACCACTCACTTAAATCTGATCGGTAACGTCCGAACGCGTAGCAGTTAAGGATGTATGTCTGGCTTACCCTGAAAGGAAGCTCGGATCAAAACCTCAAAACCGGTCTGATACTTGCAAATGCAAGAAACTGACTCACATATTCTTTTCACCCTCAAGCTTCTTGTCAACTTACGCCTGCAATTATCTCAATAAGTTCTGAGTTGTCAGGTGTTGGTATCTTAGGTCTTCAAAACGCAACCTGTTTCGGTACAGAAAAGGGTTTTGACATACGAGCGGAGGGGGTTACGGAGGGGGTAATGTCCAGAGAATTTTTTTTGGGGACTGGCTCAAGAAAGAGGGGTTGGGCGGTCGGTGACCGCCCAACTTGAACAGATTGACGTTCGTCAATTCTTACAGTTGCACCAATCGTTGGGCGGCAAAAAGCAATCCCCATTCAAATCGGTTCGCAACCTCTGTAATTGCGTTGTGACGCGGGCCAACACAATTATCATTTGTTCGAAACCCTTTTACGCATTCTCTTCATGCTCACCTGAGTGTTGCGTCGGAAGCGTCTTGTAAATTGACAAGAGTTCTTCAACAACCGGCACTTTTCCAAGCGGGAGGTAAATTTTGCTCGAAACAACTTCGCTTTTTTTGTAATCCATATATGAATTATCGATCACAAAAAGAATTTGCTCGTAGCGGCCACCTTTCCTTCCAAAGCCTTGCTTTAGAACGATCCTGCTTGATGTGGGACCATGTTCAACTCGTCCGAGTGTTTTGTAGGACGGTCGAGCAGTGTTACCATTTTGTGCGTTTGCTGCACGTGCAGCGGACTTAGATGAATTTGACATAGAAATTGGGGGTAAACGAAATAACTGTCAGTTGGTTCTCGCCGCGTCAACTGCTGAACGTGACTGACACTCCCAATTATAGCGTAAGATTGGCTTAATCAAGCGCTTCGCAAGAAAAAGGGCATGGGCGGTCAAAGACCGCCCATATGAGCTGTTTGGATAATCCAAACGATCGGTTAAGGATATGTAGTCTGGCATGCCTTGTAGGCTGCTCGGATCAAACAACACTTAACGCTTCACGTATATTGGACGCGACAATTAACGTGAAATTTGTTTGTCTTTTTGTTTACGGACTAAAGCTACTTCGGATCACGAAACAGATTCCAAATCTTGCGAATCAAACTTCGTTGCTTGAGTTGCTCACGAAGACTCTGATTCTCAGCTTCAGCTAGCCGCCAGTTGCGGGCAGCTTTTTGATAAAGGCCGTAGGTCAATGAAGTCGTTTTCAATTCGCTGGCAAGAATTGATTGCAGTTGCGAAGTTGGCATATTAACCGACGACTTAAGTTCAAGTTGCTCCATAAAAAAAAGGGGTAAACAGATAAACAAACCACCAAAAACACTCCACTGGTCGCGTCACAGTAGAACTAATTTTGGCGGTCAAATTATTGTACCAACCTCAAGTCCGAATTCAAACTCTTGCGGGTGCAGGGGCGTAGCCCTTGCCCATCAGTCGTAGTTTGGCCGTGAAATGATCAGCCATCGGGCTGTGAATGTAATCGGCAAACGTCGGGCAAGTTACGGGTTGGCGACACACTTGGAGCATAACACGTATCTTCGCCCGAACGGCTGATGGGCAAGGGATCACAACGTGAGCCCCTTGCACCCGCAAGTCCATGGATTAACGGTACTTACGAACATGCCACCCCCTCCGTAATGCTCTCCGGTTTCGGAGGGGTAAGCGGAGACATCTATAAAGAGCTACTTCACAAGAGTGGTTGGCTCATCGATATCACAACGATACCAAACTGGCTCAAACAAAAATGAGTTGCTGTTCAAGTCTCGAACCGACGCAAATCGCCAACGACCGGGGTCAGCGTGTTTAGCAAACGCTACTTTCAATCGGTCACGGTGATTCCCATTTTCGCCGACAAACAGGACCGTAAACCGCTCAAGGCTGGAGGTTGGAAAGTGTCGCTTGTGGAGTTGTTGCTCTAGTAGCCCTAGATACCCAGGAACTTTTTTGGCTGCAACCTGCCTCGGTCCAGTCCGATCTCGTTCGCGCTCAACATAAAACACGCCTCTAACGCCATCCTTCTCTAGCAAGAATCCAGCGTCGGGGCGGCAAATGATCCGCCGTGGGCTTTGTTGAATTTCGGTAAAGAGCCGAAAATGCAGTTCTTCATCGACTTCATCAAAATTGATGACTTCGCTATCGTTGTACCAGTTGATTAACTGAACATTCGTCTGTTCTGGTACGACGTCGTTTTGAAACAAAATCGACAGATCGCTCATCTCAAGATAGTGATCCACGTGTGATGGTTGGACCAATGAGGTCGGCTTGAACCGATACCTAATGTTGTCGAAATGATCTGAAAGAAACTTGCAACCCTCTCTCGTTAGCAAATAGAGAAACGTTGGGGGACCAAGAGCGGCAGACGCTCGAAAAGGCTTCCGATTAACGAACCCGCAAGCATGAAGTGCTCGTAGTCTCGCCCGCGTCACTCGCCCATTCTTGTCAGTCGGGTAACACAGCCTCGAAATGTGAGGACGAGTCAAAACCAAATGCTTTGCCAGTTGGGTCAATACGCATATTTCACGTTCTAAAACTCTCATTTAGTCTATATCAAATCCGTGTTCTGGTGGTTTTGGTTTTTCGATCTTCGATGGCGATGACCGATTGTCTTGCTCCCCAACCGATTTGGCGTCTGTATGATAGTATGGTTCTCGTTCAAAAATGCGAGTCTTAAGTTTCGCGACAACATCCTTTTGAAGTTCAGGCGGTATCTTCAATGCCTGAAACGGGTCAACAACCTCGCCAACCTGAATCACTAGTGAACGATTTCCCACTGCAACCACGCAGTGGCGTTTAGGGAGTTTTTGTATTATCGCAGCGTGCATACGATCCTGATCGTCTACGCTGGTCGCAAGCGAACCAGTATGTCGCAGTTCAGTTCGAACCTTATGAAGCGGTACCTCTGTTGTTGAAGTTCCTTTTGATTCTGATGACGACTCGCCCTCCATTGTTGAACTGCAGTATGAATTTGATTCCGCATCAGAAATTGAAGTCGAATGGCTTTCACCTTTGGACTCACCGTTGACGCTTGAGCCTCCGGTGCTTTTTTGACTGGAAGCGGACCGGGTTGAGTTAGTGCCCCTTGATTTAGATTCTGAGTCGGAAGTACCCTGAGTTTCACTTGTTGAACTGCCTCTTGATTCTCCTGAGGTTTTAGATTCACTAAACGTTGAGCTATTGGCGTTGGACTGAGAATGAGAATCGGTTCTTGTGTTTGGCTCTGAATACCCCGTACTGCGACGTGTCCCCATTCCCGGTTGTTCTGGGTCAGCATATCCAGTAAATCGAGTTTCACCCGTTGTATGTGACTGCCCTTTTGTAGTTCCTTCTGATTGACTGTTGCTATGACCGGTCGTTGCGGACTTCGACTGACCTTGCGTTTCTCCCGTTGATGAACTTCTGCTGCTCCCTTTTGATGCAGAAACAGTTTCGGAATGACCAGCCGCCTGAGACGTACCAGAACTTTCCCCCCAATTTTCACCGCTGCTTTGAGAATGTGAAGTGCTTTGGCCCTCCGTCCTGCCCTCTGAACGACTTGTCGACGTAGATTCCGACGTTCCGGTTTGTTTTGACTGCCCCATTGAAGTCGAAGCAGATTCCGTCGTTTGAATAATCCACTCATAGCCATCATCACGATCAATCTCGTGAATCAATTCGGTAAAGTCCAACCATGGATGACACAAACATTTAGCGAGAATTTCCGCATGCTGAAAGTATTGTTGTTGAAACGTAATTTGCATGTCACATTGGCCAAGGACTGCAGGAATTAGATCAATCTCTTGTTGTTGAAGATTATCGAGAGATTGCACTGCAATGCCACACGACAGGCGATATTTGCCAGCCTCCTTCAGCAAATCTTGCAAGTCTTCTCCGAGAAAGTTTTGTGCCTCATCGATAAACATAAAGTATTGGTTTCGCTTCTCACGCTCAATCGTTCGAACAGCCTCACTAATCTCTCGAATGATAAGGCCAGCAAGAACGTTACCTTCGTCCTGATGAAAGGTTGGCGTTCGCCCAAGACTCGCCAGAACTATTCCGTTACTTCTGATAATATCATGAAAGTCGATTGACGGGCGATCAAATGAAAAAATCCTCTCCGTTGTCGGCGTGATTACTTGCCGCAGTTGATTAAATGTCGACTCGACAAAATCTTGAATTTGTTTCGGTGACTGCATTCTTCGGAGCATATCGAAATCAGCTTGTATCGATTCCGTTAAAAATGGTTCCACCTGCCGATATACAATGTTGTGGCGTTTGTGTTTCGGATTCAAGAGAACGAACAATTCAGAAAGAGGCAGATGCTTACCACCTCCTTGGTCAACACCTACGGCGTAAAGGCCATTGTATAGCCATGTCCGCATGCGAGTCATTTTGGCTTGTTCCGCTTCAGTTTCGCCACGGTTTCGAAGTAAGATCTTAATCATGTCAACGATTTTTGTGTGCAACCACCGGCGATAGTGTTCGGGCGTATCTCTTTCACTTGACGTCGGACGATAAATAAATGGGTCAAACGAAAAGTAACAATCGTCCGGGCGAAGATAATGCACTCGGTTGCATAGATAACCGTAGCGGTCTTGATTGAATGCCAAAAAATTAAGGAGGTCGTCGGCTGTGTCCGAATGAGGATCGATAAACGCTACTCCGCGACCAAGCTCGATCAACTGACGAACGATCAACTCAAACAACTTTGATTTGCCACGCCGTGTACCACCAAACACCGCGAGGTGAGTGTGCAAAAGCTCCTCGGAAAACTGGAACGCTGTAGATCGTGAATTATCCAGAATATCTTGGGCGTGTTGGTGCGTAGTCACCAAGTCTGCCTGCATAGCGTCTTTGACGATCATCCCCATTCGGACTTGCGACAATGGTATCAGCGAACTCATACTTGCACGTTCTCTTGGCGCCAGCGTTCAATTAGTTGCTCGTGTCTAGCCTTCAAATCGCTATCCGTATCTGCTGCTTTCCGTTGCATTTGCAAGAAGTCCCAAATCTTGTTCGAGTATTCTTGTTCCTGTTCTTTATGCTGCTGTTCCATTTGGGCTGCAAGCTTTTCTTGTTGTTCTTTTGTAGCATTTTGGTCTCGCCGCTCCCGCAGTGGCTTTGAGATCCTTTCAATCCGGCCTTCCAACATTGCGATACGAGCTTGAAAGGCTGGCATGGTCAGTTGTAAATCAATACCAACCAAGTCTTTCTCGAAGTCGGGCTCTGCGTAATGCGTTGCAAGGATGTCTCTTTGATCACGATAACGTCGACGTACGCGGTGCTTGAGTATATGCTTATCAATTTCATCTTTCTTGTTCGCAACTTTTTTCCGCAAATCAACCAAAGAAACGTCCTCTACCAACTCGGAAATAACAAAAGCCTCCAAATGCTGGTATTGAATAAAATCGTTATCAAGTGCCCGCTCAACAAAATAATCTTTGAGGTCATCAACCGCAGAACGTCGAAGCACCAACTCTTCGTCATTCAAATAAGATTCGCGGTTTGTAGTTTGGACAGTCTTCAACGTACGATCCAGAATACCATTGATGACAGCGAAATGTTCAACGGGATTTTCCCATTCAAGGAGTATTTTGTCCGCTCTTTCTTCAAATTCGTTTCGTGGCAAGACTGCATTAATGTAAGGATTGGTTTTCGCCGCATCAGCATACAATCCATCCACCTCCAACTTTAAACGAAGAGCAAACATCAACTCTGCAAAATGATAGGGAAGAAAATACGAATTGCCGTTGTTGTTTCGTGCCTCTGGCACGAGACTTTGTTTCAAAGCAGTTGAGATTAGCGAGTTGTTTGAGAACTCAATCAGCCCTCCAGTTGTCGGCCATGAATCCACTTCGCTAACTGGTTCCACAAGAACAGCATCCTCCCCAAGTAGCACAGCCAAATCTGATTCAAAATGCTCTCTTAAGTATACATCAGAGAATGTGGGTCGACATTCGTCAAAAATGTGAACCAAGGCAATTCGGATTGAAGTAATCTGTTCAAATGAATCTGAATCAAAAGCAGGAAAGACCTTTAGCTGTTCACGCTCAGCCCGTTTGGCTGTGCCTACTATCAATGCCTTGAATCGATCAAGTGAGTGAAGGTCTTCTTCGAAAAACTCAAGGATTTTCAGAGCACCTTTTCGGCCATGTTTTTGCTCAAAGTTTTTTACAAAATCGTTTCTTCGAGCTATCAATTCAGCCTTCAGCCTTTTTTGCTCTTCCCGTTGACGTTGCTGTTCTTCCTCAATACGCAATCGTTCCATTTCCAACCGTTGCCGTTCCGCTTCCTCTTGTCGTCGCCGCTCTTCATCTTCCTTGCGAATTCGTTCCTGTTCCAACCGAACACGTTCCCTTTCTTCAGCAATACGTTTTTTTTCTTCGGCAAGACGCTTTTCTTCTTTAGCCCTTTGCTGTCTATCGGCTTCCTCTTGTCGTTTCTTTTCTTCCTTGGCACGAGCTTGTTGCTGGCGTTTTTCCGCTTCCTCTCTTTGGGCCCGCTGCTTTTCCGACTGTCGGCGAAACTCCTCCAATTCTCGTTCTTGTTCCTTGGCCTTTTTTGCTCTGGCAATCTCCGATTTAAGTTGTTGTGTCAGGTTTTTAATTTTGCGTTCAACGGCATTTTTCGTCTGTTCTATTTGTGAAATTCTAAATCCCGTTTCGCTAAAGAGAGTTTCAGCTTTTTCAAGACTTCTCTTTTCTTGTTCAATTTTCTTTTCCAAATTACTTTGTGATTGCTCAATGTTCTCCATTGGCCCCGACAACAGTTCAAGCTCGCGGTGTAAACTGCTAAGCTGGGCCTGGTATCTTTTTAAGAATTTCTTCTTCGTAACAAACCACACCCAATAGAACTGGGCCGAAAGCACAAAGTATCCAAGTAAAGTTAAACCAACCTCAGCCCACATTGCAATCGGCGCGAAACTTGAAGTACTTAGCCATGCAAGGTTAAAGACGGGTGTAAATATTGCCATGATCATTAGCAACATGTGATAAGGATCGTTGTCATTTTTGTCTTTCGGGTCTGTGCGTCTAATCCACCTTCCTTCACCATCACTAGGACGAACATAAGACATGCACCACATCACAATAACCACGTTCGCTATTGTCATTACTATTCCAATACCGACGCCTTCGCCTTCTGGCATCGTTGGTGCAAATTGAAATGTAAGAATCTGAATCGCAACGAGAATTGAGATTGGAATCCAGCTCTTAAAAGCTCTTCCAAATCCGATTGTTAAGAAATGCTCAAGACCATCTTTAGCCTCTTTGGATCTAGAATTGAGGCCTGCTTTATCGCCAGTTTTCGCATTCCTGCGATTGGCGATCTCTTGCTGTTCTTGTTGCAACCGCTTGATCGTAGCCTTTTTGGCTTCAACAAGATCCTTCTGACGTTCTAACGAAGCAAGGTCATCACCAGAAACAACAAGCGTCTTTAAACGCTGTTTCAATGATTTGATTTTACTCTCAAGTTCTTCCATTTTTCCTCCACATTGGAAGAGCTATTGTAACTATGACAATCACTGTAGCCAATTATTGCAAGGCTGCAATTTCCAAATCACGCTCTTCATCAACCTCATCAGATTTGACCAACCCTTTCAACCGTTCAACCCAGCCATTCATGACTACGCCAACGTCCCATTTGGGCATCCACTGGACGTCTTCAACTCGCCACTTCAACATTCGAAGTTTCTGGAGCATTTTGCCGATGGACCTGCTGTTAGCATTGATGCTTCCATCCAGCCAGCCCCTCATTAAATCATCGACCAAAGGCCCTAAGTTTTCGGCAACTTCGGGAACTCCTTCATGGAGAAGTTCACTCACATCATGGATGCAGAAAAGCGTGTCTGAATCAGCGACCAATTTGCCCTTTTCAAACAACTCATCGGCATCGGCTTTGAGTTGCGTTTTGTCTCCGAGTGGCAAACGATTTATGTAACCGTGAGCTTCTCCGAGCGATTCAAGTTCACGCCATGGTGCCGACGGCAATTCACCAGATTTGACCAACCCTTTAAACCTTTCAGCCCAGCCATTCATGACTACACCAACGTCCCATTTGGGCATCCACTGGACGTCCTCAACTCGCCACTTCAACATTCGAAGTTTCTGGAGCATTTTGCCGATGGACCTGCTGTTAGCATTGATGCTTCCATCCAGCCAGCCCCTCATTAAATCATCGACCAAAGGCTCAAGGTTTTCGTCAATCTCAGGCAGGTTTTCAGCGAGAAGTTCACTCACGTCGTGAATTGAAAAGAGCGTGTCTGAATCAGCGACCAATTTGCCCTTTTCAAACAACTCATCGGCATAGGCTTTGAGTTGCGTTTTGTCTCCGAGTGGCAAACGGTTTATGTAACCGTGAGCTTCTCCGAGCGATTCGAAATTCCTCGAAAGTAGCCCTTGATATTTTTCGCGATTTTGGTCACGTACTTGGTCGGAAACGGATTCCTGTTCGTCGGTTTCTATGAGTTCGGTAGGCTCAAAGTCACTTGACAGTTCATCGTTGAACTGTGTTGGCTCAACCGTATCGAATTCTGATACTGAATCGCCATTAGCTGTTAGTGTGTACATAAAAAAAGAGGGAATCAAATCATTATATCACATGATCTGTTTGAATAAAATGTTTGTGAGTTGCAACATGGGTCGACAACGTAATGGCAAACAAATTGCAAGCTGTTGCATCAAAATGCAGAGCCTTCAGGAAGCATTTGCCATGCTGGATTGCAATTTACAATTTGCCTTGCAGTTGAGCCGTTGCATTCGCACAAATCAAATTTAGAGCGAGCATCCCAAGTTCGTCGTGGTATATAGGCCCCCTAACGAATTTGAATATGTCTGGCAGCTTCTTCTGATTCTTTCCCCGATGAGTGAAAGTAGCCCTGTGTCGTACGAATATCTGAATGTCCCGCCAATGCCTGGGCTTGTTCAAGCTTCGCGCCATGCTGGATCGCATTCGTAATACTTGTGCCGCGAAGCGAATGGCAACATATATCTCGGCTGCCAAATCTCTCAACGTCGATTCCGGCATCGAATGCGTGTTTCTTTATTCGATCTAAAATTGAGCGCCGATTCATGCGTCGCGGAACTAAAGACCGTCGATCCTTTGCAACAGGCCGAAATAACGAGGAGTTGCTTGGTTTGTCGATAATTCGACCAAACTCAATATACCGAATTAACGCAGGTGAAGATTCAAGCAACGCCTTCCGTTGGCGCTTTCCGCCTTTTTCTTCCACCACCAAATAGAACTCGTGATCAGATCTTTCAAGGCTGCCAATTGTTGCCGACGCCAACGCGGAAACTCGGCAGGCGGTTTTGAAAAACACAAACAACATTGCGTGATCTCGCACTCCGGCCAACGTATTGAGATCAGGTTGGTGCAACAACTTTTTGGCTTCGGCCTCTGTCAGAATAGGCGTGGAGTTTTTTGGAACGCGCGGCGACTCAACCGACTGAATATCTTGAACCGTTTCCCAGTCAACCAAACTCCGTTTACCAAACTGGCGATACATTCCGCGAAGCACACTGAGCTGCTTTGCAATCGTTGCCGGTTGCATACCACCTTGGCGTAGTGCCTCCCGGAAAACCCGGATGTCATCGCCACCAACGGATAGAGGATCGAGGCCGCAATCTCTCATGTGCAAAACGAAGTCACGAATAACAGAAGCATACGTCTTACGACTTTGTTCACTCGGGAGTCGTTCACAGATCCAAGGAACCAAAGCAGCCGCCGGATTTTTTTCTTGAGTCGTGGGTAACAACTTAGACAGAAACTGCGAAACAGTTTCGCGAGAAGTCAAGCTATCGGGAGCGATGAGTTCCGCTTCACTTGACGTAGCCAATGATTTTATTGCGAAATCATCATTCATAGCTCAAAAGAAAAGATGGTTCGACTATACACCCAGAAAGCACATTCTGGGAAGTCAATTGAGTTGACAAACAAATGTCGAGGTGCCAAAGCAATTCAATTTAATCCCTAAGTCCCCTCGGCGTTTCACGCCGAGGTTGCGAAGCCACAAACTGAAAATGCATCGGTCTTATTCCCGATGGGATTTACAGACTAAAATGTTCAACATTGCTACTTTGTGAGAATCAACTTTCCTTGTTTTGTGCGACGGAGCCGATACAAATCACCTCTATTTTCAATCCAGATTTCTTCTCCGCACCGTGCCAACTCATCGAAGCTGATAATCTTGGGCAACGCCGAGGAAACATCCTTATTGTTCATGAACTTGGGCCCGTCGATTTCTCGTTCCGGTTCTTCATTATTCGCCATTGTTAAATTCTGATTCAGGGCTTGCGTTGAATAATTTTTGCGGTTAGTTTGGCTGACTTGTCAATTGAGACCGAATCTCAATTAGCAACCAAACATAAAACTAGACTACCGCATTCGCAGCAAGCCACAACGGGTTTCCGGATTTTATCCGCTCTCTGATGCCAGCCACGCAAAGGTAGTCCACTGTTCAATCAGTGTTCAACGACGTGGTTTTTTTAGGAGACCCCAACAGATGTTCAAACATCCATGCGCAGCTGCGCGCCACGTTTTTGCCTGTTACTGTCAGACGCAATTCGTTTCTACCCTTTCGCTAATTGCGATAGTCTTCCTGATTACATTGAGCTCAGCTCATGCGGACGTGGCGATCGGCAACTTTGACTCAATTGCACAACCGACGTCTGGTGAATTTGGTTGGGACGATTTCGGCTCTGCTCCCTACGTAGGCGGGCATTCACCAGATCAATTCGAGCGTGGTGGAAACGGGCAATTGAACGTTTCGGCAGGAGGCTTTTCGTTTGATGATGGAACAGATACTGACCTTTACGCGTTTACAAGTGAGCCGAAGTGGGATTTCTCTTTGAGCGGCTTGAATGCGAGTTCCGCATTCACGAGTGTTGTACTTCAAGTTGCAGTTTCAGATGCTGCTGGGCCACCAGTACTTGGGCATATGAGCTCTGGGTTGTTCACAATTGGAGGGCAAACCCCGGATGAGTTTATTGATTTTGGCTCACGTTCCGATGTGGATTTCAACGGTGACCCCATTTCCATTCACTACTACTGGGCTGAATGGACTGGGTTGACCGCATCGAGCAATTTACTGCTGGAAGTTAAGAGTCCTCAGTTCGACAATCCCGGCGTCGACAGTCACCACCAATTGTTCACTGGTGCAAAGATCAGTTATGTCAATACAAGTGACGCAAGTTTTGACATTACGAGCGTGCCTGAGCCAGGATCAATGACGATCATCGCGTTCTTGAGCATTGCAACCGTCATACAAAGACGCCGCCGCTAATTACAACTTCTTTTTAGACTCCACTCCGCAGCAAGCCGGCTGAAATAGCGTTCAGCCAAGCCAGCCACGTCAGGGAGTCGGTCGAAATGCATGTTGCATTTTGATTTCACGTGGCGTTGGCCAAATCGGTCAACAGAATTGGAGAACTCAATGAAAGTATCTAAACGGAACCCCAGAGTGGGATTTACCCTCGTCGAATTGTTAGTGGTCATTGCGATCATTGGCATCCTGATTGGAATGCTGTTGCCTGCAGTGCAAATGGTACGTGAGGCAGCAAGACGAACCAGCTGCATGAACAACATGCGGCAAGTCGTTCTAGCGACCCATAATTTTGAGAGTGCTAACCAGATTTTTCCTTACGCAACCCGTGATCGACTTGAAGGAGATGACAGCGATACGTGGGCGACTGGCTTCCTTCAAATTATGCCGTTCGTTGAGCGAGATGACATCGCCATCCGCTGGGATCCCAATGAACGTCGAGACAGCACGGTGGACAACGACGGTGATGGTTTCAGCAACGCAATGTTGACACAAATGAAAATTCCGACGTTTCTTTGTCCGTCGATGAATGATCCGTCAGGACAGCTAAGGGACAATCGTGCTCCATGCAGTTACTTGTTCTCAGCTGGTACCCAAGATGTTGCGCTGCTGCATTACGCGAGATTCTACGGAATTGATGAACCTCGCTACGATGGAGCGATCATTCCAACTCGTACCGACCCCAGTGACTCTTCGAGCGCCAACTTTGAAGCCGAAACTGGCATGCGAAGCATCAGCGACGGAACTTCAAATACGTTTTTTCTTGGAGAGACCGACTTCACGCCCAAAGGAGTTCCGTCAACCGAATACGGTGGCGTTTGGGCATTCGGGTATATCGGATACGCGTGGGGCACTACGCACCATCCATTTAACAAGCATGACAACACGACAACTGTGTACGGCGCATTTCGCAGCGAGCATCCCGGTGGAGCCAGCTTTGCGATGTGTGATGGGTCGGTTCGGTTTGTTGCCGAGTTGATTGATCAAGACTTGTACGACGGACTAGCCACGCGAAATGGTGGCGAAGTCGTTGAACAACCCTAAACCTTTGGCAATGGCGGATCAAACGCGGGCAAATTCCGCGTTTGATCTTCCTTCAATTAGAAAGCATTGAAATGAACCGCATCGCAATCATTGTGCTGCTTTGCTTGTTTGCAGGGTGCAGCAATAACTCGGAATCAGCGGTAGCTTCCAAGGACGAGCCTATCTCTGTCGAAGCATGGAAAGAACTTGAAGTCGCAGAGAAATACGAACCTGAAACGTTGGATCGTTTGAAGCTTAACGACCCAAAGCTAAAAAATGAAAGAAACTGGAACCGTTTCATGCGTGACGTGGTTGTGCCAGAAAGACGCATAGACATTCCGACTGATTATTGATTTTGAACAAACGCCGAAACATCTAACAGAAAAATTGACATAAAGGGATAGTTGAATGAACTCAAAAGGACATGGCCTGAAAATGGCTTTGGTTTTCACCTCGTTGATACTTTGCTTTGTTGCCCAGGCAAGCGCTCACTTTATTTGGGTTTACGAAGAAGACGGTAAAGTCAAAGTCGTTTTCGGCGAAGGTCTTGAGCCTGACCAAGCACAATTCCTGAGCGGGCTTTCTGGGATGAAAGCATTTACGCTTCATGACGGCACATTCAAGCCAGTCGAGTTTGAAAAGCAAGTTGACGGCGACGAAGGGTGGTTCGAAGCAACAACTGCTGACCTCGGTCAATTGGTCGAAGTCGCTTGCCCTTATGGCGTGTTCGGTCGCGGGGACAAGCAGATGTTTCTTGATTACAGCGCAAAGTATATGTCGTTGTCTTACGGAGAATCCATGTTGAACTCGGGCAAGCCTTCTTCGAAACTCACTCTCGACATTGTGCCAACATTTACTGATGGCAAGCTCTCGGCTGTTGCCTATTTCAAAGGCATGCCAGCCCAGGATGTCGAAGTTCAACTGGAAAGTGTTGATACCGATTCGGCGACATTGAAAACTGATGACACTGGAAAAGTGTCACTTCAGACTTCATCCCGCTACGTGATTCGAGCCAAGCATGTGGTCGAGGAAGCGGGGGAAGTCGACGGCAAGAAATTTTCCGAGCGTCGCTACTACTGCACAATAGTCTTGGATGTTGCGGGTGCCAACGATGGAAAAACCAATAGTGAGACAACTGCTGATTCTGCTGAAGAGTCACAGGCTGTAACCATCGCACTTAAAAAAGTTGATTCAAAATTCGCCGATTTTCCCAAAGGCATGACCAGCTTCGGTGCGACCGTCCTCGACAATTCCGTTTACGTTATCGGCGGAAAATCGGGGAAGGCTCATTCGTACGCCAAGTCCTACCAAAACCGAAACGTCTATCGTTTGAACCTCGATGGTAGCAACGACGAGTGGGAAGTTGCGGGCGACAATTTGGGGCTGCAGGGACTAGCGATCGTTGGCCACGCAGGAAAAGTTTATCGCATCGGCGGACTTGAGGCTCGCAACAAAGAAGGTGACGACCATGACTTGCACTCGATTCGCGAGTTTCTTGCCTTTGACCCAATCAAGAAATCATGGACGAAACTGCCCGAACTTCCTGAGGGGCGGTCATCGTTTGACGCCTGCGTGGCGGGTAACCATGTTTTTGTTGTGGGTGGCTGGACGATGGCAGGCGAAGAAGATTCGGTTTGGGCGGACACCGTTCTGAAATTCGATCTAAGCAACGCTGATTCGAAGTGGGAAGAGATAGAAGCACCTTTCCGAACCCGAGCTCTTGCCGTGCGTGCCCATGGTGACCAACTGGTTGTGATTGGTGGCATTCAAGAAACGGGCGGGCCAACTGGCGCAGTCCACTTTTTCGATTTGAAAACCAACAAATGGTCAGACGGGCCGGACGTTCCTTCTGAGGGTGGAATGAAAGCCTTCGGCTGCTCGGCGGTTTCGCTTGATGAGAACTTGTTGGTGAGCACTTACGATGGCGGAATTTTCCAGTTGAATGCGGGTGACCAAGATGGCGAAAAATCCTGGAGCAAAGTCCACCAACTCGAAGCGGGTCGGTTCTTTCACCAGATGCTTCCTGTTGGCGAGTCAAAGTTTGCGCTCGTTGGTGGTTCTCACATGGAGCATGGAAGTCACATGGAGGTGGAAGTTTACGAAGTTGTCAAAAAAGCGGAAAAAAAAGTCGCGAACGCTAAACACTAGGGCAAATCCGTTAACTCGAATAAAGGAGTTGTGATGATCTCAGAAACGAGTGAACAAGATTGGATTGAGCGAATCAAAACGGCTTATGTCGCCAACGATTATCCGTTAGCGAATAGCTTGATGGGACAAGCTCTGGTTGAAACTGATTCAAAGTCACAGCTTCTCGAAATAGCTGGGATGATGGCGTATGAGCGAGGCGAATTTCGAGAGTCAATTCGCTTGATTGAATCGGCAATGTTTGAAGTTTGCCTTTCCATCTCTGGCCAAATGACGCTGGCCAATGCATGGATCAAACTAAACAACCTTACAGCCGCCGAAACCACACTGACGTTTCTTGTCGAATCGGTTGATCGTGTGCCGTGTTCGATGCTGCCTGACTTGACTCAAAACGTTGTTCAAATCGGACGCGACGATCTAGCGGCGATTGTTTGTGAAGCGGCACTGGCTCGACATCCGGGCGATGACAACGCCGCATTTGGAGCCGGATTTTATCTGTTTCGTAGCGGTGGTTCGCTGAAGTCAGCAATGGCTTACATGAGTCGGGCGGTTGAGTTGAATCCGATTTGCACGATGTACCGCGTTAACCTCGCGATCGTCTGCAAGGCGCTCGGAAAATGGGAGATGGCATATTTTCAGGCCTCTGAGATCCCTGTTTCTGAAATCCAGAAGCTGCGTTGCGAATGCGTCGTCAACCAACTGAATGAAATTTACTTGCACTTCGAAGACTATGAACGTCTGGCCAAAATTGGGGCGAAAAATGATTGAACAATTGAACGCTGTTGTTTCGGATTCATTCTCTGCCGCACCATCAACAACCAAACCTATCGTAATTAGCGAGCCGGTTCAGTTTTCAACTCGCGTTTCAAGAATGGTTTCGATCAAAGCGTCTCATCAACTTTCGGACAGGATGTCTTGGTCAAACATGTCGCTACTCGTGGTCAGTGGCCGAGGCAAACTCATGATGGGAGACACGATCAGTGAACTGTTGCCCAAAAAGACGCTTCAGATTTTGCCTCATTGCGAACATCAAATCCAAGCGACGACTGATCTGAGATTGATCGTCACGTTTGATGCCGCCTGCATCAGCTAGTTGAATCAACTTGCAATTGTCGTTGCCTATTAACGAAAACAAAATAGAAGTTAATCGTACGGACATAACATTGAGTACCGAAGCAAAACCAAAAGTAGACAATCAAGCCAGTGGCTCCGATTCGGGCGAATTTGACAATTCGGCTGACGCTGAAGGCCGCTCAGAAACGAACTCGGGATCCACTGAGTCGAGCATGCCGAGTCGGCGGCGAAAGAAAAAGCTTGGGTCACGGGTGAATATGTGGATTCGTCGAATTCACTTGTTCTCTGGCTTGTTCATGCTTCCATGGGTACTGCTTTATGGGTTTACAGCACTTCTGTTTAATCACCCAACCTACATGGCAGATTCGAAAACTCAGATCGAAAATTTTTCACTTCCGGAATCAGATGCCCAAAAAATGCCGATCGCCAATGAGTTGGCCAACGTCGCAGTGGTATCGGCTGTGGAAAGGCTTAATGCTGAGAACAGTTCCCAGACAATCGAACTGGCTGAATCTCCCAACGCGATTTTTACACGACAAGTTTCAGGCTCAGTCGAGAACGATGAGCGAAATGTTAGCGTTGTTTTGAATTTGAATACTGGGAAAGGTTATCTGCGAAATCGTTCGAAGGATTCCAATTCGGAAGGCGAAGAAAGTGAGGCCAGTTCTGAACCCAGAAAACTGGAAGACGGGATCGAGTTGGCACTTTCACAAGATCCTGTGGCAGCATTCAAAGGTAGTGTGACCGAATTACTAAAACCTTATGACCTCGATGCTGACGATCTCAGTCTTCGTTCCATGCCAAATGTGGAGTTTGATGCCATCGTTAATGGCAAAAAAGTTCGATTGAGGTTGTCGCAAAGACGAGAGCGGCAACGCAGAGGCGGGGCATCGGAAGCTTCGAAGAGAAATAAAGAATCAGATACTGAAAAAGCAAAGCCAGTCTACCAAAGCAACCTTTCAATCGTTGGCCAGTCGCCCCGCGAGATGAGTACTCGAAGCTTCCTTCTTCGATTGCACATGGCTCACGGTTACGGCGTGCAAACAAACTCACGTTGGTTCTGGGCTATCGCCGTCGATTTGATGTTTGCTTCGATGTGTTTCTGGGGATTATCTGGCGTCGTGATGTGGTGGCAGATCAAACGAACACGAAGACTCGGATTCATGTTGCTTGTCGCAAGTGCCATTGTGGCCGCTTGGTTGGCGATTGGAATGCACTGGCAGTTGGTGAACGGCTAAAGGCAAACAGTAGGCAGTCAACTTTTATCAAATTCATGCTTTGTTTCGGTTGCTCCAAAAGCAATCGTCTAATTTAGATTGAGAGACCATTGTGAAAACGCTTTGCAAACAAAAGTGCAAAAAGAAAAAGTGCAAGAAACGCAACTTCAAGCGTTTTGAAACAATTGCCACACACCAATGTAAAAAGTGCGATCGGTTCGCTTGTTCAAAAAAGGCTCTTTGCAAAGCGAAGTCCCTCTGTAAAGTTTGACAAATGTTTTATTGCCAAAAGTACATGCATTTTCAACTTTTTGAAAATGGGGATTCTAAACTGGTTTTCAGTTGGATCCCGCTGTGCGGTTCACTTTTAGCATTCAGCGGTACGAACATCAGCTCTCTGCTCATGTAAGTAGTGAAATTCCTAGGTTAGACTATTGCGGTTCCGTTGACGGTATCAAAGTTCCAATTCCTCACTTTGGATGTTTGTTGGACAACCAGCAATTCACCTTGTTGCGGCAACGAATCGAATCAGCCGATATTGAGTATGTTGTAAAACCCCAAACGCGATATGAGGGACAGAAGGGCGAGCAAAGTACAATGTTCGTGCTAGATCACAGTGGCAATCCGCTTGAATTCAAATCATTCAAAAATGCCGACAGCGTCTTCGCAAGCTAACGTCAATGAACATGCAATTCCCAAAATTGGATTCGTATGACGGAATAGAGAGTTTTCATCTCGATCCCAAGTTGAATTTTCGGGTTTAGCCCGCCGTTTAAATCTCCTGATTCACTTGACTGCTGAAGCATCGAAAGGCCTAGCAGCAATATGGGAATGAACTACGGACGCTGCGTATGACCTCATGGCAGTTGTATTCGCTGCAGTTGGCAGCATCGGCCTGCATGCCGATGCTGCGAAGCCAATTTTCTCAAAACGCTCGGCTTCATCGGCCGAATGCAGTTCGAGAACGCCCCGGACGATTTGACCGGAGTAAATATGCAACGATAAGTTCATACGTGATTGGCTGGACAGCCACTTTTTTTTGACTCCTGCCCTGTTTTTCCTGTGAGTTGGTAAGATGCAGAAAAGTTTTTGATTTTTTGCATTTTTATCTTCCTCTTCGCGGAATCCGCTGGTTGTTGGCTATATGAACATCTCAAGACTGCGCGCGGAGGTCGCGCAAGTGGATATACCTCCATTAACTTGCACGAAGCGATCTGGAGAGCCGTATAAGCGGTTTTCCGACATTGAGAACGAAATCAGGGATGTAATCTCTGGTGACGCTAACGAAAGATCTATTGATGACTTGAAAAGCGAAACGCTTGTATTTTTTATTAGACGACACGCAACCAGTGACGACGCCGACATAGTCGGGCACCTAGTCACGGTACTCGGTCTTAGGACCGCTCGTGTAATAGAGGACAACGCACAAGGCTTTGATAGCTTCACGTTCGACCAAATCGCAAACGACGTGAGTAGCAAGGTAATTGAGATGGTTTTTGAACCTGCTCCTAGTCGGCAAGGCGAATATCTTGAGATTGCTTTCCGGGAAAAAGTGAAGCAATGGACGCTTAATCATGTCGAACATTTCAAAGGCCAGCCTCGAATTAGCCAGTTTGCAGAGAAAGTTGAATCCGATACCGGTTTGGCTGCCGCTGTCACAATCGACTCACTCGATGGCAATTTTTCAAAGCCGGAAGATCTTGCGATAAGCAACGAAATCGTGGAGTCCGTTCGACGCCAATTGCCACTCATATCCAATGAAAAGCATCGAGACGCCGTAATTCTACGCCACTTGCAAGGTTGGCCGTTTACGTCGACCGATGATTCGCGGCCTACGCTTTGCCAACAGTTTGGAGTCTCACGGCAGACAATCAATAGCTGGATCGACAAAGCGTTTGGAGAGATGCGACTAGCCATGGAGAAACAAAATGACTGAAGAAAACAACACAATGATTGATGAAGTACTAGATGAAATCTTGCAAACTGTAACTGATCCTAACCATGAAACATTGACCATTTGGATAAACAAATACCCGTGCTTCCGAGACGAATTGGCAAGTTTTTTCTCGACATGGGCTATACAGAAAGCGTTACCCAAGGAATCGACTATTGACGAAGACCGAGTCGCCAATCGCATGGTTAGTCATGCGTTAGATTTGATGCACCAACGTGCGCATCAATCGTCAAAGTCTTTTGCACGCCTTGGAGACGCAATCGTAGCAACTGGGCAGTCTGACGATGAAGTTGCAGCCAAATGCAAGCTTGACTTTTCCATTGTCGCAAAGCTTGATCGGCGACTGATTCGATTCGAGAGTATTCCGCAATTGTGCATTTTGTTGCTTAGCGCAGCGACTAATCAATCGCCAAAGTTTATTGCTCGTCTACTCCAAGGTGGTCCAGTCCAACTGAACCCCACATTCAAATCCAAAAAGAAACCAGTGACTCAAGTCGAAGACTTCGTTGATGCCGTAAAGTCCTCTGAACTAACTGAGGACGTTAAGGATGAATGGTTGCAATTGCTATCTGATGATCAAAACGGAAAGGTTGAGTAATGAGCACTTGGAGTGAAGTACGTCGGATGGCTAGTTTTCGTCACGAACAACTTGCCAAAAGCGAACACTTGGTGCCAGCAGCAAAGCTGCTGGATATTGCGGAACAAGTAACTGGAGTTGTTCGGAAGTCGCGTCCCGAAGCCGATGTTTTGTTGGAAGGTGCGGAAGCGGTTTACGACGGTGAACGAAACATAATTTACTATTCTAATGCAATAGAACCAAAGTTGCTCAATTTCTACTTGGCACATGAATACGCACACCATTGGCTCGACGAAAATTGCGCCTCTTGTTCTAAGCAAGACTTGAACGTAGCGACTCCAAGTGAACCGGAGATGTCCTTAGTTGGCGATTCTGATTCCTATAGCCCTAAAGAAAGGGCAGAAGCACTTGCCAATGTTTTCGGCCGAGAGTTTCTTTTGCCACGCAGGAAAGTGCGCGAGTTGCTCGCAGCGAATGAAACAAATGCAATTCAAATCTCAGATCAGCTTGGGATTCCCGAAGACTTAGTAATGCAACAAATGGCAGATGCATTGCTACTACCGGAGGAAGCTGAACCAGAGATTGAAAAACTCGATAGGAACCCGCCAGATCCAAGCCAGCTTGAAGCAATCAAAGCTCCAACCGGTCCGCGGCTTGTGCGAGCAGGACCTGGTTCCGGAAAGACTCGAACTCTTGTCGGACGAATCAGCCATCTCGTTTCAAATGGAGAAAGCCCTGAGTCAATTCTTGCGCTTACATATTCCAACATGTCGGCAAACGATCTTGCATTTCGAATTCGTGGTGCGTTAGGCGAATCAGCAACAAGTGTATGGACTGGAACGTTTCACGCTTTTGGCCTTGAGATTCTGCGTAAACACGGACACCTCGTTGGATTCGAAGAAGATCCAAAACTGTTGGATCGTATTGATAGTTTGATGCAGTTGGAACAATTATTGCCCAAGCTGGAATTGAACTACTATTTGGACCTTCATGAACCACTGAGGTCGATCCGCTCTATCCTGGCTGCAATAGGGCGTGCCAAAGATGAGCTCGCTACACCATCAGATTATCACCAGCGAGCGCAGGAAATGTTGGATGCTGCGCACGATGAGAAGTCAACTGAAATGGCAGAAAAGTCTCTTGAAGTCGCTCGTGTTTATGACATTTTTGAACAGCACAAACGCGAAAACGGCTTGGTCGACTTCAGTGACTTGATTTCACGCACCGTCGAACTACTTCGTGACTTCCCCCAAGTTCGAGATTCAATTCGCAAACAAAAGACACATATTTTGGTCGACGAGTACCAAGATATGAATCGCGCAAGCGCAATGATGCTTAAGGAATTAGTTACTCCCGGCAATGGACCGTGGGTGGTTGGTGACGTTCGACAGTCAATCTATCGCTTCCGAGGCGCATCACCTATCAACATGTCTTTGTTTGCCCAGGATTTTCCTGGAGCAGAGACAACAGACCTTTCTGTAAATTATCGATCTGGTGGCAAGATCGTTCGAGCATTTGAAACCTTTGGTAAGCAAATGGCGACCGCGACGTTTGCTACGGATAAGGCCTCGACAGCTCACCGCGGAGAAGATTCTGGGGAGATTCAATACAAGATTGCGGCATCGCCTGACGTCGAAGCTAGGGGTATCGCCGATATGATACTTTCAAAAGTTCGTGACGGAGATTCATTTCGTAATCACACCATTCTCGCTCGTTCACATACAACTCTTACTCGAATCGTAAAACAACTTGAGCAAGCCAATGTACCTTGCCTCTACTTCGGTGACTTTTTTCAGCGTCCTGAAGTTTGCGACTTACTGTCACTTCTTTCAGTTGTGAGCGAATATCGCGGAGTTGGCCTTTTTCGTGCAGCTCAACTTCCACAATATCGAATTCCGCATCAGGACGTGATGACGATGTTTGCGTGGCGCCGAAAGGCTGAGACTTCCATGCTAGATGCGATCACAAGACTTGATGAAGTTGAAGCACTGAGCGACAAAGGGCGATTGGCATTCAAGAAGCTTGCGGAAGACTTGGGAGATGTTCCTTGGCCAATGACTGCTCACTCATTTCTCCTTCAGTTCCTATTCAAGAGTTCTAGCCATTTGGCTAATCTGCTGGAGGATGCGACTGTAACTGGACAACAAAAACGCTTAGCTGTTTTTCAGCTGATCTTATTTGCGTTCAATTTCAAAAGGTCACCAGAAGGAAACCCTCGAAGGGCATTTCTGAACTATATCAGACGCCTTGAAGGTATTGATGAGGCAAAGGATCTGAGACAACTTCCAGCAGCAGCGAAAGAAATCGATGCCGTCCGGTTGATGACAGTTCATGCGAGTAAGGGCCTTGAGTTTCCATCTGTATATCTGGCAGCCCTCACTTCAAGACACTTTCCTGCTCAAAAACGATATAACCCATGCCCGCTGCCCAGTGGAATCATTGCGCCAGATCCACTAATGTCACGAGAAGCTGAGGAAGAAAGTCTTTTCTTTGTCGCAATGTCTCGAGCCAAAGACTCGCTCTGTTTTTCTCGTGGACGATACTATGGCAAAGGTGCTTGGAAAGATGTGAAGCCTTCAGGGATGCTGGGAAAAATTTCCGCACACTTACCTTGCTCAGTCGATGGGCCGTCCGAATGGACAGAGGAAGTTGAGCATTTCGTTGACTATCCGAAGTTGGATGGTTTGCCTTCAAGCGACAATCGAGACCATCAAGAAATTGAAACTTACGTCGAATGTCCTAGAAAGTTCTATTACAAGTACGTCTTGAATTTGGGCGGAAAGACTGATCCGTCTGCATTTCTCAAATTTCAGTCTGCAATCCAGTCGACAATTGGATGGATGCGAGAAACGAATGACGCGGACGAACGACGAGCCGGCGTTGAAGATCGTTTCAGTGAAGACTGGGAGACATACGGCCCCAAAGATAGTGCCTTTGAATCAACTTATCGAATGGCAGCCAAAAAGATGGTCAAGAATTTAGTCGAGGTTCTCGAAGGAGTGAATCTTGATGTCGAACGAACTGCATATCTTGGTGCCACTGAAACTCCAGTGACTTGCCGAGCTGACAATATTGTTGAAACAGCAAATGGCATATTAATCCAACGACTCAAGACAAGTAAATTAGCCAAAAATGAGGCTGAGAAAGCAAGGTATGTATTGCTACAGCAGGCTGTAATGCAAGACTTTCCCGACAAAGTCGTTTCATTTGAGCATGTCTCGTTGCTCACGGGGGAAAAGCGACCGGCATCCATCAAACCTCAAAAGCTAATAGAGAAAATCGACGGCATTTCTGGTTTTGTTGAGGGTATCGAGCAGGGAAGCTACGAGCCGAAACAGAACAACTACTGTCCAAGCTGTCCATACTATTTCATTTGTCCTACGAGCGGACCGGAGAAACTGGTCGCTTTATCTTAGGTGCTGAGCTCGGCCATCAATGAATTGCGGACCTCTCTTTTCGAATTCTGCTTTTCGTCTGGAGAAGCTGGTTCCCCGCCGTTCGGCACATGATCCAGTTAGGGATGGATCTTAAAAATGTTGCGTGTAGCCGGGACTTTGAAACGGCTCTGAACGTCTCGTCGCCGTCGATCATCCCTTGACTTTCTGTCGTCGCAACATTGGCCTCGCATTCCATTGTTTGTTTTTGGCAAGGACTTCTTTTCTAAGTTTTTACTTCCGCCATAGCTGAGTTTCCTGTTGAAGAGAGTAGTAACACATTCTTTATTCAATGACGGAGCAAGTCATGAGCAAAAAAACGAAACTCTTCCTTCAATTCGAAGGTCACAAAAAAATTGAACAAATTGAAGTCGCACACGATGCTCGGGTTTCCGATCTTCTCGTTGCTGCAACACATGTTGGATTCTGTGCCAAATCGTTCAGTGACGCATTTGTATTCAGCGGTGATTCTGAAGATCCATTAAGTCTCTGTGCTGTCCTTAGCGAAGTCGGGGTCTGTGACAAGCATCGCGTCCACATTCACCGATGTAAGAGAATTGAAGTTACGGTGAACTTCAACGGCCAGGCGGAAACGAAGAGATTTCCGCCGTCTGCAACCATTGACAAAGTCAAAAGACGATTTGTCAAGAAATTTGAACTCGCATGCGTAGACGCTACTGAGCATGTTCTTCAAATCTGTTGCACCGACAAACGTCCGGAACCAGATTGCCAGATTGGCGCTCTGGTAAGCGGCTGTTGTGAGGTTTGCTTTGATCTAGTCCCAATTAAGCGAGTCGAGGGCTAGATTGATGGTATCTCTTGAAATATTGCCAGATGAATGTGCCTTCCGCAGCGATGTTGCGGAAGCGCCGTTCGCGCTTGGTGAATGCCAACTTCGATGGAGCTTAGGAACAATTTCTTGGCCCTTTGTTCACATTTCGATCTCAGCGGCTCAACGAGAAGTTGGCCCGAATGAGTATTGGTTTCGTTTTGATTGCAAAGGATATCCAAATCAAGCGCCCACTGCACAGCCATGGGACGTCGATGCCAAACAGGCATTGCCAGCAAATAAATGGCCCACCGGTCGATCACGAGTTCCAGCAGTTTTTCGCCCAGAATGGAACAATAGTAAATGCCTCTACATTCCGTGCGATCGTATCGCAGCTGTAGGTCACGCAGCTTGGGCAGCCGATCATCCTTCGTTGATTTGGTGTCCTAACAAGGGCATTGTCCTTTACTTGAACGCTGTACATGAACTCCTGAATTCCAACGACTACACAGGAGCTCGCAGTGAATAATACAAAACTGTCTTTTACCAAAAGTTTATGGTTCGGTTGTTTGAATGAACTCAGGGCGCGAGGCAAACTTCAACATGAGAGTGGGGGTTTCGTATTGGGAAGAATCAAAGGGAACCGGAAGTTTGCAACGTTATGCGTTTACTATGACGAACTGGATCCCTACGCCTACTCAACGGGCGTGTGTATCCTTGAATCCGATGCGTTTGCACGGCTCTGGCAAATCTGCCGGGAGCATAAGATGACAGTATTGGCCGATATTCACACTCATCCGCAAGGAGCCTATCAAAGCGAATCAGATCGCACGAATCCAATGATCGCAAAAACGGGCCACTTGGCGATCATTGTTCCAAGGTTTGCTGAAGGAAGCATTTGGCGACACGAACTTGGGCTCTTTCGATACAAGGGAGGGCATGAATGGACAAACCTTAGTGGGTGGCAGGCCAGAAAAACACTGAAAGTTAAATGGAGCATAAAATGATTTACGCAGAGAACTCAGAACAATTCGTCGATCCCGATTCGTTCAATCGCGTAGTCAAGATGGCGGTGGACACAGATGAAGTAGCCTCTATTCAGGAAGGATACAATCTGTTCCGGACGTACCGTATCTGCGTTGTTGTTGGCCCGGAATTGGCCGATTCTGCACCACTTCAGGCCTCCCTTTTAACAATTGTGAACACCGCTCGCAGAGCTATGTTGGGAGGTGTTGTTGTAGTCGGTGATCTGGATGTACCTGTGCTCACGGCTATGGGGAATGGTCAGCGTCTTGGCCAGATAGTCCGCAAGCTAGGAGGGGAAATTCAACGGGAAATTCCTGATGAGATACCGCTCCTTTTGCTTGGCGACCCGAAGGTTGAAATCGGGCCAGATCATATCTCGTTACAAGTTACTTTTGATGGCTGGAAGGGCGGAGTAATACCGTATTGCGAGTGCCGACGATTGAGCGATCGCGGAACGACGCTTGCTGCAATTATTGCTGGAGCGATTGGCGTGTCTGAGTTGTTTCAAAATCTTAGGGGCAATCCAATGTCTGGACAAAGATCTGTGGGTCTTTCCCTTTGGAATCCAGAGTTCATTGATTGGGAAGCAGCTCCTGCTGGTCCGAGTAGTTTCGTTCTGCCATCGAGGATCTGGCTAATCGGTTTGGGGCATTTGGGCCAAGCGTATCTTTGGGTACTTGGATTTTTGCCTTTCGAGTTTCCGGGAGAATTGGAGCTTGTCTTACAGGACTTCGATCACATAACTCTTGCCAACGACAGCACGTCATTGTTAACGAATCCTAAACTAGTTGGCAATCTAAAGACTCGAGCAATGGCGCGTTGGGCAGAGCGTCAAGGATTTCGAACAAGAATTGTCGAACGAAAATTTCCAGGTGGTATTTCGATTTCCAATGACGAACCAAGAATCGCGCTTGGTGGCGTTGACAATCTACAGGCGCGTGCTGCTTTGGAAGACTCTGGATTCGATTGCGTTGTCGATGCGGGACTTGGCGGCGGTCCAACTGAATATCTGTCAATAAGAATGCATTGTTTTCCCGGAGCAACTACCGCGAGACGACTTTGGGGGGGGATTTCAAGTCCACACAATTCAAAGAATGCCACAGCTAGAGGCTATTCTAAACTTCTCGATAAGGGGACCGACGCGTGTGGTATTGTTCAACTTGCATCACGAACGGTGGGGGCCCCGTTTGTAGGCGCTGTCGCGGCTGCAATTGCAATTTCGGAAATCTTGCGTCGACTCAACGACGGCCTCATTGTCGATATGTTCGACATGACGCTTCGCGATCCAAAAACTAGATCTACTGTCCTAAGCTTGGGCCAAGACCAGCGGTTCAATCCTGGCTTTACTAGTTTGACACCTCATCGCTTTCAACAAACTCTCTCTAAGTAACCGCTTACTCGCTCTGGTCCGGTCGGACGCTTTTCGGCTCATATTAAGAATCTGCAACTGCATTCGGCCCGACACGCCGACGCATGATAAAACTTGTGCTTACTTCGAGTATGACTGTCGTTAAACCATGAAATAGGCGAAGAATTAGACGTCCGGCGGCGGTCGTTTTCTCGCAAAAACGCCACCACGCTAATGTGTGGGCTATGTACAACTTTGACCAAGGGTGGCTTATTGCGTTACTGTGGCAGACGTCCACCGGGGCGTGAATTCTTTCGCATTGAGTTCAGCCATAATACGATCACTAACCGGCAATCGAAGGTTGAGCCGACAGAAACGTGGTGTGCGTACCAGGTTCGTTAGCTCCAAGCGATGGTTCAAGAATCGTTTGATGGTGACGGCGTTGCCCGGTTGCAAAAGGTCGTCGCAGAATGCAGCGTAGATGGATTGGGCTGAAAAGTTGTTGGTTAGCCCAGCACCGAACCGTAAAATGTTCATCGCGCGGCGTTTGCTACTTGTTGTCACAAACAAAACCCGAAACTGGGAGCGACTAGATCGTCGATGACGCTCGTACAATTCGAGTTTTTTTTGGATCGATGACGGTATCCGTTGCAGCGTAGCAATTCGTTCTGAGGCCGTATCGAGTTCAATGTAAAATCGGAAGCGACGCCCTTCACATTGCAACGTTAGTGTTGCATCAGGAACGATCATCTCAGTCTCCACCGACCCGATGGCTGATTCAATTTGCACATCCTCAGTTTCAATGCCTGCTTGATGAGCGTCAACTAGTAATTTGACAACGACTTCAGAAACCCGGTGGGTATGGAAATGCAGGCTAACACCGATTGTTGAGAATAGTGAACGTTTGGGTGATGGTAATTCGCCCATAATTTCGCCTAGCAAGTGATAAGACTTGCGCGTCAGTCGCCAGTAGGCTGGATTGCGGCCATTGCTTGGGAATGCAAAGTAGAACCGACGCAGCATCCCCTCTTCAGTCAATCGTTGCAACCGACGACGGGTTACTCGCTCACTCGGAAAGGATTGAGAGAATGTGGAACTCAACCGAAAGAGTTGCTGGCTGGTCAGTGGCAGCTTAAGCAAAGCCAAAAGTGTTTGCTCATCCCGATGCGTGAGTTGAAGAGGCATCGATATCAAGAATATCAGATTGAGCCATCGCCGACAATTTTCCTGAGCAATCTTGTTGCACAGATTGATTGCGCCCTTCAAGAACGCGCGGTAGTATGAAGTCCCTTTCGCGATCCTGTCTATGAAAAAAAACTTCATTCCTGTCAACGAATTACTTGAACGAACCAGTTTAGATCAGTTCATTTCCTATTATGGGTTTGAAACGGAATTGCAACGCAAAGGCAATGAAGAACGAATGCGTAGTCCCTTTGCTTGTGAGAAATGCCAGGGAAACCAACAAGTTGTCTCCGTAAACTGGCAATCGGGGGTGTTCACGAGTCATTGTTATCATTGCAACGTTCGTGGTCGCGTCACAACATTGCTGTTTGGAATGAAATATGGTCGCGAGCCCGCAGGCGGCAAGCTCAAAGGTGAAGAGTTCAAAGACATCGCAGCAGACATCGCCACGGTCGCTGGTGTTCGCTCGGAGTCCCCAAACAAGGTTCCGCCGAAGGAAGAATCTAAAACTACTCCGATTCACTCGACACCAAGAGTGCGAAAAGAGAACATACCGCTATCGAAAAACCCCGACGAGCGGATCGCCAGACTTGTTCACCTGAGCAACGAACTCGTCCGTGAGCCATCTGCAATGTCGGGTCGAGCCCAAGCCTACGTTCAAAAGCGCCCCTATATGACAAAAGAACAGATGACAAAGTGGGACGTTGGATATCTTCCCGCCAATCAAAAGAGCATGCTCAGAAGCAAATTTGTATACGCCCTCCGCAACGAACGATCCGAAAAGATCGGATTCGTTGGTCGCGATCTCAACTTTCAAGAAAAGATATCGAAGTGGGAGCATAGTGATCGCAGTTCCGCCGCTCCGATCAAAGCAAAGTTTCCACCCGGCTTTGCACGCGGCGAATTTCTCTACGGGGCGGAAGCAAACCGTCTTGAGGCTGAAGAATCACAGGCTCAACTTCGCGACGTCGGAATCGTGGTTGTCGAAGGTATGAACGATACGATCGCCCTAGACAGCTACGGCATTCTCGCCGTCGGACTTTGTAGTAACCGCGTGACCGAGGGACAACTTGAAAAACTGACGAGGTGGGCGAATGCCATGGCAGATGGAAAAGTCACGCTTCTGCTAGACAATGACAAAGAAGGTGCGGAAGGTGCAATCGACTGCCTCCAAAAACTTGCTCCGCATGTCGCTGTACGTTTAGCTTGGACGCCAGATTCAAGTGGGGCTTTTCGTGACAAACAGCCTGAAGAACTTGAACCCCATTCTTTACTCGAGTTGTTTAAGCCCTTGTCAACGACTGGGATTGTTCCAAGTCTTCTGGAACGCCACATCGAACGCAACGACTAAAAAATCCCTGCCGTCAAACGACAGGGAATGGATTCGACTACCTAGCCGATATCCGCTTGTTGGCGTCTGCCAACAGGTTTCGAGCCACGGACTCAGAGATTGCTCTTGTATCAAAGGAAGACGCCATTTCAACAAGCGTAGAGCCGTCGGGGCTGCCAACGACCAAGCCTGGGCCAAATCCCCCACGCCGCAACCAGCGGAGCATCGCTTCAGAAAGTTCAATTACTCGTTCGCTGTCACTATCATAGTAGGCTTCAAGAAGCTGATTCCATGTTTCATTGGGATCCATGTTTCACCTCACTGATACATATCGTTAGGGTCGAGTCCCTCGGCCAAACATTGCATTGGCCAAAAGTAGTTGATGCATCCGTCGCCAAAGGCATCGGGCTCAACTTGCATTTCGTATCCGCATCCAGTGCACGTGACAAACATTGAGCAGTCGTCAATTTCGTCGATCTCAAGTTGCCCCTGACACTCTCGACAGGTTGCATCTTCTCTATCAACCAACATCGCTTACCTCCAAATCAAAGAACCAATCGGAAATCCGGATCAGTCGAAAGACTGATAGATTGAGGGTGCCCGAAGTTTTCTATCGGCGCAAGTGAATTGCTCGAGCTTTAATAATCCGATGGTAAAAGAGCAGTGATCGCTCCCCCATCGCCATCTTCGATATACCAGAGATTTTCAGGCTTGGATGGGTCTTCAAAAACTTGAACGTAGTCCAACCCCTTATAGTCTCTCGCTTTCTGTTGCAGGAGCATCAAGCAAGCGAGGATCGTTTCGACACAGTAGGTTTCAAGCGCTGCCGGAGTCGAAACAAACGGCTTTTCGCCGTTGGGTTGAAACATCCAAATGGAATCGGGATGATCCAAAGGAATTTCTTGAGGTTTGAGTATTGGTAATGGCATGCCGTAAGCATGCCGAGGCGGCGCCTTCGGCGCAAGGCAAACTCGGTTCACGAGTTTTTGGTCGTGACGCTTCGCGTCGTCGTCGTTTGCCATAAAGCAAACGACTGCCGTCTGCGACGGCTGTGGCGGGAGGTCAATTTATTGAGCTTAACGAAGTCCCGCCCCCGTAGGTGAAGCGTTGCCGATGATGTGGATCTCGGGAACATTAGTCGTAGCCTGCGGGGGCGGGGGTTCCATCCCCAAGCCACAGCCGTCGCCTATCAAGCCGTAAATGGCTGGTGACAGCCGAGAAGTAGCGTTGGCTCCTGCCAATCGCGAGTCGTTTTAGTTGGGCCTCCTGTGCCCACCTTTCGGTACAGGTTTTGGTACACCCCGGAAATGCGTCGAGAACATTCGCATTTGAGCGTTCGCCGGATTCTTGGTAGTCGACTACTCAAAAGCCTCAAACGCGTACGAGATCGAAACCTCATTCGATTTTGCACTAATTGAAAAAGCCCCGATAGCCTTCCTCGACATCGCGACTGCTATGAACAAGTTCCAGGACGGTGATCCCCTCTTGCTCTGGAACGTACATCACAACGTAGTCGTAAACGAAGAAGCAACGAACTTCACGGCCCAATTCGGGACGGGCAACGCCCATATGTGGAAACTGAGCCACTTTGAGACAGGTCGTTTCGACCTTGGCGATGAATTGAAGTGCCGTCTCAAGATCCTGATCTTGCTCGGCGATAAACTCCCCTATCGAAAGCAGGCTGCCTTTCGCCAACGGCGTGAAGCGGACAATCGGCTTCATTAGGCGTTACGTCGAGCGGCATCGCGGATCTGATCTTTGACCGCTTTGAAATCAACCGAGCTTGCCAATCCTTGATCGCGCTGCCGTAGAGACTGCGTAACACGCTCCTTGAGATTTAGGTGACGACGTTTCATTTCAAGAAACGTCTCGAGGGCCGCAGCAACCAACTCCGACTCATTTGCGAACTTGCCGGCAGAGAGTTCGTCGTTGACGAAGCCTTGTAGGGTGGTTGGGATGTCGACACTCATAATTAGGATTGGAAGAGAGTTTTCATAGTATCACGAAACCGCAATTTTGGTCAATTTAATCGATAGCCCAATCTGGTGCGGATGGCGTGGGAGGTTGCAAAGAACGGATTGGGAGTGTGCAAGGAAGTTGATGGGAGGTTACAAAGAATGGAGTGGGAGGTTGCAAAGAAATAAATGCTAACCAATCATCTCTATGAAGCGGAAAATGTCGTGATGTAAGTACTACAAGAATTTACAAATATCACTTCTGGGTGATGATGAGAATTAGTAATCAAAAATGACATTAGTAACGTACCGTAAATAAATTACGACTCAAAAAAAAGTCGATTGGCTTCATGGAGTGCCATAAGCCGAAACCCGGTAGAGTCACTTTGTTTACCGAGTCGAGCGACAACAATGTTGGTGACTTGTGTCTGCTGTTGTGTTGTAAGCGATGCCCATTTGGATTCGAGTTCCGCCCGGCCGCGTTTACGATCGACTGGGCTTGGTTGAGGGTCGGCTGGACTTGGCTTCGATGGAGTTGTCTTACGGTCGGCCAACAATTGTTCAAGGATAGTAAGGGCCGCGAGAACCGAATTGCCTTTGGGAAATTCTGATTTCATCCGTCGCACCAATTTGGGGAGGACCTCTTGCAGACGGCTGAGGCCAAATCGCTCGATGTACGGAGCGACTCGCGTCCGTTCATGTTGCGAGACCACATGTTCAACCTTAAATCGTTGCTGGTAGTACTGGCAAATGAATCGGTCGGTTGGGGGCTGATTATCGAAAGAGTCTTTCGTCTTGAAAGAGACGGTGTCGCTGTTGCTGTTTGCTTGCAGGAGTGGTGAAGTGTTGGTGCTAAGCGACTCCCCTCTCTGGAACTCCACGATGACATCTCCATACACTCCCTTGGTCCAATTTACGCGTTTGAGGACTTTACTTTTTTTGAGTGCTAAAAACGCAGGCTCCAGTTGAAGCTTCATCTTGCTTTGGTGTTTTTGTGGTCGAACTGGAATCGAGGCGGCCAGCTTGTCATACGAGATCCGGCGAAACGAACCGGTTCCAAAAACGAACGTCAGATATTCATAGAGACGACTGGCAATCGGTGTTTGCTTATTGAGCACGAGCCAGAGATTAAAATCCAATGGTTGGATATATCGGGCTTTGAGATTATCAAAATACCAATCTGAGAGGGTGATTTCATTGCGATCGACGGTGGAACCATCCGAGTGCGATTCATCTTGAAAGAGGTAATCTTGGTAGAGGTAGAGTCCCCTCTCCCGGCGAATCGTCGGACGATCCGACTGCGTTCCGTCAATCAAGGCATGATCCGTTCGAATGACAGTGCCGTGGGTCGATCGAATCGCCTGCTTCATATCCTCAATCATTTTGCCACCCGCGTAGCTAACGTTCATTTCACGAGCAAGCTGGCGCCAGGAGAATCGAATCGGATTCTGTGGAACCGCAGATTGTTTGGCCATGATGGCCAGCAATGCAAAATGAATATTGCGACTGAGGATTCCTGGAAACACGTGATCAGTGTTTCGCGATACTCGGTAGGAAAAGTCGACGGTCGACTCCCCCATTTTCGTGCGAATGGTTCGGGTCCCAGTTACCTCACGAAAATCAATTCGATGAATGTCTTTGGTAGACAACGCAAAAAAAGGAAACCGTAGAAAGTTCGTTTCAGCACGTACAACGGCGGGCGGCGTGACCGTGTCCGAGGTTGTTCGTTGAGGGGCCGTTTTGGTCGTGGCTGGCATGGGTGAAATTGTGTCACGGCATGCATGACGCGGGCAAGTAAAGAGGCTTGACACGTGACTGACACGTGTCGTGGCATCTATGACAAAATCAGACTCCCCTGTTCGAACAGTCGTGGCAAACATGACAGGCGTTGACAGGTTGTCACGATGGCAGAGGTGACATGCCACTGAATGACAGGATTGCCGTCATGGGTGCCGGCAGGTATGCCGGGTGTCACGTGTCATCATTGACAGGTGAATTACTGGACAAGCATGACAACACTATGGCACACTTGGTAGGCATTTTAGTTTCTTCCTTCTTAAGCCCATGGCCCCAGAATTTATCACCGTGTCAGTCGCGGAAACCTTGACCGGCAAGAGTGAACGTACCATTCGCAGATTTCTACAAGCGAATGTCGACAAATATCCTGAACACTTTGAAATCGAGACTCAAAGCGGTCGGAAAATTTGGCTAATCGAATCCGCCTTCCTTGCCAAGCGTTATCCGTTAGTTGGAAGAGGTGAGTCTGACACCATGTCGTCACGTGACAACGCCGGACAAAATGTCCATGGCTCCAAGACACTTCAACAAGAGTGGCAGAAATCCAAGCAAATTCAGCGTGACAGCGATCAGGAAACGGAAGGGGATTCAAGTGAAAAAACGATCGGCGACCATGACGGACGCCGTGACAATGGTGTGTCAGGTGTTTCGCACGGTGAGTTGTGGGAGCTTGTAAAAGATCTTCGAGATCAAGTGAAAGAGAAAGACAAACAACTCGATCGGTATTTCACCAATCAACAGGACATGATGGAGAAAATGGGAACGCTGATGGAACAGGGGAATTACCTTTTGGCTCAATCGCAGAGTGCAACCATTGGCAATCAAGATACCAAGACGTCGCCTGTGGCTTCAGGTGTCGTCGACGCCGAGGTTAAAGCTGACCATGTAGAAACGAAGCCGGTCAAGACGCCGAAAAAAAACAAATCAACAAAGGAGAAGAAACAGTCTAAAAAGCCTACATCGAAGCAGTCAGATTCAAAGAAAACCAAGACCCCAGAAAAGAAGTCATGGTGGGATGTGTTTCGAGCAAGCTAATCCAATATTGTCGTCAGTGAAAACGGCGGCTGGACTTCGCCCTTGGCCATAAGTCTCGCGTACGCATGAAAGCGGGGGAGTGCCACTAAGTCTTGGGGAGTTACCGTATCGTCGAGCATTGGCGAAATCTCAACGGCGTCGTTTCGACTAACACGGAAGGAAATGAAATTAGCCGCATTGGCAAGCACGATGGGCAAGACCTCATCGCGATCTATACTGGCTAGGCTTTGGGTGGCACTCCAAACGGCAACGCGATATTTGCGTGCCTCTGAAAGTAAGCTCATCAATGCCTGCGGGTTACTGTAAAGCTGGAGCTCATCGAGAAATACGGTGTGGGGAACTCGACTAGATTCTGAAATCTCTGCCCGCGACAGTGCTGCATTTTGAATAGCGCTGAGCACGAGACTGCCCAGGGTACTGGCTGCCGTTTGTCCCATTTCGCCACGTGCGAGATTGACGATGACGATCTTTCGTTCGTCAAACGCCTTGCGAAAGTCAAAAGACTTGCCTGGCTGACAGAGCATTGCTCTGAGCCTGGGGGTCAGCAAAGCATCAAGCTTATTGATCACGCTCTGAATCGCCTCGGTTCGATATCGTTTATCCCAACTGACGAAGGTTTCAAACCAGAATTGTCGAACGATCTTATCCGAAACGCGGGAAAGGATATTGACCCGCGTCGGTTCGTGCTCGAGCATTCGCCTGACATCTGCGAGTGTGGTTTGTTGCGCGGCAATCGCCGCCGATAATGCCATCTGTAAAATCTGTTCAAGTCGTGGCCCCCAACTATGCCCAAACAAATTCCGCATCCCAGATAACATCGCATCAGCAAGGATGGGCCAGCGTTCAGGGCGATCGGTAAAGAGGGGATTGAAAGCGAGTGGAGCGTCATCGAGAGGGCAAAAGCTTACCAGTTGGTGTTTGAGTCGCTTGGGCATGTTCTGTTGGATGCTCCGAGCAAAATCGCCATGAAAATCAACGAGCGTCACTCCTTGTCCACGATTGATGAGGCTGTTGATGGCGGTGGTTAGCAATGTGGTCTTCCCAGATCCTGATGAACCAACGACGAATCCGTGAAGAGAAGCATCTTGTTCGTGAAGGCCAAAGAGTTCTTGATGATCGTGAAAACACGTTCGTCCCAGTCGCATTGCATTTGAAGCATGTTTACCAATGGGAAGGGATTTAGGCGGCGCCAGTTGAACAAAACGAGTCGTCGACAATCCCTGAGTCTTCATAACAGGCGGATGCCAGATAGAACTCAACTCTTGACAACTCAAAAGAAAAAACTTGGATCGTTGTTTGGGTGTTGAGCCATTCCTAATGGGTCCAAGTGAAAAATGCCCCAATCGCGGTGCGTTGAATTGAGCAAGCGGCGAAAAGATTTGCTGGATTAGGCTTGTGGCTAGATCCGCCCGGTCACTTGGCGCGTAAACATTGATGCGGATTTGGGTGGCGAAACATGCACTACTGAGCTTGTTCGATGCCGATTGACTATCGGTTTCGCGTTCGTGATGACGACTCGAACCTACGGTCAACGTTGGGTCTTGAACCTTGGACCTTATGAGGCGTTTGAAGATCCAAGAGGGGATGCGAACCAGTGGGTGGTGTGAGCGGGCTGAATGTTCAAATAGCTTGGCCAGGACGGGGTGCGCCTGAAACGTCTCGTTTTGAAGGCTCTCGAAAGCACGTCGGTGGACCTTCAATAACAAATCTGGCATCGCAGCCACTTTGATTTCGACATGGCCAAAACATTGCGCATGTTGATTGGTCGCCAACGAGGCCAACAAGTTGGTGAATGGATCGCTTTGGGTTAACAGTTCACGCCATCGCCTTATGGCGAACAGATCGTTTTCCAATTTGACATCGGCAAAATAGTGCGAGAATTCGTTCTGCGGCGTGAAAGCGTCTTCAGGAAGCTTTGATACTCGTGAAGACGGAAACACATTTCTGAGGGCGTTTTTTATCGTTCTGCGTGCATGTTCATTCTGGGTCCGAAACCCCTGGACAACTTCTCCGTTAATGACACCGAGTTCCAACAATAGGGGACTCTGCTGTAGCAAAAGAGATTGATGAAACGTTTGTAAAATCTGATCAAACGATTCGCAAATTTCTTCGCGTTCAGTTTGGCCGGTGGTTGAGAATTGAAAGAGCAAGTAGTGGGAGTTGCGGGTTATCCGTCCCGATGACGCTTATTTGCCGCCCGCGGGACGGCCTACTTCATGAACGCTTGATAAGACTCAGCTGAATTCCACGTTCGCCTGACGACGAAAACGACGTCTTCATGTTGCAGGTCCGATACGGTCGATCTCGGTTGCGCCGTAAAGACGGGGACGACCTCAATGAGCTTGGCTTCCGGTACTATGACTCGGGCCAACACAAGCAATCACTGGAATAGGACTTTCATGCTACTCCGATGGAGATGCAGATTGGATTGACAACGAGTGCGGTTTTGTTGGCAGGTTTTATTGGCAGCATCGATTTCGTGTGGCAAGCTCGTTGTATGCGGAACCAGGAACCCGATTTCACCGAACAAACAGATATTCAATTGCTTGAGATTCTTCTGCGGTCTCCGGATAAAGCCGCCGCGATCATGGAACAGTTTAAATTAGAATCACTTGCAGACATTCGACAACGCGAAGCAAATCTAACCCCAGCTGCGTTCAAACGACTTCGAGCAGGGATTGAACTTGGGCGTCGCATTCATGAAGCGAAATCGAACTATCGGTTAATTACGAAAATCTCGAGCAGCTCGGATGCCATCGACTTTTGCAAACAACATTTTTCACGTTTGATATCTGATTGCCTTCAAGAACAGTTTCATATCGTCACATTGGACACCAAGAATCAGGTCCTCGATTCTCACCATATCACCACCGGAACGCTGGATGCTTCTTTGGTCCATCCGCGGGAAGTGTTTCGAGCCGCATTGAGGGACGCAGCCAGTTCGATTATTCTGGCTCACAACCACCCTTCTGGTGATCCAACTCCGAGTCGCGAAGATATTGCGGTCACGGATCGACTTTCGCAAGTTGGTACGACTATTGGTATCGATGTGTTGGATCACATTGTTATGGGACGGGACGGAACGGTAAGCATCCAGGAAACACGATAGGCGAAGACAATGAATTTCCGCAGTTTGCTCATTATTTCGGCAGTGTTACTTTCCGGTTGCCCGACTTCAGCGGAAAACAAGCAAAGCGCAGAAGAAGTCCCGTCGAAAACGTGCGAAGTTCAATTTCTTGCTTGGAATATTGAATCAGGCGGGAACGATTCAACCGTGATCGCAGCACAATTGCAGGCCTTTTTAGAGTTCGACATTGTCGGATTGAGTGAAGTTGCCGACAAGAATTTTGAACGATACCGCAGTGCATTGGGGGAGCGTTTTACCTTTGTTGGTGGCCAGAATCGGTACCAAGATCATTTGCAACTGTTGTTTGACCAACAACGGTTTGAGTTGATTCGAAACTTTGAGTTAGATCGCTACGGTGACATTCAATTGAATGATGGCAACCATCGCTCGCCATTGGCGGTGCATCTCAAGGAGAAATCAAGTGACCTCGAGTTCATTGTGGTATTGAACCATCTTGCTCGAGGTAGCGACTTGATGCGTACCAATCAGGCGATCGCCCTCCGTGAATGGGCGAGAGACCAAACATTGCCACTTATCTGCATCGGTGATTTTAACTTCGATTACGACTTTCATACAAAAAGTGGCAATGAGGCATTCGTAGCATTTCTTCGAGACAACATCTGGCAATGGGTAGTGCCAGATCCTTTGATCGACACGAATTGGTCAGATCGGGACGGCAAAGACAAGTATCCGGATTCAATGCTGGACTTTATGTTTGTTGCGGGGCCCGCGACGGAATGGAGCCTGCGATCTGAAGTGATTGTTCGCGAAGGTGATTTTCCGGACAATGATCAGACAAGCGACCATCGACCGGTATCGCTCACACTTGATTTTCAAAAGTATCCCAAAGACTAATTGGACCTAGACGTCAATTGCTCTTCTCGCTGGTAGTTCTTAGGCTGAATTCATATTCGTATTTCCATATCCTGAATTGAAACCTTCGGAAAAACTTAGGCCACCTTCAAACGTTGAAACCCAACAAGTGGTGAAAGCGATTTCTGCGATTCGCAAAAAATACACTTGTCAGTTAGTCGAATCGTTACACGTTGAAGAAAGCCAATCCTATCAGTCTCGCCTCGATCTTACTGATATTAACGCAGCACTTTCTGATCTCGTTAAAATTAACAGAGAATCAAGTGAGCCTGAGGTTCGGGCAATAAACGAATTATTGCGGAAGATAGTTGGCCAGCGGCTCAACTTTGAACCAACAAAAAATCTCTGCGACCACATCAAGACGCTTGCCGATCAGTTCGGAAGAAAAATCGAGTTCCAAAACGAATTCGTTGGTTTAAGTGTCCGCAAGCTAAAAAACGGGCAAGCCAGTATTTCGATTAAACACACAAGAGATTCGAGCAAACCGCTTTCTTCCACCCGAACAAGGTTCCCTTTGTTAGAGCTTGTTTGACTTCAAGTGAATTCGCGTAATAATACAAATTCAACTGAATTGGTTTCGAGCTAGGTCACAGGTCACGTTGATGGAAATGAATTCAAAGAATCAATTCATTGGTACATCCATCAACTTTCTTCTCTCCATTGTTGCTGGGCTGATTGTTTTTTGGATCACTACTGAGCCTTCCAAGGAAGGTAGTACGGCTCCCGACCAACCTAGCCTGAATATCCCAGTTGAATCGCGAGAGGATTTGACATCGACTCAAGAAAAGCAACTCAGTGAAATCAAATTGGCGTTCGAAGTGATGGAAGCAACCGTCAATAAAATCAACGGAGAGCAGGTCCATGCAATCTCTACGGCTAGTCGTTAGCCTTCTTTGTGTAATCTCCATATGCTCAAACAACACATTTGGACAATCAAAAAATGGTTCGAATGCTATCTTAATTGACACACTTAGTCAGATGCGGCGAAATGAAGAGGCAATCGTCAAGAGTATTGACTATATGAACCAGAGGTTGTCGGTTCTCGAAAATGAGAATGAGCGATTTCAAGCCACGACAAGCCAAATCAAAAAACAAGTAAACTCACTTAGTTCAGAACTTGTCAAAATTCGATCTTCAATAAAAACGTTTGAGTCTCAGCAGGCTGATTCCATCAATAGTCTAAAGCGGGCCCTTGAATCTGTTGAGCGAGGGTCTAGCAACGTCGCTCAAGGAACTGAAAGTCAAAGGCAAAATGCCGACAAGAAGGAAGTCGAGGGAATTAGGGATGAATACCAGGCAATTTTGGATCGGCAAGAAAAAGAAGCTAAGAAACGTGAACAACGCTTTGAAGAGTTGGAGCACAAATTTAAACGCCATGTACTGAATTTTGAAAAACTAAATGGTAAGCCGTTAGACCAAACTCATCTGAACGTAAACACTCTCCCTAAGGTAACTGATGTAGAATACTCACAAACTGGAGTGTTTCTTACTGATAATGACGACGAAATGGAATATTGGTGGCGGCTTCCCGGTGACAAAAAACTCTTGGGAAAACTGACATCAGGACATACTATCGAGGTCAATGGGGAGTCTCCACAATCGATTGTCGTGGTTGGTTTTTCAGGTCAAGACCAGAGAACTCAAGCTACACATATTGAATTGACTCAAGGCTTCAAAAAGCCATACAAGAATTTTTTAGGAATGTATTTCCGGTACGCTCCTTTGCTTCCTTTTTCCGAGCGGAAACTAACAGGCGACGCGACATTTGAAGGAAATGCAAAACTTAAAAAGAGTTTTTATTTAGGAGTGACTGAAGTAACTCAAGATCAGTGGTATCGGATGATGAAAACTCGTCCGTGGAGACGCTCGCCATTCAACATCGCAAACTCACCCAATCAGCCAGCAACACATATTAGTTGGGTTGAAGCAAATCAGTTTTGCGAACGATTGACTGCGTTTTCGGAGCGAGAAAAAAAAGTTTATCGCCTGCCGACTGTTGTCGAATGGCATTACGCATGCAAGGCAGGGCGAGACACGGTCTATTCATTCGGAAATGACAAATCTCGGCTTGACGAATTTTGTTGGGTACCGTCAGCAGTAAACAATTGGGCCCTCTCGGACGTTGGTAAACTTAAGCCGAATCCTTGGGGGTTTCTCGATATGTATGGGAATGCAGGTGAATGGTGTGCCGAGTCATTCAGTATTGATTTGAAAAGCCAAAAGTACGTCAAGAAGAATTCAACGGGAAACAAGTTGAGGCTAGGCGAGAATCCTGATTCACTTGTTGGATTTGGCCATGGAAATATGTTTTGGGGAGATGCAAGGGAAGGCTTTAGGGTCCTCCTAGAAGAGAATTAGCTGTTGAGAGCGAGAGCAGAATGCCTGATCAATTGTCCACCGATCACGTTGCTACATCAAACAGATTTCGACGATAGAATGCCCCTCTTTTTGTTCTTGCATCTAGTCGTCGGAGCGGTCAAAGGTGGCGACAAAGACTAATTGATTAGTGGCTTAATCTCCATTTGAATTTTTCAACACGCTGCCTAGTTTCCAAGATGATTCGATCTACCAAGACAATTTGTAGCCGAAAAAACTCGAAAATCGCCGCGTTCTAGCGCCCCAACCCATACATAGGAAAAAAACATTAGCCCGGAAATTTTGCCCATGTATTTTTCGATTTGCGGTGGCGTGCAGTGACAATCACGCCGCGGATCACTTCGATAACCGCAAGGGCACGGATTCAATGCAGCGACCAGCATGAAGTCACAAGGAAACGTTGTCGACGTCAACGCCCGAGAAATGGTGACGATGCTGTCTTCCATCGGTTGCCGAAGCACTTCCAGCGTCCGGCGGTTGAACTCCGGCAATTCATCAAGAAAAAGAACACCGTTATGTGCCATCGAGATTTCACCCGGCATCGGTGTACTACCCCCACCTACTAACCCCGGCTCACTGATCGTGTGGTGAGGCGATCGAAACGGGCGCGTCGCCATTAACGCTTGTCCTTTTTTGAGACGTCCGACACTGCTGTAAATTCGAGTCGTCTCGATTGACTCTTCAGATGTCAGCTGAGGCAATACCGTCGGGATCCGCTTGGCCAGCATGGTCTTTCCCGATCCGGGAGGTCCCAACATCAAAATGTTGTGAGCCCCGGCAGCCGCAATCGTAATCGCTCGTTTGGCCATCTCCTGACCGCGAACATCTGAAAAATCGATCTCGTAGCTCGAAAAGGTATCAAACAAATCATCGATGCGCGAGGGCGTCGGGTCGATGTCAACTTGACCCGAAAAGAACCCGACCGCTTGAGAGAGTGAATTGACTGCGATCACATCCAAGCCTTCGACCACCGCCGCTTCCGCTGCATTCTCTTCGGGTACTACAATCCCTTTGAGCTCCAAGTCCGCGGCCGCAATGGCCATGCTCAGCACACCTTTGGCCGGTCGCGTGTGTCCTTCGAGTGCCAATTCACCGACAACGGCATAGTCCTTGAGGCGATCAGATACAAACTGACCACTGCCGACGAGTATCCCCAACGAAATCGGCAGGTCAAAGGACGCGGCTTGTTTGGGCAACTCGGCAGGTGCAAGGTTGATCACCACTCGATCCGTTGGACGTTGGAAACCTGAATTGATCATCGCGCGTTCACAACGATGAGTGCTTTCACGAACCGCGGCTTCAGGCAGCCCCACCAAGATGGTTTTGGGCATCGCGCGAGGCGAGACGTCGACCTCGACTTCAACCGGCTTCGCTTGAATTCCCAAGAGCGAGAATGTCTTGAGTTTCGCCAGTTTGCCACTGTGATGGATATCTGGAACCTGCCCCATGGGCATCGCCGTCGAATCATTCATGTTGGGTCATCCTGCCGCGCTGAATTGGGAAGCTAATCCGTCAAAGCTGCATCACAAAGTAGTCGATTAGTTTGAGCTAACATCGTTATGTATACCAAACCGCGCAAAGCCAAAAGATAGTGTACAAGCACCGAATTCAATAAAAATCACGAATAAGTTAGCTCTCGACGTTTCGAAACATCGTCAAAACGCGTGTTTCGATCCTGCCGCAAAGGCGTACGGCAAAAACATCGAGTTGAACCGAATCGCAGAAGGCGGCACAGACAGGTTGGTGACCGCAGTTGCCACCATCAAAGGAGTATTCAGAACCGCAGCTTCGAACGCGACGAGTTCGCCAATTTCATTTGCCGCAGGGACACTCGACGTTCATTCCGAATCGACAATCTTTTGCCAAGCCGTTTGAAACGCGTCGGTGCCACGAAGCCACTTCAATTCATAATTGGTCAACACTTTCTCTTTTAGTTGCGCCACCGGCATTTGAGCAGCAAAGGCTTCGATCGCAGCAACCGATTTGCCCACTAGCCAGTCAACTTCCTGTTTACCCGCGGCCCCCTGCGCTTCCTGAATATTTTCAGCGAGTCGACCATACAGAGCAGCTTCACCAATTTTGACTTGTCCTCCCACAAACGGGTGCAAGCCTTCAAATCCATTGATCAATGTTACCATTGCCTCGAGGTTCGTCCCCTCCAATTTCAATTCCATCCGCTCGACCATCGACAATGTCTCTGCTGAAAGTTGATTGGTGGTCGAATCGCGGACGTCTCGGCGTGCCGACAGTAACAAAGCGAGACACTGATCCGACGACGACGATTCGGATGGTCGATTTCCCTTCAACCATACCGCTGTATGGTCGATGATGTTGGCACCTGACCGAAAATAGTTGATGGCCGGCAAAAAGTTGGCGGCAAACTTTTTCCCTTCCATTTCAAGTCGAATCTGCTTGCAGGCCAACTCGACTTCGTCAAGTTGATCATCCACGACCAAAATACCGGCCAACTGAAATCGAGTTTGCACCAACACAACGCGTGCCATTTCGTTGTCAGGATTCAGCTCCAGTAAGTCTTCAAAAATCTTTACAGCTGAAGCGGAGGCATCGGCCGCTTCATCAAAACGCCCTTCCTGCATGTAAGTCAGACTTGCGATCGTCTGTGTGTTGGCAACGTGCTGCTGTTGCATCGCGTTGGTTGGATCAGCGGCAGCCAGTCGTTTCAATTTTCCCAACGCGCTTTGATAGTAGTCAATCGCGTCATCAAGCCTTGCTTGGGACGCAAGCGCCATCCCATGTGCACGCTCGATGATCGCGGCAGAGGTTAGCAGTTTGACATTTTTTGGTGCCTGAATCAGCGCTTGGTCAATGTAAACTTTTGCTTGTGTAAAATGTTCTGCCGCTTCAGCAGGTTGACTGGACTCAAGATAGCCTCGACCAATGTTGAAGTGAATTTTTTGAGCCGTCTCATAAGCCGATCGGTTCCCCGAGTTCAATTGGATCACTTGCTTGATGTCCTTGATGATGGACTCGCCATAATCGATGACTTTCTGAGGCTCGTTGTTTGCGTTGAACCGGATCTGCTCCATCTGTTGATCGTGCTGAACGACCAACCTGAGTAACGCGTCAAAATCGGTCGGTTCTTTTTCAACCACTTCTTTTAACAGCTTGGTCGCTTCATCACTGAGTGGCACATACTTGACGTTACCGATCCGCAGGTAGTTTGCGGCGAATCGACCAAGCACGGTCGCCAATTCGCGTTTTGCTGTAAGGTCATCCGGATGAGTCGTGTGCAACGTTCGCGCAATCTTGACTGCGTCGTCATAGTTCAATTCGCCGGAAGCCTGGTCCCCTTTAAGAAAACACAAATCTCCAATCCGCATCAAAGCGCGGCAAGCGGTACGATCCGATTTCATGTCCCCATCGACCTTTGAGATCGCTTCAAGTCCGTCGATGGCTGCATTGATGACTTGTTCCCGAGTTTGAATCGACGCAGCGTTGTCGGCCAATTCTTCGTAGAGAGAATCGACAACGGTTTCCAATGCGGCAATGGCAGCATTTCGATCAGCGACCGCTAATTTCTCAGCAGACGTTGCCTTTTCTTTTTCTCCAACGATCTCGGCATTGGCACTTCTCAATCGCCATGCAGAAATCGTAGATGCCACCACAAGCGTCAGCAGCAGGAGGAGCGTCGTCCCCGCAAGCGTTGCCACGGTTCGATTCCGACCGCACCACATCAAAAACTTCTCCAAGCTGGTCGACTCCCGAGCCAGCACCGGACGACCCTCTAGAAACCGTTGCAAGTCGTTACCAAACTCCGCCACGGACGCGTACCGTTGTGACGGTAGCTTCGCGATCGCTTTCATGCAGACGGTATCCAGATCATGAGGAACTTGCCGGCTCAATCGGGACGGACGCAGAGGAGTGGTCGAACGATGTTGCTCCAAAATCTGCAGCGGCTGGCCTTGAAATGGCGCCGTTCCAACCAGGCATTCGTAGAGCGTAATTCCCAAGCTGTAGATATCCGTTGCGGGGCCAAGCTCGGTTTCCCCATTTGCCTGCTCCGGACTCATGTATTGCGGAGTTCCTGTCAAAACATCCGCGTGAGTCAGCGTTTCATCGCCCAACGATCGAGCCAACCCAAAGTCCGTCAGCTTGGCACGGCCATCGCTGGCATCCAGCAAAATATTGCCAGGCTTCACATCGCGATGCACCATCCCTTCTGAATGTGCCGCTTCAAGTCCCAAAGCAATCTGCCGAATCCAATCTGTCATTTGACGAAAATCAGCACGGCCTTTGACGATGCATTCTTTAAGTGACAGCCCTTCAATCAGCGGCATCACCAAATAAGGAGTTCCATCCGAGGTCCGACCCGTCGAATGGACCGAAACGACATGGTCATGCTTCAACTTTGCAGCAGATTTTGCCTCGCGCAAAAATCTGGCGGTGCTTTCATGACTCTGCCGACAAGAAAGAACCTTTACGGCAACCTTGCGCCCCAAGTTCAAATCGCGCGCGAGAAACACATCTCCCATCCCACCGGTTCCAATCAATCGCTCGATTGCCAAACCTTCGAGTGAGCCCAAGTCTCCTTCCGTGATCGGCGGATCAAAGTAACGACTGCGATCGTTGTTTTCGACGACGACGTCACGATAATTGGCCAAGTCCGCTGAGTCGGTGAGTCGATCAAGCGTCTGTTGACACACTTCGCACGTCGAGATGTGACGATTGATATCAGCGTCAACCAGTGACTCATCCAATAGTCCCAACAGGTCGTTGCGACTGGGGCAGGCCATTTCAATTTTGTCATTCATGATCAATCTCGACTGGCCAATTCTGGTCGCCGTCAGCTGATGTCGCCTTGGGAAATGGGCATGTCGTCAGCCAGCAAACGAATTTCTGATTCAAGACGCTTTACCACGCGAGACTTGTTAACGTAAACCGAGTGGACCGGCACGTTCAATTGATCCGCCACCTCGTTGGCTGATTCGTTTCGAACCCAGGTCGCTTCGAAACACGCCCAAGTTGTTTCATTGAAGTTGTTTCGAATTCGGTTGCATGCCGACCAAAACACCCGCTCAGAGAAAATGGTAATCCAGTCAGTATCCGGATCGACATATTCATCTGAATTTACGATTTCTCGCTGAGGCGTTTTTTCGCGTTGGCGATTCTGTTTGCCCAAAAATGTTTTGATACGATTGGCCGTCACGGTTCCAAACCACGCACGAAAGCGACCTTTTTTAGGGTCGTATTCGAAGGAACGAATCGCTTTGGCAACCGACGACATGACGTCCTGGACGATGTCATCCATGTCAGCTGGTTGAATCCGTTTTTGAAAACTGTAACTACGAACGATCGGTTCGTAGAGATCAAAAAACAGACTCCAAGCATCCTGATCGTTTGGATCACGAATTCGCAACAGCAAACTGGGTGACGTTGTCGAAGCCAAAACGGGCGTCCTAAATGAACTACAGCTGGCACCCGATGGTCTCTCACATGAGGTGCAAAAATGACAGAAAAATTTTTGCGAATCAAACCTTTTCAGGTCTCATTGTAATTATCTCAGATTTCGACTGGGAGTGTCTTCTGCGAACAGAAATCGCAATTTCGCGGGGCAGAAGCTGCATAACCCGACCCAGTCGGCAGACTCGTCGTATTCATGGGAACATCCGACGGTCATAGGAGGACCACTACAGATCAACACAGTCATCCAGTTCGGCGTTCTACTTCGGTTTCAAGAATCGTCGCATGGCCGCAAGCGTTTGTTTGCCAACGTGATGCTCGATTCCCTCGCTGTCGATTTCAGCGTTGCGGCGATCGACACCAATGGCAATTAAGAAGTCCAAAACGATTTCGTGACGTTCTTTGACCCGTCTGGCCAGCTTGGAACCCTTGGTTGTCAACGTGATGGGCCGGTAAGGACGTGTTTCCAGCAGTTCCTCATCCTTCAATCGATTGACGATCCGCGACACCGTCACGTGGCTGACGGCAAAATGACGTGCCAGATCCACCACTCGGCATTCATTGGATGTTTCAATGATCTCAGCGATCGCTTCAACGTAGTCTTCCGCGGTCTCATTGGCATGATGATTTCGCGTTTGCCGAAACCTGGCCGAACGTTTCTTTTCTTTTTCCATGCTGACTTCCTTCCTTCAGTCGATTCCCATTGTACCCCTTGAAGAAACCGTAGCCATTGCTACATTTAGGGCAATCCGTAGCACACGCTACATTTTGACGATTTCGCCAGGAACGGAGAGACAGGATGGATGGTCCAAAACGCTTAGGATTTACGCTGGTCGAGTTGCTCGTGGTGATTGCCATCATCGGCATCCTGGTCGGCATGCTGCTGCCAGCCGTCCAACAGGTCCGTGAGGCAGCTAGACGTATTCAGTGTGCCAATCACTTGCGTCAGCTTGGTCTGGCCATGCAGAACTACGAAAGTGCCCATTTCCATTTTCCCGCAGGATTTTCTTCCACACCAACGAACAATGGAAGTGTTTCGCCGGGAGAGTATGTGGACCCAGTGACCTGGAATGCGTCGCCCGGTTGGGGATGGGGCGCGATCTTGTTGCCTTTTATCGAAGGCAACACCATCTATGAACGTATCGATTTTCGATCCGCGATCTGGGACTCCAACCATCGCGATTTGATTCAGTTGCAACCCACCGTATTCCTCTGTCCGTCCGTTTCTGGTGACACAGAACCGTTCGTTGTTGTCGAGGAAAACCGAGCACCGTATTCACCGGATGGCAATGCACCACTGGTACTCGGTCGCTCCCACTACATCGCCAGTCATGGACAGGAATCCGCTTGGGGACCCGAAGCAGGCTCGGCGCTGACGGGAACCGTCTTTACCGACATTTACACGTCGACGACCACAACGGTTCAAATCTACGGTGACGTCTCGCGAGTTGCTGATGGCCCGTTTTATCGAAATTCAAAAACCCGCATCTCGCAGATCACCGACGGAACCACCAACACTATCTTCCTGGGTGAGCACTCTTCGAAACTCAGCGACAAAACTTGGGTTGGAGTGGTTCCCGGGGCGAAGATTCATCCCAACTTTACATCGCCAGAAAATGGACCCGACGGAGCAGCCACGATGGTTCTGTTTCACATGGGACCTTCAGGTGGCGAGTTGGACATCACGGGTTTTCCAATCATTCATCCAGTCAACTTCCCCACCTATCATGTTGGACAAATGTTTTCCGAACATCCCGGTGGTGGAAACGTTGCAATGGGCGACGGCTCGGTTCACTTCATCTCAGAAACCATCGACTTGTTGATTTGGGCTGAACTGAGCAGCGTTGGCGAAGGTGAAGTCGTGGGAGTTTGGAAATGAACTTGAATCGCACGCCAATCTTTGCCGCAGTCACGTTTGGAATCGCTAGTCTGGCCGTTTGTTACTTTTTGTTGGGTCGAGGATATGGTGAGGTTTCACCAGCAACTTATGAATTGGCCAAATCGCTCTACAGCGCGTGTTTAAAGAAAAGTGACGAACACTTGAACCGGGTTGACGACTTATTGAACCAAAACGACACCCCGCCAATCCCCTCCAACGAACGTCGATGGCTCAACCAGATCATCAAGCAGGCACAAAATGGCGATTGGGAATCGGCTGCACAAAAAGCCAAACGGATGATGGAAGACCAAGTTGACTACTGAAGTGACATGGAATTCACGCCCGTGAAGTTGCCGTTCAAGTCTGTTGGCCACCGTCAAAGTAACTCACTGGCCAAGTCAGCCAATGGAGAACGCTCACCTTTTTCCAGCGTGATGTGAGCGTAAATCGATTGCCCTTTCATCCTCGTAATCAAATGGCTAAGGCCATTGGACAGTGTATCCAGATAGGGTTGATCAATTTGATGCGTGTCTCCGGTAAAGACGATTTTCGTTCCTTCGCCTGCCCGCGTAATGATCGTCTTCACTTCGTGCGGCGTTAGATTTTGAGCTTCATCAACGATGAAGAACATGTTTTGCAGACTGCGACCTCGGATGTATGAAAGCGGCGTGATGACCAGCCGCTCTTCTTCCAACATCTCTTGAATCCGCGTCGAGTAACGTTCGTCATGACGAAACTGGTGCCGAATGACGTTCAGATTGTCGAACAATGGCTGCATGTACGGGTCAAGTTTTTCCTGAATGTCGCCTGGCAGGAATCCGAGATCACGATTGGAGAGCGGAACAATCGGTCGCGCCAACATAATTTGGCGATAACGAGTTGCCGTTTCCAAAGCGGCAGCGAGTGCCAGCAGCGTCTTCCCCGTTCCCGCTTTACCAGCAATCGTGACCAGCTTGATGTCTGAATCAAGCAGTGCTCGAAGGGCAAACGTCTGCCCGGCATTCCGCGGTTCAATACCGTAGGCAGCGACTTTGTTAATGCGTCGGTAAGCGTTTTCTTTTTCGATGTACGTTAGCAATGCCGATCGCGAACCATTTTTGAAAACAAAATTCTCGTTGGCAATCGGCTGCTCAATCGAGGTTACGCGGGCTCGATCAACGATGCCCACACCCTCGAAGAACGGTTCGATTTCTTCACAGGCAACGTTGTCAATGGTTCGACGACCCACATACATTCCCTCGGCGCCCGAGACCTTGTCGGCTTCGTAGTCTTCGGCAACCAAGCCCATCGAACGGGCCTTCATCCGCAAGTTGATGTCTTTGGACACCAGGACGACCGAAGCTTCCGGATTCTCTTTTTGCAAGCGAACAGCAGAATTAAGAATGCGATGGTCGGCGACATCGCTCATGAATGCGGATTGAATTTCCGATTCAATGTTGGGCATCCAAACCACGCGTAGATTGCCCAGCCCTTCGCCACGAGACACGCCAGTTTCATCCAGAACCGGCCCGGTCATTGAGTCCAGAGCCCGCATGAATTGCCGAGCCTGAAAGTGAATGTCCTCGTTGCCGCGTTTGAACTTATCAATCTCTTCGAGCACGGTGATCGGGATGATCACATCGTGTTCGTCAAAATTCTGAATGCACCTGGCATCATGGAGGACTACGTTAGTATCAAGAACAAAAAGCTTTCGGGAGACTTTTTCTTGCACGTGCATTCCTTTGCGGCTGCGAATCGAGCTGTCGACCAAGTTTACTCCGTTTGGCATTTTGGATGAAGATCGGTGTCGCCAAAAATTGGTAGCCTCATCGATTCTTTATATTCCAGCCATCGGATAGCCACTCTTGGATGTGATGACTTGGGTTTAGGCCAATTATGTTGGCCAATTGCGATCTCGATTTGACTCGCGTTTCCATTTGAGGTTTTACGGCTGCACACTCGGGCAAGAGTGCCCAAGCTACGGGCATGCTTGGGCAAGAGAAAAAATGAACGGGCAAACTCGGGCAAGAGTGCCCAAGCTACGGGCATACTCGAGCAAGAGAAAAAGTGAACAGGCGCACTTGGGCAAGAGTGCCCAAAGTGCCTAAGTAACTTTTTCGATGGTCACGCAATGATCTCTTTGATCACTCGAGCTTCTTCGACACCGGTCAGTTTTTGATCAAGACCCTGATAGGGAAATGTCAACTGTTCGTGATCGATTCCCAACAAGTGCAACATCGTCGCGTGAAAGTCGCGTACATGGACCGGGTTCTCCACGACGTTGTAGCTGAACTCGTCCGTCTTGCCATACTCGGCGCCGCCTTTAATTCCTCCACCAACCATCATCGCAGTAAAACAACGCGGGTGATGATCACGTCCATAAACGTCATGCGTCAATTTGCCTTGACAATAAACCGTTCGTCCAAACTCACCAGCAAATACGACCAGCGTATCCTTCAATAGTCCGCGTTGATCCAGATCCTGAATCAACGCAGCGGTCGGTTGATCGACATCCTTGCATTGAGCCGTCAGATGCGTTGGCAAATTGGAGTGATGATCCCAGCCACGATGAAACAATTGCACAAATCGAACGTCCGCTTCCGCCATGCGACGCGCCAACAGGCAGTTTCGGGCAAACGAACCGGGATTGTTGACTTCCGGTCCATACATTTCCAATGTCTCTGGAGACTCTTGCGACAAGTCGACCAATTCGGGAACCGACGTTTGCATCCGAAACGCCATTTCTTGTTGAGCGATCGTGGTCTGAATCTCGGGATCTCCCAATTCGTTAAAATGCTTTTGATTGAGTTGCTTCAACGACTCAAGCATCCGTCCGCGAATGGAGCCATCAACGCCCTTTGGATTGGACAGAAACAGAACTGGATCGCCGGTCGACTGAAAGCTGGTTCCCTGATATTTCGATGGCAAAAATCCACTGCCCCAAAGTCGCGCGTACAACGCTTGAACATTGACTTTGCCGCCCCAATACGCGGACGGCATCACAATAAAATCGGGCAGGTCTTTGTTCATTGACCCGAGCCCATAACTGAGCCATGCTCCGATACTTGGTTTGCCGGGAATCTCGGAGCCCGTGCAAAACGATGTCTTTCCTGGATCGTGGTTGATCGCATCGGTGTTCATCGACTTGATCAAACAGAGTTTGTCCGCATGCTTGGAAATGTTGGGCAAGAGCTCACTCATCCAGAGTCCGCTTTCACCCTGCTGTTTAAACTTGAACTTCGTCGGCGCGACTAATTTGTCGCGACCTCGCGTCATCGCCGTCACACGCTGATTGCCTCGAATCGACTCTGGCAACTCCTTGCGAAAAAGTTCGTTCAAGTCCGGTTTGTAATCAAACAGGTCAACTTGACTGGGTGCACCCGCCATAAACAAAAAGATGACTCGTTTTGCTTTTGGAGCAACCTTGGCAAAGGCGCCCGGTGAAGCACAAGCTGTTGGCGAAGCGACGAGCGATGAAAACGCTGCCGCACCGAGACCCATACCGGTGTTCAACAGAAACCGACGCCTCGATTGGATTGCTTGATCGTAGAAGTTCATGGCAGATGCTCTCGTCGGGTTTCCATCAATCGCGGTTTTTGGTGATGTCAAGATTAAACAGAGTATTGACTACGACTGTCCAGGCAGCCAACTCTGACTTGGCCTGAGTCCCTTCTAAAGCTGCACCCTCGCAAATTAATTCGGCAAGCTTGGGCGACTCTTCGTAGCTCTGCTGAAGCTCGTCAAGCAACGTTTCGACAATGCCATACTCAATTGAGTCAGGGACTTTGCAAGTTACTGATTCCCATGCAAAACGAATTCGCTGGTCGACAGGTTGTTGAACAATCTTGATGGCCAGCTTGCGAGCAGCTTTCATGTACTCCGGTTCATTCAATAACAGCAGCGCCTGTGACGGCGTATTGGTACGCTCGCGTCTGGCAACACACGCGTCTCGAATCGGCGCGTTAAGAATTGTCATTTGCGGCGGCGGCATTCCTCGTTTCCAATACGTGTAAATGCTGCGTCGATAAATCGAATCTCCCTGATCAGCACGATACCGTTCGCCAATCATCGTAACTGCTTTCCACAATCCATCCGGTTGCGGCGGTTTAACACTGGGACCGTACATGGTTGGAACGAGCAATCCGGAGTTAAACAGAACTTGATCTCGAATCACTTCCGCATCAAGTCGATGCCGTGAACCTCGGGCAAGCCATCGGTTTTCTGGATCGCGATCATATGAATCATCGGAAGCCCGCGAAGACTGTCGGTACGTTTTTGACATGACGATCTGTTTGATCAATGCTTTCGTCTTCCAGCCAGATTCAACGAATGAAGCAGCGAGGAAGTTCAACAGCTCGGGATGACTGGGCAGTTCACCTTGAGCCCCAAAGTCCTCCGACGTCTTGACCAGCCCAACTCCAAATAACTGTTGCCAGATCCGATTGACAGCAACTCGGCTCGTCAAAGGGTTGTCAGGCGAAACGACCCAATTTGCCAGATCAAGCCGACTAGGGATTTCCTGCTCGGATTTCAGCGGCGGCAGAAATCCTGGAGTCTGTCGCTGAACCAAATCACCTGGCGCGTCATACTGTCCGCGCAACAGCACGTGTGTCGGTCGTATTTCAGCTCGTTCCTTCATGACCATCGCGTAGGGGATATTGAGATTGAACGAGTCTCGCGCTTGAACGACCTGTCGCTTTTTTGCTTCGAATTCCGTTTGTTGTTTCTTGAGTTCAGCAAGTTGTTTCGCTTGTATTGCTTTTGATGCTTCGGTGACTTGCTGATCCTCAGTGCCATCCTCATTCGGTTCTGTTATTGCTTGTTGTTTCTGTTTCAGCTGTTCGATCCGCTTCTTCACGTCGGCCAGTTTTGCGTCCCAACCGGCGATTTCCGTATTGAATTGAGCCAACTGTTTCGATTGGTACTCGTCGGCCAGCGAGACAAACGGCGCCTGCAGACCATTCTTGGGACGAGCGACCGTTTCAGGAGCCGCATCGAGGTTGTTAAAAAAGGCGTACAGAGAATAGAACTCTTTTTGAGAGATCGGATCGTACTTGTGATCGTGACACTGGGCGCAGTGAACCGTCATACCCAGAAAAGCGGTGCCGAATGCCGTCACCCGGTCAACAACGTTCTTGTGAAAGCTTTCTTCCGGAAGTGCCGTTCCACGATCGATGATCAAATGCAGCCGATGAAACGCAGTTGCGGCTAGCTGATCCTTGGTCGGATCTTCCAACAAGTCGCCAGCCAACTGATGCGTCAGAAACTGGTCAAACGGCAGATCATCGTTGTAAGATCGAATCACCCAATCGCGATACGCGAAGTGATTGCGATAGAAGTCTTTGTGCATTCCGTTGGTATCAGCGAATCGCACTAAGTCCAACCAGAACCTTGCGATGTGTTCACCATAATGTGGTGAGTCCAACAATCGATCCACGAGCGATTCCCATGCGGCGTCACATCCCATCGCTTGTTCTTGATCGAGGAAGATTTTGATTTCGTCGACACTTGGTGGCAGCCCTGTCAAATCCAACGTCACGCGGCGGACCAACGTACGCGAGTCCGCTTCTGGCGAGGGGACAATGCCGCGTTGCTCCAATGAGTTCAACACAAGACGATCAATCGGAAATCGTGACCACTCGCGGTTTTCAACGTTGGGCAAGCTGGGTCGTGTCGGTTTCTCAAACGCCCAAAACGCTTCGTAGTTTGCTCCTTGCTCAATCCAACTTTGAATCAGCTTGCGCTGCCGCTTGGTCAACGGCGGCTTGTGCGTCGAAGGTGGCGGCATGACGACATCTTCATCAACAGCATTGATGCGTACCCAAAGTTCACTCGCATCCAAGTCTCCTGGAACAACGGCCAACTCGTGAGCCGAGGATTGTTGATCCAAACGGAGTCCTGCCTGTCGTGCTTCCGCATCAGGTCCATGGCAGGAAAAACAGCGATCTGCCAAAAGCGGTCGAATGTCACGGTCATAAGAGACGTCATCAATCTCTTGTGCCAATGTGGAGCTGAACATCAAGAGCGTCGCCAAAACGAAGGCACAGCTCAGTGCAATTCTCATGTCATGGTCCAAGTGTGGAAGCGGCTGCAGCGAGCCTTCATTGTACTCGTGTCGACGAAGCCAAAACAGACGAAGCAGCTTCAAAGTCCGGTCGTGGCCATTTGCGAAAACAACCACGGCAAGCGGTTGGATTTTGACTCAAACGCCCATGCAAAGGCAGGACTATTTTTCAAATTTGACCCACTGGTTGCCAATCAACCGTTCCTGCGGAAGAAACCGAGCCTTGTATTTCATGTGCGGCGAATCAGCAACGTAATAACCAAGGTAAAGGTACTCAATGTCTCGTTGCTGACAGTACTCAATCTGCTTTAAAATCGAGTAAGTTCCGATGCCATGTGACGCGTAATCTGGATCATAGTACGTGTAGACTGCCGACATCGCGGTCTGGCCCTGATCGCAGATTGCCACTGCAACCAATCGGCCCTCATCCCAGTAAGAAATCTCGAACGACGAAAAACAGGACTTCACAAAACCCCACTCATATTCTTCACGATCAATGTCAACGTCCTGTTTCGCCAACCCTCGGAGGCGCCGATGTTTGTTGAACAGATCGATTCGCGGCTGGTCACAAACGAGTTCGCTCAAGCGCTGTTCCAGAAAGCGATCGTTGTTTCGGATCACTCGTTTGGCACTTTTGGAAAACCGATAAGGCTCACATTTAATCCGAATCGGCTGACAAGCTTGACACGTTGGACACTGCGTCTGGTAAACAAACTCTCCCGTGCGACGATGACCTTCGGCGAGACGGTAATCGATTTCGAGTTGGCTGACCGGACCGATGGGCATTCGCAACGGCATCCGAGCGACCTCTCCCTCGAGATATGGACAGGACTCAGTCTGATCAAAAATTACAATGTCGAGTTTGGACTTGTTCATCGACGGAATCATGTGCGGAACATTTCACCGACACCCTCAGCCAAAATTGACTTTGCCGGTTTGTTTAATCTTTCGGTCAGGGCGATGCCTGTCAAGCGTTTATCGACGAATCCAAAAGCTTGCCTACATCCTACAATCGGCATCGTTGCGAAACCAACCCTGGCCGCATTGAGGAGTTGAGTAATTGCACGCATGGGAAAACCCGATTTTTCCGATAAATCGCCATAAAGCGAATTTGGCTGTCAATTGGACGCGGCAAGCATGAATTTGCGCCTGGACGTTCGCCATTATGGCGGATTTTGTTGGAAGAAAATGAAATTTTCATTAGGTTAGAAGCACCGACGGCATCGACTGTTGGTCAATTCGCAACTTGGCGGCTTTGGAGTCTACTGTGATCCGCATTCAATTTATCGTATCTTCGCTAGCTGTATTTTTCGGGTTGGCATTCGCTTCGATCGGTTTTGGCCAAGCGTATAAAGAGGATGTCGGATTCAACGCCCTGCTCAATTACAACGGAGGCGTGGCACCAGCGGATGGTTCGGGGCTAACTGTCGCGATGCCGGAAGCACCCGATGGCAGCGGTCGCTACATGGGCAGTGTCAGTGGCAAAACGATTAACAACGGAACTGGAACCAACACCGGGATCAGTTCGCACGCGTCGACAGTCGGTCGAAACTTCTTTGACAACTCGGTCAGTCTTGCACCCGGAATCACGGACATCACCGGCTATGAGGCAGGTGACTATATCAACCGTGTCTTAAATTTAGCTGGTGGCGATCCATTGACGACGGAGACTTACGATATCACCAATCACAGCTACATCGGTTTTGCCGGATCGACGGCTGAAAAAAATCAGGTCCTTTCGCGACTCGATTTTGTCGTGAATCGAGACAACATGCTGTCGGTCGTCGGCACGAATAATTCTTCGTCCAATACAACGCCAGACTACCTCGCCACATCCTATAACTCGATCGTCGTCGGTTTGAGCAACGGCAACCACGCACGTGGCCAAACGTCTGACTATGGTGCCGGTCGATTTAAACCAGATATTGTCGCCCCGTCGAACGCGACGAGTTTTTCAACTCCGTTTGTTTCTGCGGGTGCAGCGTTGCTGCGAAGCGCCGGTGTCGGGACCAATGCGGAGCAAAATGAAGTCACCAAAGCGTTGCTGTTTGCAGGCGCGACCAAGCACGAGTTTAGCGATTGGGACCGAACGTCGACTCGCCCCGTCGATGAAGTGTTTGGTTTTGGCGAAATGAATGTCTTTAATAGCTATCTGATGCTCGAAGCCGGTGAATTCGAAGCGTCAACCAGCGAACCAACACAATTGGTCGGTGATCGCGGTTATGATTTCGACAACTACAGCGGCACAGGCGATCTCTTCTATGATGTTGATCTAATCGAAGATGGTGACATCAGTGCCGCACTCGTTTGGAATGCAATCGTCAACGATGGAGATGCGAGTACCGCAGTTTTTGACCCCACGGTTACGGTCGCCAATCTTGATCTGGAGCTTTACGATTCCAGCGGCTCGTTCCTCGGCAGCTTGATCGATTCGAGCGTCAGCACGGACTACAACTACGAACACATCTTCATCGAGAATCTTTCTGCCGGACGTTACACGTTTCGAATCACCGGCGACTCGGCAACTGATTTCGCGTTTGCCTGGACTGCCGTCCCGGAACCAACTGGTGGACTGTTGGTCGGGCTGTTGGCCCTGGCCGCTTTTGGCCGACGACGACGCGTCTGAATCAAGCTGGTCAAGTCGTTTCGGTCACGATCGGAATCGTGTTTGGCATGCACCGAGTTGATCGTTCGACTGCGAAAACGGATGGCTTTCAACGCGCAACGTTCAATCAGAGAACTCGATCGACCCTGATTGAATCATCGCTTTTGCTTTGGCGACCAATTGTTTGGCAAAGGCAGTTTCCTTTTCGTTCATCGGGCTGGCACTGGCCAACTTGATCAACTCCAGACAACGTTTTGGGCGCTCCTTGGTCAACAGTTCGTGCCGCGCCAGTTTGAGCGCGACCGTCACTCTTCGCGAGTGATGCGTTTTCAGATAGAGCTCCATCACGGGCACCGCTTTAGCTCGTGTTCTTGGTTCTTGCCACAACCCATTGATCAACGCGATCATCTGGGCTTCGGTCAAATGAAATCGCTTGTCACGTTTTCGCTGGATCTGATAACGATTGAGCGCCATCTCAAAATGACCTTTGGCAAGATACATCTCCACCATCTCTCCGCTCTTATGGAGATCCTCCAGTGCTTGAGCTGCCGCTTCCTTTTTTTCACGAATCAATGTTTGCTCTTGTTGCACTGTCAACACTCGCTCGCCTCGTCTGCCAAAACCGATCGACATCAGATCGAATCCTTCGCAATCCACCCAACGCCATTGCACCATCAAATAACCGATCAGTGCACCCGGCATCGCTCCGGTCAGATGCAACATCGCCGACGACATTCCAAATCCGCTGAAAGCGATCGAAAGAAACTCGAGTGCCAAGAGTAAAAAGCTGACGATCAGAATGGATGCACTGAACGTCGTTGTCATCGGGTACAGAAAGATCAGCGCAAAAAACAGAAAGCTGACTTCATTCTCCGGCGCCCAGATCATGACAATCGCGATCATGCCAAAGATCACGCCGCTGGCTCCAAGTGCCCCGGAACCTCCAATAAAAAGCATCGTGGTTTGGACAAGGCATCCGGCAATGGCAGCGATCAAAAAGTAGATCGCAATAAACCGCCACCAGCCCACTTTCCCTTCAATGACATAACCAACGATTGCCAGAATAATCATGTTCGACACGAGGTGCCCGATCCCGGCATGCATGATGCTGGAGGTCAACCACTGAATCGGATTCCATGACCCAAAGTCGAGAATGAAGTACTCGGCAACTTCGGGAAACATGAACTGCAAAACCAAAACCACAACGTTGAGCCAGATCATCCCAAACGTGGCGAATGGCCAGTGGTAGCAAGGGGCGTCGGTTCCCGTAGGAATGATGAAGAAAAACATTCAATAAGTTCGTTTGGAATCAACTTCGTGTTAGAAAAGCAAACGTGCCTGATGATCAGGCAAGTCTAATCGGAATCGGTCGACAATCGAAACAGTCTTCGCCAAAGCACCCGGTTTCTTGTCTCAGAAACAAGAATTTTTCTACTGATGAGCCTGCTCTGTGTCAAATCTGATCACAGGATTCATGCATTCCGACGTTCGCGAGGACATCCTCACTACCGGCAACTTACCGGTTAGCTTTTCGAGTAAACTGATAACTTGAACTGACAAGCTATCGCGAGCCCGCCCAACATGAAAACCGATCGACGACTCTTTTTGAAATCGACTGCTATCGCTGCAGCGGCTGCTATCGCTGCACCTCCTTTATTCGCTGCGGCAAACCCGGAATCGACAATCCGTCAACGCCAACCGATCCCCCTCGGTTTTGACAACTTTTCGATTCGCGCACACAACTGGAAAGCGGAGCGCTTGATTCGATTCGCAGCAGAAAAGGAGCTCGATTCGATCCTGCTTTCCGATCTGGATGTCTATGAGAACCACGAAGAAAAATATCTGGCAGGCTTAAAACAAATTGCCAACGATTTGGGTGTCAAGGTACACGCGGGCACGGGCGGCATCTGCCCCACGGCCAAACGGTTTATCAAAAAATGGGGCACCGCTAAGGAACATTTGGAACTGGGCATTCGAGTCGCCAAGACGCTGGGCTCACCCGTTTTTCGATGTTACCTCGGAGGCGCTAGCGAACGAACCACTCCCGGTGGCATCGAAGCCCATATCGAAGAAACCGTCAAAGTCTTGAAGTCAATTGAGTCTCAGGCAGTTGACGCCAATGTCAAAATCGCGGTTGAAAATCACGCTGGCGATATGCAAGGACACGAGTTGGTAACGCTGATCGAGGCCGCAGGAAAACACTTTGTCGGTGCAACGATCGACAGTGGCAACGCGACCTGGACGCTGGAAAGTCCCGCGTCGAATCTTGAAGTCGTCGGCCCCTATGCTGTCAGCTCAGGGATCCGCGATTCGACCGTTTGGGAAACCGAGCAAGGCGCCGCCGTTGCCTGGAACGCGGTTGGAGAAGGGCAGGTTGATTGGAAACTATACGCCAAACGATTCGGTGAGCTTTGCCCCGGCGTCCCTTTCCAGTTGGAGATCATCTCGGGTTTCAATCGTTCGTTCAACTATCACGACGACGCTTTCTGGAACGCTTACCCCAATGTCAAAGCTCGAGACTACGAATCGTTTCTACGCATGGCGCGAGCTGGAAAGCCAGTGCCCAAAGACAAGTCCAATGACGCGGATTACCAGATGAACGAACTGCTCAAGAGCATCAACTTTTGCAAACAAGAGTTAAAGCTTGGCCTGAAAAAATAGTCACGATACGACGGACCAACGAGCTCATTCAGCCGACCTTGGCGCAGAACAACCTTTCAACGACGTGAGAATCGAATGTACTCAACGACCAAGAACCTGACGATACTGGCGATCCAATGGGTCAGCTTGGTGTTGTTCGTCAGCCTTTCCCAGTACGCAAACGCTCAGTGGTCTGAGTTTCGGGGACCGCAAGGCAGCGGCATCACCAGTGGTTCTTCGTTCCCGGTCAACATCACCACGGATGATATCGAATGGAACATCGACATCCACGGCAAAGGCTGGTCATCTCCCGTCGTCGTTGGCAATCAAGTTTGGCTGACCACCGCAACCGAAGACGGCAAGCAGATGTCCGTGATTTGTGTCGCGCTCGATAGCGGCAAGGTCTTGTTAGATCGCGTCTTGCACGAAAATGAAACTCCGGATTTTTGTCACCCAACCAACAGCTACGCTTCGCCCACCCCAGTCGTTGAAGAAGGTCACGCGTATATTCATTTTGGCAAATACGGCACCACCTGTCTCGACACAAAAACGTTTGAAACAGTCTGGCAAAGATTGGATTTGGAATGCGATCATTTTCGAGGACCGGGAAGTTCGCCCATTCTGTTTGAAGATTTGATGATTGTCGCTTTCGACGGTGCGGACCGGCAATATGTGGTTGCGCTGGACAAGCGTTCTGGAAAAACGGTTTGGACTCGTGATCGTGATATCAAATATGGAACCGACAATGGCGATTTCAAGAAAGCGTATGGCACTGGAAGCATTGTCAACGTCAACGACCAACCCTTGTTGATCTACCCGGCGGCCGTGGCAACGAACGCCTACCAACCGAAGACGGGCGACCCTGTATGGACGCTTTATCATGGCGGCATGAACGTGTCGTCTCGACCGTTGATGACTCCTGAAGGCAACGTCTTGATTTCTAACGGCATGGGCAAACTGTTCGCCGTAGATCCTTCGGGTAAAGGGGACATCACCGAATCCAACATTCGCTGGCAGTCAGGTAAAGCGATTTCTCGCAAACCGAGTCCACTCGTCATTGACGACCGATTTTACATGCTCAACGACAAAGGGATTCTCAGCTGCTGCCGGACCAAAGACGGTCAGTCAATTTGGCAACAACGGATCGGCAACGCGTATTCGTCTTCTCCTGTTTTTGATGGAGAATCGATCTTCGTCTGTTCGGAAAATGGAATCGTCTATGCATTTGCCCATAGCGACAAATTCAAGCAGCTGGGAAAATCGAAACTCGCCGAAGGGTTTAAAGCGACTCCCGCCATTGCCGGACCCCGTATGGTCTTTCGCAGTTTTTCCAAACTGTTTTGCGTCAAAGCGACATCCCGACAATCGACGACTGACCAATAGAACGACGGCAGGTCGATCGAATTGGATTGGTGTTGCCGGGCATCGCAGCGAACCTTGCGACCGCTTTGTAGTCTTATCATATTCCATCCCATTCACTACCAACTTTTCAAACCATGCTGCTGACATTGACCACGGAGGACCCTCAAGCGGCTGACATAGGTTTCTTGCTGCATAAACACCCTGACCGATTCCAATCGTTTCCAATCCGGTTCGGAAAATGCCACGTCTTTTATCCCGAGTCATCGAGCGAGCGAACAACGTTTTGTTTGCTGCTGGACATTGACCCACTCGACATGGCACGAAATCGCAAAGGTCCAACTCCGCATGCACTTTCCGGTTACGTAAATGACCGCCCTTACGTGGCTTCTTCTTTGATGAGTACGGCGATCGCGTCGGCACTAAGTTCAGCTATGAATGGCATTTGCCACAAACGACCTGAGCTCGTCGAAAAAAATTGGGAGTTCCAAATCCAACTCGATGTCGTTTCTGTTCGAGGTGGTGAGGAGTTTCTCCGTAAAGCGTTTGAGCCGCTTGACTATAAAGTCGTTTGCCAGCCCATAGCGCTGGACGATCAATTTACTCGGTGGGGCATGAGCAGCTATTTTTCTTTGAGACTTCAGGCAACAAAAACGGTTCGAGACGTCTTGCGGCATTTGTATGTCCTCCTGCCCGTTCTCGATTTGCAAAAACACTACTTTTCAGGACGCGATGAACTGGACAAGCTACTTGCCAAAGGCGAATCATGGCTTGCAGACCATCCTGAGAAAAGCGCCATTGTTCGACGCTATCTAAAATTTCAAGCTGGCTTGCGACGCATTGCCATGAAACGTCTGTATGAACTCGAACAACAGAACTCGCCAGATGACAGTGAAACCGACCAAGGCGACGTGGTTGAAGAAAAGCTGGAAACCAAAATCAGCTTGAATCAGATGCGACTCGATACCGTGGAAGCGAAAGTCTTGACCTTTGGTAGTCAACGAGTTTTGGATCTTGGGTGCGGTGAAGGAAAACTGCTGGGTCGTTTGTCGAAACACTCGTCGATTCATCAACTCGTGGGCATGGATGTTTCGGTTCGATCGTTGGAACACGCTTCGGATCGGCTCAAGCTCAACCAACTATCTGCACTTTCGGCAGATCGACTGCGGCTGATTCATGGTTCCTTATTGTACCGGGACCAACGTTTCTCCGGATTTGACACGGCAACGATCATCGAAGTGATCGAGCATCTCGACCCGCCACGTTTGGCGGCTTTTGAACGAGTCGTCTTTCAATATGCGCAACCCAAAACGGTCATTGTGACGACGCCCAACGCCGAATACAACGCGATGTGGGAATCACTGCCCGCTGGAAAATTCCGACACCCCGACCACCGATTCGAATGGACTCGAACTGAGTTCCGCCAGTGGTGCCAGACGATCGCGGATCGGTTTGGCTATGAGTTTGAGATCGAAGGTATTGGTCCAGCTGACGAGCAAGTCGGTTCACCAACGCAGATGGCCTGTTTTCGTATCCAGGACCCTGGATCGATTGGCGCATCACGGTCATTGACCCAAAACTCGACGACCAAGACTGGAGGGCTGGCGTGAATATCTCCCTTCCAAATTTGAGCCTCGTCGTCCTGGTCGGGGTCAGCGGTTCCGGTAAATCCTCCTTTGGCAAACGACATTTTCTCGATACCGAAGTGATCTCGTCAGACGAGTGCCGCGGATGGATCTCCGACGATGCGAATGATCAATCGGTCAGCGGTGAAGCGTTTGAGTTGCTGGAGTTTATCGTGCGAAAACGACTCGCGCATGGCCGGCTTACGGTGATCGACGCGACAAACTTGGAGCATGGCTTTCGACAAAAATGGGTACGCTTGGCTCGAGAGTTTCATGTGCTTCCCGTCGCGATCGTTCTAAACATCGATGAAAAGATTTGCGCTGCACGAAACGAAACACGGCCAGATCGAAATTTTGGTGCCCATGTTTTGCGACGACAGCAATCGAGTCTTCGACGATCACTGTACAAACTCAAAAAGGAAGGCTTTCGGTATGTGTTCCGCTTGGACTCCGAGTCGGACGTCGATGCGTGCACCATTGAGCGGACGAAACTTTGGAACGACCGAACCGAACTGACCGGCCCCTTCGATGTCATCGGTGATGTTCATGGATGCTGCGAAGAATTGCAAAGCCTGCTGGAAACGTTGGGCTACGAACGATACGACGTACCCAAAGAACCTGGCTGGGCAACGCTGTGTTACCGGCATCCCGAACATCGTCGCGCGACGTTTGTCGGTGATCTCGTCGATCGAGGTCCCCAGTCGTTGAACGTTTTGAGTCTTGTCCGGAACATGGTCATGCACGACGATGCGCTTTGCGTGCCGGGAAACCACGATGTCAAGTTGCTGCGAAAGTTGTCCGGAAAGAATGTGCAGGTCCGACATGGACTTGCCCAAACCTTGGAAGATCTCGCAACCGTCCCCGAGTCTGAACAACCCGAATTTAATCAATCCCTGATTGAGTTTCTCGACTCGATGGTCAGCCACTTGGTATTGGATCGAGGCAAACTTGTCGTCGCCCACGCCGGTCTACCCGAATCGATGCACGGACGAGCGTCAGGTCGCGTTAGAGAATTTGCACTTTACGGCGCGACGACCGGCGAACGTGATGAGTACGGTTTGCCCGTCCGACTGAATTGGGCTGCGGATTACCGAGGCGACGCGATGGTGGTTTACGGACATACTCCAGTTGCCAAAACAGAGTGGCTCAACCACACGATTAACCTCGACACCGGGTGTGTTTTTGGTCGCTCATTGACGGCACTTCGATATCCTGAGCTGGAAACCGTTTCGGTGCCAGCGTTGAAAACGTATTACGAGTCGCCCAAGCCAATTGTTGACGTAGATGAACTGAGTGCACAACAAAGCGCCGACGATGTGCTCGACGCGAAAGATGTCATGGGCAAACGTGTTATTTCGACGCGTCTCCGTGCCGGCATCACGGTCCGTGAAGAAAATGCGACTGCGGCGCTGGAAGTGATGAGTCGTTTTGCCATCGACACCAAGTGGCTGGTCTATTTGCCGCCGACGATGTCTCCCGCCGAAACAAGTCGGCGACCCGGTTTTCTGGAACATCCCGACGAAACCTTCACTTACTATCGCGAACGACTGGTTTCGAAAGTAGTTTGCCAGGAAAAACATATGGGCTCTCGCGCCATCGTTGTCGTCACCAAAGGAGCTGAGACTGCGCGGCGACGATTTGGCGTCACCGGCGATCAAGCTGGAGTGATTTACACGAGAACTGGTCGACCATTTTTTAACTCGGATTCGCTGGAACATGCGTTGCTTGCCCGTTTGCAGGAATCCATGAGTCGAGCTGGTTTTTGGGATCAACATCAAACCGACTGGGCGTGCTTTGACTGCGAATTGATGCCCTGGTCAGCCAAAGCACAAGAATTGTTGAAAACTCAATACGCGGCAGTTGCTGCTGCGGCATCGTCAAGCATCCCCGTTGCCACTGAGCAGCTGAAAACAACTCAATGCCGTCTCGATACGATCGATGCTCAACCAAATACCGAGCTGCAGGACATGTTGCAACGACTGGAACAGTCCTCGGAAAATATCGATCGATTTCGTCAAGCGTATCGGCAGTATTGCTGGGAAGTTGATTCTGAAGACGATTTCAAAATTGCTCCGTTTCATTTGCTTGCCACCGAAAATGCCTCACACACAGACAAAGATCATCATTGGCATTTGGATCAAATTTCGAACGTAGTTCAACACGATCCCGTTTTGATGGTCACACGATCAAAGACAGTCGATCTCGATGACGCCACCAGTCAACAGGAGGTGACCGACTGGTGGTTGGAGATGACGGCGCAAGGAGGTGAAGGGATGGTTGTCAAACCGTTGAGCTTTATCCACCATTCGAAAAGAAAAGAACGCCCTGAATTGATTCAGCCGGCGATCAAATGTCGTGGTAAAGAGTATTTGCGAATCATCTACGGAGCCAACTACGACGTAGAAGAAAACTTGAAGCGGTTGCGCCAGCGTCATCTCGGTCGTAAGCGGTCGCTTGCTCTGCGCGAATTTGCGCTGGGTGTAGAATCGATCGAACGCTTCGTTGCCAAAAAACCGCTGCGTCGCATCCATGAATGTGTGTTCGCAGTCTTGGCGCTCGAAAGCGAACCAGTCGACCCAAGACTTTAGATCGCACTGCACGACAGAAAAATGTGCGACAGGAAGATGGGTGACAGGAATATCGCGTCGGCCATTAAACTGATCCGTTTGCGAACTAAACGCAATTGAATCGTTCGATGCTCAACCCACCGCACTGAGTCGATTCTCTAGATCGCATAGTGATCTTCCTGTCATCAAAATCTTCCTGTCTTCAAAATCTTCCTGTCTTCAAATCTTCCCGCCATCAAATCTTCCTGTCTTCAAATCTTCCTGCCATCAAAATCTTCCTGTCATCAAAATCTTCTTGTCATCAAAATCTTCCTGTCAAACTTAAGCACGGATCCACGTTTACCTAAAGATCAAACTTACGCGTTTGATTCCAACAGTTGAATGAACGCTCCGACATACGCGCCGTTGTCATGATACGTTCGGCCGCTGACCAGATTTCCATCGATCACGCATGGTTCATTGACAAAGATGCCACCGCAAACTTCCAGATCGAAACGGCATTTTTCAACGGTCGCCATGCGGCGCCCTTTTACGCAACCAGCGAACGCCGGGATTTCAACACCATGGCAGACGCTGGCGATCGGCTTGTTTTCCGCAAAGAAATATTGCGTGATCCGGACCAAATCGTCGTCGTAACGGATGTATTCAGGTGCCCGGCCGCCAGAGAAAAAGATCCCGTCGTAATCAGATTCGACGACGTCGGAAAACGCCAGATCTGCTTCGAGCGTATACCCTTCCCATTCCTTGGTGATGGTCCATCCCGGTTTAACCTCGTGAAGCACCAGCTGATAAAGTCGCTTTTCTGATGCAATGACGACTGGTTGGATCCCTGCTTCCTGCAGTCGGTAGTAGGGGTACATCGTATCGAGCAACTCTGTTGCGTCCCCGATGACAATTAAGACTTTCTTCATGCTAACGTTCCACCGACCTGTCAAACCAAGAACTTCTCGTAAGAGCTCTAATATAGCGGTGGGTTATCGCAACGCTCAACTCACTGGCCGACGAGTTCGTCTTTAAGGACCGTTTCCATTGCCTCTTCGGCAATCGTGATCGACTCATTGACGTTCAGATTCCCTTTGAGGATGTACGACGAGTTGACGATATACAAACCGTCAACTGACGATTTCATCGGCGGCAAGAGTTCGCTGTAGTTGAGTGTTGGGATCGCCATCACACTGCGAACCCGAGAAATCTTGAAGTCGATGACGTCTTCCCGATCGAAATGAGGGTACATGCGGTCCAGTGCTGCCAGAAAATCAGCCTGAATTTCTTCGTCACTTTTATCAAACAGCTCATGTTCCGCGGGAACGTACTTGGGCAAGTAAACCAGTGAGTGGCCACCCAATTCTTCTGGATCGACGATCGTGGTCATTTCAATGACCGCTGTCATGGGAACCCAGGTATCCGTGATATTTGTGACGTAGTACTTTGACAGCGGCTTCTTGAGCAGCAGTGAAGCACAAACGATCCCCAAGTACTCTACTTTGTCGAACCGCGCCTTTTCATCGGCACTCAAGTCATTGCAGACGCGACTCAAAATCGAGTTTGGTGTCGTCATGATCACTTTGTCAAAATGCTCTGACGGTTGATCGTTTGAATAGCCGATTTCAAACAGTCCGTTCGCTTGCTTTGCAACGGATGCGATCGGATGGGACGTCTTGACAGTGACGCCTAACTCATCCAGTTTCTGGATCAATCTGTGAATGATCGTTCGATATCCGCCGCGGACATAGCCAAACATCTCTTTCTTAAGTCCAGTTCGACGGGCCTTGTACATCCGATTGATGTGAGCCCAGATGAATGCTGCGGATGTCTTTTTATAACTTTCACCCAGCTTCGCACGCAGCAGCGGCAACCAGATTTTTTCAAAGGTTCCTTTGCCGGACCAACGCCGCAACCAATCGGCAACCGGCATCTTCTCCAAACGCTTCCAGTTGCGAATTTTGGAGGCATAAAAAATGGTCCCGCCAAGTCGCAATTTTTCCATCAGCTTGAGCGGTGGAAACTTGAGAAACTCTGCGGTATCGGACATCGAGTAGAGCTCATCGTCGGTGTAAAAACCGGTTTTTGTCTCCACCCAATTCATCTCATCAGCCAAGCCAATCTCATCAACCAGGTTTCGCAATCGACTGTCCGAAAGCAGCGTCACATGGTAGTGACGATCAAACTCGATATCGCCAATCTTCCAGACACTGGCCAGTCCACCCAATGTAGGAGCGGCTTCGATCAGCGTCACATCGTGACCCTGTTTGGCCATTCGCATGGCCAAAGTCAGGCCAAGCATCCCACCGCCGGCGATGGCGAACTTCTTTCGTTCGATGGAATCGCCCGAGACCGTCACCGGAGCGTTCGTTTGTGTTTTGACAATCATGGAAGTGCGTCGAGTCGTTGATTCAAGTTGATTGTGTCGAGTTTAATTAAGCTCATCCTCGAGCGGCACCGATCGACAGCGGCAAGTCATTTTTTGAGGCGTGGCGTAACGGTTGTAGCGACTGTCTTTTGCACCGTTTACAGGCGGTTGGCCAAGTCACAGATCGAGGAACTTACGAACGTTTAGTAGCCGCCAAATCGTCGCTTCAACAGGAGCCCCAGCGTTTGCATGATCGTCTTGATCACCGCCATCTTGCTGCCGCCTTCTTTTTGGTCGTAGCGGAGCAACATCGGGACTTCGCCAAACACAAATTTGAATCGACGCATTTTCAGCAACACGTCTGCCATGCAGGAAAATCCTTTTTCAGACACGAACTCGTCGCCGTAGAACTCAACCGCTTCTCGCAGTGCGTAGGTGCGATACGCGCGATAGCCACAGGTATAGTCTCGTACGCCTGGAATTGGCATGATCATTTTGAACATCATACGAGCACCAAAGGCCGTGATCACCCGCGTCCATGGTACACCAATGACTCGACTTCCATTTTGAAAACGTGAAGCGATCGAAACATCGTAGCGCTCGCTGATCCTTTGCAGCAATGCATTGATGATTGCAGGCGGATGCGTGTTGTCGCCGTCCATGGTGACGATGATATCGTGGTCTTCGGACAGCTTTAATGCGGTCAAAAAACCGGTCCTCAGGGCACCGGGCAAATTTTGGTTGACTTCATGTTGCACCAAATTGACCGGCATGTGGAACGAAGCCTGACTGGCAACTTTGGCCGTGTCATCTGTACTCGCATCGTCAACGACGATGACTTCGTATTCGCGACCATTGATGGCGAACACTTTTTTGATTTCCAAAAGCAACTCTGGAAGGCCAGCCTCTTCGTTGTAGGCTGGCAGCACAACGTACACTTTGCCAAGCGAAACATCAAAGACGGAAGCCTCTGTCCGATGTTGCATCGTCGACTCAAGGCGATCTGGCGCACGGTCGATTGATGGATCGTTGGCATAATCGGCTGCAGCAGAATTTGCGTAATCGTCAGCAGTCTTCAGGGCCGTTGCCTGAGCCGTTTCATTCAACGGCAATTCGCCAAGTTGGTTTTCAGAGAGGGGGCGGTTCATGGTAAATTGAGATGTGGAACAAGATGTTGGGTCCAAGTTGCAATCTTCAGCAAACAATCTCAACGCAACTGGGGCGAGTGCATCGGCGTTTGCATGTCTGAGGAGAACCTTCAGTTTAATTTCACAGCTTCGATTGGCCAGTCGGTGGCGTGTAATTTTCGATTCGAAGCCAGATGCAGCCCGAATTATCCGAAGTCCGACCAAAAACGCGAGCAAAATGTCAGATTACCTTCAACGAATCGCTGATGAGTGGAGCGAACGAGCAAGCGAATTGGCCGCTTGGACGATGGATAATCTTGTCAACCGCACCGATGTTTGGGGGCGTTATCTCGCCCCCAGATACCGCGGAACCGGTTCGGACGGCAAAGCAAAAAACAAAGCAATTACGGCACCGTTCAAACAGGAACGCGGCAAAATCTTCTTGCAGTCTTCATCGCTGGAGAAGCATTTTAAGGCTCGGCATGGAGGTGGAATTCTGGGTTTACACAGTGCTTCCAAAGAGGGTACCAGCCGTTGGCTCGCCTTCGATATCGATTTACATGATGACGATGATCTATCCGTCACTCGCGAAGGAAACTTTGTTGCAGCGACCTCCTGGTATCAACGACTGGTCGATCTCGGCTTCGATCCGCTGTTGACCGATTCCAATGGGAAAGGAGGATTCCATCTCTTGTTAATCTTCGAACGTCCTATGGATACTCGTTCCGTTCAACGATTTTGCAATCAATTCGTGTCCGATTTTCAGCGACTGGGCCTGGACCGTGCCCCTGATCTTTTCCCTGGCTCACTTGGAACCAATAACCATGGCAGTTGGTTGCGGCTGCCGGGTCGGCACCACACACGCGAGCACTTTACACGTGTTTGGAACGATGAACCGTGGGCCGACAAGAAGTGGCTTGAAGGGCATGAAGCGATTGACCGAATTCTTGACATCACGCCCGCGTCGGACGAACTGCTACAACAACACGGCCTGACAATCAAACCGCAAACGATCTGCCTCGATTTTGATGGCGTCATCCATTCGTATCAGCATGGCTGGCAAGGCGAAGATGTCATCAATGATCCCCCCGTTCACAAAGTCGACATGGCAATCAAGGAGTTAAGAAAGGACTACCGAGTCGTCGTCTTTTCCGCTCGATGCCGAACCGATAAAGGGGTCGCAGCGATTGAAGCTTGGCTCAACAAACACAATATCGAAGTTGACGAAGTCTGCCGCAATAAACCACCGGCATTGGTGTACGTCGATGATCGAGCGGTTCGGTTTTCCGGAGATTGGCAGCAAACGATTGCCGACATCCATTCGTTCAAAAAATAGCGACCGCTTATCTGAGCCCTTCCATAGGAGTAAACGGCGCACTTAAATGAAAAAAAGCGTCGACGAAATCAGTATGGCAACTAACATGGAAGATGCCTCACAACTGAATTGGAACCTTTATGAAACGCCTCTCGATTGCGGTCGTCGTAGGTTGGTCGATCCTGTCGGCTCTATCGACTGCCCAAGCGGACATTACGTTTAATATCTCGTCGACAGGTAACGCCAGCGCCGACGCGGGCTTTCAAGCGGCCGCAGCATACATTCAGTCGCAATTCGACGACGACATCACGATTAATATCAACGCCGGATTCAGTGACCTTGGACCTGGCATTCTGGGATCGGCCGGGTCATCCAGAGCGAACTATACCTACCTCGATTTTCGAACGGCAGTCGCTGGCGATGTTGTGTCGAACGACGACTTGACGTTTTCAACGTCGATCCCTCAGGGCAATGCGTTCAACGTCTACATCAACGGAACCACTGAATTTTCTGGCAATGCCTACAACGATTTCGATGGTGGGTCCAACAACCGAACCGTCCGTTTGACGCATGCGAACGCAAAAGCGCTCGGATTGCGATCGGCCAACAACACTGCCCAAGACGTCAACATCAATTTCAGCAACCAGTTCACTTGGGATTTTGATCCGACCAACGGAATCACCGGAGGAGCAATTGACTTTGTGGGGGTTGCCATCCATGAAATCATGCATGGAATGGGATTCGTCAGTGGCGTCGATACGCTCGATGCAAATGCTAACGGCAACATAAACGACAATGCATTTACGTTTGTTAGCTCACTGGACTTTTTGCGCCATTCGGCGGACTCGCTCAATGCCAATGCTGATATCGATTGGACCGCGGACAATCGAGCCAAGTTTTATTCGATTGACGGTGGACTGACTTCAGGTAGTACGCTTGGCGGCGGAGTCAATCATTGGTCCCGCGGCGTGAACAACGGCGACGGTCGCCAAGCGAGCCATTGGCGCGACAATTTGGGGCTCGGCATTATGGACCCGACGTCTCAACCCGCAGGCAGCGCCAATGTGGTGACGGCACTTGACCTTCAAGCGCTAGATGTGATCGGCTGGGATCCGATTTTGCTTGCCGCTATTCCAGAGCCAAGTTCCTTTTTCATGTTGGCAATTGGACTGGGCATCTTCAGCCAACGTCGACGCGTGTGATGCGTTGCGGCAGTTGGCTCTGCCCGCATTTCGTTCCCGTGTCACTTACCGTTTCTTCATCCACCAACAGCGGTGAATCCGTTTATTGCGGAAATCCTCTGGTACGGTCTGATTACTGATTTCACGAGTTTCGAAATCGGGGACGGCGGCTTCGTCAAACTTGAAACGCCTAAAGTTGGTCGAGAAGTAGACCTCGCCGCCGGTGCGCATTACGATCGCCAGCTTACCCAGCAACTCGACGTATGTTGTTTGGACATTCCAATCTTCGTCCAATCGTTTACTGTTCGAATAAGTCGGCGGGTCCACAATCGCTAAATCAAACTGGGGACCACGCGCCGCAATCGAGTCCAGGAATTCGATCGAATCCATCGCCACCAATCGATGACGGTCGTCCCATAAGTCATTCGCCAAAAGATTCTCTTTAGCCCAACCAAGATAGTTCCGGGACAGATCGACCGTCGTGACGCTAGATGCACCTCCCGCGGCCGCGTAAACCGAGAATGAACCGGTGTAGGCAAACAGGTTTAAGACATCCTTGCCAGATGCCTTGTCCCGAACCATCGCTCGTGTGTTGCGATGGTCGAGGAACAAACCCGTATCGACATAGTCATTCAGGTTGACCAAAAACGTCAGCCCCTGTTCCTGAACGCGAATCTTTTTCTGCTGTTGGTCCAGTTTTTGGTATTGTCCCGCTTCATCTTTTTTTCGTTGCTTCAAGAATGTCTTTTGAATGGGCACTTCCAAACACTCGGCCGCCGTTTGCACCATGAGTTCCAGCCAAGCCGCATGCCGCGCCAAGTCACGCTCATGCGGGCGTTCGTACTCCGTCAAGTGCAGGTAGTCCTCGTACCGATCCACGACCAATGGAATCTCGGGAATGTCACGTTCATAAAGACGAAAACAAGTGACGCCTCGTTTGGGCCATCGGCGCAGATGCTTGGCCCGTTTGATCAACCTGCTTCGAAACAGTTGAGCCTGCTCTCGATCCTTGTCGGTTAGCTGACCAAACAAGGGCTGACCAAACAAGGGAGTCGCAGGCGGCTTGGTTTTTCGTGGCTCCGTTTGGTCGCTTTCACCTTCAGTAACAACCGACGTGGCCACTTCATCATCACGATTTGGATTCACCGTCGACAAAGGTTCGACTTCGACGACCGGTTCAACCGCGGGTTGCGAATCAGGTTCATTGATTCGATCCGATTTTCGAGGAGGCCGTGGCCCAAGAAATTGGTAATACGTGCATTCAATTCGACCATTAAACAGCTTGCGACGACGAGTCGCTTTTCGCTGAATCATCGATTCAAACCTTGGCATGTTGGTGATCAGAAAGAGCGACCATGTTGGCAGTCGCTGCATCACCATCGGAATCGACTCGTATAATCCTCGCAGCGAACGTTGTTCTTCCAGGCGTTCTCCGTAAGGCGGATTGGTAATGATGCAGCCGTATTCCCGTTTGCTGCGAAGCTCCTGAAATGACCGCTGTTGGAAATGGACGTCCGCTTCGACACCCGCTTGCTTGGCGTGATATCGCGCCAGCGAAAGGACTTCGGGATCGCGATCCGTTGCGATGATTTGCAATTCTCCATCTCGATCGATTTGAGACTCCGCCTGTTGTCTGGCGTCGTCCCATTGAAGTTGCGTGATCAAGGACCAGTCGCTGCTGGCAAATTTTCGATGAAGCCCAGGAGCCACATTTCGAGCAATCAATGCAGATTCGATCGCAATCGTCCCCGAGCCACAAAACGGATCGACGAGCGGACGGTCAGGTTTCCAAACACTTAGATCGACCAATGCTGCAGCGAGAGTCTCTTTGAGCGGTGCCGGCCCGACCAACTTGCGGTAGCCTCGTTTATGTAAGCTGGGGCCCGTCGTATCAATGGTCAATGTGGCAACATCTTTGAGCAACGCGACTTCGACTTTGTAGACACCGCCGGTCTCCGGCAGGGTATTTGTCTTGTGATCACGTTGCAGTGACTCCACCAAAGCTTTTTTCACGGTTCGTTGCACGGCCGGAACGCTGGTCAACTGAGAGAGTCGCGATCGACCAATCACTGGAAATTCTGCGTCGCTGGGAATCAGCGACGACCAGTCAAATTGCTTGATGGTATCGAACAGCGCATCGAAATCAGGGCAGGGAAACTGCTGGACCTCGATCAAAATCCGGTCGGCAAAGCGGAGCCACAGATTCGTACGACAGATTGCGTCGGTATTCCCCGTAAACGAAACACGCCCCGGTTGTTCAATCGTCGGTTCGTAGCCTAGCGCGATAAGCTCGCGTTTGACGAGAGCTTCGAGCCCAAAAGCGCAAGCTGCGGTGAGTTTCAACGAACGATCCTTGCGTTTCTATGACGCATCAAAAAACAATAAAACCAAGAGGTGTATCGTAGTTCGTCAATGAATCGTTGCGTAGGGACGAAGAGGAAATAAACAGCGTAACCGTCCTTTGTCAACATCGACTTTAGCGTGTAAAAAGTTTGATCAATTGATTAAATTGAAACCGAAAACTTTGCTTGCTAGCGATGCGTGGTTCGCCTATTTTCGCTTTGCCAAAAAGTTATGTTCGTTAAAACCAAAGTCAACGCATTTCAACCGTCGATTAATATTGGCGAGCAAATTGGCTTTTGCTAACGTAACCCCAGTGAGACAAACCAACGGCGAAACCATGGACGGTTGCAGTTGTCATGAGCAGCTAAATTCGTCTACCTGTGGATTAGCTTGCCTTTCAATTTGGTTGTCGACGGAAACGACAAAGGACGTCATCAATGGATCAGGATCAAAACTTCGACATCAACGTTCACATTCGCTGGATGATCCGCCGCGACATGACTGAGGTGTTGGACATCGAACAAGCCAGCTTCGAGTTCCCTTGGCTTGAAGAAGACTTCCTTCGTTGCTTGCGACAGCGCAACTGCATTGGCATGGTCGCCGAATACGATGAACGTGTCGTCGGCTTTATGGTTTACGAACTACACAAAGACCAACTTCACGTATTGAACTTTTCAGTTCGCCCGGATGTTCGTCGTCGCGGCATTGGCCAGCAAATGGTCAACAAGCTGATCGGCAAACTTTCTCGCAAAGGTCGCAACCGAATCGTACTGGAAATTCGCGAGACCAACCTTGCCGCCCAAATGTTCTTCAAGAATCTGGGATTCAAAGCAGTCTCGGTGCTTCGAGATTACTACGACGATACCGTCGAAGATGCTTACGTGATGCAGTACCGGTTTGCCGACGAAGTCCTCGAGCCGATGCAAGCCACCAACCGAATCACTCGGATGGCGGGTTAGCCCAAAGGTAAATTCAACCGCAGCTGAAAATCCTCCCACGTGGTCTTCACGGTTGAGAGTCAGCTGCTGGTTTTGTTTTTCCGCAAGTTTGTTCTGCTTGGCAAGTTTGAAAACAACGGCCACCTCAAACGAAATCCGCGGACAACACGCGCTCAACTGCAACTGCCTGCTGTTGCAATTCCTCTTCGATCTGTCGGATCAAGGCCGACTCGTCGCCGCTACGTTTCTTGCGTAGTCGAATGGTCAAAATTGGTTGCCCTGGTTCAATCGTCGTTCCGATTTTCGGTAGATCGGCCAAGCTCATGCCGAGATCGTTATTCAAGAAAAACTCTTGATCGTAGTATTGGACCAAGTCACAAAAACAGGTCTCGGAAATCGTTATGGTTTTGCCCAATCGATTGAACAAGATCGCTTTACCTTCGATTGGCATCGAATCAGCGTTCCAAGGATCCGGCATCGGCGATGCAGCTGCCACGGCCGTTTGACTGGATGCGCGATTTGCGTTGGCCGACGCACTCAAGTGATACTCGACGACCGATCGAGCGTTCCCAGCTTGGGGAGGTAACGAACGAAACGAAGCGTCGAAAAGCTCAGCGGACGCGGGCACTCGCGCATTCACGTCCACGATCCAGAACTTGCTTGGACGACTTGATTGATCACTAAGAAAATCGAATCCCCAGACGCCACTCATGCCAAATGGTTGTCCAATCATCTGACCCGATGATTCAAGGGCCACTTTCAATGAGACAGACGCTTCTTGAAACTCAAAACTTGAATCGAGAGAACGCCTTCCAAGTGGCCCGATCGATCCACAATACGCAAACGGCTTGGCACCCAACCATTCGACTCCAACGAGTTGCCGAGTGACGCCGATCAAATGCGTTTTACTGTTGTTGGTCGACAGAAGCGCTGAATGGCTTGTGCCGTCGACTCTGTGTTGCCAAAACACGCCATTACCATGATCTCGCTGCCAATCGATCCGAACGGACTCAGGCGAGCTTTGATCGACGAACTCGATTTTGCTCCCACCACAGCTGGACTCTGGCTTTCGCAAAACAGCGACGTCGTTCGCGTTGGCAAGCAATTGGCACGCGTTCAGCGAATTGATCTGTTCTGGCACGGGACAACCAGCGCGGCTGATCTTCTGAAGTACGTTGCTCAGTCGGGCAAACTCCCGCAAGTGATCGGGTTGGCATCCGGCGATTGGAATTTGTTTGGCAATTGCGACCATCACATCGTTGTGCAACTCACAGCCTCCTCCAACGATAGCGCAATCGGCGATCGATGCGAGATTGTGGTGTGTCACGTCAGAGTACTGACTCAGCAAGATCACGCGAATCGGTGTTCCGTCAACCTGCCAATCTTGCGTATCCCAATCGGCAAACAGATCCATCACGATCGGGTTGAAATCGGCGGCAATTAACCCCGGAATCAAAGCTCGCTGACTTGCGCCGATCACCAAGACATTTTTGGTCGAACGCGTCTTCTCCAACGCAGCTGCCTGGCGCATCTGAAAATACTCCATCGAATCAAGTCGAAATGTCCAAATCCAGTGGTGCCAATCGTGGCAACCATCAAGACTTATCAGGTTTTATATGTGGGCGGTTGTGATCCAAAGGGGCGTCTGATAGCTTAACTCGCTGAAGTTGGCAGGCCAATTCGCTGCTGCCAGATTGAACCCAACGTGGCAACCGCGAAACGACGCATGGCCACCAGTTTTTACAAGGAGAACAGAATGTCGATGTACATTGGCGAAGCTTTGGCAGGTGATGGAAACGAAGTAGCTCATATCGATCTGATGATCGGTTCAAAAGATGGTCCTGTAGGCGTCGCATTCGCGAATGCACTCTCCACCCAGAGTGAAGGACACTCAAACTTGCTGGCTGTTTTGACGCCCAACGTCGCTGTCAAGCCTGCCACCGTTATGATCACCAAAGTAACGATCAAAGGCGCCAAGCAAGCGGTTCAAATGTTCGGCCCTGCTCAAGCCGCGGTTGCACAGGCAGTGGCGGACAGCGTTGCCGATGGCGTCATTCCAAAGGATCAGTGCGAAGACCTGGTCATCGTTTGTGGCGTCTTCATTCACTGGGAAGCAGACGACAACAAAAAGATTTACGACTACAACTACGAAGCCACCAAAATGTCGATCGCCAATGCGATGAAAGGTCTACCGACCGCTGACGAAATGGTCGCCCAAAAAGACAGCGCCGAGCATCCTTTCAAAGGCTTTTAGTCTGACCAAGGACGACCTCAAAAACTTTCACGTCCCGTCCTCATGGCGGGACGTTTTTCGTTATCCACTGCCAATACACTTTCGCATTTTGCATCGATCATGAAACCAAAGATCCTGATCCAGTTCGACCCTGACGCGCACGCCAGTACGTTTGATTCGATTGTCGCTATTGATTCTGGCGTCGATCAATTGCTTCAGCGAGCAAACGTGACCGAGCGCGACATTGAAGGGCTGGTTCATGGTGCCATGTTTACACGAGGTGTGAAAGACTTGTGTCGAACTGCGTTGTTCTTTGGTGGCAGCAATGTTGAAAATACTGAGGCCCTGGTTGCCGCGGCCAAGAAGTGTTTTTTCGGACCGATGCGCGTGTCCATCATGTCCGATCCCAACGGCAGCAACACAACCGCCGCTGCCGCGGTATTGTCGGCAGAGAAACATGGCTCGCTCTCTGAGAAAAAGATCGTTATCCTCGCCGGCACTGGCCCCGTTGGGCAACGCATCGCAAAAATTATCGCGTCAGCCGCAAGTGTCGTTTCGGCATCGATCTTCGTTTGCTCGCGGAAACTTGAAAAAGCGACGTCCGTTGTCGACGACTTGTCTTCTTCGATGGATGTTCCAACTGGAATTGAGTTGCAACCAGCACAAGCTGGCTCAGTCGATGAAGCCGCTGAGTTGACCCGCGATGCTGATGTTGTCTTTGCGGCCGGAGCGGCAGGGATTTGTTTGATGGACGATCGTTGGCAGCAAAACGACCGACAACAGATTTTGATCGACATCAACGCAGTTCCACCGTCCGGTATCGCTGGAGTTGAAGTGATGGATACGGGAGAGCAACGCGGCAATTCCGTATGCTATGGCGCCATTGGTGTCGGTGGTCTGAAAATGAAAATCCACAAACTTGCTCTGCAAAAACTTTTTGAAACAAACGACTTGGTTTTGGATACAGAGACGATCTACCAACTCGGCACATCGTTGGCCTGATCGAAGTCGTTGATCGATTTGGGTGCAAAAGATTAATACGGAAACCAAAACGTTCATTTGGTCTGATGTTCTCTTAATGTCGCGACAAGGCCCCAATTCCAGCCGGGTTCACGCATGCTTTCGATGAATCACCAACGGCTGGTTCGTTAGGCGTAACCGTGATCGCTGAAGGCTATGGCATCTTCCGACTGCCAACGTTTTAAGCGAATCAACAAGGCACACGCGGTACGAACAACAGGGCGACCGTGGAAACCGTCGTCCTGTTTCTCGATATGGATTTTCATCAATCTAGCAGTTCGTCAATTTGTTCACGCAACCGCGTCATCAATCGACTTTTCGCCGCGTAGATCGTCCAGACGCTCATGTCAAATTCGTTGGCAACCTCTTTCGCAGGTCTCTGAAGGATCATGTATTCTTGCAAAGCCCGCCATGTTTGCGGGCGAAACTCAGACGCCAACAGTTGCATCGCTTGCGTTACCAACGCCTGTTGATAGTTCAGATCCCAGGTTGATTCAGCGACGGAATCTGGCACTTTCGCAATCATTGATCCGGTTGCGTCAGTAAACTGAATCTTCTTCTTTCTGCCGAGCTCCCGGAACTTGTTCAGTGTAATCGTACGCATCCAGCCGCGAAAACTTCGGTTGCGGTCGTATTGAAATTCGGGCAGTTTTTGAAACACGATCGTCAAGACTTCCTGAACCAGATCGGCCGCATCACTTGCTTGCAACCCAGTCTTGCGAGCCCAATAAAAAATCAGCGGCGTATATAACCGGACAAAGGTTGACCACGCAGCGTGGTCCTGAGCGTGTCTCAGACGCAACAACAGGCTTTCAGACGTTGAGTTCATAATTCTTTATTCAATCTTTGGGCGATTGTCCCGTCGCCAAATCAAAAAGTAAAAAACTTTTTCGCTTGCCTTACAAATTCGTGATTTCAGCGCATAGCCTCTGTTGAACGAGGAGTTCGTTTCGAATTTCGTTCGCTTTTTCGGCTCATGCGATGCAAAATAATTTGAAAGGAATACTGATGATTATGGTAACTCAATGTCCACAGAAAGACTCACTGGTCAATTTTCTTTTGGGAAAACTAGACATCGATGATCGCGAACAAGTCGAATCGCACTTGTCCGACTGTCGTTCGTGTGTTGAAACGATCAAGTCAATCGAGCTTCACGACACGCTGGACGGACTCGCTCAACGAGCCTTTACAGAGCAAGCTCAACTCGATTCACCAGGCGAATCTCAAATCATTTCTCGGCTAATCGATCAATTGCAATCGTTGCCGTCTGATCTGGATCGATCCACTTCTTCGGTTACTGTCGGGCATCGAAGTCACCACAATCCTGTTCATGATCGTGCGGCCGAAGTCCAACGTTTGCTCGACGCGCCGACACGAGTTGGTGATCTTGGCCAACTTGGAAAATATCAGATTCATCGTCTTCTTGGTGCTGGCAGCAGCGGCGTGGTTTATCTGGCGAACGATACTCAACTGGAGCGTCCAGTCGCACTCAAAATTCTTCGCCCTTCGTTGGGTGGTGATGCGCGACAACGTTTTCTCGCCGAAGCACAAGCAACTGCAAAGATCGCACACGCCAATGTGGTACAAATCTTCGACGTAGGCCTGGAAGGTCCTTTGGCGTTTATCGCGATGCAATGGTTGCCGGGGCAGACCCTCGAGGAAAAACTGTGCTCCCAGCCAACGTTGCCGCCCGACGAAGCGGTGCAGCTGAGTCGGCAAATTGCTGACGGACTGGCCGCTGCCCACGAGTTTGAAATGATTCACCGCGATATCAAACCGGCAAACATCTGGATTCCTGAGAACGGTGAAGCCGCACGGATTCTCGATTTTGGACTGGTTCGTGTGACCGATGAAAACCCTCAGCTGACCTGCACCGGCATGATTGCAGGCACCCCGTGTTACATGTCTCCCGAACAGAGTCGCGGCGAATCGTTGGATCCACGAAGTGACTTGTTTAGTCTGGGCTGCCTCATGTATCAATGCACAACAGGAAAGCTTCCGTTTCACCACGACAACGCATTGGCAACGCTCCAAGCCATTCAACGCCAGCAACCGGAACACCCTTGTCGTATTGATCCTGCGATCCCCAAACCATTGGGCGATTTGATCCTGCAACTGCTGGAAAAGTCGCGTCATCGTAGGCCTGTCAGTGCGGGTGCGGTGGTCGATTTACTTGACCAAAAGATGGAACAATGGACCGGCGTTACGGACTACCCAATTGAAAACTCAACGGCGGAAACGGAAGCTAAAACTCCAATGACGAAACCGAATGGATTCTTTTCCAGAACTGGTTTTGGTTGGCTCGTCGCCATGTTGATGCTGGGAGTTTGCGGTTGGGCAGGGTTCGCGTTCGCGCCGCAGATCATTCGCATCGCCACCAATCGTGGTGAAGTCATTATTGATACAAAAGTCGATGACGTTCAAATTGAAATGCTGCAGAACGGAGAACGGATCCGAATCATCGACACGAAAACAAAGCAATCGTTCGATGTCACCGCTGGGCAGTACGAACTTCGGCCTCTGAGTGATGACAATTCCATTTCGCTGGACAAGAACTTGTTGTCATTGAAACGGGGCGGTCGAGTGATTGTGACGGTGACGCAAAACGAAAAGACGAACCCAACAGCCGAACGACGACCCAACGCCAATGTGGGTCCTGCTTACCAAATTCAATCTGGCGATACGCTGGCGATCCAGATTGACCATGTCTTCAAGATGAATGATGAGTCGATTCCGATCCTGGAAACGGACTTTGGCCCGGTCATCGGCTATCCAATTCAGGTCGACCAAAACGGCTTCCTGGTTTTGCCATTTATCGAACCTGTCCCTGCCAAGGGTCTGACCTGTACGCAGCTTCGTGAAGTCATATTTCACCGGTACACCGATGGCGAAAATGCGATTCTCAAAGAAAACCCGTTCGTTCAAGTTGCACTGGTTCGCATCAACGAATCTTCGCCAAATCAACTTGCCCCGCCACGCGAAACCAGCGGCAACGCTTCAAGCGATGGAAACTCGCAGTTTGAAAACCCTACTAGTCGGGCCTCTGATCCAAAGGATCCAACACTTGCCTATTTTCAAGGCAAGACACTCGCTGAGTGGATGACAATCATTCAACATGAACGAGAAATCGAACAGGTCAAACTGGCGGTTCGCGGAATGGCCAATTTGAGAACCGAATCAGATGAACTGCGAGTCGCCCAACTAATTGGAGAGTCAATGCGTCACAAGTTTTACGTCGAGGATCCCAGACATTTAAGTTCGTTTGCCGTGGTCGTTCAAAGCTATTTGACCAGCGTCCGAACGGAGATCCTGATCACCGTGACTAGTCAGGAGTTCTCTGATGGAAATGAAAACAGCCAGCAAATTTTAAGCGAATTCTATCGGCGTACGTTCCAGAATTATGCATGGGAGCTCAGGAACGCGACGACCGATCAAAAACGTCAACTGGCACAAAAATTTACTGACGCATTCCACATCGATCAATCAGAAAACCAACCGCGCCGACTGGGTCTGCTTGCGACGGTCGCTGCCTACGCGGAGTTGCCGCTGGAAGACGACGCTTTAAATAGGATTAAGCAAAATGATTCGACCATAAACTCGCAGTACAAGTATGCATTGGCAAAGCTCTATGTCCAACAAGCCCCAGAATACTTGACCGATCAAATCACCAAGTCGATTAATGGCCTTATCAAGGACAACCGATTTGTTTCATACCGATATACACAACAGATTGATCAAGAAATCTCAATCGACTGGAATAGGTACAACCTAATCGGAGATGAAAAACAAATACGCATTGACGATTTCCAAAAGTACGTGAAGCCCACCGAAATTCCGATGGTCTTTCGCGGTCCGCTACTCAAAGCACACTTGGAGCTATGGAATAAGCGAAGAGCCATGATTTCGAGTCATCCGTCCGAATTCGAGAAGAATCTGTCCCAGATAGAAGTCGGGAAACTTGACATGACGATGTGTGCTTTCTTTGAGTCGATGCTAAAAACAGCCGATTCGCGATCGTTGGAACAGCTTCGTGTTGATGGGAGAGTATCCATTGATTCAACGACGATAAGATGGTCAGCTCGCAGTTTGCGGCCATTAACGGATGCGACGTTCAACTTGTCGATCGAGCTAATTCAGGATGCAATCGCTGAATTGGAGAGCGAGCAATAACTGCCGGGAATTCAAGCTCTTCGATCCAGAGCTGGATCATCATGATCTGAACACTTTAAGGAACTGCCTATGCTCGAACCATCTTCGAAGTTTAGGAAGTTCAAGGGATTCATGGAAATGGGCGGCCGGCGACCGTTTTTTAGTCCAAGTCGGTGGACCGAAAAGGAGCGACAACCTTTCGGTTTCGCCGAGGTTTGGAAAACTTGATTCGAGGCGCCTCACCGGTCGCCGGTTCAGAATCCGTTGGTCCGGTCGTGGGTTTCGCGGAGTCATCTGGCAGCCCCGTCATCGAAAGGACGGCAGGTGATTCGTCGTCGCTCACAGACTTCGGAATCGTTGTCGCTGGGGCATCAATTCGGTTGCTCGTTGCAGCGCGTGCATTGGGAGCAACAGCTGAACTCGACTGCGACACCAATTCAATGTCCCCAAGGTATTTTCGTTTAACTTCAGGGTGCGTTACGATTTCAGCAGGCGTGCCACTGGTCAAAATACGACCTTCGCTGACCACATAGGTCCGGTCGGTAATCTGCAAGATCTCGCGGGCCGCATGGTCGGTAATCAGGACAGCGATTCCCGAATCTGAGAGTTCGCGAATATCCACTTGAACGCTCTGAACCGTAATTGGATCGATCCCGGCAAACGGTTCATCGAGCATGATGATCTTCGGGTTGGCGACCAGACAACGAGCGATCTCAAGGCGGCGTTTTTCCCCCCCGGAAAGATTATCAGCGCGGTTTCGTCGAACATGGGTCAGCTTAAACTGCTCCAGTAATTCTTCGGTGCGAGTTCGTTGCTCTTTCCAACTGAACCCCAGCAACTGCATCATCCCTTTAAGATTGTCTTGGGCCGATAGTTTCCCAAACACGCTGGACTGTTGTGGCAGGTAGCCCATTCCGCCCTCACGACTTCTGCGGTGTAGCGGCCACGTGGTGACGTCGACGCCTTGCAATGTCACTTTGCCCTGATCTGGCTTGACCAAACCACACATCATTTTGAACGAGGTCGATTTGCCAGCTCCATTTGGACCGAGCAATCCAACGACTTCACCGGGAGCAATGTCCAAAGAGACGCCATCCACGACGCGCCGTCGGGAGTACGATTTGACCAAGCCCTGTGCCGAAAGAATGTACATTGGGCTCCTTCCCAAACGATTTAAATCAAATGTCGAACTGCCGCGTCGCTTTCCCAACCAACGTCGCTTAGCGAATGAATCCCATCTCGCCGAAATTTGGGAAAAATGGAATGGGTCGGTTCAAAGTGTGCGGCCAATAGACAAACAGGGCGCGCCCAATCAACAGGTCACGTTCGACGAATTTTGGTCCTCGCCAAACACGACCATCCGAACTTCGAGGACTGTTGTCGCCCATCGGTAAAAACTGATCCTTGGCGTTATCTTCCGAGTCGAGCAATTCAAACATCGGTTCGGTCTGACCCTTTTTCAGTCGGAAGATCTGAGCTGCAACGGGCGTCGACCAGAGATCGGGACGACGTTTTAACTGAAGAATTTTGTTGGGATCCATCCCGGACTCATTGGATAAAAATGGGTTGCTACTTGGACGCGACACATAACCTTTTGCCGACGTGTAGTAAATGTCGCGAACGACTTTGAGTCGAGTGATTTTGATAGTTGAACCTTTGGTACCGACACCCAGCGGTTCCGCATCACCAGCATCACTCGTGGAATACGTCGGGATGGGAATTCCCTTCCGTTCGAAAGTGGCCGCGTCAAATTCGATGTAACGATTGTTGATCCAAAGATGAATCTTGTCGTCCGCATTGACGTACTCAACATGGTAACTTCCTGCACCAACCAGGTTGGTGTTGGCTGTTGGCAGTTTTACCGCTTGGCCATCAGCGTCTTTAAAAGTGACCTTCGTGTCGACCGACGAATCGTCCGCTGTCAGAGTCGCTTTTCCGGTTGCGATATCAATCGAGCAAAGAAAATGTGCTCCGCCTTCGACGACATCAAAAATGATCTCACCCTTGGAGGATTCAACATCGACCCAACACTCAAGTCCGATATCTCCGACCCAATGCAAACCGCGATTTCGTGGCACTCGGTTGTCCACATTGCGAAGTTCACCTTTGGCCACGGAATCGTTATAGCTGTACTGGTCGCCGATCAGTTGGCCCAAAGGCAAACTGTTGCGGAACCGTTGTGGTAACACTCCATTTTCGATGGTAGGCCACTCGCTGTTAAATGGCTGAAAATGACGGTAACGCAACCAAGACTCACCCTCGCCAGTCGGTGCGAATGTGGGATGCCCATCGGATTCGGCAATGTCCCATGTGGAACCATCACTGAATGATTGCCACCGGGAGGGCCACTCGACGGTCTTTAGTTTTTCACCAATGAAGTTTGTATCGTCGACAACCTGAAGGATGTGACGAAGCTTGCGCGGTGGTTTGCGAGTGATGGTTCTCGTCCATCCGTTGCCTGAAGACTCCATCACATAGATGTCACCGTTTTCGATCAGAATGTTTTCGCCAGGAAGTCCGATCAACCGCTTGATATAATTCTGTTTGCCATTGTTCGGATTTTTAAAGACGATCACATCGTAGCGTTGCGGTTCTGAAAAATCGTAGACGAACTTATTGACCAAGATCCGATCCCCTTTATTCGACTCATGGTCCGGTTTGCGTAGCGAGTTGGCGTCACGTTGCAGCAGCGTTTCATATCGGCAGATTGGACAACGGGTCGATCCCACGCGATAGACATCATACTCAGCACTGGCCGGCATATCGGCTTCATCGCTGGCGCCGGAGTGATATTGAAACCCACACTGGTCACACTGAAGGTCGATGTGTTGACCGTTGAGCGACGGGGCCATCGATCCAGTTGGGATGATAAACGCCTCCGCTTCATAAGCGCGAAACAACAGCGCCAAAACGATCGCAATGATCAACGACTCGATCGTCTCACGGACACCAATATTGCGAAAAAAACCGAAGATGCCCGGTGAAGGATCATCGGCAAGAATTGATTCTTCTGGTGGAGGTGGCATCCGCTTTTCGTGGTCTTCCGGAAAAGGGCTCCGACGATTCTTCTTTTTTTTCTTGGCCATGGCAAATTTCAAGGGGTCTGCAGTTTGGCCCATTGTATCGAAACGAAGAATTTGAGCCTACGTGAAAATTCGTTGAACTTCCAAAAGCCTTGCCGCGAAAGTTACTTCTTTTGCACAGAACCAAGGATATTGGATGCTGGTACGGATGGCGTTTGCCATTGTCGGCTGTCAAATGAGACAGGAACATTATCGCCAAGCATCAAGTATCCGTTGCCGGTCTCAAGAACCATCTCTTGCAATTCGCCCGATCGATTGAGCTTGAGCGGCCCCGAAAAGTAATAAACGTCACGGAAAAGTCGAATACGATGAAGGTTTGACTTTTCACCGGACCAGCCGAGCTGAATTGGCTCTTTGGAAACTGGACCGTCGCCCGGGACAACCCGCTCTGTCCAAATTTCTTTTCCATTAATCGCCAGAACCACCTGATGGTCAATTGATGAAAATTCAGCCAGCAACTTTTCTCCTGGATCAGCAACCGGCCAGTCGATGTCCCACTGAGATTTAATCTCTCCTGTGCGACCGTCAAAAAACTGGACCTCACGTGAGTCAAGTTGAACGGCAATACCATACATCCTCCCGCGCAAGTTGACTTGAAAACCAAGCGTTCCAGATTCAGCGTCCGCTAACTCTACCGTGACGAGCAGTTCGTCCATCTGATGCAACTGACGCGACAGGCCCCGATTGACGGAATAGAAATCCTCAATCCCATTAGCCTCTTGTTGAGTATTGGTGCTTTGATAACCCAGGAATGGCTGAAAGGAATTCCAAGTCACCGTTGTCGATTCATTCAACCAGTCAAATGGCTGATCGTATTCTTGCCAGCGATCGGATTGATTGGAGTACTTCGAATCGTGGACCAGGATCGCCATCGCTCGTTGAACGGAAAGCGTTTTTCGAATCAGCTTTCTTGCAGGTTGACCGGATGTCCCGTTCGAATCTTGCTTGTAAAGATTACCGCGATGAAAAGAAATTCGCTCACTAGGTAGACCAACGATCCGTTTGATGCCGATCTCGTCTTGGTCTGTTTGAGTATTACCATCCGGGTCTTTTCGAAATGCCACAACCGACCATCGACGGGGAGTCGAGCCTAACAAAACTTCAACTTGTTGCGCTGGCGCTGCAACGACCGCATGGTTATCGCTGGACGTTCCGCAGTTGGGACAAACAAGGCGTTTATCTTTTAGCGTGTCAATCGAATTATCATTGTCGATGGTCGATGCCACGAACGTGAACTGACAGTGATGGCAAGTTGCACGTGCCGTTTGGCCAGAAAAACTCGGCTCCATTGAGGGACCTGAAACAACTGCAGAACGAGTGCGAGTCACCTGCTGGGGCAGCGCACTTTGCCAACATCCGTTGGTCATCGCAAGCAGAAAAACGGCCAACACGACGAATCGCATCGGCTTAACTAGAGATCGAGTTGTCGGTTGCTTGCGAATCACTTTCGCTCTTGTTGACGAATTGAATTGAGGACGAACGGATTTAATGACGATTTGATTTGATCTACAGGACGCTTACGGATCAAACAGAAACACAGAATGAAAACGACTTACTCATCAAACAATCTTTCTGACAACAAAATCTTTCTGTGAAAACGGATCTCACGAAGCGTCATTAAAACGAAAAAGTAAACGGATTCAATCGAACCATTCAATTATTGGTTTCGATCGGCAGCAAGGTTCGCTAAGATCTTAACTTCCCGTTGAACGAAACCGAAACAGGATCGCTATGAGCGACGTAACCATTTTGAATCACCCGTTGGTCGACTGCCATTTGACCACACTCCGAGAGAAGACCACGCAACCCGCCGAATTCCGACTTTGTGTCAAACGCTTATCGCAGCTCTTGGCGTTTTCGGCAACTCAAGAGCTGACGACGACCGATTTTCCGATCGAAACGCCGCTTCAAAAGGTTATCGGCAAGCGACTATTGCATCGAATCGGGTTGATCCCAATTTTACGTGCAGGGATCGCGATGGTCGAACCGATGCTGGACTTGATCCCTGGCTCCGAAGTTTGGCATCTCGGTTTTTACCGTGACGAGGAGACCGCCCTACCAGTCCATTACTATTCCAAATTGCCGGCCGACTCGCCGGTCGACGTCGCTTTTATCCTCGATCCGATGCTTGCAACGGGGGGTTCCGCTGCGATGGCCTGCGACGCGATGATCGACTGGGGCGTCAAAGAGATCAAAATGTTATCAATCATTGCAGCGCCTGAAGGCATTCAAAACCTACAAGAAAAACATCCAAACATTTCGATTCACACTTGTGTCGTTGACGAACGATTGAACGACCAAAAATTCATCGTTCCCGGGCTGGGCGACGCTGGCGATCGTGTCTTTAATACGACTGGTTGATCTATTCGATGCTCTTCGATTCGTTGATCGTTTTCGAACTCGCGAAACTGTCTTGTCCCGCTAAATGCTATGTTAAAATACGCAGTCCTGACGATGATCGTGTTCCTGGGAAGCTTGATATGGCTGATCGCTGCACTCAGTGGCGACAACCAGACGCACCAGTGGGCTCCGGTCGAGGCCAAAGTTTTAGATAGCCAGATGCTTCGAACGGTGTCAGGACGAGCCAGTGGGATCGAAGTTCTGATTTTGTACAATTACGAAGGTCAAGACTACGAGGCGGTCCTTGATGACTATGTGGTTGGAACGACGGGCACTGTCTTTGTAAACCCTGCGGACCCAACACAAGTGGTCGGGGAACAAGGACCACGTGTCCAGTCTTACGGCCGACCACTCATTGCTACTTTGGCATCTGGACTTTTTGCGATTGTGCTTTGTTTGATCGCCTTCAGTCCCAAAGAAGATTGAGTTCGGATTTCGAATATAGTTCTGGCTCAGTCCTTTATCATTTTGCTGCCATCTAAAACAGACACCGGCTTGCAACGAACAAAGTTGCCAAGCCACCTCTGCATTCACTTCGAATCAGGGTAAAATGGAGCTGTCGTTTCTCTCCAATTCAGGCTGTGATTTTGATGCAGGTTTTTGACTGTCAGCACTGTCACCAAAAATTCCAGGTCAACCCGCAGCTTGCTGGTCAAGCGGTCCAGTGTCCGTCCTGCTCCAAGCCCAACTTGATCCCTGGGCCCGCTGAACAAGAACAAGGCGCGAACGACGTCAAGATCTTTGCGTGCCCCAAGTGTTCCGGAAAGTTCCAGGTTCCGGTCAGTCAACAACAGCAAACGGTCGCTTGTCCGCATTGCCAATCAGCTGTCATGGTTCAAGCTCCCGACGCACCAACAGATGCAGATCCGATCAAGATCAACCCAAAGGTCCGGCGTCGAAAGCGAAAGGCAAGTGACCGAGGACAGAAATTTGAGCCACCGCCAGCGGATCTGTTCGCCCCCGGCTTCAAAAATACTGAACCTGCGAAACAGGATTCGACTCCACGAGATCCCAAAGAATCGACCGCTTCAGCACCTCCATCGCCAACTGGTTCAGCCAAAGCCGCGGCGCCAAAGGAAAACGCAGCTGCAGCCAATTCCCCCAGCGTAAAGGCAAAACCTCAGCCAAAAAATGATGCCGGTAACAAAGGAACACGGGCTCCTTCGCCCGAGAAATCGCCTGGTAAGCCACCGAATCAAACCAAAACCAAGCTGAAAACGACGCCACCCAAACCGCCATCACCAAAGTCTGCCAAGCCCAAAAACACGACCACCAAAGAGGCGACCCAAGCACCCAAGAAACGGCTGCCTGCCAAAAGCCCTGACAAAGATCAATCGAAGCCAAACCCCAAGACTTCGAAGCAACCGCCAGAACGCAAACAGAAGAAAACTGAAGATGCCGTTCCAGCTTCGGGGGCCGCGAAACCTACTGCCACGGAGCCGAACCAACCCAAGAAATCGAAGTCAACAAAGGCAAAACTCGACAAGCAGACAAAGGCGCCACCATCAGACGGTGATGCAACAAAAACCACCGAGAAACTCCCTCCTCTAGATTCGACCAAAACAACCGCCGGCAAGCCAGGTAAACAGGCCACGCCCACGAAGGAATCGGAAACCAGCGCCAACTTGTCGGTGCCGGAGCCAACTTCCAAGCAAACTAAAGCCATTGGAAACGGCACGAAGGATGTGGCAGCTCGCGCGGCTGCCGAACCGGATCCGCCAACGAACACGGACACGACCAATCAGCCAGAAAAAAACGATGCGATTGCCGTCGCCGAAGTCGACGCAGCGATCAGCGGAGTCAAGCCGATCGACCATCTTCTGCCGCCGGTCTTTGACGTCGATGATCCAGAGCTTTTGGCAATCTCGGTGACACGCGATGACAACAAAGTCTTTCTTCCCGATGCGGAAGGTGGAACCACTCGAATCGACAAACGGATCGTCCATGTCGATCATGACGGCGAGAAAGTTTCTTTAGTCGCATTGTCACCCGAACAACGTGAACGTCGGCGTTTCATGCAAAACATGATCGTCATCGGCATTGGCGTCGCTTTGATCGCCGCCACCATCTGGATGTTGTTGAATTGATCGAAGTGATGCACTCGTAGTAACTGCAACATTGGCACGCCAATAGAAGATGTACTCGGGCAAGAGTGCCCAAGCGACCGTACCGCGAAAACGTAATGGCGACGTGCCGAGCCTCTCCAACTTCCAACTTATTTGCCGTAGCCGTTGGGATGGTCGCGATGCCACTTCCAAGCTGTTTCGATGATCGGATCGACCGTTTGATACTTTGGCTCCCAGCCTAATACACTGCGAGCCAGCGACGCGTCTGCGACCAGTTCGGGTGGATCACCTAGGCGACGCTCGCCAACGAGCGCAGGGATCGGCTTTCCCGTGATCTTACGACATGCTTCGATGATCTGCCGCACACTACATCCTTGGCCCGTTCCCAAGTTGACTTTAATTGACTTGCCCAGCTCGAGCCGATCGAGTGCCCGTAAGTGCGCGTCTCCTAGATCATCCACATGGATGTAATCGCGAACACACGTTCCATCAGGTGTCGGCCAGTCGTCTCCAAAAATCGACACATTTTGGCGTTGCCCCAAAGCGACCTGCAAAATAATCGGAATTAAGTGAGACTCAGGTTCGTGATCTTCGCCGATGATTCCGGTCGGCGACGCACCTGCGGCATTGAAGTAACGCAACGCCGCAAATCCAAAATCGTATGCCGCCGCATAATCATCCAACACGCGCTCAATGACCAGCTTCGTAAAGCCGTAAGGATTGACGGGCGCTTGCAGAGTCGACTCGTTGATTGGGACAACGTTTGGAATCCCATACGTCGCACAGGAACTTGAAAACACGATTCGTTTCACATCGCAGGCACGCATCGCATCGAGCAGTCGCAACGTTTTGACGACGTTGTTGTCATAATATTTTGCCGGCTCGACAACTGACTCGCCAACGAGTGCAAACGCCGCAAAATGCATCACGGCGTCAATCTGATGCTCGCGCAGGATCGACTCGACCAGCTTGTGGTCGCCCATGTCGCCAACGACCAACTTCCCAACGGTGACGGCGGCTTCGAAACCAGTCGACAGATCATCCAGGACGACAACTTGATGACCGGCTGCTCCCAATAAACGGACCATGTGGGAACCGATGTAACCCGCGCCACCAACAACCAAGACATTCATCTTATTTTCCCAGTCTTATGCTGCACGGCGTCGCTGTTGTTCCACTGCCAACAAATGACGAACGGTGAGTTTCGGATCATGACGAGCGTACCAATTTCCGGCAAACGATTCTACGGTTGCCTGATAGTGATCGTAATGAGTCACCATCTCTTCAACACACCGAATCAAATCCAATTCGTCGCTCGCGATCAAACCAACGCTTCCCGTTGGAATTCCTTCTGCCTTGGCGTCTTCTGGCAACGTCAAAAAATCCAACTCGACGTTTTTGAGACTGGCCGTCGTATCATCAAAGGCATTCCGCAAACAACATTTCACTTTGACCGTTTCCGATGAAAGACAAAACAATGCGTTTGACTTGATTCGACGTTGTCGGACACCGACGACGCGTGTTTGAAGCTTGACTTCTTCTCCAGCTTCGTTGACTTCCGTCAGCTCGATGCGGCAGTAGATCCCTTTGGTTCTGGGCCAGTGCCAATCGAACGACAAAACGACGGCTTGCTCGCCAGCTGCAACTTCTGCATCCAGCTCAAATGGATGACGATGGCGGTCAAACGAAACGACACCACCAGGCAGCGGCACGTTGTCGAGGTTCCAGCGCACATCGGCAAGATCGACACGACGTCCGATCCTCCGCTTGACCTGATCATCGACGTGTTGGAAGGTCGATTCTTCAAGCTGATCACCCAGCCAGCTGCCAGCTGGCACAATCACTGGTTTACCACATGCGAGTAACTCACCCAGAACTCCCGCCCTGCGACTGTAGTAGATTCGGCTGTCATAGAACAGGAGGCCGATATCAGTCTGATGAATCAAGTCAACGTAGTTTTGTTTTGGCAATGGATGATCGACATATTTGATCGGCTCAATCTCGGTTGTCGACGGTGTCGCTCGGGGGGGAATCGACAATTCCAATTTCACCGATTTCCACATCTTTGGTTTGGGACGTTGCGCGACCAGTTGCACTCGGCCCGGCTCGAGAAAATCATCCCACAACCCATCCACCAATGATTGCAAATAATTCGTCTGTCCTTTTTCGCGACGGATTCCACCAGGGCAAGTCAGTCGAAGCGGGGTCGACTCCAGGTTTTCAGCCGGTTGATAGTCTGACATTCGAAAGACTTGTGGTTCACGATCAACGTCAACGACTTGGCTTTCAAAAACATCATCACGAGCAACGTGATCACCGGGCAACTTCAGGATCGACTTGGCTTCAAGCTGTGAAACTTGATTTGACTTTGCCAGACTGGAACGCCTTCGTTTGGATCTTACCGACTCCAACTGGAAATGAGGTGCGATCGGGTAGGGAAGCGAATGAAACTCGCAAACTCCTAGACGATTATATTGGTCGGCCAACGTCGTTGACGTCGTGTAAAAATGCACGGAGTGATACGACAGACGGGACAGTGCTGCGAGGAAGCAAGCTCCAATCGCATCAGCGACACCAGACTGCGAATCGTATTCAGGCGTGCGACCGTCAAACAAGTTGAAATGAAACTGAAGATGCCAGTGCGTGTGCAACGACTGTGGATGAGTTGACAAGTACAGTGCCAACCCCATCAACTCCAACTCGGAAATCGTCGTCAGAAATGCATGATCGCCGGGTCGTTGTGGGGACCCCGCAAAAAACTTGGCGCAATCAGCGGCGTAGCGTCGGACGAAAACTTCTCGACGGCGGCGATGTAGCAAGTGTTTCCCATGGTGACGCCAACGCTCCATCCAGCCCATTTTTTGCTCATCTGCCAACGCTTGATCGGCATGACTGCGAGTCAGATGACGCAGTCCGGCAAGGTAGCTATCTCGTTGATAAGTCGATTGTTGAAAGACGGGAACGACACGCGGAGGCCGGCTCGGTATGTCGACGAACGAGTTAAATTCGCTTTTCGACGATTGAGCATCGCGACTGAATTCAGAATCCCATACTGAGGAATCGAATCGGCGATTGGCACCCACAATCACTTCGAAGCCCAACTGGTACGCCGCCGTAGCGACGCACTGCGCATAATCGAAATGGTGCCCTCCGGCACTCTTGAGCGAATGATCAATTATGAAAAAGTTTGCCACGCAGTGTCCTGACCGCTCTTCGTTCGATCCATCGAATTTGGCTGTATATTTGCTGAAGGTCCATTCAGCGTTTATTGGTCAAATGACCGTCCGCAGATCGTAGTTTTTTTGCCCTTACCGCGTCAATCCGGATCGAATTTTAACTTCTGCATTCACTGGAGGAACAAAATTCGAGACCCGTTGCGACCAATTGCTGAATCGACCATTCCAGCGACGACTTCCCCCTGCAAAATGCGGTTCGATACCGCTACCATGGGCCTCTCGTCACGTGCGACATCGGCTGGCAAAATCACTTTCAGACGTCGCCAATCGCATTTGACACGGTAAAAACCACATCATTTTCATCCGACCCATTTTTTGCTGAAACGATACCATGGGATTGATCGTTGCCACCAAGGCATTTTTTAAGCTACTTTTTGATCGACAGCTCAGTCAGCAATTCGAACGACTCGTTGCTGGCGAATTGTCCGATTCACCGAAACTTGAAAAATCAGCGAAGCTCGCCCAAGCTACCAAACCTGCAAAAAAACCTGAGCCAACTCGCAGCGACGCACTCAGTTTGCTGGCCGCTCTGCAACGAGAAGCACGCCTTGTTGATCTCGTTTCAGAATCGTTGGGCGATTACTCGGACGAACAAGTCGGCTCGGCGGCCCGCGAAGTCCTCGAGGAATCTGGCAAAGTCATCAATCGAATGTTTGCACTGCAGCCACTGGCAACTGTCGAAGATGGGGAATCAATGTCGACACCAGACGCTTTTGATCCGACCGAGTTTCGATTGACTGGCAACGTTGCTGGTGATCCACCCTACCAAGGTCAAGTCGCACATCATGGTTGGAAGGCGACCAAGTGCGAAGTCCCCAAATGGACCGGTGCAGCTGCAACCAGCATGATCGTCGCTCCCGTCGAACTGGAAATTGGGTAGTTTCGTGAGTGCACAATTTGTCGTGGGAATCGACCTGGGAACGACTAACAGCGTCGTCGCGTTCGCACCGATCAATGCAGATGGGGTTTCCGAAGAAATTCAACTCTTGCCGATTCCTCAACTGGTTGCCGCCGGGACAATCGAATCGCGAACGTCGCTGCCATCGTTTATGTACTTGGCAACGGAATCCGAACAAGGAAGTTCGCTGGATCTTCCCTGGTCCGAAGGCCAATCGTACGCCGTGGGCCAGTACGCACAGAGTCGCGGAGCAGAAGCACCCAATCGAACCGTGGTCGCTGCCAAGAGTTGGCTCTGCCATCAAAAAGTTGATCGACGGGCACCCGTTCTGCCTTTTCAAGCACCCGAAGAGGTTCCGCAAGTTTCACCGGTGGATGCAACGACGAACTACCTGACCCATTTGATTTCAGCCTGGAACGAAGCCCATCCAGACGCTTTGATGGCCGACCAATCAGTCGTGTTGACTGTCCCAGCATCGTTTGATCCGGTCGCCCGAGAGCTCACTCGCGAAGCTGCCTTGGCAGCGGGCTTGCCCAAGGATTTTGTTTTGCTGGAGGAACCGCAAGCGGCCTTATACGCTTGGCTTGATGACCAGGGAGATGACTGGCGAAGTAAGCTGTCGGTTGGAAAATCGATTCTCGTTTGTGACATTGGAGGCGGGACCACTGACCTGACGCTGGTCGTCGTTGACGAAGAAGACGGCAACCTGATTTTGAAACGGGTTGCCGTTGGAGACCATTTGTTGGTTGGCGGCGACAACATGGATCTGGCAGCGGCTCACTTTGTTGCCGGCAAGTTTGCCGAAAAAGGAACCAAACTTAACCCTTGGCAATCAATTTCGCTTTGGCACAGTTGCCGAAAAGCAAAAGAGACGTTGCTGCAACAGGAAGGCCCTGAGACTCACAAGATTTCTGTCCTTGGTCGGGGCAGCAAGTTAATTGGAGGCACCGTTTCTATCGAAGTGGAACGTGAATCGTTGGCGTCGCTGTTGCTCGATGGGTTCTTTCCAGCCTGTGACATCACGGATCAACCGCAACGCCAGGCCGCATCTGGATTTCAGGAGATTGGGCTACCGTTTGAATCGGACCCTGGCGTGACCCGACACATCGCTGAATTTGTTTCGCGAATGAAAGACGATCTGAAAAATGGCGTTCCTGATTTTGTGTTGTTCAATGGAGGCGTATTCAAAGCGGAAGGTTTTCAAAACCGCTTGCTCAGTGTCATCAACGCGTGGGCGTCCTCCGACGATTCGCAAGTCGAGTCGATTGCGGCAACTCATGACCTGGACAATGCCGTTGCCAGGGGTGCGTGTTTTTACGGCATCAACAAACTGAGCGGTGGCATGCGGATTCGTGGCGGCGTCGCTCACAGTTATTATGTCGGGATCGAATCGGCAGGCCTGGCGATCCCCGGAATGCCTCGCCCACTCAAAGCGCTCTGCGTCGTTCCTTATGGTATGGAAGAAGGGACACAGATCGATGTACCGGCTAACGAAATTGGATTGGTCGTTGGTCAACCCGTTAGTTTTCGTTTCTTTCGATCCAACGTTCGCCCGGATGATTCACCCGGCGTACTGCTGGAACATTGGGAGGAAGATCTGGAAGAATCTGATCCCTTGCACACCACATTGAAAGCGGATGAACTCGACGACGATTATGCCGCCGTGACATTTGAGTCACGGATCACTGAAATCGGTATGTTCGAGCTATGGTGCAATGACGCAAATCATCAACAACAATGGAAACTGGAATTCAACGTTCGTGAGGAAACCGAGTGAGCGATACGTTTGATCCGCTCATCGATCAACTGCCGTCACGCTTTGTCGTTGGTATCGATTTGGGCACGACCAATTCTGCAGTCACCTGGATTGATACAGAAGAGCACAACTGGAAGATCAACATCCTTTCGATTCCGCAACTGGTCGCAGCCGGAGAGATTGAGTCGTTGGACACGCTTCCGTCGTTTCATTTTCAACCTCCAAGAACAGGCCAGGATGAAGCGGCAAGTTTGAAGATGGGGTGGGACAAGAAGAACCCCAAGTACTGCGTCGGTGCTTATGCTCGCGACGAGACGGCCAAAACATCGGGACGCGGGATCGCCTCAGCGAAGTCGTGGCTTTGCCATGCAGCGGTTGATCGAAGTTCGGAACTGTTGCCGTGGCATGGCGCTGACGACGTTCAACGTTTGTCGCCAGTTGAAGTCAGCTCGAGATACCTCAAGCACATTCGCAAGGCCTGGGATCAACAATTCCCAAACGACCCATTGGCCGATCAGGACATCGTATTGACGCTGCCTGCCTCGTTTGACGAGATCGCTCGCGAACTGACGATTCAAGCCGCCGCACACGCGGGTTTGAAACGAGTCGTTCTGATCGAAGAGCCACAAGCTGCTTTCTACGCATGGGTTTATCAACAGGGCGATGATTGGGAGTCTCGAGTTTCGATCGGTCAGAAGATCCTGGTTTGCGATATCGGCGGTGGCACGACGGATTTCACGCTCATTCGCGTCCGCAAAAGCAACGAGTCGCACAGCAACGATTCTGAAACCGATCGGACGGAGTCGAATGACAAACTACAATTCCATCGAGTCGCGGTCGGAAACCATTTAATCCTCGGTGGTGACAATCTCGACCTAGCCATTGCCAAGTACTTGGAACAGAAGCTCAACCAGGGTAAACCGCTCGAATCGTATCAGTTGGATGTGCTCATCGGGATCAGCCGAAATCTCAAGGAACAGATGCTGGCGAACCATCAGGAAACGTCCGCGACTGTCTCATTGCCAGGACGCGGCGCGAAGTTGCTCGGCAGTAGCTTGAAGGCAGAAGTGACTTCCAGCGAAATTCAAAAACTGATTCTCGGTGGGTTTTTACCTGAAGTCTCGATCGCGGATCGACCTCAACGTCACGCCAGTGGTTTTCAGGAGTTCGGACTTCCTTATGCTTCCGATCCTGCCATCACAAAGTATTTGGCAGAGTTTTTGGTCACGCATGCAACGGCGGGACAAGAGAGCCATTCCGAGACTCCGACCAACGAAGAAGTTCGCCCGGATGTCGTGTTGTTCAATGGTGGTTTTTTCGCTTCACCCGTCTTGCGACAGACGACGATTGAGCGAATTCGATCCTGGTTCGCCGAATCAGATGCCGATTGGAGCCCAAACATTCTGGACAACGATCGACTTGACTTGGCCGTCGCTCGTGGTGCTGCCTACTACGGAATGGTGCGACGGAATGAGGGCGTTCGCATCGCGGCTTCTTTGGCCAGAAGTTATTACATCAGCTTGGGTGGCCAACCGGAACAAGTCATCTGTTTGCTGCCTGGCAATGCGGAAGCCGGCCAGACATTCGAGTTGGATCGAACCTTTCAGCTGACCATTTCCCAGCCAGTCGAATTTTCGATTTATGTTTCCAGCACTCGTCTGGCTGATGCGGCAGGAGAGTTGATGCCAGTTGATCCGGAGCAAATGAAAACTTTGCCACCAATTCGAACTGCACTTCGCGCGAAAAGTCGGAATGAAAAACGCGACATCCCCGTACGACTGCGTGTTGGATTGACGGAGATTGGAACGATTGATCTATCGTGCCACGAAGTAGACAGTGACCGGTCATGGAAACTGCAATTCGACGTGCGCTCGGCGACGCAAACCGATCTCGAGTCGCATCAGGGACTGGGAGAAACTGAAGGCTTCGTCGATGAAACAACCTGGCAGTCCTGTGAGCAAGCCATTGCCGACGTGTTTGGCGAAGCGAACAACGCACCTCCGAAGTCGCTGGTCAAACAGTTGACTGAGATAACGGGTATGGATCGTTATGAATGGCCAATGTCCTTACTTCGAAGAATCTGGGCCGCCCTGATGGATCATCAAGAAGGACGTCGCAAATCCGCGGCTCATGAATCTCGATGGTTGAACCTACTCGGATTTTCGTTGCGTCCGGGTTACGGACTGGCGTTAGATGACTGGCGGGTCACGGAAACGTGGCGTCATGTCAATGGGAAACTCGCCTTCGGTACGCCTGCCATTCGAAACGAGTCGTTGATCCTTTGGCGACGGCTCGCTGGAGGATTGACGCGTGGCCAGCAAACGTCGATCGCGGACCCGTTACTGGCTGCGCTCCGATCATTATCGCGAAAACTGCAAGGTCTCAAAATCAAGAACACCACGGTCTTGATGCGGCCGGAAGAGTCAGTTGAAGTCTGGCGTTTGCTCGGTTCGTTGGAATGGCTTTCGCCAAACACGAAGCATGAAATTGGTAGCCTGATAGTCTCGCTTAAAGATAAACCGAAACTTTCGTCAGCACGTGACGCGATGATCTGGTCATTGGGCAGACTTGGCCAGCGAGCACCGATTTATGGTCCACTGAACAGCGTGATGAACGCGCAGGTTACAGAAGAATGGATTAACTCGATCATCGCCATTGACGAAGCACCTCCGTCCTATCAGTTGGCTGTTGTCCAGATGAGCCGCGTCACCAACGATCGCTACCGTGATCTCGATTCATCATTCAGGGATCGAGTCGTCCGGTGGCTGGAGCGACAATCGGCGCAACCACGTTGGGTTGAGTTGGTGCAGGAATATGGCACGTTCGATGCAGAAGAACAGGGAAAGCTGGTCGGCGAGTCCCTTCCTCAAGGGTTGAGGCTAGAATAGTTTCGCTGTCGGTTTCTGACGATCATGCGGCTGTCGAGTGGATCCGGCTTCGCCGCAAATGCTCGCAACGGTTGCAAACAAATAAATTTCAACTCCGCTGCCAAGATTTCAGACCAACCAGAGAATACAATATTGCGTGTTGGCGGATTGTTCTTGTGGCGATTCGATTGACGTCGGTGATTAGCGCGTGAGCGTTACCGAATCCTCCTATTGGTTTAACTCAAACGCCTCGATGGAAAAAGTACGCTTTTCGTGCCCACGTTGTTCGACGGTCATGCAGACTTCTGCCGACCGAATCAACGCAGAGGTCGCTTGCCCACACTGTCGCCACCAGTTTCAACTGGTGGACACGGACAGTTCGAGCGGTTCGTTTGCGCAGGATGCTCCCACGATGCCTCCCCGAAACGATTCGAAGTCCCCTCAGCACGATGGGACCTACATCGAGCCACAAAACCAATGGACTGAGCGAGATTCCAAGGTCCCGCCACCCGTGCAGGCTGCTCCGAACTACGCGGCGCACAATCCATATTCGAATCCGGTCCAACCTTATGTTCCGCCGCAGCAAGGTTTCGCTTGCCCTTATTGTCGAACGACTCAACCACCGGTTTGGAAATCAGAAGTCTCGCAATCGGGTTGGATCGTGTTTGCGATTCTATTGATCACGACCTGTTTCTTTTGTTGGGTCGGATTGTTGATGAGAAACAACTATCGCGTTTGTTCTCAATGCAAAGTTCGACTCGATTGAGTGGGGCCGGGAAGCAGGTTGCTATCGGATGATGGGTGAAATGGCCGTCGCAATGGTGGGTTTTGTAGGGCTTGCGCCCAAACGCGATTTGCGTCAACCTATGTAGCGGACCGGCGCAAGCCGGCCGGTATTCGACAAACGAATCGTTTCAAACCGGAGGGCTTGCGCCCGGACGCTACATCAACACCGTAGGGCTTGCGCCCGTCACGACGTCTTGCGTTCCGCTGGTGGCGGACCGGGTGGCGGTAGTCCAAGATCACTCGAAGGAATCACAGGTTCATCCTCAATCGATGGTGCTCCATCGGCAACCAGACGCAACTCTGGGTCCATGCCTTCATTTGGCCCGTCATCGATCCCTTGCTCAGGTAACTGGTCTCGTGGAATCTCTTTCCCAAAATATTTGCCCAGCGGCCCGGCAATTAACGCTGGTAACAGGATCAAGTCACCGACCAGCGCCATCGCCAACAAGATAAACATCAGCACGCCAAATCGTTGCGTTGGCGTGAACGTGCTCAACGCAAACGCGGAAAGTCCAAGCCCGCCGATCAGTGTCGTCTGCGTCATCGCTGTACCGACTCGCTCGTAAGCGATCTTGATCGCTTCGTGTCGCGTTGATCCCTTCGCAAGGGCGCCTCGATACCAATTCAAAAAGTGGATCGTATCATCCACTGCAACGCCCATCGCAACACTGGCTGTCATCATTGACCCGATATCGACCAGGAAGATATCAACCGAACCACCGTACCAATTGTTCATATGTCCCATGAACCCAAAGACGACGATCACTGGGAACATGTTCGGCAACATCGAGATCAATCCACCACGAACGTTGAGCAGATTCGACGGACGCGTCGGTGAACCCCAAGGACGCAGAAGCAACATCATGACAGCCGAAATCATGACGAATGCCAGTCCAATACTTTTGATTAAACTTTGCAGCAACGATCGCTGAGCTTTGTAGACGATCGGAACGATTCCGGTATACATCGTCGAGATCGCGATCGAATCGTCTCCAGCTGTAAACTTCTCTTTCGCAGTGACCATCCCGGCGATTGGTTGTTTGGTTCGTGGATCGACGACAAACTTGTGGTCTCGAACGTCCAACAGAATCGGACTGGTCCCTTCCTCACTGGCCAACTGAGTATTTTGCTTGATCAGATTTACGTCAAACAACGGATCATCTTCAATGAGGATCACGCAGTCGAATGTTTTGATGTAGTCAGCAAATTGCTCTGCTGTCGGAAATTTGCCACGCGTTTCGTTTGGATCAATCCAATGGTAGTGCTTCGGTCGCTTACCGCGTGGATCGCGAACGATGCCTCGATTTTCAAGAAGATCCTGAAGGGTGTCAGAAAATATGTAGGTCTGATCAATCAATTCTGAAATCGATGTTCCTTCGGCAACTCGCTGGCGAATGTCTTCGTCGTTTAAATCGGGATCGCGTCCCAACACCAAGACCTTGGCTTCCGAGAGCGAACGTTCATCTAGTTTTTGCTGCAGTGACTTGAGCACATCGGTTCGCGATCGGTAGCCGGTCATGATCGGTTCGACCACCGCTTTCAGGTCGTTAACGAACTGGCCATAATCGACGTTGTTGAGCGCCGCCAGCCGGATACTCACACGCCAGATTTCCCGCTGAGTCTCTTCATCCAACGCGTAGTAGTCCTGATCCAGCATGTCTTGGCGGCTGCGCCAAAGTTGCTTGCTGAAGAGGCGTCGTTTATTCGATTCTTCCTGTCCTTCGATGCGGAACAACGGTGTGAAGACATCGGTCGACATCCCGGACCCGACGATATTCATTCCGTTTGGACCAAAGTAGTACTCCAGCTTCTGCCGGACCCGACGGGAAAGTTCGATTCGTTCCAGCATCGAATACTTCAGGGCCATCTGCATGCGATAGTCGTCGTCGTATTTGATTTCAACTTGGTCCAGCACTTCTTCACGAGTCATGTCCTCGGGAAAATTCGCTTTCTCCGCTTCGTAAAGCTTATTGAGAAACTTCTCTTCAAACGGTTCCTGCTGGGCCGCGTATTCGATCTGAGGAGCAACTTCTGCCGGCACCAGGGTCCCGACATTTTTCTCCATGTATCGATAATCCTGAAGGATCTTCGCATCCGAATCGAACAGTTTGAGCAACTGGACCGACGTTTCAATTTGGGCAACGCCGACGGCAAAGAAAATCAGTAACGCGACCGAAGCGACCGTCACAAACGCATGACGTTTGATCACCCAATCACCAATCGATGACCAGAATCGCGTGACGGCGAAACTGAGTCCCGACTCCTGTTGGAGTTCCTCGCGTGACTTCTTGGCGTAGCCCGGTGGCCAGATTACCAGTGCACTGGGCAAATAAGTAAACAGCAAAAATACGGTCGCCATGACCGCGATCGCCGAGAACAATCCGAACTTGAAAATTGGCGCAAGATTACTGGTCGTCAACGAAATCAAACCGAGACCGGTCGTGAAGGCTGCCAACGTACAGGGGAACCAACTGTGGCTGACCGCTTTTTCGACCGCCAGATCCGGACCATCTTCATAGCAAGCGTCACGGTAGTAGTTCACGATATGAACCGCACTGGAAAGCCCCAACACGTACACCAGTGATGGCATCGACATCAAGATGGCGTCCATCGTGTAACCGCCAAACCAGACATAAGAGAGACTGGAAATCGCGGCGACACCACCGACAAAGAACAGCATCGCCGCCACTCGAATACTGGAAAAACTCAAGTAAGCGAGGGTCAGGCCGATGATTAACGACAGCCCTGCCAAACGAATCAGGGTATTGGTCCCCTCTTCGTCAATCGCGACGTTATCACAGGGTGGCCCGCCCAATCGAACGTTTTCCGATGAGATTCCGCAAACGCCGGTCGCCAATTCCAATAGACGCCCACGTGGTTTGCCCAGCATCGATCGACCGACGACACGAGCCAATTCTTCTTTGACAGGTTCGTTCAAGGTTACGATCAGGCAGGTTTGACGAGCGGGTGGTTCGATCCCCAACTCAAACCAGAGCTTGAACCAGAGTTCCAGCTGAACATCCCGTTTGGCATTACATAGATCCGTCAGATCGTCATTGTAATTTTCCTTCAGCTCAAAACCGACAAACCGGTCAAAGGCTGCGCGAATGCGCCCCCGATGTTTGGCCTTTTCCTCCGGATCGCTAATCTTGCGACCCTCCAGCTCGTCCCGTTTTTGTTTATCAACGCTAAGCAACAGCGAGTTGTATGTCCAATTAAACTCTTGGGGAGGCGTCGGTCCAAAGAGGGAACCCGTCAATCGTTTTTCCGCTTCGATTCTGGCTTCAAGCGCCGACTTTTCTTGTTCTTCACCGACTCCGATCCGCAATGTACCTTCGGGACCAGCCATCTGCTCCAGGACTTCGGGACCTGAGACGACGGATTTGAAGGGGCGAGCGCAAAGCTTTAATGGGTTGGCGTAGTATTCGTTGTCCTTCCCGTCCGGCGGCGCACCGAAGCTGCGGATGAAAAACGCTTTGTCGGTTTTGTTCTTCCCATGAATTTGTTGCTCGGCAAAACGTTGAGCCCCTTCAACGATATTGTTTTTGCCTTCCCAGCGAAACAGGTTGCCTTCACGCGTGATGAAGTACCATTGATTGTTCCGCCCCATCAACCACTTTTCACGATGCTCACCCCAATCATCGTGGTAGTCATCCGCAAACATCAATCCATACTTGTCGCCAACGCGATGCGCCAACAACTCATCAGGATCTGTTTTCTTCAGAACGTCTTCGTATTCCAAGGACTCCTGGCGAATCTTGTTGCGAAGATTTTCAAACGTCGAGTTGCCCTCTTTACACCATGGTCCAGAGAGAACAACGAAACTTTCGCCGCTGTCAAAGTGCTTGGCAAATTCCTGGAGCTCTTGTGTCTCCAGATAATGATCGGGCAACCAATCAGCGACATCGTTCTTCAAGTCCTGGAGACTTAGCTTGGCACCGCGCAACGCAAATGGAAGCAAAAAGAAAACGGTGCACATCAACAGCATCGCCACGCTGTCAAAAAACGGCAGCGGAATCGATCTGGAATATGTTCGTTTGGTCATAATGGTTCAAACGGAGCAAATTTGCTCGACGTTTTTGGTCAGTCGGGGCAGTCGGCCTGAAATCAAAGCGATCACTGAATGATTCGGCTCAATCGTTTCAAATTCTGAAACCTTCGATGCTATCAACTCACATCCGGAGAATTTCAGCCAAGTCTCGTTTTTACTGGAGTTCATGCGGCGCAGCCGTCGGGCTATGGACGCGCCAGCACGTTTCACTTAAGTATTAAGCGTACCGATGCGATGGACCGGAGTCCATGTCAAAGATTCGCGCGTAAATGGAAAACATGCATCAACCAGAGAGACTACGCGAACTGGGCCAAATAAGCGATGTCCCGCAGATCGGGCTGTGATATCGCTCACGTCGGTGGATTCAACCGAAGAATCGCGAATCGGATCTCCTCAGTAACGTTTCCTAAACCGTTTGAGAACGTCTGCGTCGAGTAACCACGCTGATCGCTCCCAAAAACAGCAGCAAACCGGACGCTGGCTCTGGGACAGCAACGGAAAAACTGACGTTATCGACGAAGATTGCCCCACCCGCATTATCGCGTTGGGCAAACACGATCGCCAACCGAGCTTCAACCGCTCCTTCGGGGACCAACGACTCCGGCTCAAAGTTGTTCCACACTTCCGTCAATGAACCGGAGTTGCCAATCAAGATCGAATCTGACCCAAGATATTCATCAGAACCAAACAGCCCATATTCATTCGAGTAGTAATCGATCTTCAAAAAGGCTTCATTGGCTCCGTCCAGCGAATCGGCATCTGCAATGAATGCGTCCAGGCTGGCGATTAATAATTCGCCTGCCTCAACGGACAAGCCTTGCTCAATTCCGCTGAAGTTCTCACCGCCATCGAACTGCCCAAACAACTTGAGTGCTTCATCGCCTTCTTGAATTCGCTCGTTGCCGGTACTTATGTTTCCAATTGCATTTCCAAACGTTGTCCACTCTGCCATCGAACCGCCTTGTGCCTCAAAGTTTCCGTTGTCGAACGAAAGCACAGGCCCTGTCGCAGACTTCGTATAGGCATGGACGTAGTCGACTTCGAATCGTTGCGGCCACTGTGTGGAACTGTCGGGATTGTCAAGAAAGTTTCCGCCGATCGCAGTATTGATGATCAGCCGCATTTCACCGACATCGCTGGATAGAAACCCGTCGACGTCACTATCGCGCACGGTCCAATGATGGACGTCATCCACGTAAAAGCGAATTTGATTCGGATCCCACTCGACCGAATAAGTGTGGAACCCGTTGTGATAGTTCACAGTACTTCCATCTCGAACGGTCGTTTGTTCTTGATACCTGAAGTTATGATTAAATGGCGGGTTGGTCCCGTAATGAAACGCCGAGCTTGTTTTAAACGGTTCGTCACCCCGGTTTTCCATGATGTCGATCTCGCCTTCGCTAGGCCAGAGTCCATCGGACAGCAACCAGATTGCAGGCCACATCCCTTTTGATGTTGGCAACTTCGCTCGAATGTCCCAGCGACCATACTTCTGTAACGCTGTACTGCTTACCAGGCCGCTGCGGTAGTTGCGACCGCGTGAAAACACGTTGTCGCTGGTGATGACCATGTTTCCCGATTCAACGGTTACTTGCTGCGGCAAGTAATCCTGCAACGAGTTGTTGGTCGTAACAAACGTGTTGGCTGGATTCCACTTTGTACTATCCAACGACGTGCCATCGAATTCATCAGACCAAGCCGCATCGTAACCCGATCGTTCAGGAATTTGAGCTTGGACAGCTGTGGTGGTCGCGACCACCAGAGTGACTGCCAACAGTGAGAGGCAACGAGAAAACGGCAGAAATAGCGAGAGGCTGGGCATGCGAATAACGTCGGTTGAGTCCAAAAATGAATCGAAGATCAGACTCCAGCCCAGAGATTGTTGACAAATCGTCCGTCAACAGATGATCTTTTCTTGCCTTCTACAGTAAGCCAACCGATCGCTTTTGACAAGGCCGCGGCAAGCGTTCGTTCGCGCAAACGGTTGACCCAACCTGATGACCGTTTTGGATTTGACAATAAACGGATCTGACTCCGAGCAACAATCTCAATCGCGGCAATACTCACGCGATGGAAGCGTCAGTGTGGCACCGCGCCTTCGATCTCTTTCTGAGCCAGCAGCTTCTTCTGGTACTGCCCCTGGACGATATCGACGAGAACGAGAACGCCGAGCACAAAATAGAACGTCGCCTTGCTCATCGGTGTGACCTCGTAGCCAAAGAATGCCAAATGTGCGAGGTGGCCACCTTCGCTGACCAACATGATGCCAACGATGAACAAGACAAACAGCCCTAGCACTTCGTACATTCGATTCTTCGCCAAAAACTCGCTCACCCGGTCCGCAAGATAGATCATCATCAAGCCGCTGATGACGATCGCGGCAGCCATCACCCAGAAAACATCGGACAACGCCATCGCGCTGAGAATTGAATCGAACGAAAAGACGAGGTTCATCAATACGATCCAGAAGATGACCATCCCGAACGATTTCTGCTTCCGCTTCGTACCTCCATGGTCATCATGCTCCAATCGGGTCATGTGCCAGATCTCTTTCATCGCGGTGTAGATAATAAATGCACCACCAACCAACGTAATCAAACTGTGCAAGTTCAACTTGACGCCAAGCCAACTCGAATCCAAGGAGAAAAGATTCGTCTCTTCAAAAAACTTTTTGGAACCCACGAGGACTCCAAGCAAGGCGATCCTGAGAAAGATTGCCAAACCGATCCCCCATGAGCGGACGCTAGACTGTTGATCGAGCGGCGCGTTTTTAGATTCAAGCGAGATATAAAGGAGATTGTCGAAACCCAACACGGCTTGCAGCAGGATTAACATTGCGAGGGTCGCCAAATTTCCGGCTAAACCTGGATCATAGTATTCGTCTATCCGCCGATCACCTTGGCCTTCACCATCCTCGGTCGACGATTCGCCGTCGTCGACGACGCCAGGCACTGCGTTATTTGGCTCGCTGGACGAAGTTGGTTTGACTGGCAATGTTCCAGTGACCGCCATCGCGACGTTGGCGACAACACAGATAGAAAATGTGATCAGCAGAGCGAATACAATCGACTGTGAGAAGTTGAATATCGATTTCATCAGCGTTGAATAACCAGAAGTGCGCGTGCGAGTTTCAGGCTATCATTATTTTGGTTGGAACATATCGACGCAACGTCGGTTTGCTGACTTCGAGAAGTAGAAATCAAAAGAAGCTCAGCCGAAGAGACACCCTTCAGTTTGACTGCTGGAGACGTCCCGATTTTCAACTGACTACTGGTCGTTGTTCATCAACCTTTTAATTTCATCCTGGATACCACCGGCCGAGATGATTCCATCAAAGGTCACCGGCTCCTCTTCCCCCGGCGCATATATCGCATAAAACGGGATCGCAGTTAGCTTGTTCCCCAGCTTGATCATCTGATTGTCGACATCAGGATTCATCGGTGACTTGTAAGCTCGCATCGCGACAACATTGTTGGCTTCAAAGAATTCACGGGTTGATCGGACGTTCAAGGCAACTGCCTCGTTTGTGACACACGTCGGTCAGTTTGGCCCCGTAAAGTCGACAAAGACAAACTGGTTGGCCGCTTGTTTCTCGTTTAGCTGAGTTATCGAAAAGTTCTTCCATTCGAGTTCGTAACGCGGCGGACCCAGAATCAAAAAGGCAGCAATGGCCCCGGCGGCAATCATGGTGATCCCCCAAATCCAGGCAGACCGGCGTTTGCGTGCATCCGTTGAATACGAAGCACTCCCGATCCACCAACATCCGAATCCAATTGCCAATAACGTCGCCAACGTAGGAACGAGATACTTGGATCGTGGTTCGCCGCTAAACCCGGACAACAGGAAAACTACAGTTCCCAGCAAAACAAACCCGGTCACCTGTTTGAACGTATCCATCCATGGTCCCGGTTTTGGCAACCAGTGAATCAGAATTGGAAAAATCCCAATCAGCAGATAGGGCAGCGCCATCCCCAAACCGAGACAAGTAAACACCAAATAGGCGACCCATGCCGGTTGGCCGACGACAATCGCTGTTGCCGGTACCAACATCGGACCAGTGCAAGGCGTTGCCAAAACAGTCGTCAAGATACCCAAAAGGAATGCTCCCCAAAGCCCCTCTTCTTTGCTGTTGGCCCCCAACCCAGGAATCGGAATTTCCCAAATGCCAAGCATGCTGAGTCCAAACGCAAACACCACAGAAGTGATGATGACGGAACCGGGAATGCTTTTCGTTAACCAGTCTCCCCAACCCATCCCAAAGAACGCAGCCAACGTTGCCACGATCAAAAAGACCAACATCAAGCCGGCGGAAAATGCCATGTTGAGCAGAAAAATGCGAAGTCGGTTTTCACCTGCCTGTTTGACAAACGCCATCACCTTGAGCCCGATTACAGGCAGAACACACGGCATTGCATTAAGAATCAATCCCGCCAACAACGCCATGCCGAGACAAGTTAATAGTTGTGATTGCGTCAACGTTGAACTTGCGTTGGCAATCGACGACCCTGACAGCGGCACTGGCTGTACCGTCAAGTACTCGTGGAATTCCGCGACCAGTTCATTCTCGCCGCGATCGAACTGAGTGCATTTCTCTTCATTGCAAACCTGTCCGCTGACGACCATGCCAATCTGTAGTTCTTGCTCGATGACATCTTTGGCTATCTCAATCCGTGCCGACCAGGTGATTTGATCTTCGTACTCCTCGGTGACACCGATGGAAGAGGTCTTCCGCTGAGGTGGGCGATCAGGAATAAACTCGCCGACGGAAATCAGTTGTTCATCAGGCGTAACCACAATTTTTGTCGGCAGTTGTCCTGGCAAGTCAGACTGTGAGTATCCGTGTAGCCCATCGGCGATGAACAAGGTAACGTCGAGTTGCCCAATTCGTTTTCCTTTGACCATTGAAAACGAAGTTTCAAACTCAAACTCCGGAATCGCCGTCACATCGTCGAGTTGCTCAGAGTCCTGCCGAGCGAGTTGAGACGCCGGCGGTTGAGCGACGGCCGGACGACAGGTTGTACTCGCAAGTGCGATCAGTGCGAGCCCAAGGAATACAAAGCGGATTTCGATCCAACAAGAACATGCGTTACGACGCATCAATGGCTCCGGAAAAGAAGTCAGTGGATGAAAACGAGTACAAACCTATCGAAGTAGTTTAACGAATCGATAACACGTCGTGAAACTGGAAAGAAAACCTGGGCAAGTCGAACGCCTGAGTCTGCAACACTCCAACCGCTGGACCGTTTCTAAAACCCAATTCCAACGGACATCCCGTAGTCGAGGTCATTCTCTTGATTGCCGGGAGGTGGTGTGCTGTCATACCGATTGAGCGCGAAGATCTTGAAGTTAATGTCACGTTCGGCGTCCAACAAAAATTCGAGACCCGTGTTGGTATTCAATCGATAGTCGGCGAAGTCGCTGACATTGGGAAAGAAGTCGACTGTCGCATAGATTCGAGTTGTCTCTGAGAGTTTGCGTTCCCAATCCGCACCAAACTGAAGTTCTGGCGACCAATCATCATTGACCGAACCAACTTCGCGAGATGCACCAGCACCCAACCGGAGTTTCAATTTTCGAATCTCTTCATCAATCAGCTTGTACGCCAAACCTGAGTGCAACGCGATGCGATAGTCAAAGTCCTTAAATCGATCAACTTCCAGGCCCGATTGATAAAACCAACTCCAACGCGGATCCTCAAATTTTCGTTCCTGACGAAACTGGCTGAACCAGCGGTCGGTTGTTGTGGCAATCTGATTGGAGCTGTAGAAGTAGTTTGCCAAAAAGTTGGTCGTGGCAAAGTCGGTTTCACGAGTCAGGTCAAGCGCGAGGTTAAAGTCAAGGTCCTCGCTGTTCCCGGATTTGCCATTGAGTCCCGCGGAAAAATTCCCTTTCCAAGCGGGCACGGGAGCAACTTCTTCAACGATTTCACCGGGCGTCAACGCAAGATCCAGCTGCCCGAATGTTGCGCTCGGCAGGCCCAAATTCAACACCAAAATGATGAGACACAAGCACACAATGCCAGTCAAGGACCGACCGTAGACACAGACAAGTTCGTTTGGCATTGGACTTTGCAATGCCTTATCACAGCAAACGCATCGCAACCAAGCTGTTCGTTGATTCATTGAGGTTCCTGACAAGAGGAAGTAGGAAGGGCGGGGATCTTAGAAAATCCAGCCTCTTGCGACAATAGATTTCCTGACACCAAATTCTCAGCGCCGCAGCCTGATTCGCAGTCTTCAAACGCTTGGCTTACAATCTGATCGTTCGCCCTCTTCATCTACGCCGAGTCTTCCGATCAACTCTGATAAAAGTAGCGATTCCGCTGACGACGCCAAGAAGGACCGAACGTATTGGGCGACATATCTGTTGTTGCTGATCGGAAGCGTCCTGCTTTTCTTTAGTTTCCTTCTACCGGCGTTTCAGGCCATTCGATCGATTGGGTGGACGCCAACGGAATGCACGATTGTTTCCAGCCGACTGGTGGAAGATGACGAGGGCAAACTTCATCCTGAATTTGCCTATCGTTATGTCGTCGATGGAGCCGACTTCACATCCGACCGGCTCTCGTTTTTCGAGTTCGTAGCATCGCCGTTCAATGTTCCCCGCGAGCTGGTCGACAGATTGCCAGTTGATACAAGAACGACGTGCTATGTTGATCCAACTTCACCAGAATCTGCCGTTCTCGACCGAAGTGTCAGTGCTGCTGGAATCATAATGGGAATGTTTTGGACGGCCACGATCCTTTTGGCCCTGTTTTTAACCTTCCCCCAAATCTTTCAACGGACGATGCCAATTGAGGCACTGTTGGAAGAGATCGAGGCAGAACATTCGAAGCTCGAACTAGAATCTGAACGGCTGGGCTGCGTTACGTTCTCAGTGTACCCGGTTCTGTTGGCCTTCTCAGGGTACTATTTGATTCGTGAACTGGTATTCGCCAATGCGATGGTGACGCCGATCATGGTCATTTCGTTACTCGGCTGCATGATCTCAACAGGACTCGTCGTATGGACGTTTGCATTGGTGACGGATCCAAAGATTACGTTGAAGGTCTCATCGCGAACGTTGAGACCCGGTAGCACGCTTTCGATTTCCTGGGCGGCCTCAGGCAGAGTCAAGAGGCTCAAACGGATCCGTTTGGCCTTCGTATGTATTCGAAATAGACTCACTGACGCCAAGCCGAAAGAACCTGCATCATCAATCGAAGACTCCGCCGAAAACTCGATTCAGCCAGAGTTAGAATTTTCTCGTGAGGAATTGTTGATCGGTGAGCAAGAGGTTGTTACCAGCCGACCGTTTGGCGATATGGAGTTCACATTACCGAACTACGCCACACCCAGCTTTTCCAACCTAAGCGGTTCGGTCGTTTGGTGGTTGGAACTGGAAGGGGAGACAAATCAATTGGGAGGGATTGCCGAGCGATTTGAGATGACGGTCGAAAGTGTCGCCTGGGACGAGTCATTTGATTCAAGCCATTGATGGACGGACCGGTAAACGTGCCATCGCCCGTAAAACAGGGGCAACCACAAACGTTAGCCACCAGCGTCAATCGACTTCCAATAGTGGTATTCGACTTTCAATCGCAGGTCCTTGGCATCAGGGAAGCTTTGTTTAAGAAACGAGCCCAACTGACGCAATAGCCTGGTTGCCTGTGTCAACTCTGGTTTGGTCGCTTGCGGATGGCGATATAAGGCACAGGCAAGATCAAAATCGAGCAATCGCGAATTCAAATGCTCATCACCAAAGAGTTCGCAGTGAACTGCCTTCGCCTTTTGAATCGTCGCGAGAATACTTTTGAGGTTCAACAGTTCGTCATCCATCAACGAATGTTGCAATTGAGTTCGCGCCTTCTCCGTGAGCAGTCGAACTCCAATTGAAGATCGAGATTGGCCTGATTCTTCGGTCAATTCCAAAAGATGATCGCACAGCGACTCCGCCTCTTGAAATCGCCCCTGCTTTCTCAACAGCGCGACACGTATCGCTTCGATCTTCAGACGATGAGCCTCCGCTTCGTCGGCATAGACTTGTTTGACAGACTTGGTTGCATTCGCGAGCGACGCCTCTGCCGCGGTAAGGTTTTGGCTTTCCAATTCGACAATTGCCAACACCGAAAGCAAATGATATTTGGCGTGTCGGTTGGCCTCAGGATTCGCGTCACATAGTTTCAACAATGGGTCGATGAGTTGTTTTGCAGCTTCCAACTGACCTGTTTGCTGCAAGACCACGGCCTTACCCGTTTGACATTCGACCGAAAGTGGGCTGTTTTTTCCGTAGTGTTTATCTGACAATTCAATCGCTTGGTCGTATTCCAAAATTGCTTTATCGGGCCGCATGGCACCGTGGTGGTTCAAGGCATAGACGTTGTGCAACATCGCTTGCAGCCGTGGCGGCATTTGATCACGATTTTGTTTCTTCAACGATTCCAACCCTTCACTCAAGGTTAAATCTTTGCCTAACCCACAGGCTCCCGGGCCAGAGAACAGCCCTGCGAATACATCGAACCCCAGCTTAGTGTCTTCCAATACTGCGGCCGTTTCCAATCGCGCCAACTCGGCTGCTTCACTGGATCTGACTGCAGCTTGCCGCGCAACTTCAGATTCGGCATGAGCGGTTTTTTCCGAGTTGAGGGCGTCGTTAATCAAAATGGCAGCGGTCGTCGAGAGTAACGCCAGTACCAAGGACGCAACGATCATGGTCACGACCAAACCTCGGTTTTTTCGGATCAGGCGGCTGGTTGATTCACTCCATGTATCAGGATGAACGTCAATCGGTTCATCGGCCAAAAAACGCTCGATGTCTTCAGCAAGGTCTGAGGCCGTTGGATATCGTTCAAGGGGGTCACCCATCATCGCTTTTGAACAAACCGAAACCAACGGTCGCCACGCCTTGGGGACCCGATCGTAGATGGTCGAAAGCAACATTCCATGATTCGTCTGATTGTCTGATGTCAGGTCAGTTTTTCCAAACGTGCTGTTTGGATTAGTCTCACCTGTCACCAAACAAAGCAGCGTTGCACCAAGACTATAGATGTCACTTTGAAAGCAAACTCGATCGCGGTTGCCATTCGCTTGCTCAGGGCTCATGAATGCGGGCGAGCCAATCAATCCGTTGTCAGCCCCGCGCTCCACGACCAGCCGCTTCGCAGCGGGAAACTTGTCTGTCTGGACGACTGTTGCCAGCCCCCAATCGACGACCAGAGTCTCGCCAAGTTGCCCTACCATGACATTGGCCGGCTTGATGTCGCGGTGTAAAACACCGTTTTCGTGTGCGAACTGAATCGTTTGACAAAGGCTGAGGAAGTTTTTCAGTAGTCGTTGAAATGCCAACCGACTTGTTGCTGGTTCGTTATTGTGAAACGCTGCGATGGCTTTTTGCATGCTTTCACCGCGAACTAACTTCATGGCGTAGTACGGCCTGCCATTTTGAAATCGCCCCATGCCATAAACAGGAACGATTCCAGGATGTTCCAAGGAAGCGGTCAAAATCGCCTCGTTAACAAACCTTGCTTGATTCTCAGGATCGTTGGCGAATTTGTCTTTAATCTCTTTCAGTGCGACAGTGCGATCAAACTCCTGATCTTGAGCGATCCAGACATTCCCCAACCCTCCTTGACGATGTAGTTGCTTGCGGCGAAACCGAGATGCCTCGTCAGAGAATGAAGCAGACTCGTTATCGGAAATCCGTTCGATCAGTGTTTCAATGCCGACCGAGTTCTCTTTTTCATTCGCTGTCTCGTTCAAAAGAACGTTGTAATGATCAGGAAATCGAAGGACGTATTCTCTTAAAGAAATAGCAGTTTCGTAACGACTGCGAACGCGAAATTCAGCACGAATCAATCCGCTGACGACATCCGGTTGTTCCGCCAATTCAGGAAACCGATCCAAATACGTTTCCACGCGGGCAGCATCTCCGCGCTTTAATCGCAGCTCGAGTTCGGTATGGATCAGTTCCAACTCGATGTCAGATCGATCGCCACGATACTGTTTGACATAAGAGTCAATGCTTGGTTGTCGTTGTTGATCAAACTCGCGTTCGAATTCGGCGATTAACGATTCAAAATCAGCATCTGGAATCATCATGGGAATCCACTGGAATTTTCGAAGTCTTTCGCAGCTACACCCGAAAGCCTGATGAATATGTTAAGTGGTGGCGGGTCGGTGATGCGAGGATCAATGATGATTTTTTAGTCTCCACGGGCACTCGTTCTTCATCGCGATTTTCGATGACTTGCCAAGATCCGACTTACCATCATTGAATATCAGAAGACGCAAGAAACATCTGACAGTGAATTCAAGATTAACGCAGAAGCTCAACTCGGAGATGAGTATTGCGACGGGCTCCAGAAGATTGTGAGGCTTGGCCTCTTGAACAACGGGAAAGAAAAACCCGATAAAAAAACTTCTGAAATTCATGTCAGGTTGTTGGCCCAAAACCTGATTGCCAAGGTGAATCCGAAATTCAGTTGCTCAAATTCTGATTCTCAAGTCGGAATTGACTAAACTCAAGATTGTCGTCGAAATGCCGTCGACTCAGTCGACCACAAGAATTCTTCGAGAGGGACGAGATGATTGTTGGAAAAAACTTGCCTGCAGCTGCAGCCTTGCTGTTGACGTTGGTCGCTTCGACTTGTTGGGCGCAAGGCGTGCCCAACCCTGCGCACCCATTTGCGATCTACGACTTGACCATGGATGGAAACATCAACAACGAGGACGTCAACCAATTTCAGTATGACCTGATGGAATTGAATGGCCCCTTAGGGCGCAGCGGGTTTTACCGAGTTGATAACCAGAATCGCCATCTCGACGTCAATCATGACTTATCGGTCGATCTTCGCGACGTCATGTTGATCCTTCACTATTTCGGACACTTTTCAAGTACAGGCGAATTCATTGCCTCTCCTGGAGGCGGATGTCAAATCGGTGATCTCAATGCTGATGGCGTCGTCGGTATCGATGACATGGAGGCATTCGTCAACGGTCGCCGATTCTGGCAGTGGTGGAACAACTGGTTTTCAGTGTTCGGCTCCAAAGCGGCGATCTACACATTTGGTGATCTCGATATGGATGGCGATATCGACTTGACCGATTTCCTGTACTTGCAATTGCTTTGGACGGAGGGCGAGTTTGAAGGTGAATTCCCTGACGACTACACGTCCAGCATACGACCCGATGGAGTCCCCATCGGCGTTTGGACTTGGATTTGTGAATAAGCACTGATTGACTTTCTCTGCGGACTTTCCAGGAATGAGTACTTCATGGCATCCCAAGTTTTGAACGAACCACCGATTGAACAGACCAGTCATCTCGAAGAGTTGTCGGTCATCCTGAAAAACACACAACTTGGCGACGCCACCGCAGAATCAACACTGCACCGAAAGTTTGTCGGGCGCTTGATTCGTTTGGCGAGCCGCCGTATCAACGATCGATTCCGTGCCAAGATCGAACCGGAAGAGATCGTCCAATCGGTGTTTGCCAGCTTTTTCAGACGACACACTAAAGGCGAGTTCCATTTTGATAGTTGGAATGACCTTTGGGCTTTGTTAGTCAAGATCACGTTGTGCAAGTGCGCCAACAAAGTCGAAGGCTTCATGTCTGCCAAGCGGAATATCAACCGTGAAGTGGCCGGGAAAGTCTCCAATTCGCGAGACTCGTCCATCAACGCCATTGCGGCCGAGCCGACACCGCAAGAGATTTCGATCTTCAATGAACTGCTCGACCAACTTCTCGACCAATTAAATTCGCTTCAACAACAAGTCGTTGTACTGAGACTTCAAGGCTTTTCCAATCTTGAGATCAGTGAAAAGATTGGGCGCAGCGAGCGAACAGTCTATCGAACGCTCAACGACGTTCGATCCATTTTTGTTTTGCTGGATTCCTCATCTGAATGAGTCGCCAGATCAGCCTCCGGGTTGGACGCGACAAAAAAAACGGCAGTGCATTTGCCTCGATTCTGATTCACAACATAGCAGCCTTGGTCCGGAACAAAGCTGTCGTGTATCGCAGGCTTCATCGTTTGCGATGTCGTCTTCAACATCAGAATCCAGGAGTCACGATGAAACGAATCTTTCAATCAGTTTGCTCGGTCGCAGTCGCGTTGGCGTGTTTGGGTACCGCCTCAATCGCCGATGCCCAAACCGTTTACCGCGTTGACCAAGCGGCACCTGTCGCCGGGGCCGATGGCTTATCATGGGCGACCGCTTTTCCAGCCATCGAAATGGCACTGGCCAATGCCAATGTGGGCGACACCATTTGGGTCAAAACCGGGGTTTACATTCCTCGTCAGCAAACCGTCCCCGGTGATCCACGTTCGGTGACATTCGACATTCCTTCAGGCGTTGATTTATACGGCGGTTTTGACGGTACCGAACTACAACTTTCGGATCGCGCCGGGTTGTTCTCGCAGACCATATTGTCTGGCGAACTTGGAACGCCACTGCCTGCGGATAACGCTTACCACGTTTTAACGATGGTCAATAATTTCTTTGGCAGTGAGATTGATGGGTTCGTGATCGCCGATGGCAATGCGATGGGTGCTGCCAACCCCAATGGTGGAGCCGCACGAACATTCAACAGCAACTTCGCCTGGTTTCGAAACGTTACTTTTGTCCGAAACATGGCAGAACAAGGCGGTGCCTTGTACTCGCAATTAACCAACATCTACACCAGCCGTTGCACATTTCGACGAAACTCATCCGTCGATGACGGTGGCGCCGTCTACATTCGAGTCGCGGAACATTTTTCGTCGAACAGTCGCTACCACAACAACGCCAGCCGAGGTCGTGGCGGTGCCGTGTTCATCCGCAACAGTGCATCACAATGTGAAATGCTCAATTGTGTTCTTGATGAAAACCTTTCTCTCGCACGAGGCGGAGGCATTTTTGTGGCTTCAGGTTTTTTGCTGGGCGATGGGGCGAGTCTGCCAGGAGGTAATCTCCGAGTGACGAACTGTACGTTCAATGCCAATGCTGCGGTCTTCGGAGAAGGTGGAGGGCTTTGGGCGAACGAGAGCGCGATGGTTCCACCAACCATAGAAATCAATAACTCGATCTTTTGGGACAATCGTGACGGAAATACGATGACCAACAATGATCAGATTGGTGGTGTTAATCAAGTAGACTTTTGTGACGTTCAGGGAGGCTACGCGGGAACCAGCAACTTTTCAGCAAACCCCGCATTTGTCGATGCGATGAATGATAATTTCCGGCTCCAAGCGATTTCGCCTTGCCGAAATGCTGCGAGCAACAGCTTGCTGATTCAAGACATCCTGGACGTCGATGGCGACGTTGATTTTCTTGAGCAGGTACCGCTGGACGTCTACGATGGACCTCGAGTTCGTCAAGGGATCGTCGATGTCGGTGCCGCTGAAACGTTTTTGGGTGACGCCGGCGGTCAAGGGACGAATCAATAGTTTCCAAGCGTTCCGATACAGCCCGACTTAGCCGAGTCATTGCCGGCAAACAAAAAATGCCCGCCAGTTGATTGGCGGGCATTTATTGAATCAAGATGGACGTCGGCAACGGTGATGATCGACCTGAGCAAATCTCAACCGAACTGCCGACGCGCCGATCAGTTAGTGGTGGTGATCGTCGTGTCCACCACCGTCTTTTGGCATTTCAGCGATCAAGGCATCGCTGGTCAGCAACAGTATCGATACGCTTGCAGCGTTTGACAATGCTGTTTTCGTGACTTTCGCGGGATCGATAACACCTGCTTTGACAAGGTCTTCGTAGGTGTCGGTCAACGCGTTGTAACCAAAGTTTGACTTGCCATCGAGGACACGTTCGCAAACGATTCCACCGTCTTGTCCCGCGTTGGTAGCGATCATGTTCAACGGTGCGCGGCAGGCTCGGACAACGATGTTGTAACCAGTCATTTCGTCATCAGTCATTTCTTCTGACGCTTTGACTTTGCTGGCAGCACGCAGCAGGGCAACGCCGCCACCGGGCAAAATTCCAGATTCGACGGCAGCGCGAGTCGCATGCAACGCGTCTTCAACACGTGCCTTCTTCTCTTTCATCTCGCTTTCGGTAGCTGCACCGACATTGACTTTGGCAACGCCACCTGCCAACTTGGCCAAACGCTCTTCCAGTTTTTCTCGGTCGTAGTCGCTGGTCGTGTTTTCGATTTCACGACGAATGGCGTCGATACGACTTTTGATTTCCGAGTTTTTACCGGCACCTTCGATGATGGTTGTTTCATCTTTGCCAACGATTACTTTTTTGGCTCGGCCCAATTCAGCCAGACCGATCTGGTCCAGTTTCATGCCGAGTGCTTCAAAGATCGCTGTGCCACCGGTCAGCGTTGCGATGTCTTCCATCATGGCCTTACGGCGATCGCCATAGCCAGGAGCTTTGACTGCACAGCAGTTGAAACTTCCACGCAGACGGTTGATCACCAACGTCGCCAGTGCTTCACCTTCGACGTCTTCAGCGATAATCAACAGTGGCTTGCCCTGTTGGACGACTTGTTCCAACATGGGGACAAGATCTTTGATGTTGGAGATCTTCTTTTCGAAGACCAGAACATAGCAATCTTCGAGGACAGCTTCCATCGAGGTGCTGTCGGTCACAAAGTAAGGTGACAGATAGCCACGATCGAATTGCATCCCTTCGACCCACTCAACTTCTGTGCTGAGGCTCTTGCCTTCGTCGACGGTGATCACGCCGTCTTTGCCAACTTTTTCCATCGCTGCAGCAAGCAACTCACCAATTTCTGGATCGTTGTTGGCAGCGATCGATGCGACGTTGCTCATCTCATCTTTGTTTTTGATCTTGATCGACATGCTGGTGAGTTTGTCACAGATGTCGTTGACGGCGGCTTCGATTCCCTGCTTCATTTGAATCGGGTTAACGCCGGCAGTGACCGCCTTGAGACCTTCATTGAAGATCGCTTCGGCCATGACCGTTGCGGTGGTGGTACCGTCGCCGGCAACATCGCTGGTCTTGCTGGCAACTTCGCGAACCATTTGGGCGCCCATGTTTTCATAGACGTCTTCCAATTCGATCTCTTTGGCAACCGAGACACCGTCTTTGGTGACCGTTGGCGAGCCAAAGCTCTTTTGCAGAATAACGTTGCGACCTTTTGGGCCGAGCGTAACTTTGACGGCTCGAGCCAGTTTAGAAACGCCGCTACGAATCGCTTCTCGCGCTTCTTGTTCGAAAGCAATCATTTTAGGCATGATTTGAACTCCTCGGTTCAACTGGATGTATTTTTAGTTGGTAATTGACGTGAAAGGGAATCGGTTTGAGCAGACTATTCGATCACGGCAAGGACGTCGTCCTCACGCATCAGCAAATACTCTTCTTCGCCGATCTTGATCTCATCTGGGCCGTAGCTGGAAAATAGGACATGATCTCCTGGCTTGACTTGCAACTCGCTGCGAGACCCGTCTCGCAACAGCTTGCCGTCGCCGACAGAAATCACAGTGCCACGAGATGGCTTGTCCTGTGCCGAACCGGGCAGCAAAATTCCACCGGAAGTGGTTGATTCCGCCACAACACGCTCGACCACGATACGGTCACCGAGAGGTTGCAGGTTTGGCGACTTCTTGGACTTTGAAGACTTTTTCTTCGAAGCGACGGCCATCTATAAAACTCCTGATTTTGATTTTCGTGGATCTCGCCCCGCTTGAGACTTTCCAAGCAGGATTTCTGTGCGTACGGCGAACCTGACAAATTTGCCGTTCGCCGCAGAATGATCCCTCTATGGCAATTGGTGGGCCAATCCTCTCACTTCAACAATTTTTTTTCCTTCTTCCACGAACGTCATTTTTGTGGGCAAAGACTCGTATGTTTTTGGCGACCCCTCGGACTGGCGGGCACCAAGTTCAAGATCGCACGGCAGGCGAGCCGCAAACGGACGTGACAGTTTGGCAGATCCGCCCTGCGGGACATCTGCAGAACGACTAAACTGTTAATCGGAGCAATCGGTTGGCAGGCAAGGCCCGTCGCCAACTTACCCAGTTTTCCGCGTCTTGATTTCCGCGTCCTGATTCCCATTCACGACTTTTTGCAAAAACCATGCTCGAATTTACTGGAAAAGGCGTCAGTCACCACTGCAACGGAATCGCCAGACGCGACTTCTTAAGAGTGGGCACATTAGGGGCGTTCGGTATGACGCTGGCCGATTATCTATGGGCCAAAGAGCAGGGCATTGTCAAACCAGACAACGACAAAAAGTCCTGCATCATGATTTTCAATCTCGGTGCACCCAGTCAGCTTGATACGTTTGATATGAAACCGGAAGCACCCCGCGAGGTTCGCGGTCCGTTCCAGCCGATTGCGACGCGATCGGACAACTTTCAAGTCTCTGAAATCTTGCCGATGCACGCCCAAGTGGCCGACAAGTTTTCCATCGTTCGCAGCTGTTTCCACACATCAGCAGCCGTGCATGATGCCGGGTGGCAGATGATGCAAACTGGCCGAAAGTTTGCCGGCGGTGTCGAAACGCCTCACGTTGGCTCCGTGGTGGCGTTTATGAAGGGGCGACGCACTGACTTGCCTCCGCACGTGCTGCTACCCGAATTGATGGGCCGAGGTGGTGGGAATCTTCCCAATGGCCAGGCAGGCGGCTTTTTGGGTAAGTCGTTTGATCCGTTTGCCTTGATGGCCGATCCGTCCAAAGAAAATTTCAAAGTGCCGGACTTGCTGCCACCCGAGGAGATCGGATCGGTCCGACTTCAGCGGAGGAAAAAACTGAGAGAGATCGTTGATAGCAAGATTAAGGATTTCGAAGCCAGTGACGACGCGCGATTGTTAAACGAGAACTTTCACGCGGCGTACCGATTGATGACCAGCGACGAAGCCCGAGATGCGTTTGATCTGTCGAAAGAGAAAGAGAAAACCCGAGAACGCTATGGCATGAATCGATTTGGGCAGTGTTGCCTGCTGGCGCGGCGGCTGATCGACGCGGGTGTCCGGTTCGTCACGATCAACACGTTCTTGACGGTCTTCGATGAGATCACCTGGGACATTCACGGTTCAAAACCATTTACCTCGATCGAAGGGATGAAAAACATCGTCGCGCCAATGTACGATCGCGCATACAGCGCTTTGATTGAAGATCTGGACCAACGTGGGATGCTCGACGATACCCTGGTCACGAACGTTTCAGAGTTTGGACGAACACCCAAAGTGAATCCTGCCGGTGGCCGAGATCATTGGCCACAATGCTTTACCGTCGGCTTCGCTGGCGGCGGCATTCAAGGCGGTCGCGCTGTCGGCGCAAGCGATCCGATCGGCGCCGTTCCAGCAGAACGTCCAACGTCGCCAGGGGATGTCATCGCAACGATCTTTCATTCCCTGGGATTGGACCTTCACGCAGAGATCCCTGGGCCTGGCGGCCGTCCCTTTCCGCTGGTCGATTTCGGTTCGCGTCCCATCAAAGAATTGTTTTAAAAATCAGAACGCTGTTTCAAGTCGCAACGTCATCCCACGTGCCCGTTTTTTACATGAGCATTCCATTTTTCTCTATCGTTCGATCCAGTCGACTGTTCGCATTCGTGTGGCTTGTCATCGCGATTGCTGTTGGCGGGTCGCGCGGAACTGTCGGCGCTCAAGATTCGCGTGCCGCCGACAAAAAGGAAACCGATGACACCGAGTTGATCGACTTCACGAACGAAGTGCTACCGGTAATTTCGCGACTCGGTTGCAATTCGGGAGCCTGCCATGGCGCGTTGGCAGGCAAGGGCGGATTTCGACTGTCACTGAATGGTTATGATCCCTCAGGCGATCATTTCAACATCACCAAACAGTTTCAAGGGCGACGGATTGAGAGCGCCGACCCCGGACGAAGTTTGCTATTGATCAAACCGACAGGCCGCGTTGCCCACAAAGGAGGGCTGCGTTTGGAGGAAGACTCTGACAACTATCGGCTGTTGGCCAAATGGATTGCCCAGGGCGCTCCCAGTCCAGACGCAAAAAACAAACAACTCGTTTCAATCAAGGTTGAGCCAGCCCAAGTCAAGCTGGAACCTAAACAGCAACAAACGTTTCATGTCTTTGCTCTTTACAATGATGGCACCAGCAAGGACGTGTCAGCCTGGGCAAAATTCAGTTCGTCCAACACTCCGGTCGCCACCGTTGACGAAAACGGGACCGCTTCGGTCGTCGCGTCAGGCGAAGCGTCGATCGTCGTGTGGTATTCCAGCCTGCTGACGGTCGCTGCCGTACAAGTGCCCTTCGAGCAAACGATCGCTCCCGAAGCCTACCAATTGTCCAAGAATGCGAACTTCATTGATCAACGTGTCAATGACAAACTGCGTCAGCTCAATTTGGAACCGTCACCTCGTTGCGATGACGCTACATTTGTACGACGAGTTTTTCTGGACACGATCGGAGTGTTGCCAACGCCCGATGAAGTCACCAAGTTTGTTAGCGATGATTCGCCAACGAAACAAAAACGTCTCATCGATGAGCTGCTCGAACGTGACGAATTCGTCGACTACTGGACTCACAAGTGGTCCGACATCTTTTTGATCAACGGCACGCGGCTGCGTCCGGCCGCAGTCAAAGCGTATTACACGTGGCTGCGAAAGCAGGTCGCCGAAAATCGCCCTTGGGATCAAATCGTTCGCGATGTTGTTACGGCTCAAGGCAAGAGCTTAGAAAATGGCGCGACCAACTTTTACGCGTTGCATCAATCTCCCGAAGAGATGGCTGAGAATGTATCACAAGCGTTCCTCGGACTTTCGATTGGTTGCGCCAAATGCCACAACCATCCTCTGGAGAAATGGACCAACGACCAATATTACGCGATGGCCAATCTGTTCTCCCGTGTGCGAGCCAAAGGATGGGGTGGTGATGCCAGAAACGGTGACGGAATTCGAACCTTGTTCATCGCGGATAATGGCGAATTGGTTCAGCCATTGACTGGTCGCCCACAGCCGCCCACTCCACTCGATGGAACACCATTGCCGTTTGATCATTCTGGTGACCGCCGCGTCCATTTGGCCAAGTGGTTGACCGCCGATTCCAATCCTTACTTTTCACGTTCGATTGCGAATCGCGTGTGGGCAAATTTTCTCGGCAAAGGCCTTGTTGAACAGGTCGACGATATGCGGGTCTCCAACCCGGCCTCCAACGAACCATTGCTCAATGAGTTGGCAAGTTTCCTGATTAAAAACGACTACGATCTCAAAGCATTGATGCGATTGATCCTCAATTCAGAATCGTACTCGCGCTCCAGCATCACGATTCCGGGCAACAAAAAAGACGATCGATTTTACGCACGTTACTATCCAAGACGACTGATGGCCGAAGTCTTGCTTGACGCAATCTCCCAGGTTTCTGAGGTCCCCACCCCGTTTACTCGTGTGCGTTTTGACGGTGCCGATTTACGTAACACCAAAGAGTATCCGTTGGGAACCCGCGCCATCGAGCTCTACGATTCCGCAATCGACTCAAAGTTTTTGGCAACCTTTGGACGCAACGCGCGAGACATTGTCTGTGAGTGCGAACGTTCCAATAAGCCGAGCATGGTCCAGGTCCTGCACATTGCCAACGGAACGACCATCAACGAAAAACTTCAGCACAAATCGAGCCGGGTCGCCAAAATGTTTTCTGCAGAAGACCCAACTCAGCTCGATGTGCAGAAGCTGATTGATGAAGCTTACCTGGTTACGCTGGCCCGCGAGCCAACGGAGACTGAGCGTCAACGATTGTCTGATGTGTTTGAAGAAGTCCAGCCCGATCAACGTCGCGAAGCAGTCGAGGATCTTTACTGGAGCTTAATGAGTAGTCGAGAGTTTTTGTTTCAGCATTAAATGACAAGTACTCTGATAATGAATGTTTTTAATCACTGCCTGGTTCAAGGGCTAACACTTGTCCTTGCCATCGCGTGGACCAGTTCGGCAACAGCGGTTGCTCAGGAGAGTGACTATCGTTCGGCACAAGAAGTGTTGATCAAGTATTGTGCAGGCTGCCACAACGCAGATGAAATCAACGGTGAGTTTCGAGCCGATCAATTTCAACACCTGATGACCGGTGGAGAACGTGGAAAAGTGATCACGCCCGGTAGTGCCGAATCGAGTCGCCTGATCGGACTCATGAAAGGTACGATTGAGCCAAAGATGCCACCTGATGATGAACCCGCGCCATCGGCCGATGAAATACAGGTCATCGCTGAGTGGATCAATGCAGGAGCGGTCGGACCCAACGGAAAAATGGTCGATGTTGCGCCAACCTTTCCGAAACTTGAATCGAAGTTTGAAATGCGGCCGATCACGGCAATCGCAGTCTCGACTGACGGACAGTTTCAAGCATCCGGTCAGTTTCAACGTGTTACGATTACTCAAACATCGTCCGGCGAAACCTTGCAGATTAACGATCTGCCCGGCAAAGTCGGAGCGCTTTCGTTTTCCAAAGATGCCAATCAACTTCTGATCGGAACCGGCATTGATGGCGTCATCGGTGAGGCCATCCTGTACTCATTGGTCGAACAAAAGATCAAACAGCGTTTCCAAGGTCCACGCGACAGTCTCTTTTCAGTCACGTTCTCTGCTGACGAAAACCAAATCGCTGCGGCCAGCTACGACAAAATGGCTTACATCTGGGATATTGACGACGCTGATCCCGTCTTGTCGCTGAAGGGACACAATGATGCGGTCTTCGAAGTTGCCTATGCGCCGCGGGGAGACTACGTCTTCACGGCAAGTGCCGATGGGACCGTCAAAATTTGGGATGCCAAATCGGGCCAGCGAATCGATACTCGCGGCGAACCGCTCAAAGCCCAAACCACGGTTGTGGTCGACGCCGATGGTTCATTCTTGTACGCCGCTGGCGATGACAATCGGATTCGAAAATGGAACCTTGAAACGCTCGGTGACCAAAGCGTCGCCCAACTCGTCGTTGCCAGATTCGCACACGAGCACCCGATCGTCCGAATTCGCTTGCATCCCGATGGCCGCCAGCTGATTTCGCTGGACGCATCCGGTGTGGTCAAGTTCTGGGATACGGTGGCCATGCAAGAGATTCCAGGCAAACCCGAAGTTACCGGCCCCAATCGTCATCGAACCCAAGCGATTGCTGTTTCAAAAAAGCAAATCCTGATCGGCACCGACTCCGGAGAAATTGAAACGATTCCATGGCCAACCAGCGCGGCGACGGTCGTCACAAACTCCAATGATTCGCAACAAGCAGAGCCGGCGAACGCTTCCAGCAAAATGCAATCTGCGAAGTTGACGCAGTCCGAAGAGTTGGAGCCCAATGATCAAACAGATTCGGACAACACATTGCCGGTTCCGTTTTCGGTTTCCAGCACGATTTCTGAGAGCGAAATCGAATCGACGGATGTCGACCTGTTTGGTTTCGATGCGAAACAGGGTGAGGTGTTGATTGTTGAAGCGAGGGCTGCATCGATTGACAAAAAGAAGCGATCGCCCATTGATACCAAAGTGGAGGTTCTCGGCGCCGACGGCAAACCAGTCCCGCGAGTATTGTTGCAAGCCGTTCGTGATTCTTACTTTACGTTTCGGGGCAAGAATTCGAGTCAGATCAATGATTTTCGAATTCATAACTGGGAAGAAATGAAACTGGGCCAATTGCTGTACTGCAATGGTGAAGTGGTTCGGCTGTTTCACTATCCGCGTGGTCCCGATTCGGGCTTTAATCTGTTTCCCAATTTTGGAAAACGGCACACGATGTTTGATACGACCGGGATCGCCCATGCGTTGCACGAGCCATGCTACGTCGTCGAAGCTCATGCGCCAGATGCCAAGTTGCCGAGCAATGGATTGCCCCGATTTTTAATCAACTACGTCAATGATGATGATGCGGAACGAGAATTGGGCACCGATTCGCGATTGACGTTTCATCCGCCAAAGGATGGCATGTTTTTTGTTCGCGTTTCCGACTCGCGTGGATTTGGTGGCGACGAATTTAAATACGAATTGACGGTACGACCTGCTCGGCCCCGTTTTGAATTCAAAAAAGTTTTGGGTGGCTCGCCGACTTTGATTCCCGGCGGATATAAAAGGATTGGCGTCGAAGTCGATCGAATCGACGGATTTGTCGGCGATATTCGAGTTGAAATCGAAAACTTGCCCGAGGGAGTCACCACTGCTGGTCCCGTCATTGTCGAGGATGAATCGCTGCAAGCGTTTTTCGTCCTGCGTGCCGACAGCAAGTTGAAACCAGAGGACTTTAAGAATGATTCCCCAAACCCAACGATTCGATTGACGGCGGATCTTGACGGTGCATCGATCGTCAAAACCAAACCGCTGGGCAAACTGAGGCTGGGGGGCGAGGCTGCCCTGCTGATCGCACTCGAGCCCACCAATCCCAAAATCGAAACCAATGCGGATGGAATTCCCGTCATCCGCGTCGTTGCTGGAGAAACGGCGACTGCGAAAGTTATCGTTCAGCGTCGAACACACAAAGGGCGAATCAACTTTGGAAAAGAGAATGCCGCCAATAACGCCCCATTTGGCGCGTTTGTCGACAACATCGGTCTCAACGGCTTGCTGATCACACCGGCCGAAAATGAACGGCAATTTTTTATCGCGACTGAGGAACTTACGCGTAAGGGTGATCACCTGATCTTCGTCGAAGCGGCCGAAGCAGGAAAGCCTTCTTCGAATCCGGTCGTCCTTCGAATCGAATAAACAATGCCGTCAAACATGGACTGGCAAAACGTTAACCGACCAACTCTTGCACCAAAATTTGATTGAACCTTGGAAAGAATCGAATGATAAACGGATCTCTTCTGGCACCTTTCTACTACTTGTTCGCTGTTGTCGGACTGCTGACGGCAGCGTTTTTGGCCGCATCGAGTGCAGCATCGTTCGAAGAACCGTCAACGAAACGTTCGTCGACCGACGACATTGAAACGGGGAAAGTTTCCTGGTCGCGTGACTTTCGATCAGCACAACAGGAATCCAAAATAACAGGCAAGCCAATCTTCTTGCAGTTCCAGGAAATCCCGGGATGACAGACTTGCAAAAATTATGGCAGCGGTCCGCTGTCCCATCCTTTACTCGTTGAAGCGATCACCAACGAGTTTCTGCCTGTTTTGGTATACAACAATCGTGACGGTGAAGACGCGAAACTGCTCAAACAGTTTGGCGAGCCGTCGTGGAATAACCCTGTCGTGCGTTATGTCGATGCGAAGGGAAGCGATTTGATTCCGCGAAAAGATCGAGTCTGGACGACGACCGGCGTGGCTGAGCAAATGATCAAAACGCTGGAAGCTGCCGACCGTGAAATTCCACTCTATTTAAAATCGCTCGTTGCTGGCCAAGAGACCAAGACAGCGACGTTTGCGATGCACTGTTACTGGGAAGGTGAGTCAAGAATTGGATCGATCGATGGCGTCGTCGGTACCAGATCCGGCTGGCTGGAAGGTCTCGAAGTGGTCACCGTCAGCTATCAACCTGACGCGGTCGCTTATGAGACACTCGTCAAAACGGCACAGTCGTTTGAATGCGCCAGCAAAGTTTTCGCCCACGATCGACAACAACTGCAGGTTGCCAAAACGATGGTTGGCAACCAGGCCGTTCCGTTTCCGTCAGGTAAAACCGTTCGCGATGCAAAGCTGTCGGATCAAAAGTACTATCTGGCAAAGACCGATTTGATCCACTTGCCGCTGACCGAATTTCAAGCGACCAAGCTGAATGCCGGGATTCGTTCTGGCAATTCAAAGTCTGAACTGTTCAAAATGATCAGCCCACGACAGCAAGCGTTGTACAACGACGTGGTTCGTATCAAGAAAACGCATGCAAAGGCACTTAGCGAATTACACTATCCAGTCGAGCCCGACGAGTTGATCGACTACGATGAAAAAATCCGATCGCTAGTCACCCGCTTTCAGCGAAAATAACATCAGCTGGGTCGGTCAGAAAAGCTGCGATTGACGCTGAACGTTTTTTGTCGAGGCAGTTTTGTTGCGTAAAATGCCGACCCGATGGGCAAATTCGGTCTATTCAAGTTGGATTGGGGTTTTGCGGGCAATAACAGTTGCAGTTGTTTTGATGGTTGCCATTTTGGGCTGGATTACGAAAATAGAAGCAGGCGAGAGATCAGGACGGCTATATTTGATCTCTGCTGAATGTTGAAAATTCGAAGACTAGTCGACCGCAATCGGTCGCAAGAAAGAAGACTTCATGGCCATCAAGGTTCAATGCCAAAATTGCAGCGCAAGTTTCAAAGCAAAGGATGAGCTTGCAGGACGCCGCGTCAAGTGCCCAAAGTGCAAGCAGCCGATCAGCATTCCTGCAGCGGCTCCGGCGCCGCAACCTGTCGGAGGTGGTTACAACCCCTTGCTGGATCTGCTGGATGACGAAGAAGTCAAATCCGTTACCCGCGGACCTGTGTGTGACAATTGCGGATCCGAAGTCACTCCGGGCAGCGTGATCTGTATCGATTGTGGATTCAACCAGGAAACTGGTAGCCAGCTGGAAACCGAAATTGAAGTTGATGATGTTGGCTACGCCGCTGACTCATCCATGACCGATGCCGAACGGATCATGGCCAAAGCGGAACGCGACATCGAAGACATGCCAGTCACCTCCGATGAACAGGATTTTGGCGACGGCAGCGAATCCTACGTGATTGCAATGATCGCGGCCGTGATTGGAATGGTGTTGATCGGTGTCGGATTGATCATCATCCTCTCGATGGAACAATTGTCGACGGTCGTTAATCCAGCGGGTATCAGTTTTGTCGCGTCAATCGTGCTGTACAACTTGATGGGCATCTGGTTGACCGTCGTCGCATTCAAAGTGAACAGAGTGCACGGCATTGTCTCCATTGCGACTGGATTTGTATGGGCGATCGTCTTTGGTTTCATGCAAGGCAAGACATTATTGCTGCCGGCAATCATCATGATCGTTACGCTGGTAATGTATTTGGCAACCGGAACGTACGTGTACTACAACGGCTTTGGGCCAGTCGAAGGATAGGCAAAACGGTCGTGCCTGATCGCTTTCTCGACGCTTGACGATCGTCGCGGACCCGCCAAATTTGCCAAAGGGCAACTCGTCACCACGGCGATCACGGCATGCAGCGATGATCGATACGTCGCATCTAATACGTCGCATCTATTCGTGCTCGGTTGCGTCCTTTTTGATTGCATTCTTTTGACTTGCGAGGAATTCGACCAGGTCACGAATCTCTGAAGTCGTCATCTTCTCATGTAAGTCAGCTGGCATGGAGGAATCGCCCACCATCGTATCTTCGATGTTGTCCTGTTCGATGACGATCTCTTTCCCTTCCGCGTCCAACAGGATCATCTCAGCATCCGTCTCTTTCTTGACCAACCCGACAATCAATCGACCGTCCGCGGTGAGCACTTTGGTTTGTGCGAAGCCTTCGGCCACAACTTTATTCGGTTCGATGATCGACTCGAGCAGATAACGTCGATCTTTTTTCTTGCCGATGTCAGAAAGATCGGGACCGACCTCACCACCGTTTCCGTTCACGCGATGACAGCGGACACAAGAGACCTCCGTTTTCGCTCGAAAAATCTTTCGACCGTTGGAGCGTGATCCACCTTTTAATGCGTCAAGATATTTGGTCGTCAGGATCTTTGGGTCCACGGTAGCGGCGCGATACTTCTCAACGGCACCATCAAGTTTCTCGGTGCTTCGTGCCAGCGCGGCGTTGACCACGTCGAGCCTCAAAGCAGCATCAAACTTTCCTTGTTGCATCTGTTCGATGAAACGCAACAACCTCGATTCGGACACGGCACCCGCCATGGTTCCCATCGTTGCGATCACGGATTGTTTCTCTTGTAGCGTGCCCTCCTCAAAAATCGAATTGATGATCGGAATCAGGACCGGCTCGGACTTGGATTTGGCCATCACATCGATCAGTGCCACTTTGAGATCGCCTGGAAGCTTCGCCTCTGACTCATCCGCCAGTTGTTCCAAGATGACGTCCAGCTCGGCAAATTTGAACCGTTGGAGACTCTTCAATGCGGCAACGCGAGACGAACTGGTTGCCGAAGGAGAAAGTACAACTTTGCTGAGACCATCGCCGATCGACGTCAGCTGCAGATCACCTGCGGCGAGGATTGCAGTCGCCGCGATCGAATCTTCTGCGTCCATCAGTTGGTCAAAATTGGATTGCAGCGCCGTTCGAGCATCTAACAAGTTTCGCTGCTTGGGATTCAAAGGCCGCCAATTGTGCAGCACAAAATCTCGCTCAGGTGGATTCTTCCACTGACTCAACCAGTTGATTACTTCGGCTCGTCGTTCAACATCGCCTCCGGGAGTTGCAGCATAAGTTGCCAACGCGGCTGCGGCTGCCTGGTTGCCGACTCGAAAATTTGCATTGAGAATTCGCCGCACAAGGGCATCACTTTCAACAAACGAATCGATGCGATCAACCAGACCGGCCAGCGTCTTGATTTGCGAGCGAGCGGGCACGTCGTGGACCACTCGAGCTGCTTCGAGAACAATCGATGAGTCGGAGTCGCCGAGCAATTGCCCGACCAATTTTTCAGCCGCCTGTTTTGCTCGAAACGTGTTGGGACGGTTCGATGCGATCACTTTTCGCATCGCGACACACAATGCGCGGCGAACGGCTGCCGAGTCATTGTCGATTAGTTTGGCAACGGTGCTGGTTGGAGGTGACGGCTCACGCTCGAAGATGCCGACCAACGCCATGATTCCACCATGACGCAGCGTTGGATCTGAATCGCTGGCCGCGTTCAACATCGCCGCGATGGCGTCCACGTCTTTGGATTTACCAATTTTGTGCAGCGTCATTGCCGCTTGGAATCGAACTCGTGCGTTTTGATGCTTCAGCAGATCACTGAGCTTCGTTTCTGCTTTCGGGTTCAATGTCGCCAACAGCTTACATGCTGCGATCACGACTTGATCATCTTCGTCGTTGAGCAACCGGTTGACTGTCTCCAGCATCACTTCGGCAAATTGATTTTGTTTCAGTCGTGCGATCTGTTCGAGTCCGAACAACGCGTGAACACGTGCCAACGTCGAAAGCTCTGTTGACTGCGCGGTTTGGATCAGCATAAATCCACGTCGACGTTTGACCAACTCGAACTGAGCTTCCATACGAACTCGACGATCTTTGTGGCCGAGAAAGTCCAGCAGTGATTTCAGATCAGTCGCTGCCATTCCATTTTTCAGGACTTGCTCCACCTCGTTAACGATGGGCGAGTCGACGTGCTGAGGATCGTGAAACGCATAGATTCGACCCTTGTTTGCCCCTTGCCAGCCTTGCACCCAATCCGCGGCATACAGCTTGCCATCAGATCCAAAGTCGATATCGGTAATCAACATATTCCAAAACGGTTGCTCCGCTTCATCGGCCAACTTCCAGCCAGCTCCGTTGGGAACATGACGAAACGAGCGAACGCCGCTGACGGTCGCACTGCCGCGGAAATCGCAAAGAAAAAAGCGATTGGCGAAGCGATCGCCGAAACCAGTTCCGGGATAGAATTCAAGACCGGAAGGTCCGTCGGAAATATTCGCAATCGGCGGCAGGATATAGGCCGGCGTGTCTTCATTGAACGGATACCAGATCTTTTCTCGGTTGAAGGGTCCTCGGTCGCCAATGTATTGATAGTGCATCCGCCAACCTGAATCGGCACCTTCGATTATTTCGGTAAACCGAGCTTTGTCGCCGCTATCGGAGTTGTTGTCTCCTGTGAACAAATTGCCAAAGTCATCGAACGCCAACTCTTGTGGATTTCGCAAACCAGTCGCGACAACCTCCAGATTGTTTCCGTCCAGGTCGCAACGAAAAACAGCTCCGCTGGTCGGATCCTTGACTTGATCAGAAACGTTGTAACCACGATCGCCGATGCTGAAGTAAAGTCGACCGTCGGGACCAACGATCAACCCGTGCATGTCGTGCCCGCGAAAGGCAAACCGGACGCCATAGCCTGTTTGCAAGATCAGCTGCGCGTCAGCTCGACCGTCATTATTCAGGTCACGGAGCATGAACAGTGAAGGAATGCATGTGTAATAGACATTGCCTCGATAGGACAGCACCCCAGCGCCGGTACCCATTTCGACGGCATTGTATTTATCGGAAAAGACCGAGACTCGATCTGCTACGCCATCATCATTGGAATCTATCAACAGTCGGATGCGATCGTCTTGTTCGGTATAACTGGTGGCGGCATCAGGGATGTATTTTTTGATGTAGTCAATCCGGTCTTGAACTGTTTGGGCCGCGAGTTCTTCATCCATCCAGTGACCATGCTTGCGATTGTCCTCTACACCCCGTTCTTGTCGAAACGTCTCGCAGGCAAACATTCGTCCTTGATGGTCGCGATGAAGCGACACGATATTTGCGACGTTCGGTTCAGCGGCGAACAACTCACAAACCAGACCTTGCGGGTATTTGAACTGGGCGATCGCATCGGTGCCCTCTGAACTGGCTGCTTCGATGACCGGCGGTTTGGGATCGGGAGTCGGATCTTGCTGGGCCGAGGCGGTTGGGCAGATCCAAACCATCAAGCCGATCAGTAGGCTGAGTTGAAAACCGAAGCAGGAGTCGAAACGCTTGGACAGGAGCAGAGTTAGCATGGAAATCATCGGTTTAGGGATCGCGACAAAAGCTGACGCAATGAATAGTAAAATGGCATAAAGGTCGGACCAACGGTATTCACTGATCCTGTTGATCGACATCATCATGGGATCAAAGCTGGTTTGAGGCAATCAAACGTTACAAAAACCAGCAAAAACGCACAAATCGATCATGTTTTGGCGGCAGAGAGGTGACGCCTTCTTGCACTCTGAACATAGGATTCATCGACAAGCCCGTTCATTGGAATCCGTTCGCGAAATCTCAAGTTTCACCGTTGACCCGAAGAATATCCAAAATTTGTGGTCGGAATGGACTCAAACTGCTCGACTTGATTGCCGATAATCGCCGAGTAAGTCCCTAATTTCTTTGAAACTGGGCTTTCGAACTATGGCAGATTAACTAAGATTTTTGCTCTGGTAATCCCTATTGAGGGAACTCTAGCAGCGACCGAATTTGTTTGCGACTCAAACGAGAATCTCTGGATTTGTGCCACGAGAAAACCGGATAAGCAAGGATCGGTCGTAATTCGTTTCAGGATGACTGTTTCGCAGTACGCATTGGCTTGGATATTTTCGCCTGCGTGTTGTTAAGAACAAACCGATTCATACCCGCCCTGATCGTCACGCGTTGCGTATTGATTTACGTTTTGAAGGCCCGTAGCCTTCCAAAGTGACGCGACCGGTCCAAAAAAGACTTCACTAATAAAATTGTTGACGGTGCATTGATGAACCTCAAGAACTATCGGAACATTGGAATTTCGGCTCACATCGACTCTGGGAAAACAACTCTTTCCGAGCGAATTCTGTATTACTGTGGCCGCATCCACAAAATCGAAGACGTTCGCGGTGGTGGCGATGGCGCGACGATGGACCACATGGAACTGGAAAAAGAACGTGGGATCACGATCACCAGTGCTGCGACTCAAGTGACTTGGAACGATCACGTTATCAACTTGATCGACACGCCGGGCCACGTTGACTTCACGGTTGAAGTGGAGCGTTCGCTTCGCGTTCTTGATGGTGCAGTGCTGGTTTTATGTGCCGTCGGTGGTGTGCAGGCTCAGTCGTTGACCGTTGACCGTCAGATGAAACGCTACGGCATTCCCCGTTTGGCATTCATCAACAAAATGGACCGCACCGGTGCTGACCCATTCAAAGTCTGCGACCAGATGCGAGAGAAACTGGGTGGCGATGTCATCATGTTCCAACTGCCGATCGGTTTGGGAGAAACGTTTGACGGCGTTGTCGACCTGATCGAAATGAAATCGTACCGCAACGATGGCGACAAAGGCGAAGATGTGATCGTCGGTGAAGTTCCTGAAGACATGATGGAACAGGCAAATGACTATCGGCAACAATTGCTCGAAGGTCTTTCGATGTACAGCGATGAGATGATGGAACTACTGCTGTCCGAAGAAGAAGTCTCCAAAGAATTGATTTACAACACCGCGGCCAGTGCCATTAAGGCTCAAAGCTTTACGCCTGTATTCATGGGAACGGCATTCAAAAACAAATGTGTCCAACCGCTGATCGACGCCGTCGTTCGCTACCTCCCATCGCCGTTGGAGCGAAAGATTTACGCCAAGAAATGGGACAACCCCGATGAGTTGATGGAGTTGGAGCCGAAGAAAGACAAACCGTTTGTCGGGATGGCGTTCAAAATCGTCGAAGATCCATTCGGCCAGTTGACCTTTATGCGGATCTACCAGGGAACCGTTGAAAAAGGTGGTACTTATTTCAACCAGCGAACCAGCCGCAAAGAACGTTTCAGCCGAATCGTTCGCATGCACTCTAACAAACGCGAAGAGATCGACGCCGCATTCGCTGGTGACATCGTCGCAGTCATGGGAATCGACTGTGCTTCCGGTGAAACCTATTCGGACTCAGACAAGTTTTGCTCACTCGAGAACATGTTCGTGCCCGAGCCTGTAATCTCGGTTGCGATCGAACCTGCTGAGCGATCCAGTGGCGAGAAACTGGGTAAGGCTCTTCAACGTTTCCGAAAAGAAGATCCTACATTCCGCGTCGCAACCGATGAGGAAACTGGAGAAACCATTATCTCCGGAATGGGTGAGCTTCACCTTGACGTATACGTCGAGCGGATCAAACGTGAATACGGCATCGAAGTTATCGTCGGTGCTCCGAAAGTCAGCTATCGCGAAACGCCAACGATCAAAACGGAATTCGACTACAAGCATAAAAAGCAGTCGGGTGGTTCGGGACAATTTGCTCACATCAAAGGCGTCATCGAGCCATTTGACGAAGAAGCAATTGACGAAGATGAAGTCGCGGGCAACAAAAAAGTCAGCCTGAAAGATGGCTTTATGTTTGAGGAAACGATTGTTTCTGGTCGTATCCCCAAGCAGTACATCCCTGCCGTGGAAAAAGGGATGCGTCAATCGATCGATCGAGGCGTTTTGGCGGAATACCCGGTTGTCGGCCTGCGAATGTTGCTTGCCGATGGTGCTTACCACGATGTCGATAGCTCGGAAATGGCTTTCCAAGCGGCAGCTCGTGGCATGTTCCGTGAATTCATGCCCAAGACCAAACCACAGTTGCTTGAGCCCGTCATGCTCTGTGAGATTGAGTGCCCCGAAGTTGCTCAAGGTTCGATTGTGGGTGACTTGACCTCACGACGTGGCATCATGGAATCGACTGACATCAAACCGGATGGAACGGTTTTGATTACCTGTGAGATTCCGCTCAGCGAGACATTTGGCTACGCAACTGACTTGCGTTCGATGTCGCAAGGGCAAGCTACATTTACGATGGAACTTCGCGGTTACCGCCCCGTTCCACGCAACGTACAGGAAGATATCATCGAAGAACGCCGCAAAGCCAAAGAAGAGAGAAACAAGTAGCGGTTGCCAACGGCGAAATATGAGCTATCCTGTCTGATCCGAAAATTAACTTTCAAGAATAAGAGCACCGATCATGGCTGTTCCCAAGCGTAAACACTCCAATTCGCGAACCAACAACCGTCGCTCACACGATGGATTGAAGATGAAAAATCTGACGATCTGTCCAAAGTGCAGCACGACGATTCCAACTCATGTAGTTTGCCCAACTTGCGGTTTTTACATGGGTCGTGTCGTCAATCCTCCGAAAACAGAAGCCGAATAGCACCAAAACGATTCGCCTCATCTCGCCAAGTCATTTGGTGAACTGTCGGGTGGATTGGAATGGCTTGGCGATGTTGTCGGTTTGATTGCCAACTCGCAAAACTTAAAAAATCAAAGACGCGGTACGTCGGTGCTGCGTCTTTTTTTGCGCCTGCGAATGCTTGTCCCCTCGATTGCTTGTCATTGGCGAAGCCTCAAGCGTGGCCCCTCAACGAGGGGAGCTCCGGGGAGGGTCACCAACTCAGGGCAAATATAGATTTTCTGGCACGTACGACAAAGCAAGCGTCTTTTTTTGAATTCTGACTGACCAACGTTTAAACTGGACGGCTGCCAAGCGTATCCGACGCTTCCGATCCAGCAGTCAAACAGGAATTCAAATGAACCATCAACGTCGAACGCTTCTCAAAACTGGCGCAGCGGTCGCTGCAGCAATTTCGTTGCCAGCATCCAGTTATGCGCGTGTCTTGGGAATCAACGAACAACTGCGTGGTGCCGTGATTGGGCTCAATGGGCGCGGCAAGAATCACTTGCAAGGACATGGCGATCAGATCGTTGCGATCTGCGATTGCGATACCAAAGTGATGGATCAGCAATATGACGCGTGGATCAAGAAGCCCACCAAATCCGGCGCGACTCGATCGCTCGCCAAGTACCAGGATTACCGGAAACTACTCGAAGACTCATCGATTGACTTTGTCAGCATTGCGACGCCCAATCATCAGCACTCGATCATGGGAATCGAAGCAGCGATGGCGGGCAAACATGTTTATGTAGAGAAACCTGTTTCGCATAACGTTTGGGAAGGTCGACAACTTTCCAACGCTCAGGCCAAGTACAACGTCGTCATTCAATGTGGAACTCAGTCGAGGTCCAGCCCTTCATTGCAAGCGGCAGTCAAATTTGTACGCGATGGCGGGATTGGCAAACTTCAATACGCCGTGGGAACTTGCTACAAGCCACGAAAGAGCATTGGCAAACTCGATGCGCCACTTTCGCTTCCCAGTCACATTGATTACGACCTGTGGTGCGGACCGGCCGAAAAGCGCAGTCTGTTTCGAAGTCGCCTGCACTACGATTGGCATTGGGATTTCAATACGGGAAATGGGGACATGGGCAACCAGGGAATCCACCAAATGGATATCGCGCGTTGGTTCCTTGGCTACGATACCGTTTCGCCTCGTGTGTTCAGCGTTGGCGGACGAGTTGGTTACGAAGACGCTGGCGACACGCCCAACACCCAAACGGTGATTCATGACTACCCAGAAGCTCCGCTAATTTTCGAGACCCGCGGACTCCCCGCAGCCAAACAGTTCCAAGGTAAAGGCTGGGGGCAAAACATGGACAACTATCGCGGCTCTCGGATCGGAGTCATTGTCCAAGGTGCATCGGGTTACGTGGTCATCCCGAATTACACGTCCGTCACTGCTTTTGATGACGATGGCAATGAAATTCAAAAGTTCAAAGGAGGAGGTGATCACTACGCCAACTTCCGCGATGCAGTGGAAGCAGGTGATCAATCCAAGCTGAATGCACCGATCGTCGAAGGTCACTTGTCGAGTGCGCTTTGCCACACTGGTGGCGTCTCGCATCAGCTTGGAGAATCGATGAGCGCCAAGGAAGTGTTGCAATCGGTGTCGCGAGAATCCGAATGGTTCAGAGATTCCGTCAAGCGAATGCTGGACCACTTGAAGGCCAATGAAGTTGACGTTGAAAACGGCGATGGCCTGGTTTTAGGCGCTTCGCTCAAATGCGATCCGAAGACCGAACAAGTGACCAATCATGAAAAAGGGAACACGATGATGAGCCGCGAATATCGCAAAGGCTTTGTCGTTCCCGAGGTCAACGTTTGACAATTTGATTTGTAAAGACATCAGCCGCATCAGCCGCATTGGCGCATTGCGCCAATGCGCGGCTCGTCATCCCGTCCCGCAGCGGTCGAACGCCCTGGACGCAAGATTGCGAAACAGCAAGCGTGGCATTTGCATGCACATCCGGTTGGTTTCTGGCCGGTCCGGTCTTTGATGTCACTTTTTGGTTCGCCAGCAAGTAGATTCGACTTGACCAAAAACCATCATTTTTTCTAAGCTACTCTCGGACCAACACGGCCGGCCCCAAAATTAACGTCATCCCGCAATGGATTGCTAATGACAAACCAAAAACACCACATCGTAATCCTGCCCTATTTTTGTCAGGAAGAAGTCGATCGTTATCTATTAATTGCTGATCGACTGGCAACATTTCCCACCCCGTCGTGTCGTGTCACGTATCTGTTGGCGTCCAGCCCCAAAACAGAGACCAGCCAGCCGCTCGTCGATCGTTACTCCGAATTGGGTGATACGATCCCGTTTGCTTGCCCGACGCAAATCTTTGGTTATCCCGAAGGTCCCGGCGCGATGTTCTGGGACTGCATGGCATTCATCGAACAGAATTTTGCAGACAACGATGGTTTAAGTTTGTGGCTGGAATCGGACATGGCCCCGGTCAAACCAGACTGGATCGATCGACTCTCGACGGAGTGGTTCGCGGGTGAACAGACGCCAGTGATGATGGGCTGTTACGTTCCCGAAGTGTACAAGTATCGCATCTGGAAAAAGCCCAAACTGATCCTCCACCCACACATCAACGGTGGTGCCTGTTATTCGATGGACTTTTCGTCACAGATGCCTCCAGCGGCCCGGGAAGGCGTCTTCGATATGGCCGTCTTCCAATTCGCAGAAAAATTGGGGCGTGCTCGGTTTACCAAACAAATTGCGTTCTCAACGAACGCTCGTGTCCGCCGCGACTTGCTGGATGAAAACAAGGTTCTGTTGCACGGATTCATGCAGGACAAAGACAAATTCATCACCAACTGCCTTGAGCCACTTACCGATGCGGAAAAAGATCGGGCCGGTTGGAACCCGTTTTATGATCGCCTGGAGACGTTCCAGCGTCATTTGAAAGTTCAGTTTGTTCGACGTGGTCGTCAAGCGATGCTGGAAAACATGTTCCTCGAAAAACAGAAGTACGAAGACGAGCATCCCGAGCAGTTTCTGTATCAACCACGAGTCGCGTAACCTGATTGAACTGGTCGATTAACCTACCGAACCATGAATAGACTTTCGACCAGGATTGCCCACTTTTGCACCTTTCCCCATGGGGGAGCTGCCGCCGCCGCCAAACGTCATCATCACTCGTTGCTCGATGCCCATGTTGATAGCCATTTTTACTTTCATCGCAATCAAAAAAACGTGGCAGTGGATGAAACGTACTCCCAGGTTCAATTTGATTCGGTTCGCCATGGATGGCTAACGGGTGCCGTGACGCGTCGACTTGAAAAACGACGCCAACGACGGATTTATGATCTGTTCAACCGATTCCTGGCCGTTCGACCAGAGAGTGCTGAAACTTTTTCAATGGCCGAGTTGCCGGAGCCGACGCCACTGAACTGGCAACAAGTCGACGCCGACATCGTCCATTTGCATTGGATCGCCTACTTCGCAGATTACCCTTCATTCTTCGGTTCCATACCCGCCAGCACACCGATTGTTTGGTCACTGCACGACACCAACGCATTTACTGGTGGCTGTCACTACCACTCGGGATGTCAACAGTTCAAACATGGCTGTGGGGATTGTCCACAGTTGGTCAATCGCACTCATCAAGATGTCTCTCGTGTCTCCATGGATGCGAAACGCCGAGCACTTGCTGGCCGAAGTATCCATGTGGTGGCACCCTGCGATTGGATGATCGACGCGGCCCAAGACAGCAACGTTTGGCCAGAGCAGACCTCGTTTTCAAAAATTGAATACGGTTTGGATCTGAAGAATCAATATCCGGCGTTTACCACTGCCGACCAAAGAAGTGCAAGGGAAACACTGGGGCTTGATGCGGACATTCCATTGGTCGCATTCGGCGCGATGGACGTTGAGAATCCGAGAAAAGGATTTCAGCATCTAGTTTCAGCACTTGCCGATCTGCAACAGCGAGGACTTCAATTCGAATGCCTGGTGTTTGGCGAAGGACGACTCGCTGCGACCAACCGTCATTCAGAATTTCCGAAGTTGCATTCACTTGGCTACGTTGAATCGATGGAAATCAAACGGTCGATCTACCTTGCCGCTGACGTCGTTGTCGTCCCTTCAATCGAAGACAATCAACCGCAAGTCGGACTTGAATCGATGGCTTGTGGAACGCCCGTTGTCGCCTTCAATGCCAGCGGAATGCCGGAGTATGTCATTGACCAGGAAACGGGGTTGCTTGCCGAGACTGGCAACGAAAGCGAATTGGCTGCCTGTATCGAGTCACTGCTCCGAAATCGCGAATTCGGTAAATTGCTGGGCGAAAATGCTCGCGGTATGATTGAAACACGATTCGAACGTCTCCGCCAACGAGAAAAATGGATGAGCCTCTATAGCGATTGTCTCGGTTCAAGACGACAACGACGGGCGGCGTAATTCCGCACGTTAACGCAACTCTTCGTCGTACGTGGTGGTAGTCGGTGTTTCCGTTCTACCGACTCGACGATGCTCAGCCGCTAAGTTGGTTACCCCGTGGATTCATCTTTCCCACAGTTGCTTTGTAAACCAAACCGAGCGTGATCAAGAACGCGGCAAAAACGCTTTGCGGTGTCCAGCTGACAAAGAATCCGAGCATGATCCGATCCAATGGCATGCCAAGTTCCGAGCCTGATCGCAGCGCGATTCCGATCAGGGCAAACGCTAGAATCGACAAGATCACGGCCCGCACAGTCCAGTGCAGATGATCAGGAAACATGGCAATCCAAATCAATGTCAGCGGGCCGAGCAAATAGATTGCAAACAACCCTTCGCTCGTCCCATTCCATCGAGTCATCAAGGCGGCAAACATCGCCACGACCGTCGTCCAAAAAAGAATGCTCTTGAGCGAAAACTGGTGAACCGTTGGCCGAACCTTTTTACTTTCGGCTTCAAAATCGGCGACCCATTGATTGAACTGCGGACGCAATGCGATGCCGATCCAACCAAAAAACAACCCGAGCACCAGCCCGACGGCAAGATTTTTAACGGCTCCCCAATAGTCAACAAAACTCGTGCCATAGGACGCACCTTCCCGCCAAACTTCAAACGGGAATCCGATGACCTCGATGACTTCCGGTTGCCGACCGATCAGGTTTGCAAGTCCTTCGCTGAGGAAGAAATACGAAATCGCATTGATCGCAGCGATTAACATGATGCCACCGAAAAGCCCTCGGACAAACCAGTGGAAGACCGAGGTGCCGATCTTGGGCTGGGCGTCAGGTTGAACGTCGTTTTCTTCAGCAGCAGGCGACGAAACAGATGCACTCATGAGTATCCGTGAATCGATAATAAAGGTGGTTTGAGCGGCAGCGAATTATCGTGACTCAAGATACGAAATCAAGTCTGCCCAGTCCTGTTTTGTCGCGCTATCCATTAAGCCATTCGGCATCAATGAAAACTTTGAGAACTCTCGTTCGTCAATTTGCTCAGCGCTGATCGTTGCGGTCATGCCATCATCTTTCTGCAGCACAATCGCAGCGACCGAATCATAGATAATGGTTCCCTTAATAACGTTTCCATCAACGGTCGAAATCAGCGTTGTCCGAAAACGATCAGGAACATTCTCGCTGGGGTCAACAATGGATCGGATCAGATCTCGTTGCGAAAATCGTTTGCTGATGCCTTCCAATCGTGGCCCGAGTCGATTGGCGGATTCGTGGCACTGCAGACATTTAAATTCTTTGTAGACCAAGGCTCCGCGTTGGACACTCCCAGTCAATGATGTCAGTGACTCGACAATTTCCTTAACCTGAGCCGGTTCCGGCTTTGGCGCGATCGCCGTCGCATAGGCGTCTGGATAGCGTTCCTTGACCAATGCTTGCCAGCGATCGATTGCCGCTTGTTGCTCCTGTTTCCGTTTGGAGTCCGGCTTGGTAACACCTGGGCGGTACCCAAACTCCTTGCCATGCATGACTCGCAGCAGTCGGACAGATTCGTCTTTGGCCAACTGTTCCAGTTTTCCAGCGCCAAGTGTTTTCAAAATGGCCGCTACTCGAGACGCGACCCGAGCAAGATCGAATTCAATCGATGTCAATTGATCTGCAGGAAGTCGCTCGAGGCATCGACGCAGTCCAACAACGGCATACCGTATCGATTCCGGTCGTTCTGACTGCAGCGAACTCGTAAACAGTGCAACATCCGATGGTTGAGGTTTGGTTCGAATCAACGCCTGGACAATCGACGAACGCAAATCACTACGATCGCCAAACTTTCGAATCAACGACTCTGCCGAAGGTGATTTGATTTTGGCAAGGATCGAAATGTGTCGCGGTGTGACGCCCGACGGATCTCGTTCGGCAAATGCTTGCAGGAGTTTTACCACCGACTCCTTGGTCGCCAAATCGCTGGAGCGGAGTGAGACGATCGCATCGACGACAAACAGTTCGTCAGCAGCGCCCTCGATCGAATCCAAAACAAGATTCACAGGTAGGGACTTGAAAAGCTGCGTTAACGTCTGCCGAAATCGCGGTTCGAAATTTCGATCAATTGGTTGATTTCTTTGACGTAATCGCAACGGCACATGTGCAATGCAAGTGGCAATCGTTTCATTTTGAAGCTTCGACTCCGGCCCATCCACAGGTCGGTGGACTTTGGAAAGCACCGTTAACCAATGGATCAGGCTTTGAACCGAGTTGGTCCTTGTATCCTCTTCCAAGTGATTGTTCAAAATGTCGATCAGGATTGGTTGAATCGATTCTGTGTCAGACAATTGCATCATGGCGATCAGTCGACCTAACTCTTCCAACTGCCGACCATTCGTTGATTCAGTGATTCCAAACCCTTTCGTTTGACATTCAGGGGAACTGAGTTTCAACCGAAACGCCTGTGTTAAATGCTTGATGGCGTTCACGCGAGACGATTCATCCAACTTCAAAAGCAGACTTGGTTCGTAGCCCGCAAACATCAGGTCCGTTGGTTTTTCTGCACAACCTCCTAACGCAAGCTGCGCCATACGTACGACGATATCAAACCGGTTTGTGGTCGGTAACATTTCAATCGAACCAGACAAGACACCTTGACGCTGCACGTCATTCTTGGCGGTCGCTAGTTGGATCAACAACTCAGATTCTCGAGTGATCTCATCCATGCGAGCGACGACGTTCGCGACGTTTTCCCAACGCGCACGCTGAATGACTCGAAATGCGAGTCCAACAATCGACGAGTCGGGAGAATTCAAAAATGGAACGAGTGCGGGCAGCAACTGTTCAGCTTGCCTGACTGATCCATCGAGTTCAGGATGAGCCAACAGTTGCTCGAGTGCAGCGAGCCGAACGGTTGGTGACTGATCGGATAGATGGTCAATCAACGTTTTCAGATTGGGGCGTTCCGCACGGATTCGAAAAGCCAATTCATCTTTGGGGTCGACTTTCACGTTTTGTCGCAACGGATTCTTGGACTGAATTTGAAAGACACCACCTTGCGTTCCTCGACCTCCGACTGACACCAACAGATTTCCACTTGCATCAAATGCCAAGTCGGTCACTGCGAAACCAAATTGGCCCGTCGATGTCGCAATGTTAACTTGAAGGTACTCTCCGTCCGGCTGTGGCAGCAACGCAATCACTCGCCCAAACGTCCAATCGCCGACAAAAACCGCATTGTCAAACGCTTGCGGAAATGGCACCAAACGGAACGCAGCAGGTCGATGGACAACGACACCGGTCGGACTGCCACGGCCAAGCTTGGCGATGGTTCGTGGCATATCAAAATAGTGGCTTGGTCGTTTCCATCCTGCGTTAACCCATCCTGCATCGTCACCTGGACGAATCTGAAAGACACGGGTCGGGCGGTACCAGGGCAGCGAAATGTCACGTTCGCCATCACTGTCGTAGACGAAGATTTCTCCCGCTTCGTTAAAATCGAAATCGTACGCGTTGCGGAACCCATCTGCGACAATCTCATAATGGTTGCTGGACAAGTCGACTCGCATCAAGAACCCAGCCCGCGGATTCGTAACGGGACTGGTTGGGCTCGAGAAGAACTGGCTCTCAATGGCGGTCGCGTTACCCGCAAGAACGTACAGTTTTCCGTCGGGCCCAAATCGAACCGCATGAGTTCCATGCTCGGCCCCAGTCTTCATGTTGATCAACACTTCGGGTGGACCATTCAAATTTCCATCCGTTGATCGGTTGAGTTTTAAAACGCCTTGGTCGCCTGTGCAGATCAGACCATCCTTGGTTGGCAACAATCCTTGTGCGCCATTCTTGGGTACTTTCGACACGCGTTGCAAACGTTTGAGCTTTAAGCCGTTGGCTGAAAATTCGAGTCGATCGATGTAGCCTCGACCGGCAACCAGGACGCTTTGGTCATCTTGAGCGACCATCGAATAGATGTCATGAACTTGAGTGGCATCAGCAACTTCGCGGATCATAAATCCGTTGGGAATCGCGATCCCTCGCTGCTTTCCTGATGCTTCAGAAATGTTCAGCAAACAAAAAAGAAACGTCGCAACGAGAAAGACTCGATTCATGATATGCCGTTTCGAATAAGCGTTTTCAGATGGCCGCGCAGAACTCAACGCAGCGGTGAGTTTCATTTTAGTCGATCGCCGTCGCAGTCTCGCTTTCGAGAATTTCGGACTCGTCTTCCACTGCGTCAACCATTGGTCGTTTCCCGACGAAGACGAGCAAAACGGCGACGATCGCCAGGGTAAAACCGATCGCAACCCATGATGTTGGGATCGGTTCCTCTTCACCCGGAAACCACGATTGTTGCATCAACGTCTCTTGAAAGTATGCCAGAAAGATCACGAAGGCGTTGTGCAACGCGTGCAAGATTACTCCCGGCCAAATCGAATCCGACTTGTACGCCAGGTAACCCAAAACGAGACCAACCAGGGTCGTCGGAATGAGTCGGTCAATGGCGATGACACTATTGGAGATCATATGGAACGCACCAAAGAGCACTGCCGTCAACAAAATCGCTCGCCAAGGTTTGACTGACTTTAACAGCGTTCGAAGCAACATCCCGCGAAAGAACCACTCCTCACACAATGCGGGGATGATTGAAAAACTGATTGCGATGATCCACCAAGGGACACGTCGCACCATTTCTACCTGTGGCTTGGTTGTTTCGATCAATCGCTCTTTCCATTCGGCCTGTGCCTCAGCGCCGGCAACCCATCCATAAACGTGTTGCCAAAGCTCCGTCAGTGACATCACGATCGGCCAAAGACTGACGCCCAACATCACAGCAGCCACCAAAAAAATGGCTCGCGGAAAGTTCAAGCCAAAACCGGACCCAGTTTCGGTTCGTTGGTGTCTCGCGATCAGCGTCGGAACAACCAGAAAGGTCAGAAAAAGGAAGAAGCCCATCATCAGGAAGCGAAGCTGAACTTGTCCAACCGTGTCGCTTGGCATGCGCGACAAAAATCCGATCGCCAAAAAGTTCATCGGCAACAACAACACAAGACAGAGCATCGCCGCATCAAATGGAACCGTTTTGGTCGATTTACGCGGTCGTTGCAGAACTTCCAAAAGTGAACGATTGTCGGCAAACAGCATTGCGTCGGAACCGAAGATCCTTGCCGCCAAACCAATCGCCGCCAACGAGTAAACAATGGTTGAGACGACCGCAACGAATGCAGGTACCAGCTCAACCGATCCATTAATCACATCCCTTGCCAACAACAGAATGTTGATCATCGGACAAACCGCATAGGGTCCGGACAACGTCATCGCGGGCGCCAGCGAAATCAAACCGGGACCCAGCGACAACAAAATCACCGGGATCAGATAGACCTGAGCTTCTTTAAAACTCTTGGCAAAGCTGGTCACAACCAACAGGATGGCTGAAAAGAAGGCTGCAAACAAAATTAAGAGCAGCAACATTTTCAACATGACGTCGATGCCAAACAACCCGCCGCCGAATTGCTTATCAAGTTGAAACGCCCAGATGGTGGCAAACATCCCTACGATGTTCAACACCGCAGTAAACGTTGCCACAGTGAGTACGGCCAGGAACTTTGAAAACAGGATCCCAAACCGAGGGATCGGTGCCGCCATCAGTGTTTCCAGCGTGCCTCGCTCTCGCTCACCAGCCGTCAAATCGATTGCGGGATAAACGGCTCCGGTGATCGTCATCAAGATCAAAATCAACGGAACAATCGACGCCAACGGAAACGTACCGCTACCTTCGTCTTCGGTCGGTTGACCGAGTGTTTCCTGAAGCAATCCAATGACTGGACCTGTGGGGAGGTTACGTGAGCGCAAACGTTGCTCAATATCAAACTCATTGACCAAGTTGATTTTTGATTCGATGTATTTGGCTGCCAGCTGTGAAACCGGATCGTCGCGAGTAAAAATCTTGAGCTTTCCCAACTCCCAAGGCTGACGTCCTTCCAAATCAAAATAGACAGCGGCATCGACAGCACCGGCTTCGACGAATTGCGCTGGTGTAAACTCAGCCGAGTCGTCAACAAACCGCCATTCGTGTTCTTTAAATGGCAAGAATTCAAACGAGGCATTACCCTCGATTTCGGGTTCGCCCAAATCATTTTTCTCTGGATCTGTTTCATTCGGGTCGACTGGGCCGTTGGACCTTGTCCCAGCCTCAGATTTACCGTTCCGGACACCCTCTGCTTCAATCACCTCGATGATTTGATTGAAACGAAAAAGTGCCTCCTGGACTTGCCCTTCCGTTCCGTTGCCTGCGTAGACCAGTTGAAATTCAATCGGCTTATCACTGGGAACGGGGATCGTCCCTGACAACAGAAACGATTTGAACACCAGACTCAACGCCGGGTAAACCAACAACGGCATCAGGATCAGGGTCACGATCGTGCGACGATCGCGCAACGTTTCCCGAAGTTCTTTCAAAACCAGTCGACCGATTTTAAACGCGCCGCGACGTGGCAATGTAGCAGGAGATTTCACAGGTAATTCGTCACTCATGAGTTCGAGCCAGTCGTCATGCCAAGCTGCTTCTGGGGTTTGTTCTGCGATGGTTCGACACCAATAAGGTCGACAAACATCTCGACCAGATCCGCGCGTCCAGTTTGTGTCCGAAGTTCCTCAAGCGTTCCTTCGAGCACCTTGCGTCCTTGATGCAGCAAACCAAATCTGGAGCAGACACGTTGAGCCTGTTCGAGTCGGTGCGTGCAAAGAATGATCGCTTTGCCACGCTGTTTAAGTAAATCAATGTAATTAAAGATAACTTGGCTACCGACGACATCGAGGCCAAGCGTTGGTTCATCGAGCATCATGACCGGCGGGTCGTGAATCAATGCACGAGCAAGCGACAGACGCTGTTTTTGACCAGTACTCAAAGTTGCACATCCTTGATCGATGAAGTCTTCAAGATCCAGGATCCCAGCCAGTTCATCGATACGATTGGTGATATTGGTCTCTTCGAGCCCATAAATGTCACCAAAAAACGATAGCATCTCGCGTCCAGATAACCACTGATAGACGCCGGCAGAAGCGGAAACGAATCCGACCATCCGCTTCAAATCATCGGGGGCTTCGCGGCTGTTGATACCGCCAATTTCTGCGTAGCCGGAGTCTGGTCGAAGCAAACCCAAAATCATTCGAATGACGGTCGTCTTGCCAGCACCATTGGGGCCAAGCAATCCATACACTTCCGATGGCTTTACTTCGAATGAGACGTGATCAACGGCTTTAATCTTGCGTAAAGCCGTTTCAAACGTTTTGCAAAGTTGGTGAATGCGAATCATAAACTGGTGATCGGTAAGGTCTCGATTAGAAGGTGGATGCTTTTTGTCGACTAACGCTTTTCGAGTTCCATTGCGACGCTTAAAATCGAAACCAAGTTCTAAGGGGTCCGGCAGCAAAGTCGAGCGGTCCGGTTTACATTTTGACAAATCCCGGACCACTCCGCAGTCGACGATTAACGGCCGCCGCAAAAAAGTACTTAAAACAATCACGATCGCCGTCAAAAACTGACTTCCGCAGCCGATTTCACTAGTTGCTAAATGTTCTTGTGACCCAATCTACGCTCCAACCTGAACAATGGCTCGCCAATTTTGGCCTGGATCAGTTTCGACCGGGACAGAAACTGGTCATCGAAGCGATCATGGATGGCCGCGACACGCTGTGCATCATGCCAACCGGCGGAGGTAAAAGCCTGTGCTATCAGTTGCCAACAATCGCCCGCGAAGGTGTCACGATTGTAATTTCTCCGCTGATCGCACTGATGAAAGATCAGGTTGACTCGCTGACCGCAACCAACATCCCGGCGACGTTTATCAACAGCACGTTGTCTGGCGATGAACAACAGTCTCGAATCAACGGCATGGTTGCAGGCGAATATCAACTGGTTTACATCGCCCCCGAACGTCTCCGCAGCAGTTCCTTTATGCGTGCAGTGCAGCGAACCAAAATTCAGCTGCTTGCCGTCGATGAAGCTCATTGTATCAGCCAATGGGGACACGATTTTCGCCCAGACTATGCAAGGCTGGGGAAGTTTCGCGAAAGGATTGGCAATCCGCAAACGGTGGCTTTGACCGCGACGGCAACCAGCTTCGTCCAGGAAGACATTTGCAAAATTCTCAACCTGAGCTCACCTTCGAAATTTGTCACCGGCTTCGCTCGATCAAACCTTTCGATCACGGTCAAATCACCCCGAGCCAACTCAGATAAAGATCGTCAGTTGATCGAGTTTTTGAATTCGCGAAAAGGTTGCGGCATCATTTATGCATCGACCCGCAAGAGCTGCGAGCACTTGGTCGATTTGCTTGAGGATCAGATCGACAGAACCATTGCGTTCTATCACGCAGGACTGGCCAGTGATCAACGTCGCAAGGTCCAGGAATTGTTCATGTCGGGCGAAACAGAAATCATTGTTGCGACCAACGCATTTGGCATGGGAATCGACAAACCGGATCTGCGTTTTGTTATCCACTACAACCTGCCTGGCAGCATCGAGGCCTACTACCAGGAAGCGGGCAGGGCAGGCCGCGATGGTTTGCCGTCTGATTGCCTGATGCTGTATTCCTTTCAGGACAAATTCATTCAGGAGTTCTTCATTGAAAACTCCTATCCCTCCCGCGATACGATTCGAAAAGTCTACGCTTATCTTTGCTCGATCCCTGACGATCCAATCGAGATGACGTTGCAGGAGGTCAAGGACGAACTGGGGTTGCAAGTCGGCACAACGGGCATTGCAACGTGCGAAAACCTGCTGGAAAAAGCAAACGCAATCGAACGACTGGATAGTCGGCAAAATTCGGCTGGCATTCGAATCGATTCCGATCTGCCAACGCTCGTCGATTTTCTTCCGCGTGAAGCAACCAAACGACGCCATGTCATGCGCGGGCTCGAGCGAGTCGTCGGTGACCTGCGTGGCGAACGGGTCATGTTTCAACCCAAGTGGCTAGCCCAGCAACTCGATATGGACTGGTCCGCGGTGACCCGACAGATCAAACAGATCGTCAACTTACCGATGGTCGACTACATCCCGCCCTTTCGCGGGCGTGCCATCCACGTCGTCGATCGGATGAAACGCTTTTCCGAACTGGAAATTGATTTTGCAGAACTCGCACGGCGGCAAAAAGCCGAGTATGAGAAACTGGAAAGCGTCATCAAATTCGCTACGACACGACGCTGTCGTCAATTGGAGATTTTGGAATATTTTGGCGACCCCGAGCGTAAACATTGTCGCAACTGTGACAACTGCGGTTCCAACCTGAAAGCGACCGGCAAAGTCTCGAGTGAAAAGTTTGGTGATCCGATGTCCTGCCTTTATGCCGCCCAGGTCGCGCTCAGCGGTACCGCTCGAACGCACGGTCGATTTGGAAAAACAGTGATCGCTCAAATGCTGACCGGATCGACCTCCAAAAAAATGCAACAACTTGGCCTAAACCGAATCTCGACCTTTGGGCTCCTCAAACCGTTGCGGCAAACCGACGTGGTTGCCCTGATGGATTTTCTGATTGAAAAAGGTCATATCGAACAGATCGAACAGACAAAATTTCGGCCGACCACGAAAGTCGCTGCCTCGGGACGCATGCTCATGTCGGGCGAGCGTTTTGTGGACCTCACCACCCAATTGCCAATGAACTTGGTCAGTAAGCTCTCATCCGTTTTCAAAGGGAAGCAGCCCCACTTGGTCGACAATGCGAAACCGCAACTGAGCGATCAACCGGATACGATGCAACTGACCAAGACGACGGAAACTGTTTTTTCCGACCATCAAGTTGACGATACCCTTGTTGAGACGGAGCCTCCAGCGTCATTGACTGATACGCCGGACGCGGAGCTTGAAGCCGAACTCGACGATGAGCTCAATGATTCGGTGGGCTACGATCCGATGTTGGATTTTTCAAATCTGGACCAGTCATCGGACCAAGACTCAGTCGACAGCCCGGCCGAACAAGAAACTGCGACAGAGACGCCCGCAGAATTGGCCGACGCCCCGCCAAGTCCCGCAAAATCAAACCGTTCGATAGATGTTCCAGACATAGGGGGCGAACCGTCAGTCACGCGAATCGATCTGCCGGCCCCCAGTCTGGTGCAACCATCATTTTACTGGACCTGGCGTCAGTTTGCGGTTGAAGGCTACGCCTTGGAACACGTGATTCAGTCGCGACAGTTGGATCGGAGCAAGATCGTTGCCCATTTGACACAAGCGGTAGAACAGCAGTTCCCGGTCGAATCGTCGTGGGTGATGTCCAATGAAAAAATCGAGAAGATTGCCGCCTTCGTGGCTCAAAACCCCGGGCGCCGGATTTCCGGGCTCTTAAGTGAACTGCCGGACGAAATTCTCACCGAAGAATTCATCTTGTATTCAAAATGTGAAACTAGAGACGCAAACTGATCCCGGACTCGAGCCAATTCGTTGTGCAACAATCGTAATGACGGTTGGTGCTAATACAGTTATGTCTGTCGCCCTTCAAAATCAAAACTGGCGACATTTTGGCAAACTTAAACGGCGGCAAGTCACATGGCCCAGTCGCGACCGTCCCGTTACAATTGAACGTTTGTAAAAACTCGAAACAGAACTCGGTTCGTCTCGCGATCGCGATACCGAACCCGACACGTATTCCAATTCCGCGAACGACGGCGCTTTTTCAGTTTTCCGGTCACCGATCGAAAAGCACATGCCCCTCGACTAGCGACATGGGCTGTCATGGACGCCTGCGGGGTTGGTAAGGAATACCATGGAAAACCCAAACGATAATCAAGACGTCAACGAAGAATTGCCGAGCCGACCGCGGGCGTTTAATTTTTTCCTGTTTGCCACGCTGCTGATCCTGCTTGCCCTGATCTTGGGCAACTGGCTGATGACCGAGCCAAAATCGACGATCTCCTATTCTTACTTTATGAATCTCGTCAAAGGACTTGATTTTGACGGCAAGGCGATCCTCAATGCAAAAAACAAGCCGATTGGTACCGCCATTGAGCAGATTGAATTTGGTGCCAACAGCGCAACCGGAACATTCAAGATCGAGCCTCTGGCAGAGCCAACGTACGACGGAAAACAACGCGTCAATCCCAAGGCAGAAGACAAACTTCAAAAACGGTTCCTCGTTTACTTGCCCGAAGACCACAAAGAAGTTCTTGCCGCCGTTGATGAAGCGGGGATCGAAAAAGTCTCAGTTGCCCCCGAATCGAACGCCATCGCGTGGGTCTATATTCTGTTCCTGCTGCTCTCTTTAGGCTTGGTCTTTTTCGTGATCATGTCGGTCCGGCGATCACAAAATCAAATGATGGGCGGAGGTGGATTCCTTTCGAACTTTTCACGCAGTCCAGCCAAACGTTACGACTCTTCGCTGGAACCGATTACGTTCAAGGATGTTGCTGGACTCGAAGGTGTCAAAGCAGATCTCAACGAGATTGTTGAGTTCCTGAAAGATCCTTCCAAGTTTCAAAAGCTTGGCGGCCGTGTGCCCAAAGGCGCACTATTGATCGGACCGCCGGGAACCGGAAAGACGCTGCTCGCGCGAGCAGTCGCTGGCGAGGCAGGTGTACCCTTCTTTTCTGTCAACGGTTCCGAATTTATTCAGATGTTCGTCGGTGTTGGTGCCAGCCGCGTCCGAGACCTGTTTGCAACTGCAAAAGCGAATGCCCCAGCAATCATTTTTGTCGATGAAATCGACGCCGTCGGTCGCCAACGTGGCGCCGGACTTGGTGGAGGACATGACGAACGTGAACAAACGTTGAACCAGATTCTTGGCGAAATGGATGGGTTCCAAGCTAATGACGCCGTGATCGTTGTCGCGGCGACCAACCGACCCGATATTCTCGACCCCGCCTTGCTGCGACCGGGTCGATTTGACCGCAAAGTCACCGTCAGCCGCCCGACAAAAGCGGGTCGTTTGGCGATCTTCAAAGTTCACGTTCGAGACGTCCCGCTTGCAGCCGACGTGAATCTGGAAACCATGGCGGCGGCCACGGTAGGCATGACCGGCGCCGACATTCAAAACCTCGTCAATGAAGCCGCACTTTGGGCCGCTCGCAACGACAAAAACAAAGTCGAGATGGCCGATTTTTACTATGCCCATGACAAAGTTTTGATGGGTGCCCGAAGAGAAGAAATCATCTCCGAAGAGGAAAAGGAAAAGACCGCCTACCACGAAGCAGGGCATACCCTCACCGCATGGAAACTTGACGGAGCCTACCCGGTCCACAAAGTGACCATCATTCCACGCGGTCGATCACTTGGTGTCACTCAAATGGTTCCCGATGAAGACCGATTGAGCATGGCCAAAAGGGACATCCTGGACACATTGATCATGTTGCTCGGAGGACGAGCCGCTGAATTGCTAATCTACGATGAGTTGACCGTCGGTGCCGAACAGGATCTGGAACAGGCAACTTCACTGGCCCGGCGGATGGTCACGCATTGGGGGATGAGTGAAAAACTGGGGCCGGTCAGCTACAAAATGTCCGACGATGATCCTTTCCTGGGCGGACAGATTCACAAGAATCGGCAGTTTTCTGAACACACCATGGAAACGATCGATGAAGAAGTCCAACTGATTCTCAGAACCGCAGCCGAAAAAGCACTGGAGTTGCTCAAGTCAAACCAGGATGATCTGGAAGCCATTACCAAGGCGTTGCTCGAACATGAAGAATTGGATCGCGAAGACATCACCGAATTGATTGGGCCATCGGTCCACTCAAAAAAATTGGACGCCGCGAAACAAAAATTGGAATCAGCGAAATCGGAACCCGTTCCAGATGACAACGACGATGAGAACCCGGACTCGTCCGAACCCAATGATCGCGTTGTCGAAGTTTGAAACGGAGCACGTTCTTGCTCGACAAGCGATTCGATTTTGGAGCGTCTCCGCGGACGTGGTTGCAAACCTGCCGCATCCCTTTTGAAACCATGAATGCTGATGATTGATCTTCGCAGTGATACGTTGACTAAACCTTGCGCGGCCATGCGTGAAGCAATCGCCAATGCAGACGTCAACGACGATGTCATCGACGTCGATCCGACCGTTGCCCAACTTCAAGAAGCGATCGCCGATACGCTGGGGATGGAGGCGGCCATGTTTATGCCCTCGGGCACGATGACGAACCAAGTTGCCGTTCGTCTTCACTGCCGGCCCGGGGATGAGTTGATTTGCGAATCAGGTTGTCACATTTACAACTACGAACAAGGTGGTTTTGCTCAACTCAGTGGTGTCGTCGCACGGACCATCAAAGGAAAAAACAGTGCGATCTCGGTGGATCAACTTCGCAACACAATCCATCCCGACAACGAACATGCTGTTCGCACGCGACTTGTTTGCCTGGAAAACACCCACAACAAAGGTGGCGGAGTCGTGCTGCCCTACGAAAGTGTCGAAACGATTTGTAGCTGGGCGCATGAAAACGAGCTGATCACTCATCTCGATGGCGCCCGATTCTTCAATGCAGTCGTTGCCTCTGGAATTGAGGCCAAACAATGGGCGCAGCACTTTGACACCGTCAGCATCTGTTTTTCCAAAGGCTTGGGTGCTCCAGTTGGATCGGCTTTAGTTGGCGACCAATCCATGATTCGCGACATGCGTCGCCATCGCAAGCTTTTTGGTGGTGGCATGCGGCAATCCGGATTCCTCGCAGCCGCTGCACTATTTGCTTTGGAAAACAACATTCCTCGTTTGCAGGAGGATCACGACAACGCCAAGCGTTTTGGGGAAGTCGTGGCTCAAGCGGACGGGTTGGAACTGGACCTATCGACGGTAGAAACCAACATCGTTGTTTTCCGAGTCCAGCCCGAGGTGGCGACGGCGGCGGAATTCTGCCAGCGAGCACATGCTGCTGGCGTCTGGATGTTCCCTTTCAGCCACGACACAGTTCGCGCCGTCACGCATTTGCATATCTCGCACGACGACGCAATTCGAGCCGGTGAAATTGTTGCCGAACTGGCAACCGTCAACCACGCCGCGTAAAGCCCGTTCAACAGTCGTTGCCGACGTTTGTATGACTGCCGTCAGTCGCCTTCTGTCGGAATCGGAAATTCGCGGCCTTCAGGGTCAATACTGCTTTGCCCGCATCGGCCAAACTACAACTTGGCGAACGCATCCATGGCTTGCGAAATGTGGTCGTCCGAGAGTGCCGCTGAAACTTGAATGCGCAATCGTGCCTCTCCTTTGGGGACAACGGGAAATCCGAATCCGATCACCATCACCCCCAACTCAAACAGCTTCTTGGACTGACGGATCGCTTCCGCTTCATCGCCGATCATGATCGGGATGATGGCTGTCGGCGAGGGCGAACAATCAAACCCTAAATCGGCCAGGCCCTTGCGAATGGTTGCCACGTTGTCGTGAAGCCGTTTGACAATCCCGGGATCGTTTTCGACGACCTCGATCGCTTTGTGAGCACTATAGGCAACAGTTGCTGGTAATGCATTGGAGAACAGGCTGGTCCTTCCTCGCTGTTCGAGGATACCAATCGCATCGGCACTGGCAGCGATATAACCGCCGGCAGCACCTCCAAGCGATTTCCCCAACGTCCCGGTCAGGATATCGATCTGGCCCATCAATCCAAAATGCTCGTGCGTCCCGCGTCCGCCAGTGCCCAGCACACCAACGCCGTGAGAATCGTCAACGACCAACAGGGCATCGTATTCTTTGCAAAGTGCGACCAATTCAGGAAGTTTGGCTACGTCCCCCTCCATGCTGAATACGCCATCGGTCACGACCCACCGCGTCGCATGCGATTGGGATTCTTTGAGCAACGACTCAAGCTGTTCAAGATCACTATGGCGATAAACCTGTTTGGCAACCTTCTTCGACATCAAACGCATGCCGTCGATAATGCTCGCGTGGTTCAATTCGTCAGACAGGACGATATCATCGGGACCGACCAGCGTTGGGAACAGGGCTTCATTGGCGTTCCAGCAACTGACGTACGACAACGAGGCCTCTGTGCCGACGAAGCTTGCGATTTTCGATTCGAGTCGGCGGTGGCATCCTAGTGTCCCGCAGATGAACCGAACCGAAGCGGTTCCAGCACCGTAGTCTCTGAGGCCTTGAACACCAGCTTCGATCACTTCGGGATGATCCGCCAATCCAAGATAGTTGTTGGCACACAAGACCAGCACATCTCCCTTCCCCTCGATGTGAACCATTGGTCGCATGGGCGTCGTAATGTCGTAAAACGGTTTCAACTCTCCGGACTCGGTCCATTGGTTGAGGAACTCTTTGTTACGTTGGTCAAAGGCCAGATTGGGCATGGTCGTATGTCTTGGGAATGAATGGACTAAAACAACATGAAGGCGAGAGGGTCTCTTAAAATTTCTCGTTTGCACGATGCGAAGCGTTAGCGGTTGGGCCGATGATGGCTAGTCGATTTGCATGACGACTTTGATCGCCTCGCCAGATTGCATCATCTTAAGCCCCTTTTCGAAATCTTGCATCTCAATCTCATGTGTGATGATCGGATCGAGTTGAAGTCGTCCGGACAACAGCAGATTTTCCATCTGGTACCACGTCTCAAACATGCGACGCCCGTTGATCCCCAGCACTGTCGTCCCTTTGAATATGATCAATGACGAAAGGTCGAAGGTGATGTCGTCGGCAGGGATTCCGAGTAACGAAGCGGTTCCACCACTTCTCAAGACTTCAAAACCGTCTCGGATCGCTTGCGGGTGCCCACTCATTTCCAGCATCGTGTGTGGCCCAAGCCCACGCGTTTGCTGAAGGACTCCCGTTTTCCAATCGTCAGTCGCCTTGTAGGCCTCGTCGGCGCCAAGTTCTTTTGCCAAAGCCAAACGCTTGGGGTCCATGTCCGTAACAAAGATCTTCCCGGCACCCGCTGCCCGCGCGACCGTGACTGCCATTAAACCGATGATCCCCACTCCGGTGATCAAGACGGATTTTCCACTGACACCTGCGGACATCACCGTGTGCACGGCATTGCCCAATGGATCGAAAACCGCCGCGATGCGATTGGGAATTTCATCGGCGACTGGCCAACAGTTTTCTTCCGGGATGACCACGTAAGGTGCAAAGCAACCGTTGCAATCGATGCCAAGGATATCGACACGATCACAAATATGACCGTTGCCAGTACGGCACATCTCGCAGATGCCACAGCCAATGTGTCCTTCGCCACTTATTCGTTGTCCAACTTCCACACGATTGACGGCTGAGCCAACCTCGATGACATGTCCCACAAATTCGTGACCGGTGGTAATGCCAATTTTGACCCGTCCTTGGCTCCACTTGTCCCATTCATAAATGTGTCGATCCGTACCGCAGATCCCTGCGTGAGAGACTTTGACCAGCACCTCGCGCGAGCCCGGTCGGGGGACCGCAACAGAATCGCACCAGTCGAGCCCCGGTGCATCGTGAAGTTTTCGAATCGCAGGCATGGACTCGGGGATTCGGTTGCTCATGACAAACTTTCGGCTTCGATGGTTGGTCGAAATGGTTCGCGGACGCTTCACGATCTGCTATGCTGGATATAGTTTCCAGTATATTAAACATTGCCCATTACCTTGGCAATCCGCTCGCTTCCGTTGCGGTGAGCTTGCCACAAAGTCCGTGGTACCGAAAAACAGATGGCCCGCCGAACGACCCCAAAAAAATCTGATCAATCGGTCACTACCGGGAGCGAAACGGGCCAAGGTCAGCCTGAGCCGGGTGATGTTGAGCCTTTGAGCCAGTTTGTCTGTGACCGCGTCAAGCAGCTCAGAAAGCAGAAGGGTTGGACATTGGAGCAATTGTCGCTCCATAGCAATGTCAGTCGGTCGATGTTGAGTCAAGTCGAACGTGGCAATGCCAATCCGACGCTGGTGGTCGCGTTTCGTATCGCTCAGGCGTTCGGTGTATCGCTGGCCGACCTCGTTGAAGGTGCGTCGGCGAATGAACCGATCGAAGTGGTTCGCGGAAATGACACAACGGCCCTGTTTCGCAATGATTCGGTTTGCCGAATCCGAACGTTGTCTCCGTTGAATCTGGAAAAAGATGTCGAGTTTTATGAAGTCATTCTTCTGCCAAAGCAAACGCTTCGCAGTGCCGGGCATTTCGCTGGTACGCGGGAGTTTCTGACGGTGTCCTCCGGAAAAGTCCGGATTCAATCGGCAGGACAAATTGTAGAATTGAAAAAAGGCGATAGCGCTCAATATACCGCTGACGTCGAACACTCAATTGAAAACTTGGGGAGATCGAATGCGGTGCTGTTTCTCGTCGACATCTATTCCCGTGGATAGGCCAGCCGTTTCGGCGAAGTCGACTGAGAAGTGGTACTTAGCAGCTGAGTGATCGACCTCCCACAGCGTAAGACCTTGTCTTCACGTAAGGTCGAGAACGAGCGGGCGGAGCTGGCGCTCTCGCTCGCCGACGTCATGCTGCGGTTGTACGGGGCAAAGCGAAAGTCAACGGAATCATGGTCGCACATCAGTTTTGTTATCATCTCTCAGAAGATTCATCAATCCACCAGCGAAAGCGTTTGAAATTGCCGAACCTCCTGGATTGCACTGCCTCTTCTTTGCAAAATGGCAACAAAACTAAACGCCAAATTTGTTTTCGACATCCGGACTTTTCATGAACAAAAAACAACTCATCTCGCTTGGCGTGCCCGAAGACTGTATCCCTGCTGCAATCTCTGCGGTACAAGTCGGTGCACGTGACAAGTCCTTGGAAGCTCCCAAAAAGTTGCTGCCGAAGCTGGTCGTCGCGCCAGATTTATATCTCAGCAATCCCGTTTACAACGAGCTGGCTCAGGCATTGATCGAGTATCGCGCCAACGATGTGCCGTTGTCGGAGATTGAACACCATCGTTGGGGTTCCGATTTTGATGACGCGTCGATCGCTCAAATTCGCAACGCTTGCAAACTGCCAATTTCACGTGCCGCAGCGCTGATGCCGGATGCTCACTCGGGCTATGGATTGCCGATTGGAGGCGTTCTTGGCTGTGAGAACGCGGTGATTCCTTACGGCGTTGGTGTCGATATCGCTTGTCGCATGAAACTGACGGTCACCGATCTTCCTGTCGATCGTGTTTTGGAAAACGATGCCGCCCAATGTGGTGAACTGGATCGTGCACTCAAAAATGGAACTCGATTTGGAACTGGCGTGACTTGGCAGAAGCCACACAGCCACAATGTGCTTGATGAGGATTGGACGATCACGGCAGTGACGCGTGAAGTCCGAGATCGCGCTGTCAAGCAACTTGGAACCAGCGGCAGTGGGAATCATTTCGTCGAATGGGGAGTCCTGACGTTGCCCCAAGCCGACTTTGGCCTCGAGCCAGGGACTTACGTTGCCTTGCTTTCGCATAGTGGATCGCGCGGACCAGGCGCGATGACCTGCAAACGATACACCGATATTGCGCGACGAATGGCACCGTCAAAAATTAAAAACGATCCCCAACTGCGTCATCTTTGCTGGTTGGATATGGATACCGAAGAAGGTCACGAGTACTGGGCGGCGATGAACTTGATGGGGCGTTACGCGTCGGCAAACCACGAAGTCATTCATAATCTGGTCACGCGACTGGCGGGAGCCGAATCGTTGGCTTCGATTGAAAACCATCATAACTTTGCGTGGGTCGAACAACATCATGGCAAAGAGATGTACGTTCATCGCAAAGGTGCGACGCCTGCTGGCGAAGGCGAACTTGGCGTGATCCCGGGAAACATGGCAGACTCGTGTTTTGTGGTTCGCGGTAAAGGGCATCCAGACAGTTTGACATCGGCGTCACATGGTGCCGGTCGTCGAATGTCTCGAACCAAAGCCAAGCAGCAATTCATTTGGAAAGAGTGGAAAGATCATTTGCGTCAAAAGAACGTTCGATTGCTCGCGGGTGGTCTCGACGAGGTTCCTGGAGCGTACAAGAACATTCACGATGTGATGGCCGCTCAATCGGACTTGGTTGAGGTCGTGGGTGAGTTTATGCCAAAGATCGTCATGATGTGCGGCGATGGCAGCCGCGCGGAAGACTAAGCTTTGCAAGTCATTCACTTTGTTGACACGGCTAGAACGTAGCTTGGGCATTTGTGCCCAAGTGTGTAGCCGTAGCTTGGGCACTCTTGCCCGAGTGGACTTTTGTTAAGTCTCATTTGGAAATCGCCACTCAAAGCGAAAACGTGTTGACTAACACGAACCCAAACTCATGACAGCCAAGAGTGGCTATCCTACGATTCAGTGACCAATCGAACCGTAGCTTGGGCACTCTTGCCCGAGTGTGCGACCGTAGCTTGGGCACTCTTGCCCTAGTGAACTTTTGTTAAGTCTCATTTGGAAATCGCGACTCAAACCGAAAACGTGTTGACCAACACGAACCGAAACTCAAGACAGCCAAGAGTGGCTATCCTACGGCTCAGTGACCAATCGAACCGTAGCTTGGGCATCTTGCCCGAGTGAACTTTTGTTAAGTCTCATTTGGAAATCGCCACTCAAAGCGAAAACGTGTTGACCAACGCGAACCCAAACTCAAGACAGCCAAGAGTGGCTATCCTACGATTCAGTGACCAACCGAACCATAGCTTGGGCACTCTTGCCCGAGTTTGTATCGATGAGTCTCACACGGAAATCGCGAGTTAACCATCAGCGTATTTGACCAACAAAAACCAAATTCGTGACAGCCAAAAGTAAACGCGGCTATCCTCCGGTGAAGTGACCCATCGTTTTTGTCCCAACGCAATACCTCGTTACGCCATGCCCAAGTTCTTCTCTTCGGCGCGGAACATTTTGGTGGTTTCATCGGCACCGCTGGCTTCGGGAACTGCGTCTTCGTTGACGTCAAACCATTCAGGCTGGAACTGGATGAATCCGTTGCGACCCGGCTTTTGCGAATTTGCAATGGCTTGCTTGGCCGTCAGTGCAATCACCGCATCGGCCAGTCCGACCGGTCCATTACAACGCGGTTGATTGTCTCGATCACCGGTGCTGATACACCATGCCCAATGCTCAATCTCTTCGCGGTAACCGCGACTCACAGGACCACTTTGGGCAGCCTTGGCAGGCGCCGCATCCCCACTTGCCGAGGTATCCAGCACTGCAGCGCCGGGCCCTTTTGCCTTGACGCGAGCTTTGTAGGACGTCCCCGCGATGGGGTAGAGCATCACTTCTTTTTCACGATCAAGGACCAGCGTGCCCTTGGTTCCCAGAACGACTTCGCCATAACCACCGAAACCGTTGCCGTTGATCGATGAATAGGTAACGACGACTTTTTTGTTGTCTTTCTGTTCGTACGAAGGAACACCGGCTTCCGCTGGTGGGTACTGGTTCACTTTGTCCTGGTAGCCAACATCGAAACGATAATCGTAGCCTTGGCCCGGGAATTCGAAGCTGCAGTAGACATGGTCATCGGCATCGCGATCTTTCGGGAACAGATGCCGTCCACCAACCGCGTGCACAGTTAATGGATGCGCGTGTTTTCCGGACTCCCGAGTCAGCGCCGAGATGAAGATACTGGCAGCATCCAATTGATGGCTACCGAGTTCGGCCATCAAACCACCACCGGTACGATCCCAAAGTCTCCAGCGAACCATCTCTTCAATTGCCGAACGTGTTCGATCTGAGTAAACGTCGTTGCGAGCAATGTAACCATGGCGTTCGGCATCAACCGTCTTGTCCATGTCCCAAGCTTGCCATTGTGCGATCTGCTGAGAAACTCGTTTCGCTTCATCGGACGACAGACTTTCGCCATTGTAATATTTTTGGAAGCTGGCCAACTGGTCGCCGATCTGATCGAAAACCTGATCACCGACACGTTCACCGCCGGGGATTGGCAACGCCCAGGAGTCTTTTCCTGGTCGATTGTTTCGGTGCCATTGCGCCCGGATATGGTGGATCTCGCCCAGCAGTCCGGACTGGATCATGTTGACGGCATTATCGTACAGAATGCTGTAGTGACGTTGATGCCCGACGGACAGAAACGCGTTGTGCGTGTCAGCAGCTCGCGCCATCAGTTTACACTGGGCGACATTGTGAGCCATCAACTTTTCGCAGAGCACGTGTTTGCCAGCTTGCATCGCTGCGACGGCGATCGGGGCATGCAAGAACAACGGTGTGGCGATGATCACCGCTTCGATTTCAGGATCGCGGACCGCTTGCTGCCAATCCTCATACACACGAACGTATCTTCTCGCTTCATCTTCGGTGTCCCAATCGTAAACGCTCATCAACCCAGGACGGGCTTTGATGGTATTTGGTGTCGACCAGTCACCATGGAACGCGCGGTGAACGCTGGATGGCCGAATATCGCAAATCGATTTGACCTCGACGTACTCGGGATTGATTGCTCCCATCAAAACTCCACCTTCGTCACCGGTTCCGATCACGCAAACGCGAACGGGGCGATTGGGGCGTCCGTAGCCGAAGTACATCGCTCCGACGCCAGCGGCAGTGACCCCACCTGCGACGATCGTACGGACGAGAAAATCTCGCCGATTGATTTTGTCGAGCGCGGTGACCGCTGAGTAGTAGTTGTCCTGACCGACTTCTCGTTCTTCGGGGGTAAGATTAATCATGATATTCCTGAGTCATACGTTTCGGTATTGATTTTTCGGGGCGATCAAGCCGTTGCCGGTTCAGCCGAGTCGGGAACTGCATCCACTTCGCCTGATTCTTGAGCGTCATTATTGTAGAGGGCAGGGTTAAGGAAATAGTCGAGTCCACCCATTCGTCCGGCCCCCGTTGCGAAGATGACTCCGCAAGCAAGCATTTCAACGGCGTACAAAATCGCTTTGGGATCTGTTCCGGGAATCCAAGGAGGTTGCGACATCACGACGGACAGCAAAAAGGCACCTGCGGCCAGCGACGAGACACGAGCAAACAAACCAAGAATTAACGAGACACCAATGATCGTGTCGAACCAAGGGATAATCTTGTCAACGATTTTGTAGAAACTGTACTCTTCGTCGAACGGGCGATGGGCACTGACGACACCCCCTTTGTCGATCTGTTCTTCGATCGGGAGTTCCTGAATTTTTCGCTCGAAGGAATCCCACATTGCCGCCATCTGGCTGTTCCATTTAGCAAGATCCTTGTTTCGGTCACCTCGAATGGTGTCGACTTGCCAGCGCAACGATTCGACATAGACTGCAGCCTGATCACGGTTTTCGCCATCCTGTTGAAAGCCCTCAAGGCGATCTTCATTGCGAAAATGCCCCAGCAATTCGACTTCGTTGTACGACAGCCAATCAACGAGTTCGGCAATATGGCTCTGCAAGATTTCTTCGCCGTCTTCTCGCTGAGTTCGCAACCGTAGAATCTTTTGCTCCAACACGCTCCGTTGTCGTTCGAGATCTTTGGTGTCTACCGAAGTGTCATTGGTCTCACGAGCCTCTTTGATTCGATCTGCCAAGGCAACTCGTTTTTCCGCCAACTCCTTCTGAAGTTCAGGACTTCCAAGGTCATACGCTTCGGTCGCTTCATTGAGCAAGTCGTTCCAAAGCAACTCGGTCAAGTTATGGTCGATTTCAAAACGAGTTGATTCGCCTTCAATTTCAATCTTTTTGACACATAGTCGCTGAGAGCTGTCAGCGTCTTCGATCATGTTGGTAAACAACGGTGCAAACGGACCTTTAGCACCGGCGAGAAAATACTTCGATGTAAACTTGCCCGACTCGAGCTTGGTCGTTCCCTCGGTATAAAAGTGATAACCAACACCGACTCGCAACAGCATCAAGCTGACGAAAATGATGATGAATTGAATTCTGGAAAGTTGGTACAAGTGACTCACTCCGTGTGATCAGCCGATCGGGCTGCTGGTTGGCAAATGCTCTCATATAGGATGCTTGTGACATCAGATTTAGTATGACCAACATCGACCGTTTCGCCAACAATGTTGATTTATCACAATTCGATAATCCGTCTTAATCTTTCCCGTGCAATCGGCACACATCCAACATCATTCACGATATTCGGCGATCTGAAAACCGCAGGAAGCATCATTGAACGAAATCTTGCAAAATCGGCACGAATCGGGGTTTCATTGGTCCAAATTCATCCATTGGATCATGCGATGGCGATTGAATAGGTTGGCTCGCCACCGTTCAAACCAACTGTCTATCATCAAAAGTCTGCGGTGATTCTTTCGATGATCTTGGTTGCCCGGGCTCGATCGCGTTCGTTGTATTTTTGTAACGCTTCATCGATCTTGCCATCGTACTCGATGACTCTGTCGTCATCATTCAACTGTCGATAGCAAAGCTTAACGACCTGGAGTGCTCGAAAGTCTTCGGGATGGGATTTCAGATAGTCTTCATAGTCGATGATTGCGTCTTCAAAATTCCCTTGACTCTTGAATAACTCACCTCGCGTGAAGTAGAGCTCTGCGGATTCTGAAAACAACTCGATTGCCACCGCTAACATTTCATTGACTTGACTGAACTTGTCCTGTTTTCGAAACGCAGCGGCACTGAGGAGTTGATGGATGTACAACCTCGCGTTACGGTCAAACTGAGCGCCGATCTCCCAGTTTTTTTGCCCTCGAACGACTTCGCCTTGCGAGATCAAATGCATCCCGACCAGCGCCTGGATGACTCCTGAGTAACGCGAACCAGCTCCCTGGGACGATAGCCAATCCAGATTTACTGGAACGTGATCTTCTGGAATATTGCTTGGGTCCTCAATCGGTGCTTCCCGACCAATAAAATCGAGCAGCATGACGTAGGCTTCGGCGTTTCGCGGGTTATTCACGACGGACTCACAAAGCACGCGCAAGCGAGTTGTGTAGTTTCGGCGGTCGTGCAAATTCTTGATCCGCTGAGCCTGGATAACCAGAATCCTCGCGGCTTGTTGCTTTAAGATCGCTTTGGTGCGCGCCGTCTGTGCAGCTTCATCTCCAGCCTGAACAATTTCTGCGGCGCGTCGGTAATCGTCGACGGCCAACGCACTGTCGATCATGCTGAGCCACAGTCGATAATCTTCCGCAGCGGTCAATCGAACACCAGGGAGTAGACCGTTGATCTGTTTGTCGATCTCCGCTTTTACTTCTTGAAACGAAACGTTTTGTGGATCGGCTTTGGAAAGCCGAACCCGCAACCTTGCGTACGATGGTCTGGCAACGATCTTGAAATAATGTTCTTCGCGTGTTTGACGATCGGGATTACCGGCATCGATAAAATCCAATGACTTGTCTGCACAGAATTGATAAAAGTTTGCTGACTGTCGCAAGTTATCAATAAACTCGGGATCGCCTTCACCGATTCGATCGGCTCTCAACTCATACATCCGGGCAATCTGAAATCTGGGCTGGATGCGTTCGGGCATCGCATTGAGCGCATGTTGGTAATGCTGAAACGCGATTGCTTCCAACTCATCTGGCAACGCTTCAGTGTCCAGTTTGATGTCAAGCTGATCTTCGCCAACTTCACCTTTTTCAACCATATCCAGAAGATTGACTTGATTGGTCAAGCGATTGGCAAGCCAGAGATGAGCTGGACCAAAACCCTGCCGTTGGACCGGCGCGATGACATTCATCAGCTCTTCCGCTTCCTCGACGTCACCCATTCTTTCCAAAGACTGGGCCAGCATGTATTTAAAGTTCGGTTGATCCGGATTTTCTTCCACGAGCCGTCGACCAAAAATCTCAGCCCACTCAGGATGATTAGGGGAATTGGCAGTGTGATGGTCGTAGTAGCTGGTATTGATCTCGACCATCCGTGCTTCACCTCGCAGCATGTCCGCTGCGAACACGGCACCGAAATAGCCAACCGTCGCGATGATCGCAGGTGCACCAAACACAAAGGCGGCAACCGAACGCGTCGACGCCCAGGAGAAAAGAATGAACGTTCCTGCGGCCAACAACAAACGCCACGGCAGCGTCACAAATCCAACCAGGCGATCTCCAAAAGTCTCTGCGCTTCTCAACCGTTCGTCGCTGTCGATCAAATCAGCCATAAACGATGTCAACGTTCCCCAGGGAGCGGACACCAAAGTGACGGCCGCATTTGAGAGGCGTTGCAGAAACCGTGGTTCAGTTTCCCCGGAAGACTTCATGGTCATTGATTTATCGTGGTTGGAAGGATGCAATCAAAATCCAGATCATGGAAAGAATGGCTATCGGCCAATCAGCTCGATCGAATTTTTGTCCGGCGATGCTAGGGCACCTTGCTGATTTTCATTGGATTGGTTTTGCTGTTCCAACAATTCTGCTTGTTGTTTTTGTTTAAGCTGATCCAATCGTTGCCGCCAGATATCCGCACCATCTAACTGGGCAGCCTCGTAGCAATCGATGATCGCCTGCACAATCTCGACGTTGTCTTTGCGGTCATTCCAAGCATGTGTCAAATCGGCAATCGCCGACGTGTACTGCCCCAATTGCATGTACGCCCTCGCACGCGTATCCAGAAAATTGGTACGGTAAGTGTTGATTCGACTGGCCGGTGTAAATCGAATCGCTCGATTGATGTAGGACAACGAATCCTTTGGCTTTGGATTGCTACATTTCAGATAGGTATAAGCCAAGTTGTTCAGAATCTCCGGATTCCGAGGCGACGCTTTCATCGCTTGCTGAAACAATTTCAAGGCTTCGTCATAATCGGAACGACTGAGCGCGAAAATCCCTAGTTCGTTGATCACCAATGCCGGTCGAACCTCTTGTTTTTCTGCGTCATAAATTTCTATGGCCTGTTTCGCAATCGATGGGTTTGAGGACGTTGCCATTCGAGTCAGCATCCGCAAACCTTCAGCATTTTTCGGGTCATAAAAATATGCCTTTTTCATAAACTCCAGCCGTTTGGTTTCCAATTCCAGATCCTCACCCCGAAACCGCAGACTCCACGAAAGGTAATTTGAGGCGAGCAATTTTTCGACCCACAACAAACGACTCGCATCTTCCTGAGACTGAGAATAGATTTCCTTTTCACTCAACAACAGTTTTTCACAGTCTTCGTGACGATCCTGAATTCGATAGCAATCGCAAATCTGCTTGAGTAACGTGGTGCGTTCATCATCGTCATGGGAAACTTCTCGCAAACGCCGGGTTAAGTAATCCGTAGCGACTCGCAGAATTGGCATGTTTTCGCTGGTCCGTTTCAATCGATCGTTGATGTCAACGACAGGTTTGAAATTTTGAGGATCGTTTTCAAACAACCGATAAAACAGCGGGTAAGCTTCACGATACTTGCCTTGTTGATAGTAGATTAACGAGAGTCGCTTGAGCGCCACGTCATGGTTAGGCTCGCGAACGAGAATCAGATTCAGATGACGAGTCAGTTGTTTGATGTGATCTTTTACCCGGGCTGGCTCGCGATTACTCATCAACGCGTGATAGTCGGCGAGGTAGAGGTGCGCTGGCAAGTATCCCGGCTCAGAAGTCGGGGCGATACGTTTCATCATCGCCAAACCAAGATCGGAGTCGACAGGTGAGATTGCGGATCCGATCGTCACTTTGGCCAGCCGAAACAAATACTCGTTTTCAGTTGGGTTGATCGAGTTCAACTTCTGAAGGTAGACCCGCTCTTCCTCCTGCGCTTTCTTCAGATCGACACGAAGCTGATCGTCTGCTGGAATCAAATCATCGATGGTTGTGTTTTGCTGGGTCTGCTGAGACGCCAACTTCATTTTAATGATCCGCTGCAGTTCCTTGGATAGTTCTTCTTTTCGATTGGCACTCAGCTGCAACCACGACTTGTATTTCGCTTCCAGGTTGCCGCTGACGCCAAACTGGGCAAAAGCCAGCAACAGCACACCAACGATTGCGAAAAGTATCGAAGGTAGCCCCAACATCAACGACTGGTTGCGACCTGACTCATGCCAGATAGCTCCCAGGTAACCGTTCTCAGAAAACAGGGAATCAAACGGCAAGCGAAGCCAGCCGATCAAGCGTTCAATAAAGTTCATTTCAAATTGGGGGGCTTGGAATCCGTTCAGCCATCGGAGGTTGGAATTGGAGTCATCGTCGAATAACTGGGCAAACGTCCATGTCAACGGCGTCAAATCATGACAAAGAACAGGAGTTCGTCACTGACCGAAAATCGCACTTTTCATTGTGATTACAAAACCAGAGCTGCACACAGCAAATTCGCGATATGACCCAACTCAACAGGTCGCATTGGCCAATGTGTGATCGTTTTGTTCACCTGTTTATCTTAGCCAAATCGCCAAACCGGAACTACCGCAAGCAGATTGACTGTTTCGCGTATCTTCGGCAATTGCCCCAGACGGGATGCACCTGCCACGCGTCGCCGGGCAGAAAGACTGGGACTGAGGCGACAAAGTCTCACGGGATGTGACGGCTTTTACCGTTGTTGTGAACGTATTCGGAGCTACCGGCAGGTTCGTTAACTTCGGAAGATCCGAAAAAATCAGGAGAATCGACAAAAGTTACCATCCGCGGACGCCGAAAAATGCATTGGGCAGACCATCTTCTCTGCCGTTTTGGACTCTATTTGCGTCGAAAGACAGATGAAACAGACACTCAAAACTCGGCTCTTGGCGGTTATCGCATTCTCGTCCGTCTCACTTGGCGGACCGATGCTGGTCAATGCCCAAGATGGATTTGGAATTATCCGGCCCGCAACACCAAGCCAATCCGCTCCGCACTCGTCGTCTGGAACCAGTGGTTTTCCGCCCATTGTCGCCTCTGGCGAGATGGAGTCCCAACGTCCGGACGAGTTTAAACTACCACCGATCATTTCAAGTGCACCGGCAGCAGAGGATGAGCAGCCACCGATCGTCAAGCCACTTTCGGAATTGAAACCGATTGCTGCGCCGGCGATTGTCACGCCTGCTCGGGCTGCACGCGACAACACACCTTTGGCGTTTGCTCCATCAAGAATTCAGCATGCTGATTTCGATGGATCCAAAGACAACTCCCAAAACCAACATGTCGGATTTGCGACACAGGCTGAGCAGGCGATGGAAAGCTTGCCGCCAATCGTCAGCGACGCTACCCAACGAGGTCTGCTCCCCATGAATGAGTTGCCTTCGATTATTGATGCAGCTCAGGACGAAATGCCTCCGATCGTTGGCAGCTCATCGATTCCGAATCCTGTCGATATCGATCTACAACCGTTGAACCTCGAACTCGCTCCAACGCCTGTTCAAGCCGATTCGGCATTGGCACCCATTCAAACCAGCGACGCGCCGGCTCGCGATGACGCAACGGATTTGTCAATCGTCCAAGGCGTCGGATACTCCACCGCGGGCGTGCCTATTTATTCAGCCGACCTCCCAACTGCAGTCAGCGGAACTCCATCGATTGTTTCCTCGGTTCAAGAACCGACTCAGAATACTCCACCCATCGTCAACAACGAGATCGGTGGTCTACCAATGATGGTTCCAAGCAATGACATTGGTCCACCACAACCGATTCCTCTGCTTAACGCACCGCCCATGGGCCGATCCATTGGCAGCAATATCGATCCAACTTACTCGACGGGTGTTGCACCGCGGGCAACTCAGATGATGTCACCGCCACCGATGACCACCGGTGAGTCCTACTTCACGCCGACCGTCACTGCCGCCCCGGTCATCCAATCCGGCGCAGCCTGTTCCGGTTGCAACGGTGGTGGATGCTCAACATGCGGCGGAGGCGGAAGTGTTTCCAGTTGTCAGTCTTGTGGGGCCAATGGTTGTTACAACCTCAATGCCGTAACTGGACAATTTAACAGCTGCGGAAGTTGCTCGAACGCTCGCCGGTATTTCATTGCCGAGGCATTGTTCTTTGACCGGGATGATGGTTTCATTTCAAACTCAAACTTTGGCACGCTCGGAAATTTTGACTGGAACGGAGGCTGGCGTTTCACGCTGGGACGTCGTTCCGATTCGACTCGCGGTCGAGAGATCTCTTACATGGGAATCCTGCCGGTCGATCAAAATCGAAACTACTCCAGTACTGCTGGGATCATCACCTCTCGATTCACAGCAGCCGACGGTTTCACTGCCGCTCAAACCGGTTCGTTCTTTAACGCAACCCAGCAGTCGGAAGCCAAACAGACCTTCTTCCACTCGTTGGAATTCAACCGAGTCCGATGGGGCTGGGATGTGCTCAAAACATACGTCGGTGTTCGCTACCTCTACGTCGATGACAGTTACACGATGTTCAGTCAGAGCATCACCAACGACCGTGGATTCTTTCAGTTTGAAACACGCAATCACTTGTTCGGACCGCATATTGGAGCGGAACTGTTTTACGACATCGGTTACCGCTTGTCCTTCTCATTCTTCAGCAAGGCAGGTGTCTATGCCAACTTTAACGAAGGTGAAACGGTCATGTTCAACAACGGCGTGCAGCAAATTAACACCGAAGACAGCGGTGGCACCGTTTCAACTTCTTACGAAGCAGGCTTGACCGCACACTATCGAATCAATCGTCAAGCGAGGTTCCGATTTGGATACAACATTTTGTATCTGGGCGAAGTCGCTTCGGTCGCGGACAACTTCCCAAGATTCCTGACTCCTTCGACCGGTAATGTCGACGACTCAGATGACATGTTCTTCCACGGACTGTCACTTGGATTCGAAGTTTACCGATAAACTGACGAATCAGGCTTTGATGGAATCGAGAACTCGTTTTTGAATGTTTCATGATCTAAAATGGGTCCATGAACTCAAACCAGAAAAATGAAACTGCATCAGCTCCAGCAATGGGGCTGATTGCGTTTGATCACACCACATTGATTGTTGATGACGTTGACGCGAGCCGGCAGTTTTATGTGAAGCTGCTGGGGATGAACGAAGTCGCTCGTCCCGACTTCGACTTTGCCGGAGCCTGGTTTCAGCTGGGCCAAACGATGATCCATGTCACTGAGTCCGGCGACAAGGCTGGGCTGGCTGGTTGGGGTGACCGCAAAGTGAAAAGCATCAGCCGTGGACATCATATTGCTTATACGACCTTGAACTTTGACGATGCGGTGTCCGCGATCGCACATTATGGGATCCCGATCGGAGACGGGCCAAAAACAAGACCCGACGGAGCCCGACAGGTCTACATTTACGATCCGGATGGGCATTTAATCGAGATTTGTGAGCCAACCCCCTGAATCGAAGCCTTCGCGTTGAATATTTGTTGTTGATTTTTTGAGATCAGCGTAAGATTCTGACAACGGCAACGTCTGTGCGATAACGTTTGTTGCCAAATATCGATTCGGACAGAACTTGGATGAGTCACTCGATCTAACAAGACAAACCGTACGCATTTTTATTTGACAGGAATTCCAATGAAACTCAAATTCATGTCGTTTGCATTGCTGTTGGCGTTAATCGCCTTCATCGGATGCAACGACGTCGCCATCGATGAGGACAGCGCTGATGCTGGTTCATCGAAATCGCAAGTTGCGATGGTCGAGATTAACGCTGACAATTTTGACTCGATCGTCAACGGTCAAACACCAGTGATTCTTGATTTTTGGGCCCCTTGGTGAGGCCCTTGCAAAACACTCGCCCCAACGCTCGATGAGCTTGCAGGCGAGTACGATGGTCAGTTGATCATTGGCAAAATTAACGTTGACGAACAGCCAGACATTGCCAAGCAGTACAACGTCTCGGCACTTCCCACACTGGTCTACTTGAACGATGGCGAGACGATCACCAGTGAAGTAGGTGGACGGAGCAAAAGCGACATCCAAAAGAATATCCAAGATCGATTTGGGCTTTAAGTCAAATCAGTTCACGGCGATTACGATCGTGATTGACCGGAAGAACCAAAACGCTACCTGACGTTTCAGTACCAGGTTTTCCCGAAAGGGCCATGAAGTTGTCATGGTCCTTTTTTCGTAGGGTTGTCGGGGTAACAAATAGTGGAGGACCATGACCGGAGGATGAGGACCGGAGGGATAGGACCGGAGGATGAGGACCGGACGGCTTGCGCCGAGCCGCTACACTTTGAATGGTGACACCGGACGGCTTGCGCCGGGCCGCTACATTGTGAATGGTTGACACCGGACGGCTTGCGCCGAGCCGCTACATGTTTGAGTTAAATGCGCAATTCAGATTTTGCCGCTAAGAACGCGTCGACTAACGTTTTAAAATGGGCTTCAACCGGATGTGCCTTCTCCGGCTTTTCCTTTTCGGCTTTCAAAGCATAGCCAAACGTCCAATGGAATTCGATGATGCCGGGATCCAACACGATCGTCCCTTCGATCCCCTCCTCATTACAGAAATGAGTGAACTCCGTGATCGGGCCTTGTAGTTGGTCCAGCAGCTTTTTGACCTTCTCGCTACCCAGACGCGAAACACGGGCAGTCCAACCGTCGTACTCTGCGTACTTTTTGTGGGTCAACCAAATCTGCCCCAGCCCATAGAAGAACCAGACGGCACCTCGAAAGTCTGAAATCAACGCATACGGTTTTGGAATGAGAATCCATGGGTCAAGCTGCGTGCGAAAAATCAGGTGTCGGCCGCCCAACGTTTTGATGACTCGATTCAATGAATCTTGAGTCGATAACGTATCACCATCTGAAGGCTTTTTTTCATCAGACGAGTCGGTTGGGTGATTAGATGCTTTGGTCATGAGTGCATTTTATCAATCGCAAGCATGAATTCAACGACCAGTCCCCACCCGCAAGTCCTGTTGAAACGGAGAACTATTGCCCCAAATACTGAGCATAGTATTTTCGAGCAAGCGCTGGATCATCCGTGCCCGTGACGATCGCACGGCCATCTTCAAAAATGGTCAACTCAATTTCCTCCGTGTCGAACTTGACCAGGTACTCATTCGCTCGAACGTCGCCCAAGTCGCTCAGTCGCTTGGCAATGGATGCCAGATCGATCTGACCTCGTTCGGGAAACGTCAATTGGACCGAGTTGCGCCCACACAAAACCGTGGTTTGACTGCCACGTTTTCCGTCAAGCCAAACAAAGGTTTGCTGTTGGCATGCGGGACAGTCGACTTGATCTCGCAGTTTGCTCAAATCGATCTGCCGAACATCGTTGGTCCACAACGAAAAAACTTGCAGTTTTCGACTGATCGCTTCCCGGTTTCCAGAGAGTAATTTGATCGCTTCCATCGATTCAATCGAAGCGATCAGGTTAATGATGGGACTCAGGATTCCAAACGAGTCACAGGTCTCTGTCGTTCCTGGCGGTGGTGGTCCTTGAAGCATCAGGCAATTCAAACAGGCCGTGTCACCAGGCACGATGGTCATCGTCTGACCATCGGCTCCCAGGCAACCTCCATAGATCCAGGGGATGCCATGTTTGACGCAAAAGTCGTTGATTAAAAATCGAATCTCAAAGTTGTCTGAGCCATCCAGAACCAGATCGACCGAATCACAAATCGATTCGATATTCCCAGCCGTCACATCGGCAACGACCGGTTCAACTTCGACGGAAGAATTAATGCCGCGCAAATGGTTCGCGGCGGCAATCGCTTTTGGCAACCCTTCAGCGACGTCCGATTCGGTATAGAGAACTTGCCGTTGCAGATTACTCAGCTCAACAACATCGCGGTCAATCAACTTGATACGACCAACGCCCGCACGAGTCAACGTATTGGCGATGACTGACCCAAGAGCACCACAGCCAACGATTGCGGCGTGCGAATATCCCAACCGTCTTTGGCCATGTTCGCCAAGTTCGGCAAAACGAGTTTGCCGCGAATACCGTTGCATGAAAATTGTAAAAGTTAGGACTGAGTGTTTAGGCGATCGTCACTTTGGCCGCTTTCACACAGTTGATCGGTGGTAAAGAATCGAACAGACACTCCCATTGGTCGCCTCGATCAGTGCCCATCCAAAGTTGCCCGGTCGTGGTTCCAAAGTAGAGCGCCGGTTTTTTGCCATCGTCAAAATCCATGGCATCTCTTAATACCGTAAAGTAACTGTCTTTTTTAGGTAGACCCTTGGTCAATTTCTTCCATTTCTTTCCGCCATTGGTGCTTCGCCAGACAGCAGGCTTTGCTTCCGGGCACGTTCTTGTCGAGGCAACCAGCGGAACCACATAAATCGTTTCGGGCTCATCGGGGTGAACACAAATTGGGAACCCAAAATCGGAGGGTAAACCTTCTGCGATCGAATACCACGAGTCACCACCATTATCGCTTCGCAAGACACCGATCCCCGGTCGATCCTCCCATCCGCCATGGTTTTGCATGAACAAACGCTGTGGAAAATCGGGATGAAACGTGATCTTGTGGACGCATTGCCCAAACTCAGGATATGGTTCAGGGACAAAACCAGCACCGACACCGTGGTTGCTCGCTCGAAACGTTTGCCCTCCATCGTCACTGATGTAATGGCCGCCGGTCGAAATGCCCAAATGCAAACGGTCTCCCGTGCGCATGATGGTATGCATGCACAGCCCGCCGGCTCCAGGGTGCCAGTGTTCAGCATGTTCATGATTGCTGATTCCGGGAACGAGATCCCAGGTGTTCCCATCGTCTTCGCTGCGAAACAACGACGCCGGTTGCACACCGCAAAGCAGGTCGCGTTTTTTCGTACCGGGCTCCAGCGACCAAATGTTTTGCAACGCGCGTCCATCACCTTGCGGAAACGCTGGAGCCGACTTGGTCTCTTTGAAAGTGTGGCCCAAATCTTTCGACAAAAGAATCTTCATTCCAAAAAAAGCATTGCAACTGGACGCAAACACTCTGGGCTTCTTGAGACGCCGGTCAATTAGCGTCGTATAAACCGAAACCCCTTCGCCAAACGGACCGCGCAACAGAAACTTTTTTCGCGACGTTGACGCTTCGGCAACAAAGAGGCCTTTTTTGGTGCCGATGGTCAGTAGAATTCGATCTGCCACAGTTATCCTCCAGACACCGACGGCATGATGGTCAACGTATCTCCATGTTGGAAACGTGTCGTCACACCGTCGCATTGATACAAAAAAAGATCGTTGACAAACAAGTTCACATGCTGGCGAATCTCATCCGTCTCATAGCAGACGCTTCGATAGAGTTTAGGGTAATGCGATTTGATCCAATCGAGTGCCTGGCGGACGGTTTCAACATCGGCAACCAGCTCAGCCTGCCCCTCACATTCGCGTCGCAAAGGGGATGGAATTTGGATTCTTATGTTCATCGATTGGCTCCAAACAGGACTGCATTATGAGGCAACCCTGAATCGCCAACAAGCAAATTCACAAGTTATCGACAAATGGATCAAGCAAAGACTTTCCTCCGACTGCTGAGATTGCAATGCATATTCAAATCGGGGGGGGGTACGGATTTTGTTAACCAATTCGGCGCTTTCCAACGTGCGAATCTAACCCGAGTTTTTAACCTCGGCGTGCGCGTCATTGGCTCAAGGAACATAGAATGGTGCCCGGCGTAGGCCAATCGAAACGTCTGGCTGGAATTTGTTTGTCGTGTTTTGGGGAAGTGATCATGAAACGTGAAGAACTGGAAAGCCTCTTTCAATGGCTGGTCGATCCGCACGATGACATTCTATTGAAAGGTGCCAAGTCAACTTACGTTGCCATCAACGGGAACATGTTTGGCTTCATCAGCGGCGACGCCGGCACGCTGGCGATTCGATTGTCAAAAACCGATCGGGAATCATTTTTGAAAAAACATCCCGACTCGATTTGCATCGAATACAACACCGTCATGAAAGACTATGTGCTGGTCCCCGCAGCGACGTTGAAAAACAAACGAGCGCTGCGAAAACTTTTCGATACTTGCCTTGAAAATGCCCGCTCTTTAAAACCCAAACCGACGACTCGCAAGAAGAAAAGCACAAAGAAAAAGGCGGCCAAGAAAAAAGTGGCCAAGAAGACGCCCAATCGCAATCAAGCTTCAACCCAAAGCGCTGCCACCAAGAAGGCCAGAAAAAAGAAGTAAAGCGTGCGATGCTGCGGACTGCGGCCATCCGTCCTTCAAGAAAGTGTCCTCTTAGAAATCAGAAGGACCTACCTGCAAACGTCACCCCAGCCATCTCGCGGTCACTGATTGCTTCGATTGCAAAATCGTCTCGGGAGTCCCGGCGGCAACGACTTCTCCACCCTCGCCGGCAGCACCTGGGCCAAGATCGATGACCCAGTCCGCATTGCGAATCACGCGAATGTCGTGCTCGACAACGGTCAGCGAATGCCCCACTGCAATCAGCGTTTCAAAACAATCCAATAGTTTGGTGACGTCAGCCATGTGAAGTCCAGTCGTTGGTTCGTCGAGCAGAAACAACGCCCGTTTCGACTTGGCGGCATTTAAATAGTATCCCAGTTTCAGCCGCTGAGCTTCACCACACGAAAGCGTTGTGGCAGGCTGGCCAAGTTGGATGTACTCCAGCCCTACATCAATCAACGATTTCAATTTCGCTTGTACCTTTGTCTGTCCTCGAAAAAACGAGAACGCTTGCCGCACCGTCATTCGCAAAACATCGGCAATGCTCTTGCTTCGATACTTGACGGCCAAAACGTCTTCCCGGAATCGGGTGCCTTGACACTCGTCACACGTGATCGCAATCGAGGGCATGAATTGCATGTCGATTGAAATTTCACCTGCACCTTCGCATTGATCACAACGCCCACCCGCCGTATTGAAACTGAATTTGCCCACCGACAAATTTTTCGTATGGGCGCCGATCGTATCGGCAAAACACCGACGAATATCGTCAAATGCCTTGACGTAAGTGACCGGATTGGATCGAGCGGTCCGGCCGATCGGCGAGCGATCCACCATCACGACTTCGTCGAATCGATCTGCGCCAACCAAATCATCAAACGGTAACGGCAGCACGCACTCGATCTGTTTCTTTTGGCAAATCGCACCATGCAACGTTTGCTGCACCAATGAGCTTTTACCCGATCCACTGACGCCCGAAACGACCGTCAAACAGCCCAGCGGAAACTCAACATCGATGTTCTTCAGGTTGTTTCCTCGTGCACCCAACAGCCGAATCGACCCTCGTGGCTGCCTTCGATTCTCCTCATTCCAGCTGACGCCTCGTCGCCCAGCAAGAAAATCTGCGGTTATGGTTTCACCCTCTTCAGCAAGTTGCTCTGGTGAACCATCAAAGACAATTTCACCTCCGGAACTGCCCGCCGCTGGACCAATCTCGACGATTCTGGGAACCGATCGAATCAAGCTCTCCTCGTGGTCGACCACCGCGACGGTGTTGCCACGTCGATTCAAATCAACAATTGCCGCGACCAGTTTTTGCACGTCTGCCGCATGCAAGCCGACCGAGGGTTCGTCGAGCACGTACAGCGTATTGACCAACGTTGAAGCGAGACAGGAAGTCAATGAAACACGTTGCCCTTCGCCCGCACTCAACGTGCGAACCGCACGCCCCAGCGTCAAATAGCCAAGACCAACTTGTTCCAAACAGCTCAATCGATTCAGAACCTGTTCACCGAGCGGCCGCGCGATCTGTTGTTGATTGCTCGTTAATTGCCAGGAGTTTTCCGATTCGTCAAACCCCTGTTTCATTGCTTGCGTCAGCTCAACAATCGACTGCGCTTGCAAATCAGAAATGCTCCAGCCGCCGATGCGATAGGCCAATGCATCATCGTTAAGTCGACGTCCCAAGCAAACATCACATGGCTCTCGCAAGTGCTTGTCAAGAAAGCCAACTCCTTCACACGTTACGCAGGCGCCCGCTTTGTTGGTGTGTTGAAAGAGTTTCGGTTCAGCTCGCGCAACCTCTCGACCGCAAGAGCAGGTTTGATCGCGGGAAAACGAAAACGACAACCATGGTGTGCCGTTGAGCGTCACCATCTTTGGAGTGCGGTGCTCAGGTGAATCAAAGGGGGTCGCCAGAATCGTGCCGCTTCCTAACCCAAATTGAAACGCGATCTCCAGCGATTCGATCAAACGGTTTTTTGAAAGTTCATCTCCCGTTTTTAAACGGTCCACGACGATCAGAACTTGTTCGATGCGTAGTTCATTCGTTAACGACGGGTCGTCCGATCGACTCAACTCAATGGTCCGATCGTTGACGATCGCTCGTGAAAATCCGTTCTTGCGAGCCACCATCAATGACGTTGCCCAATCATCATGATCTGCGGAAAAACAGATTTGAAACCTTAACCCTGACGGCAATGAATCGATCCATTTGGCAACGGACTGAGCGTCATCGGCCCGAATCGGTTGATCACAAACCGGGCAAAAGGGAGTTGCAATTTCGCTGAACAACACTCGCAGGTAGTCACTGACTTCTGTCGCCATCCCGACCGTCGTGTTCGCAGCGACGTTGCCTCGAAACGCCTGAACCGCAATTGCAGGCGGCAAACCTTCTAGGAGATCAGCGTCTGGTTTGTCCAGCGTTGTGATGAACTGCCGGGTTTGCGGTGAAAGGCTACTGATGTAGCGGCGTTGCCCCTCAGCGTACAACGTATCGAAGGCAAGACTGGATTTCCCGCTGCCACTGAGTCCACAAAACAGAATCAGTTGGCCCAAAGGAATATCGAGGTCGACCCCTTTGAGGTTGTTCACGCGAACATTTCGTATTCGAATCATGGGCGATCGCCAACCGTTTAAAATTCGACGACGACGCGGCCGGCAACTTTTCCCGCCGAGATTCGTTGCAACGCTTCGACCAGTTGATCAGGTTTGATTTTTTGCGTGATGCTGGAAATCGAATCAAATCGCCACTCGGACGCGATTCGAGCCCAAATCGAGTGACGCGTTTGCCGATCAATGTTCGCACTGTCGATGCCATAGAGTGCGACCCCTCTGAGAATAAACGGGTACACCGTCGTATGCAGCTCGTGCCCTCCCACGAGACCGCAAGCTGTCACGCATCCATGCGGTTGCACTCGACGGAGCAACGTTGCCAACGTATTTCCACCAACCGCATCCACAGCAGCCGCAAACTCCCCTTTGAGCAACGGACGGTTTGAATCGTCATTCATCGCATTGCGATCGACCACCGAAGATGCCCCCAGCGATCGCAGCCATTCGCTTTGGTCCATTTTTCCAGTTGAGGCGATCACCTCGAATCCGCATAGCGACAAAATCTTGATGGCAAAAATTCCCACGCCACCAGTCGCACCCGTCACGACAACGGGCCCCTGATCGGCGGTCACCCCATGATCCAAAACAGCGGCGACCGATTGTGCGGCTGTGAATCCAGCTGTTCCCCAACCGATCGCTTCCTCGGCCGACATGCCCGAAGGTAGCCGATAGACAAACGAATCAGGCACGCGAACCATCTCAGAAAAACCTCCGCAATGCGCGGTCCCAAAATGAGCGTGGGCGACCAGCACCTGTTCACCGACGCTGACCTGACTGGAAGACGATTCGATCACCGTCCCCGTTGCGTCGATTCCAGGTACGATCGGAAACTTTCTCGCGACGCCAGAATTTCCTTGCGACGCCAAGGCATCTTTGTAGTTGAGCGCCGAATAAGCGACACGAATGACGACATTCCCTTCGTCCAAATCATTCAATGAAAAATCACGCCAGCGACCGATGATGGCTTCATCGGATTCGCTGGTTGGTTGATCGACCACGAATGCAGAAAACAGTTCAGACATTGACTTGAGCGTTTTGAGCGAATGGATGGTGTTGTCTCTTCAAAGAATCGGTTTTAAATGATTTTGCCCGATTCGGGAATCACGCTCCTGCCGTGATGAGTTGTCAGGCTCAATCGGAACAAAAACATGTTTACGCGGACGATCAGAACGAAACGTGACGCGAAGGCAAAACGAAGAAGCCAACTTGATCGGCAAATCGTCTGGAGTGTGAACAGCTCAAACAATCTGCAAAGGTTTTTTCTGGATTCCCGAACTCGGAACCGTTTTGCCGGTGCGATTACGGAATCGACAGGAGTAAAATGGAAACGGCTACAAATTGGAAGTGCCACCAGACTTGATTGAATCAAGTTTTGGAATTGTTGATTGCCTCAAATTTTACAACCATTTACATGGAACTGGACGCAACCCGACCGATTGTTCAACCGAAGACAGTGGTTTACCGTTGTCCTTGTGGCAACCAGTTAACCGTCGCCATTGATACCGGCGGCACCTGTGAAAAATGTCAGCGCCAAGTATCAGCAAAATCGTTGGCCTTTGACCAAACCAGCAGCACCGTCGCCTGGGAAGAACAGAACTTTGAGCTGGCCAAAACGCAACCCGGATTGTTTGCCGCTGGACAGCCAACAGGACCGGGCGTCGTTATCGAAGATGAGGTCGCTGCCGATGACCCCGCACAGCTCATTGGAAAACGGTTCGGACACTTTGAGATTATCGCACCGATCGGTCGCGGAGGCATGGGCCAGGTCTACCGTGCCTTGGACACTTCACTGCAGCGATACGTTGCGGTAAAAGTACTGCGATCGGGAATTGCCAGTTCGGAAAGTCAACCAGCCAGCTCCAGCGGCGAGATTGACAAACTACTCCAAGAAGCGATCTCACAGGCACGTGTCCCTCATCCCAACGTCGTCACGATCTATTATGTCGGCAAGGACGAAGGTAATCCGTTTTTGGCGATGGAGTTGGTCAACGGCCATACGTTGAATCAGCGAATTGCCGCGAGTGATCTGACATTTAAAGAAACAGCAAAAATTGGATTGCAACTTGCCGAGGCACTTCGAGCATCATTTGAGCTCGATATCATTCATGGAGACATCAAGCCATCGAACGTTTTAATTTCTCGGGATGGTAACGCAAAACTATCTGACTTTGGCATGGCGCGGATCGCGTCAGAAAATAAGACTGTCGCAGCCGGAGGAACACCGAACTATTTGGCGCCGGAGTTGCTACGTGGGGCAACGACATCACCGCAATCTGACATGTACGCATTGGGCGTAACTCTGTTTGAGATGACGTTTGGTGATCTACCGATCAAGATGCGAGGGAACAAAGTTCGCGGGTGGATCGAGACGCACGAAAAAACTAACGTCGAGTTTCCAGAGCCTTGGCCACCTGATCTTCCAGAATCGTGGCGTACGGTATTGACCAAGTTGTTGGCGAAAGCCCCGGAAGATCGCTTCGAAGATTACGATCAACTGATTGGCGAACTGGAACGTTTACAACCGAACCCAAACGTCACGGCAAGATTCCTCCCTCGGTTAACTGCTGCAGCAGCGGACTGGGCATTGGTCTTGTTGATCACCGTGACGTTTTATACGGCACTTCGAGGTCCCGACCCGGACCTTGGATGGAAGCTGGACTTTTTGACGATCACATCGGGGAGTCAATGGGTCATCGTCTTTTTGACGTTCTTGCCGATCATCGGATATACGTTTGCGGTGTACTATTTCCGCCAAACGTTGGGACGGTTGTTGATGCATCTGAAAGTCGTCAATCAATATGGCTTGCGCCCCTCCGGTCGGCAGATGGCCATCCGAAGTGTGTTACGAATGCAGTTCGCCTGGATCGTTATTTTCGCAACATTGTTGTTCGAAACACCGCTTCGCGTGGTTGGACTGATCGCGTTTATTGGTGGCGTGATGTTCTTTTTGGTCGATCTCTTGTACATGTTGATCGCGTCAAACGGGACGTCATTCCATGATTGGTTTGCTCGAACCCGCGTGGTGCTGGATACCGACGAGCAGTAGATACGACTTTGGCTTTTGCGATTCATTGGAGTGAATCGATTCGACGTTCTTCTAAGACCTAACACCGACGTGCCGCAATAGTTAGACTGAATTGCTATGGCACAGATTCCGCAGTTCTTTTACCGATATCTACTCGATACCGCTCGGCGATCAGCACGATCGATCATCGTGATTATTTTGATCGATTTGCTACCGTTGTTTGCGATCTGGTATCTCGACTGGAACACCTTCAACCTGGTCTTTATCTATTTCATCGAGACCTTTGTGTTGATCGCATTCACATGGTTCAAGATGCGACGCGCTCACTATTTGTTGGCCGTCTTGGGTCCTCGCAAGGCTGATGGAAACCAACGCTCGGAGGATTCAAACGAAGGCGCAGACTCGGATGTCGAAGCTGCCGATACAGAGTCTGCGGACGCAACCGCTGGTGAGCAGCTGGAAACGACTCAAAGCCAACCTCAACGGTGGTTGGGACGATTCGGCATTGTGTTTCGCGCGATCCGGTCGCTGCTCTGGTTGTTGCGACCAATCTTTGGAAGTGGATTTCTGTTTTTGAATATCCCGTTGGCTTGGCTGCAGCTCTATCTATTGTCATGGCTTGGCGGGGACGGATGGTCGCCAATGAATTTTGTCAATCATGACTTGGGTCAGTTGGGTTTCGGCTGGCTCGCGGTCCCGTTGTTGCCACTGGCAATCGTTCTGTTGGTCGCTGAGCACGGCTGGTTCTATTGGCGCAACTATCTTGGCAAACAGGAATTTGCCAACACCGGATTGATCAATGAAGGCATTCGATTCCAAATGCGGACGGTCGTTCAATTGGTCGTGATGTTTTGCGCGATCGGATTGCTGTTTTCAGAATCGTTATCGTTGCCTGCCGCAATCGCGTTGATCTCGATCAAGATCGTTCTGGATGTCGGCGGCTTCCTTTGGAATCGAGCATGGGGTGGCGCCAAGAACAAACTGGAGGGGAGCCGCTGAACCGTCCGACTCAAATCGAGCAGCGCATTCACTTGACTGTCGCAAGTTTGCACACCCCGCAAACTCGCCCACTCCCCCAAAGCCCCCAACCCAGCGTGATTTCCTGAACTTGGCACCTCGCGTTTGGTTTCTGCTATCACCTCAGATTGTTCTATTGGAATAAACCGCATATTTTCCTAAACCTTCCCAACCCGCAAAGTCGATGACGATCAAGACGGATTCGTCTACACATTCAAGGTTGGAAAGATGCTTGTAACCCCCACAAAGCTCCATTCGTTTTCTCTGTTCAAAGCCATCGCAGCATTGACGATTGTTGTTGCAACTGCGACCTCGTTGATGGGCCAGCAAACGCCATCACAAAGGTATCTGCCGGTGCGACAAACACCGTATCAGACTCCCGAGCGAAGTCCTCAGATTGACAATGCCAAACGACTCCCTTCGGCCAATTTGAGACAGACGAACGGATCGGCACCAGCGCCCAGTATCCCCAATCAAAACGCGTACTATCCTGAGCAACAGATGCGCGGCGGGATTCAGCGAACCAGTTATCAAGAACCGGTCGTTCCCGATATTCTTGCGGGTGGCAATGCCTTTCCACAAAAGCCAGTGCAACAACCGCCGGCTCAAACGGAACCCGCTCGCTCGAACATGACTCCGTCGGTCAAGACGCTTGCCGACTACTCGAAAGCGTTGGGCATCAAAACAACTCCTATTCGTAACACACAACAAAGCTCGGAATCTGAGCTGGTGGCTCGTGAGACCGAACGTCTGCGTGAACTTGACCAACAACGTCGCGCCGCTCGCATGATGCAAGCTCCCGCGGTCTCCAAGTTCCCACAAACGACGGCCACAACCCAGTCGCCTGTCAACGTTCCAGTTAACGCAGCACCTATCGCAGCACCCCGACAGCAACCTACCGGCATTGCGCCAGCGACCAAGCTGCCAACCGTCGACGATCAACAGCGCAAGATGGTGACTCAATCGGCAGCCAACCGAATTGCTGAACAAAATCAAATGGCCAGTCAAGCAGCGGCAGAGGTTCCCCTCGAAGCAAATTCAGGGGTTTCTGCCACTCAGTTTGTTGCCGACATCAACCAACGACAGACCGTTCAAGACAAAACGATCCAGTCAAATAGTTCAGCATCACCTCGTTTGGTTGCCAAGCAAGGCGAGTCTCCAGTTTCACCTGCGATGCAACTTGCCGCTGAGCCCCAGCCGATCCAATCGACCGGACTCAGAGACAACCAACTCAAACCTGCTTCTGTCAACACAGAGACAAAACAAGCGGTCGTTCAATTAGCCGCACCCGCCATCAGCGTAACCACGCAGGGCCCTGAAACCATTGGTGTCAACAAGCCGGCTCAATATCAAGTCGTTGTTCAGAACAACAGTGTGATTGATGCCGATCGAATTTTGGTAGGCATTGATCTTCCTTCATGGGTCGACATTCAAAATGTCACGTTGACCAGTGGCGGAAAAGAGATCACGGATGGCAACAGTCAGGCTCGCTTGGTGTGGTCAGTGGATCAAATCCAAGGTAACTCAAAACAGATTTTGACCGTGACCGCCATTCCACGCAAAGCAGAAATGTTTGATGTGGGCGTCGAGTGGACGCTTGTGCCTCGCACGGGAAAAACCAACATTCGCGTGACGGAACCCAAACTGGAGATGAGCATCTCTGGTCCCAAAGAAGTCCTTTACGGCGAGACGGCGTTGTATCATGTCTCGGTTCGCAACCCGGGCACCGGTGCTGCCGAACAAGTCTCGGTGATGTTGCCCGAAGCTCTCGGTGGAGAACGACAATCCCTCGGAGAGATCCCTGCCGGCAAAGAACGCAACTTTCAAATCGAACTACTGGCTCGAACGGCAGGAGATCTCAATCTTGTCGCAACAGCCACTGCCGATGGCAACTTGAAAACTTCGGCTGAACGAGCACTGACGGTTCGACGTGCCAACCTTCAAGTCGCCATGGTTGGACCTGCCATCCGCTACGCTGGTGACTCGGGAAAATACACTGTCAAAATTTCAAACACTGGTGACGCAACAGCCACTGAATTGGTAACGGCCGTGGCCCTGCCACCAGGTGTCAAATATCTCGAAGGCATCGAAGCCGTCAAACTGATCCAAGGTGGAATGCGATGGCCAGTCGGGTCACTCGCCCCAGGACAAACACGAACCTACTCAATGGTTTGCCAACTCGATACATCAGGTGAGTTGCAACTGGAGGTCGGTGCCCGTGGCAAAGGTGACTTGGCCGCATCAGGTGCCTGCCTGACAACCGTCGAAACGATTGCCGACCTGGTCCTTACTGTGACCGATCTGAAAGGACCGTTGCCAACTGGCAAACAGGTTCCTTACACGATCAAAGTTCGCAACCGGGGAACTAAAGCGGCTCAGAATGTTTCACTAACGATGCAGTTCTCCGAAGGCGTTGAGCCCAAGTCAGCGAAGGGCTTACAGCACCAGATCAAAACGGGCCAAGTCGAATTTGCACAGATCACGCAAATCGATCCTGGTCAAGAGATCACGTTGCAAGTCGATGCCGTTGCCTACAAAGGTGGAACGCATATCTTCCGAGCTCACCTGAATTCAGAAAATTCGGATGTTCACGAGATCGCGGAAGGCACGACACGTTTTTATGGTGACACGATTCAATCACCCGCTGCCTCAACAGCGAACAGCAACACGTTCGAGGTCAAGGAACTGTAACGGCATCATCTCGATCGGTTCAAGCTTCAAAGTGAAGCCCTTTGGACCGTCAGCCTTCCTCGACGACGAATGATCACAACACGCGACCCTTCCTTGGTTGACCAGGGAGGGTTTTCGTTGTCGATCTGGGACAACAGCGGCAGCGCATCCGCCCCTCCATATGCAGGGGATTAGCGCTTCGAATCCGGAACTTTACGGCGCAATATTGTTTCGATTGCCCGCGAATTTCGGACTCAATTTTGATGACGGGCGGTTCGAGAGCTCTGAAAACTGTGATTTTCCACGTTTGGAATACGAATTAGGGCCGCATGTAAGATTCAACACGCCCTGCAGTCTTGTTTGATTCGGCAATCACGACAATAATACGCAGCTTGTTAAGGACGGAATTGACAGCCGTCGTCTCTACTTGGCCGAACATGGCCATTTCGGCATTTTAATTGCGGATGGGAAATGAGAATCGGTTTTTGCTTGACGGCATTCGCTATCGGTTGTCTCTTCTCGGTAATGATCCGAGCGAACAATGCGACAGGACAAAGCACGGCAGTTGATATTTCTCAAGTGGTCGAATCCATTGCTGAGCAAGAAGCGACGGTGACTCCGATCGAAATGGAAATCATCAAACGCGAGTTTGCAGTCACCAAAGACGGCCAGTCGATCGCGCACTTCATCTGTAAAAACAAAAACGGGTATTCGTTTGAAGTGATCGAATACGGCGCTACGATCACTGCCGTTAAGACACCTGACAAAGAAGGTCTCGTCGAGAACATTACTCTCAGCTGCGAAGGGCTTGAGGGTTATCAAGCCTGTACGTCCTATTTCGGTTCGACTGTCGGCCGGTATTGCAATCGCATCGCCAAAGGGAAATTCTCGATCGATGGGAAAGAGTATTCGTTAGCGACCAACAATGGCCCCAATCATCTTCACGGCGGCACCAAGGGGTTTGACAAACAGATCTGGAAAGCGGAACGGTTAATGACTGAGTCGTTGGTCGGCGTTCGTTTGACGTTGACCAGTAAGAACGGGGACGAAGGTTATCCGGGTACTGTGCTGGCGACGGTTGACTACACGTTGAACAACGACAACGAATTCAAAGTCGATATTACCGCAACGACGGACGCGGCGACGCACATCAACTTGACCAATCACAACTATTGGAATCTCGGTGGTGCGGGCAGCGGAACGATTTTGAAACATCAGTTGCAACTGGAATCAGACAAGTACCTGCCGGTCGACAAGACTGGTATCCCAACGGGTGAACAAGCAGGCGTTGAAGGCACTCCATTCGACTTCCGCAAAACGACTGCAATTGGTGAACGGCTGGATCAAGTTGGTGATGACCCCAAAGGTTACGATCACAATTATGTGCTTCGCTCGTACCCGGTCAAAGAAGGTGTGGCGTTGGCCGCAACCGTCTTCGACCCTGAGTCTGGGCGAAAAATGGAAATCCATACCGACCAACCCGGAATTCAGTTTTACACCGGTAACTTTCTGGACGGCCAACCTGGCAGCGGTGGATTCAATCAGCATGCGGCGTTTTGTTTGGAAACGCAGTTCTTCCCCGATTCACCCAACCGACCCGATTTTCCTTCGACATTGGTCAAGCCGGGTCAGACGTATCGCCACACCACAGTTCACAAACTCTCTGTTGTGAAATAGCCCAGACGTTTGGGCTTGATGCTTTGATAATGGATCGATGGCTATTGCCGCGTCGATTTTAGCGCTGGTCGAGTGTTACGCCAGCGAACATACCAGTACGCCGGCACGATCAGCCAAGCCCAAGTCACCAAGATCCCTGAATTCGCGATGCTCTCTCGTCGCACACTGTTGGTTAGAATGATGACGACGAAAAACAGCGTCATCGCGCAAACGAGAATCGGCAGCCAACGGTAGGCCGCCGTTAGCCCTTGAATCGACTTGCGATGATACGAATGGAGTACGATCGAACCGACGTTATCCAAAAAAAGGTAACTCAGCCAGGCGATCGCAATCCAGCCAACAACGCAAATTAGAGTCGCAGATGCCAACCATCCATTTTCGTTGGCCAACACTCCAAGGAACACCGCGGATAATCCGGTGACGCCAAAGAGGACTTTCAAATTAAATTTGAGTTCCATTAGCGATGCCCAAGGGCCGTCGACACGACAGTTGACCGTTTTACATGAAGATACCTTGAGCGATCGTTCATGTCACGATCGGATTAACCGATCTAACCCGGGAATCAACCAATTCCCAAGGTGGCTAAGTCGATATGGTTGACCAACTTAGGGGGCCAACTAAGATAAACCCTCGCTTGAAGGCAGCGACACCGAGTGACTCCAACGTTCGAGTTTTGGAGTTTCCATGGTCGAAATTTGATGCTGACAAAATCTCCAACGGAGTACCTTGTTGCACCTAATTCCCACCTGGCCTTTTCGCGACCTGAGCCTCACCTAGTCCTCCATCTGCACCTCGGCTTGAACATCAAATGAGCATCGCAATCGTAACCGGATCTGCCGGTTTAATTGGTTCGGAAGCTTCGCGGCATTTCGCCAATCAGGGTTTAACTGTTGTCGGTATCGACAACGACATGAGAAAAGAGTTCTTCGGCGATGAAGCGTCGACCACTTGGCAACGTCAATGCCTCGAAGAAGAACTTGGCGATAACTACCGCCATATCGATGGCGATATTCGCGACGATATTTTGATGAACAATCTGTTCTCGGATTACGGCTCGGACATCAAGTTAATCGTTCACACTGCCGCTCAACCATCACACGACTGGGCTGCTCGCGACCCTCACAAAGACTTTACCGTCAACGCCAACGGCACATTGAATCTGCTGGAAGCCACTCGGCAGAATTGCCCAAATGCCGTTTTCATATTTACTTCGACCAACAAGGTTTATGGCGACACCCCGAACCGGCTTCCACTCAAAGAATTGGAAATGCGTTGGGAAATCGATCCGGGTCACGAGTTTGACAACGGCATCAAAGAAACGATGTCTATCGATAATTGCATGCACAGTTTGTTTGGCGCTTCCAAAGTTGCTGCGGATGTGATGGTTCAAGAGTACGGTCGCTACTTTGAAATGAACACCGCTTCGTTTCGCGGTGGTTGCTTGACCGGTCCCAATCACAGTGGCACTCAACTTCATGGTTTTCTGGCCTACCTGATGAAGTGCACGATGACCGAGACGCCTTACAAGGTGTTTGGCTATCAAGGAAAACAGGTTCGTGACAACATTCACAGCTACGACTTGATTCAAGCTTTTGATCACTTTTACCGCAATCCACGGTGCGGCGAAGTCTACAACATTGGCGGCTCACGCTTTAGTCACTGTTCGATGCTCGAAGCGATTCAAATGTGCGAAGAAATTTCCGATCGGAAACTGGACTACACGTACGTGGATGAAAATCGGATGGGTGATCACATCTGGTACGTCAGCGATGTCAGCAAGTTCCAGAGCCATTACCCTAACTGGCAACTGACCAAAGACGTCAAAACGATCCTTACGGAAATCTACCAGTACAACACGTCGCGCTGGCAGGAGCCCGTGGCGCCATGATCGACCGGGGCAAGCACAATATTCTGGGCGTCAACATTAACGCGGTCGACTATGAAGCGGCCGTCTCAAAAATCGTCGATGCGGCCAAGGCCAGAAATCCACTTGGAGTCTCAGCTCTCGCTGTTCACGGCGTCATGACTGGCGTAATGGATAACGAACATCGGCATCGGCTGAACCAACTGGAATTGATCGTACCTGACGGGCAACCGGTGCGTTGGGCATTGAATTTGCTTCACCGGACTCGGCTCAACGATCGGGTTTATGGACCGAACCTGATGCTGGAAACTTGCAAAGCGGCGGCGGAGCAGGGTATTCCAATTTTTCTTTTTGGCGGAAAACAAGAATTGCTGGATGACTTGAACAGCAAGTTAATGGCACAGTTTCCCCAGCTCAAGATCGCGGGCATGCTCGCGTCAAAGTTTCGCACTCTCAGCCCTGAAGAAAAACAGGACATCATCGAAACGATCAACGCCAGTGGTGCAGCGATCACGATGGTCGGTCTCGGTTGTCCTCGTCAGGAGGTCTGGGCCTACGAATTCAAAGACGACTTGCGAATGCCTGTTCTCGCCGTGGGAGCGGCGTTTAACTTTCATGCCGGTCAACTTGCTCAGGCACCTCCGCTGATGCAACGCTGGGGACTTGAGTGGTTGTTTCGTTTGATGAAAGAACCGAAACGACTTTGGCAGCGGTATTTGATCCTGAATCCGTACTACTTGTCGCTGTTGTTTTTACAAATGACAGGTCTCAAAAAATTCGACCCGGATTCGACCGAGCTGCCAAAACAGGAAATCCTGTACGGGTAACGGTCAGCTGGGTCGACAAGTTTGACATGCCGGCTTCTGGCGAAATGCAATTGGGCGAGGACGGTCTCAGGCGGCTTTAACCGGATTTAGTCAAGCCCGATCTCAAGGCCTCACCACGGTGGTCCGCTTGCCGCCATGAGTGCTTTCGAAGCGACGTTGCTCCGGCTACCATGACGTCGTTTCACGTCATTCTTCTGGCAACCTGGTTTATGAATTTTGAAAAACGTCGTAGTCGTTTGCGAAAGCGACTCAAGCCGATCGGTGCTTCCGCTTTTTTGATTACCAAGATGACGAACATTCGTTATCTGACCGGGTTCACTGGGTCTTCCGCCGCGTTGTTCGTGGGTGCTAACCACGACGTTCTGCTCAGCGACACTCGGTATGAAACCCAGTTGGCCACGGAATGCCCAGACCTTGAGGTTGAGATTCGCGACTCAAGCTCAACCATGCTTGACGGCTTGGAGCGAATCACTCGGCAATCCAAATTTGCATCATTGGGCATCGAAGCAGCTCAGATGGTCAAATCGACATTCGATCAATTGCGAACGCGACTTCCTCAAGTCGATCTAATTTCGACCGAAGGCGAAGTCGAGTCGTTGCGGGCAATCAAAGACAAATATGAAATCGCTGCGATTCGAAAATCGATCGCCATTAACCAGCGGTCGTTCGAAGTGATTCGCGCTCAACTAACGGCTCACCAAACGGAACGAGAGATTGCTCACAACCTCGAGCATCAGATGCGTCAATTTGGTGCGGCAGGAGTCGGTTTTTCGCCGATCGTTGGTGTCGGCGCCCGGGCGGCGCTGCCTCACGGTGTCCCTGGCGAAACAAAAGTTGGCGACGCCCCGTTCTTGCTGGTGGACTGGGGTACGTCGGTCGATGGATACCTCAGCGATCTGACCCGAATGATCATCTCGGGCAAAACCAACGCAAAATTTCGCAAAATTTACCAAACGGTGCTTCAAGCCCAATTGGCTGCAATTTCGGCCATCGGTCCGGGTGTTGCACTCAAAGAAGTCGATCATGCCGCTCGGAAAGTGATCACTGATGCTGGGTTTGGCAAACAGTTTGGTCACGGTACTGGCCACAGTTTTGGGCTGGAAATCCACGAACTGCCCTATTTATCTCCGATTCATGAAGGGACCTTGAAAACAGGCATGGTCGTGACCGTCGAACCTGGAATCTATCTTCCCGGAATTGCCGGTGTTCGCCTCGAAGATGACGTTTTAGTGACAAAAAACGGTTACGAAGTGCTCAGCAATTTGCCGAAAGAGCTCGAACAATGCACCGTGCACCTTGGCGGATAATTGCCGTTTTGAGTACAATTGCGACTTTTCATATTTGCCCGAACCGTGCGTTCGAAGCACGTTTTTCCCAAATGGATTTTCCTGCTTGGAGATCAACGTCGCGGCAGTCGTCGGCAGGATGAAAACAGACGTACCAACGTTCCAGACAGCCGTCAGAATTCTGACGGCAATTTGACACATAACATCTGCCACATTCGCATTTCAACAACCGTTCAGTGCGAAAGGGTTGGCTAACAAATCAACCACCTCCTTTGGAGAAACAATGGGTAAAGACAAGACCAGCGAGTCAGTTTTTGAGGTCGACAAGATTCGCGAACTGATCGAGCTGATGCAAGAACATGAGCTAAGCGAAGTCGATTTGCGACAATCCGATCAGCGTATTCGATTGCGACGCGGCAATGACGCAGTTGTCTACTCCGCACCGGCTCCAGTTGCGGCAGCTCCTGCAGCAGTCGCACCAGCGGCTGCGGCAGAATCCGCCGCGCCCGCAGAAGATACAAACGTTGTCATGATCGAGTCGCCGACCATTGGAACGTTTTACTCCAAACCCAAACCAGAAGCCCCCGACTATGTCAAAGTGGGTGATGTGGTCACTCCCGATACTGTGGTCTGTATCGTCGAAGCAATGAAAATGTTCAACGAGATTCCAGCCGGTGTCTCCGGAACGATCGTCGAAGTTCTGGTTGCCAATGGTGACCCTGTCGACAACAACAAACCACTGTTCAAGGTATCCCCCAACTAAGACATGTTTAATCGAATTTTAATCGCCAACCGAGGCGAAATTGCGCTGCGGATTATCCGCGCTTGCAAAGAGATGGGCATCGAGACGGTTGCCATTTTCAGCGAAGGTGATCGAGGCAGTCGTTATCTGGAACTCGCCGACGAAGCCTATTGCGTCGGCAACGCGCGTTCCAACGAAAGCTATTTGCGCACCGTGCAAATCATTGCCGCTGCGGAACTTTCGGACTCCGAAGCGATCCATCCCGGATACGGCTTCATGGCTGAAAATGCAGATTTCAATGAAGCTTGCATCGATTCCAATATTAATTTTATTGGTCCCACCCCCGCCGCAATGCGGATGCTCGGGGATAAAAATACGGCTCGCTCGTTGGCTCGAAAGGCGAAAGTCCCAGTCGTTCCCGGTAGCGCTGGCCTGATTAACGACCCGGAAGAAGCCGTCGAAACCGCGAAAGAGATTGGCTATCCCGTTTTGGTCAAAGCGACTGCGGGCGGTGGTGGTAAAGGGATGCGGATCGCCGAAACCGAAGACGTGCTAAAATCCGCCGTTGAACAAGCGGCACAGGAAGCTGAAGCCGCCTTCGGTGATGCCGGTGTCTACCTTGAAAAATTTATCGGTAATCCACGCCACGTTGAAGTTCAGATCATCGCAGACAAACATGGCAACGTCGTTCATCTGTGGGAACGAGATTGCTCGACTCAACGGCGTCATCAGAAGTTGATCGAAGAAGCACCTGCGCCTACGCTACCTGAAGACGTTCGAAAGTCGATTTGTGATGCAGCGGTTCGAATGATCAAAGCGGCCGATTATTACAACGCCGCTACGGTTGAATTCATTGTCGATCAGGATAACAATTTTTACTTCATCGAGGTGAACGCCCGAATCCAGGTGGAACATCCTGTCACGGAAATGGTGACGGGGATCGATTTGATTCAACAGCAGATTCGCATTGCAGCCGGGGAGAAACTTGGCTTCACACAAGACGAGGTTCCTTGCAACGGAGTCTCCATCGAATGCCGAATCAACGCAGAAGATCCAGAACGGAACTTTGGTCCAAGCCCTGGACTGATTGAGTCAATTTGTATTCCAGGTGGGTTGGGGGTCCGGTTTGACACGCATGTGCATGCCGGTTACACCGTTCCGCCGTACTACGATTCCATGGTTGGAAAATTGATTGTTCATCAGCCGACGCGAGCCCAGGCGATTGCCTGCATGGTCCGTTGTCTTGACGAACTTCGAATCCAGGGAATCAAAACGACGGCTGAATTTCAAAAGTCAGTGTTACTGCACGAGGATTTTGTCAACGGAAAAGTCGACACCAAATGGGTCGAACGAAATCTGAACATCTAAATCGGATCCGGTGACTTTGGCCTCGGCCAAATCGCTTTCCGGACAATTGACTTCCATCAGTTACATACTTGCTCTCCACTCACGAAGGATCTTCAGTGACCAATACACTCTCGTACCCAAAACGCCCTGACCATCAATTCAAAAGAATTGCGATCCTGTTTGCCGGTGGCCCCGCGCCTTCGGCAAACGCGGTCATCTCAGCTGCCGCCGCGTCTTTCTTGCGAGCCGGAGTTGAGGTCATTGGGATCAAACATGGTTACTCGTCGTTGATCGAGTACGATCCATCCGAGCCGCTTGAAGAAGGCAAGGATTACATGATGTTGACGCCGCCGGTCTTGCGGCGGACTCGGAGCATGCAAGGGATCATGATCGGCACCGCGCGAAGCAACCCGGGCAAGCACATCACCTGCCCAGCTGATTTCGACGACACCGACAAGTGTGCTCCGATGGAGCGGGTTTGCGAAGGCTTGGCGTCGCTGGGTGTGGATGCGCTGATCTCGATCGGCGGCGATGATACGCTCAAGACAGCCAACAAATTTAAGCTGCACCAACAGCGGAACCGCACGGACAAACCGCTGATGCCCGTTGTTCATCTACCCAAGACGATCGACAACGATTACCACGGTATCGATTTTACGTTCGGTTTTTTCACGGCGGTCGATTGTTTGGCGACCGAAATTCGCAGCCTGATCTACGATGCGGAAGCCACGCGTGCCTATTTCCTTACCGAAACGATGGGCCGTTCAGCTGGATGGCTATCTTACGGCGCTGCCATTGCCGGCGAAGCCAGCTTGGTGATCAGCGTTGAAGACGTGAACGCCGGTTTCTTGGTTGAAGAAAGCTATACCGACTCCAATGGTGAGACAAAGACTCGCAAGTGCATGGACATCGAACGCGTTTGCGAGCGAATCGTCAAAACGATGCTCGCGCGAGAAGCCGAAGGTAAAGAGTACGGTGTCATCGTGATCGCCGAAGGACTCGCGGAATTCCTCCCCTTCAGTTTTGTTGAAGGCGTCACGCGGGATGACCACGGGCACATCAATATTTCTGCAGTCAGCCTGCATAAAATCATGGCAACCGCGGTGTCTGATAAATACACCGAAACGACCGGTGCGAAACGTGCCGTCAAAGGTTTGCAGCTGGGTTACGAAGCACGTTGTGCCAAGCCACACGCATTTGATGCGATGCTGGGCAGTCAATTAGGCGTCGGTGCCTTCCGAGCGCTCGTTGAAGAAAAACTTAACGGCGTCATGGTCAGTGTTTCCGGTCAACTCGATCTGCACTACGAGCCGTTTGAAAATCTGGTGGATCCGGAAACCTTGGTGACCGTCGTTCGTTATATCGATACGGACAGCGATTTCCATCGGCTCGCACGTTTCCTTGAAACGCAAGTCAACGACTAGCGTTGTGCAAACGTGTTCGGCATTCGATAGCGAGAGCCAAGCCGCATTGCTGGCCACCGAGCTTCAGAGATCGCGTCGCGTTTCGTTGCAGAATTCAAATGTGGCAATGCCGCTTTGCGTGAGCCGATCCAACTCTGGAACGAACGGCTCACCAGTCGGCACCGCATGCAGGTCGTTGGGCCAACGTTATAATGCGTCAAGCTTGTCTTGAACGTTTACCTGGCACTCCCGAATCCACCGATCGGTTTGAGCCGCGCGTATGAAAGTTGGCATGAATCAACCGACGGATCCAGCAGACGAAAAACAACCACCTGGGCCGACCGATCCATCAACGTTTCAGGGCGACTCGATTCAAAACAACGATTCTCCAGAAGCAGCAGTGTCGATCGAGACACAATTAAAGCAGTTGATGGAGTCGACCCAATCGTTACATGAAAAACTGGACAACGAAAAACGGCGTCGCAAATCGTGGCAAGTTTTTTGGTTGATCATGGCATCCCATTTTGGATTGATCTTTCTGTCGATGTTTATACCATCTTCAAGATCATTGCTGTTGATCCAGGGATTTGCGTTTGGGCTAATATCATCAATAATCGTTTGGCTAACGCTGGTTCGCTGGCCAGTCACCGATCGATGGATCCGGTTCTTGGCCGCCTGGGCCACATTTTTGATTCTCTTAAGCACCGTCGATCAGAGGATCTACTCTGCCGAAATTTGGGAAGCAACCATCACAACGATCTTGCCTTTCTCATTGGGCTGTTGGTTCTTGACTCATATCATTTCCAGATTCATTCTCATTGGCATCATTCCGCCGGATGATCCAGTTGATCACGCACGCAAGCGCCCGACACTTTCATGGATTTTGACCATGACGGCAGTGATTGCCATGATCTTCGCGGTCAGCAATTTTTTATTCGAGCCAGACACGACGTCAACGGTCTTGATCCAAGTTTATCTTGGAGGATTCTCGGCAGCCTTTATTTTGATTGGCTTGGGATTCTCTGCACATGCGAAGGGCGTGCTCAAGAATACAGGTTTGATCCTCGGCTTCATCATGCTGTTTTTCTTGGCGGGAAATCATCCTCTTTATGCTTATCTCGTCGAGTCGGAACTAAACGTTACGACTGATACGATTTTTTCAAAACGATTCCTCAGGCGATCTCGCCGATCATTACGTGGGTCATGCTGAAACGTTGCGGATTTCGCTTGGAACTCGACCCGCGCACGCTGCAATCGATCAGTTCAAACGAAACTGAAGTCACCGAAGCTGACGACGAAGATGACGATTTCTTTGGTTGACCTTCATTCCTTTGGTCAAGCTTCGCTACGCAGCTTTGGCCAGGACTTTGCCAACCACGTGGACATCCATTTGAGGGAATGGAATACCAATTCCCGCTTTGTCGAGTTCGCACTTGGCAGCAGCAGTAAGTTGCTCACGAACGTCCCAATACTGAACGGGATGGCACCAGATGCGCAACTGCCAATCGACCGAAGATGCACCCAATTCCATCAGGTAGACTTGCGGCGTGGGTGCGTCAATCTTTGCGTCACTGGTGATGGATGCGACGACTTGATGTGTTGCCGCAGTCAATGCGGAACGGGTCGCGTCCAGATCCGCGTCATACGCGGCGCCGACATTGACATCGACTCGACGAAGCGGGTTCCGCGAGTAGTTTTCAAGTTTGGCACCGAAGATCTCTGCGTTGGGAACAATCACGTGACGATTGTCCAGCGAATTGAGACGCGTTGTAAACAAGTCAATCTCTTCCACAGTCCCTTCCGTGTCGGCGACGACGATATAGTCATCCACTTTAAATGGCCGAAACACCAACAACATGACGCCTGCCGCAAAGTTTCCCAATGTCCCTTGAAGCGCCATGCCGACTGCGAATCCAGCAGCAGCAAGGATCGCTGCGAAGCCAGTCACGTTGATGTCGTACTGTTGCTCCAGCACGATCATTGCCAAAACCACCAGCAAAATATTTCTGACGGCTTTGGTCAGGAACTTACCTAACGTCAAATCAACGCGTTTGGAAACCATGTTACCAATGACGCGTCCCAACCAGGAAGCGACCAGATATCCGATGAACAACATCGCCAACAGATAGGTCGCGTTGCCGGCCATCTCTGCCAGTTCCGCTTGTGCTTCTTGAGCAACCTCGCCACCTTTGAACGCATTGGCAATCGTTTCGATGATCCCATTTGCCTGGTCAGAAATCCCGCTTTCTGGCGAGCTTGAACCAGGGTCTTTGTCGCTGGACCAAACCAACTGTGGAGCACCCAGGATTACCACGAACAGTGCGATCGACATGATCCAGGGTCGAAACTGGCGAAACATAGAACATCCTCTTGATCATTGCAGCTGCGAAATAAAAGTGGGCGGATTGTAGAAAACTCGGCAAGCCAGACAAGATCGGTTGTTGGGGATAGTGGTTTGCTGGCAAGAAAATGGCAAATTTTGTTCGGACTGGCAACGAAAGCCAATTTTCGCTAACGTCCGCTGTCTTCAAGACCGACAGTTTTTGACTTTGATTCGATCCCGTTTATGACCTCGCAATTTGTAAAACGCTGGCCTGACTTTTTGCTGCCTGTCGGCATCATCGCGTGCCTGATGGTAATCTTTGTACCGTTGCCGCCCGCGTTAATGGATATCTTGTTGGCCGCCAACATTTCCGCTGCGGTCGTGATTTTATTGGCAACGGTTTACGTTCGCTCACCACTGGAACTCAGCGTGTTCCCTTCGTTGTTGTTGATGACGACGTTGGCCCGACTGGCACTCAACGTCGGCACGACGCGTTTGATTTTGACTCGTGGTGCCACTGAAGGTGAACTTGCCGCTGGTTCCGTGATCCAAAGTTTCGCTCAATTTGTAACGGGTGACAGTTTAGTCGTCGGTCTGGTCATTTTTTCGATCATCGTCGTCATTCAGTTTGTCGTGATCACCAAAGGTGCCACACGTATCAGTGAAGTTGCCGCTCGATTTACGCTGGATGGACTTCCGGGTCGTCAGATGGCCATCGACGCCGATTTGAGTGCGGGCGTCATCGACAACGACGAAGCCCAACGGCGCCGCGAGGAAACGATCGCTCACGCAGAATTTTATGGAACGATGGACGGGGCCAGTAAGTTTGTCCGTGGTGATGCGGTCGCCGCCGTCGTGATCACACTGATCAATATTCTTGGCGGACTGATCGTCGGGTTGTCTCATTCGATGAGTCTTGGCGATGCCGCAGCGACGTTTACCCGGTTGACGATCGGTGATGGTTTGGCAAGCCAACTTCCTGCGCTGCTGATTTCGCTGGCGGCCGGTTTGCTGGTGACGCGAAGTACGCGAAAAACGGACCTGCCACGCGAATCGATGAATCAGGTTTTTGCCAGACCGATGGTGCTGGTCATCACGGCTGTCTTTCTGGGGATGATGGTCCTTACCGAGCTTCCCAAAATCCCGTTGTTAATCATCGCTTGCGCCTGCTTGGGTGGCGCTTATCTTTTGTTTCACCGAAATGACAAAAGCGAACCTGAAACGCCTGCTACAGCTCCTACGCCGCCGCCCAAACCAGATCAGGGCATCGAACATTTGCTGTCCGACGAGTTCGTTGAAATGCAGTTGGGCCTCGGATTGATTCGACTGGCGAACTCTCGACTCAACGGGACGCTCATGGCTCGAGTTGGCGAGGTCCGTCAATCAGTCGCGAATAAAATGGGCGTCGTCGTTCCCAAAGTGACGGTCCGTGACAACATGAAGCTGGAACCGAATCAATTCAAGATTCTGATTCAGGGACGCGTCGTCGAACAGGGCAGGGTAGAACCTGATTTTTGTCTTGCCATTGACGCAGGACGCGCAACACAGCCATTGGCCGATGGTGTCGTTAAAGGGCTCGCCGACGATCATCTTGCCGAAGGACCGGCGTTCTGGATCAACGCCGAAGCCATTCAGTCGGCAGCAGAAGCGGGTTACGAAGTCCGAACTTCAACTGATGTTTTGATTCTTCAATTGGAAAGCTGTTCGATTGAATACGCAGACCAACTGATCACACGCGATGCAACGCGACAGTTACTTGAAAGTGTAAAAAAACGCTCGCCAACTGTCGTCGAAGAGGTTTGCCCGAGGTTGCTGTCCCTTTCACAAGTTCAACGTGTACTAAAACAACTGGTACGCGAAGGGATCTCGATTCGACCATTGACATTGATATTGGAATCGCTGGGTGACTCCGCATCCGAACAGATGCCAGTTTGGCGAATGGTCGAACAAGTGCGAATTCGACTGGCGCATCATATCGCAGCAGGTTTGACTGGCGACCACGGTGGATCAATTTCTGTCGTCACCGTTTCTGACGAGCTCCAGCAACGTGTGGCGTGTGCCTGGGACCCCGACCGGGACGACCTGCGACTGGATCTCTCTCGAGTCGTTGTCGATTCGTTGACGCACGCAATTGATGATGCAGCCGATCAGATGGTGATCGCCGGCTTGCCGCCGATTGCGATGGTGAACCAGGAGATTCGACCGGTCGTTGCAGAACTGGTCAAACACAACAAAACCCCGATCTTTGTATTGGGGTCAGACGAAGCCAGACCAGCGGACATCTTTATCGTCGGCGAGATCAAATCTGAGAACATCCAGACCGTCGCCGATGCAGCGTAGTGAGGCGATTGTGCCAGATTGCAAGGGTTCTGACTCTTGGGGAATAAAGGTCCGGGAACAACGCTCTGGGAATAACGCTCTGGAGATGTTCGCTTGAATTGGGGCAATTTTCGAGCGTTTGCAGGAATGATCAATTTTGCAACGCGTTTTTCTGGCCGAGCGTAGCATTGTGCAACATTGGATCGGCACGATTGCACAATTGAGCAACGGAACGCCGATCGAAAATATTTTCTCACGTTGGCATACCGCTTGCCTTAAAGAAGGGCGTTGGAAGGAAATCACTTCCACGACCCCGCGAGGTATCTCTGGTTTTTGTCCAGAGCGGTTGCCTTGCCCCTAACTGCTCTGATGCCGAAGTGTATTTGGCGCCAGAGACCTCGCAACGCGGGTCGTTTTGCTACCGCGAGTGGTGCCTGGTCAGGTGTTCGCAAAATTCTTGACCGGCCCACACGGTGCAAAAACTTCTTATCAACCATCTCGGTTGATCGCCAGCTTTATCGGAACCAAACCCGAATTTCGCCAAATCAACGTCTGATGTGGAAGGAATTTGCGTGGTCAAGAAGGCACAATGAAACGGCTCGAGGCGTCCTCCAACACGAAGAAATCATCACACAACGAGCTTCGTCTTCTGGATCGTCGCACGATCTGTCGTGCCGCCGGTTTTAAGTAAGCAACTTCGGACTACAATTTGATTCGTCTGATGACCAGTTTTGGTCATTTCGAAAATTTCCAAGACGAGATCGGAATATGTCCAAATTTGGATTGTTGTTTGTCACCCTGGTTGTGGTTTGCCTGTTGCCCACGCCCCATTCAATTGTCGTCAGTCAAGAAGTTGCGGCGCAAGACGAAGAGACCAATCTTCGGTCATTGCAATTTCAAGCCGTTGAACTGAACCAAGCCAGTTGGGCTCATTGGGGACCCCGCAAGGATCGTTTCTCGTCGTGGACCAATCATTCCAATCGGCTCATCCCGGTCTTCAGTTTCGGCCTCAAACTCAATCCGGTTCGCGGCAAGAAATCACTCTATCGCGATGAGGCCAAAATCAAATCGTTGTACGGTTATCTTCCCGAGGGGACGTTTAACCCTGAGGCAAAGTACTTTGATCAAACCGATATTTACCAACTTCACCAGCAGGCACGTTCCAAGGGCAAGAAACACATCATCTTGTTTGTTTTTGATGGGATGGATTGGCAGACGTTGCAGGCAGCCGCGATCTATCGCGACAAACAAGTCAACTATTCCAAAGGTAAAGGTCGCGGAATCGCGTTCCAGGACTACAAGAATGGTCAACCGAATTTTGGCTTTTGCGTCACCAGCCCACACAACGGCGACACCAAAACGGATGTTGACTCTCAAGTTGTATTGGTCCCGGGAACAGAACGTCGCGGGGGATTTAGTTTTCAACTTGGCGGATCATTTCCATGGGACCGATTGGTCGACGCTCAATATTTAACTGGCCAACGACGAACCATGCGTCATGCGTATACGGACTCGGCTGCCTCGGCGACTTCCCTGAACGCAGGTGTTAAAACGTTTAACGGTTCGATCAACATTGCCCCTGATGGCAAACAGATCACTACACTCGCACATGAGCTACAAAAAGACGGCTTTGGGATCGGCGTTATCAGCAGCGTCCCAATCAGTCATGCCACCCCGGCTTGTGTTTACTCGCACAACGTGACTCGAAGCGACTACCAGGATTTGACTCGCGATTTGTTGGGTCTAAAAAGTGTTGCCCATCGAGAGCAACCGTTGCCGGGCGTCGATGTTTTGATCGGCGGTGGTTGGGGTGAAATGTCCAAAGAAGACAATCGGCAAGGCATTAATTTTGTTCCCGGAAACAAGTATCTTGCCAAACAAGATCTGGACCAAATTGATGTCGCCAATGATGGTAAGTACGTTGTGGTCCAACGAATGGAAGGGACCGATGGCAGCAAGGCACTGGCCGAAGCGGCGAACGAAGCGGCGGAAAACAAACAGCGTCTGTTTGGGTTTTTTGGAACCGGTGGAGGCCATTTACCTTACGCAACTGCTGATGGAGGCTACGACCCGACGCGCGGGGTTTCGCGTGCCGACCGATACGACGAAGGCACGATCAAAGAGAACCCGACTTTGGCAGAAATGACTGCTGCAGCATTAACAGTGCTGGAGAAGAACGAGACCGGTTTTTACTTGATGGTCGAATCCGGCGATGTCGATTGGGCCAACCACAACAACAACATTGACGATTCAATCGGCGCCGTTTTCAGTGGTGAAGCCGCGTTTCAAGTCGCCACAGATTGGGTCGACGCCAACAGCAATTGGGATGAGAGTTGCGTCGTAGTAACCGCGGATCATGGCCACTATTTTGTGCTCGATGACCCTCGCGGGTTGACGGGTGAACTGGAACCGATGCCAGAAGCCGAATTCAAAAAGGCGAGGGAAGAAAAACAGGCACGCGATCGCGCCAAAGAGAAAGCCAAAGAGAACAAGTAGTCATCGCAATGGCGACTCAAGACAGCCGCGTGCGAGTGAGTCAACTCAGCAGCTATCCCGTCGCGCACGTTTGCGACGATGGAAACTAAGTGCCGCAAACGCCAGCATCATCTGAACGGCCGTCGTTGGTTCAGGGATCGTTGTACGAACAAAATTTACCGTGGTATCGGTGTCGGTACGAAATTCGAACTGTCCACCGCTTTGTGCAATCCCATCGGTAAATGAGACTTCCATTCCAGCAAAGATGTCTCCCACGGCAGTACTGCCGACCGTTTGCACCTCATCGAAATACGTGACTTGAATATCCTGGAAGAACCGCAAGAAAGTGAATTCCTGTAAGTCGCGGCCATTGGCGGTACCACTGGTTGATGGGGAAACCGAGCGGTCAAAGATGGTTGACGAACCCTCTCCGTGCATCACGAATCGAGTCATCGCAGAACTACTATTGTTCGTTAGCGAGAATGGATTGCTAAACGTTGACCCCGGACCTTGCGACATGCTCCAGTTCGAACGAGAAATTCCACTGGCCGTCCAACGTGCAGTGTCCGATGTTCCATTGGCAAAAAAGACATCAACTCGCATCCCAACCATGTCATTGGACGTGGTTGAAAACGTTGAATAGCCGTCTGCCTCATGAGTCACACCGCTGATATCTGTCACGACAAGATCCGCTTGCAACTGGCAAGCCGTACCGAGCGCGAAGACGCAAACGATCGCAAGATGTTTGACGGGGAGTAACATTGGGGAACGTGGGGAGCAATTGGTGGGAACGATCAAGTGTTGAGCGAGATTGCTTGAATCATGCTTCCAATTGGAGTTAGAGTTGCGTTTTCGAAACAGACTTGCTCGTTTGCAATGGTCGTAACGATCATTCCAGTGACCGTGCCGGTTTTACGTGCCGTTTTTTCAACTTATGTAGCAAGGCCACCGCAATTCTCACGAGCTGAACGTTTCCGAAACTCCACCAATCGGCGTGACTCAGCTGGAACCAACCACCCAAAATTGGTATAGTTGATATTGGCAAGGCGAACCTGAAAGATCGGAGCCACCAATGAATGCGCTGTTTCTGTTTCGCTGCTCACTCTCTGAGCCTTCTTTTCCAAAGTCGCGATCTGCGATTTTTAGTACCCTGACGTTGTGTGCCATCGCGTTCTCACTTTGTGCGCTGACGACGACGGCGCATGCGCAAACAGGGCAACGAAAGTCATCATCTGAGCAACGACGTAGCGATTCCGTTAAACCACCAAAAATGAGTGACTACGAACGCCAATTTAAGGTGTTCCTTCGCAATTCAAAAACGAAACAAGACGAGATCCAACGAGCTGCAATTTATAACCTCTGTCATCTGCACTGGATCATCATCTCTGATTCACGTTTCAAGACTCACGACAAAATGAAGAGTATTCGTGCGTCGATTGGCCGGCGTTTGAGCGACTGGCACCGTAAACAATCTCGAATCACTGACCAAAAAAACAGCGGTGATTTTGCGTCGGAGACTTACAGAGACGAAGGAACAACGCAACCTGATTCCATTCCAGTCTTTGGAGCCGCTGAAGACGAGTTGGAGTTGGTTCTATTTCAACAATTATCAGAATCATCATCATTGCTGGGTGACATTTCGGGTGGCCCGAGTCAACTGTTTCACTATTCCGGCGGCCAATTCGCCCCACCTTGGGACCACGCTCCTGAATTAATCGCGCTCATTCAAGCGACGATTAACCCGAAAGTCTGGCGTGATGCCGGTGGTGTTTCATCCATGCAGTACTATCAACCAGCGCTGGCGTTGGTGGTTAGTGCCAGTCAGGAAACTCACGATGACATTTGTGAGTTACTGGGACAATTAAGAGCCGCCTTTTAGATTCCATGACGCGTACCGTCAAGGCGACGTTTTGAGGAGGGCTCGTCGGACGACCAGTTCTGGTTTGGATTGATTCGGCAAACAGACCGACATCAAGGATTTCAGGGCCGTCAAAACAACTCCCTTTGATCAGGAAACACTTCAGGTGCCAATCCGCGTGCGGGGCGACAGTAAATTGGGGACTCTGATTGCGCGGCAAGTCTCGCGAATCTATAATGGCGATTCGACTTTTATCACTTTCCATTGTCAGCGAATGCCATGTCGCAACTTTCCTCAGAAGACCTTGCACTTCTGGACCACGTCTCCGAGTTAGCGTACTGCAATCCTTTTGTGTCTGAACGTGTTCAGCTGGAACAAAAGATTCTCGGTGGACACAAACAGGCACAAGGCGACGTTTGGAATTACGTTGCCAGCAACGAAGACCAAATCTGGACCAATGCGGAGGCGATCACTCGCAAGGTTGTCCCATTGGCTGAACGTTGTCGACAGGCATTGATCAAGGGCGATGGATTTCCAGCGTCACATCAACATCTTTATGAAGACTTAATTCTTTACGTGCTCTTCGATCGCTATCGAGGACATTTGAATAAGCTGTTGATTCAATTCAGCGAAGGAGACCAGCAGGCCTGCAGTGAGTCTTGGGATCAGTTTGTTGGTGACGTCGAATATTATCGAATCTCGCCAGAAGTGAAATTTGAGATTCTCGAGCACCCGAGGCATCTCTGGGCTTGCTTCTTTCAGATCCGGCGTGTCTTCCATCACGTTTTCTTCTGGATTATCGGAGGCAGTGCTGCTTCGGCACGACTCCGATCCACCATTTGGCAGTCGGTCCTGACGCACAACATTCGACGGTATGTGAAATCGTTGCATGGCTACCTGGATGACATTCCGACGCTGGTGACCGGTCCTTCAGGGTCTGGCAAAGAACTTGTCGCCAAGGCGATTGCCATGTCTCAATACATTCCGTTCGATGAAGGATCAAAACGGTTCGTTCAGGACTATTCTCACTCGTTTCTAGCTGTCAATCTGGCTGCGATGTCGCCGACGTTGATTGAGTCGGAGTTGTTTGGCCATTGCAAAGGTGCATTTACTGGCGCTGGCGAGGATCGAAAAGGGTTGTTTGAATCCTGTTTGAAACATGGTGCCGTGTTTCTCGACGAAGTGGGGGAACTGAAAGAATCGATTCAAGTAAAACTGCTTCGAGTTCTGCAAACGCGTAGTTTTCAGCGACTCGAAGAACTCACTCCCAGGCAGTTTCAGGGAAAATTGATCGCCGCGACGAATCGCGATTTTTCTCTGGAGCTCGATGAGGGAAGATTCCGACATGACCTGTACTATCGACTCTGCGCCGACATCATCCAAACACCCACTTTGGCTCAACAACTTGCCGACAGTTACGACGACCTGAAGTTTTTGGTGGATCATCTATCGCGAAGAATCGCCGGACCGGACTTCAAGCCATTAGCTGAAGAAGCCTGCGCCTGGATTGAAAAAAATCTGGGATGCCACTATCCATGGCCAGGCAATGTTCGGGAGCTTGAGCAGTGTTTGCGCAACCTGTTAATTCGAGGCGTTTACTGCCCCGTCAACCGAACGACGTCAAGCAAGCAGCAACAGTTCGCCAGCTCGGTTATCTCGGGTGAGCTAACGGCCGATCAATTGCTCGAACGTTATTGCACATTGGTCTATGCACAAACAGGAAGCTACGAAGAAGCGGCGCGGCGACTCGACATTGACCGGCGCACCGTCAAACGCAAAGTCAATCAAGATCTACTCGAAGAACTGCGAACGCCGTAGACGGGTCGACTTGTCCACAAGGTTGTCTGAGAACGACAGCTTTTTGGATTCCTGACGACGACAGCTTTTTGGATTCGCAATCCCTGTAACTCGCGAAGACTTGCGGCAATTCTGCTGCCACTTCGAGTTCAATCGCGTCGACGGCGATTGAATCCGATGCACAAGAACAGTCCGAGAACAGCCAGTCCGCTTGGCTCGGGCACGGCGCTGAACTGGAGATTGTCAATCGCCACATACGTTGGGATGAAAGGATCGCTGGAGTCGAACGTGATGCGGATTGAACGGGCATCCGCCAATCCAGTCAGGTCAACTTGATTCCACGCGTTGGAGATGTAGTCCTGTGAGTTATCCGCAAATCGATAGTCGGCAAGATAAAAATCGACTTCACCCACAACATTTCCATTGGGGTCAACGTTGGCAAACGCTTGGTCGTAGCCGGTCAACACTACTCTGAAATAGTCTGGGTCATCGCCACTTGCCCCACCGAATGCCTCGGTAAATGCGTCGCCATCCCTCATCGCCAACGCTGAGTAAGTCGATGCGGCCAAGTCAATCGAATCGATTTTTAGTCCGTTCGGCAGATTGATAAACGAATCATTCCCAAATCCGATCGCATAATTCTCGCCGGCATTCACACCGCCCGAACCGTTGCTTCCTCCTCCGGGAAACGCTGCAAACTGGTTGCCGAATCCAGGCGTCGTCGTATCGGTGACGTTGGACCAACTCCAGCCATTCCACGAACCAAACGCCGGTGTGTAACCATTGAACAGCTGAGCACCATTGAGACTCCACAGTTGAAGCGTTTCCGGTTGGCCGAAGTTATCGCGACTACCAATTACCTGAAAGTTGTCTCGAAAAGGGCTGCTGGCCGACGTATCACCGTTGTAAAAACCAGACGATGGAACGGGTAATTCTTCAAAGGTGATCACTTGTGCTTGTGACGTTGGTAGCTGGCCCAAAATGGCGCTCATCATCAGTGAGACCATTGTGAGGTTGAATGAAAACAAGATTCGTGAATATCGCATGGAGTTGTCTCAAAATTGAAATCAGAAAAAGTCATATGGGTTGGTTAAAAGGAAACCACTTCGCCACTGGCACGCGAACAGAGTGCGCCCAGGACAGGCATATCGATCGTTTCGGCAAGGAACTGTGCGCTGCCGTCGGCTCGCGCTGCTATTGCGCCGCCGGGATGGTCACTCCGCATGTCGTTTTCAAACGCAGGCGCCTGGTTGATCGGGAACGCTTGATCAAACAGGTTGCGGCCATTGATCCATTGCCCATCCGGCCAACCAGAATCTTCAGCGACAATCAGCGTGTTGGACGTGCCGTCTTTGACATCCGCAATTCGGATCGCCACTTCGTGGATCATGATCCCTTTAGGAGGCCGATTCGGGCTGTTGATGCGCTCACCGTAGATCCCGCCGTAGTCGCTCGGACCTCGGCCATTGGCCAACGCGGTTTCTCGAAACGAGCTGGGACAGAGAAACGTATCGATCACTTGTGCTGCGCCGACCGCATTGTCGGGACTATCAAACGGTTGTGATAAATCGAGCTGACGGTAGACATTCGATTGCTCCAAATAGGGCAACAGATGAACGCTCCAGGCAAGCTGCCGGAGCGTTGGGTCATTCCGTTGCCTCCACTCGATGGCTCCCACGGGAAATTCTCCCGCAGCTGAATGATAATTCTGAAGCGCGATTCCGAGTTGCCTCAGGTGATTTAAACAGACGGTACGTCGTGCCGATTCGCGTATGGACTGAACCGCCGGCAGCAGCATGGCAATCAATATGCCGATGATGGCGATCACGACCAGCAACTCAACCAGCGTAAACGCAGCGAACCGCAGCGTCGCTAATTGACGTCGGCGCGCAACGGCCTCGTCAAATCGCCAAAGTTTGAAGCGACGGAAATCATTTAGACGGTAGTGTTTCATCAACCAAATGCAGCCATGGCGATCTGTGGATCGATGCGCAAACCTCCCACAGCCCAATCGCACTAACGGAAGAAACGACTCCGCGCAGCAGCGATCCGATCTTGGTGGAATGGTTCCAAAGACGCATCTGAATCGTTTTGTCCCGCGCAAAAACGAATCAAGTAAACGGAGTAGGCAGGTATTCTGACTCCCGACCAGTCATCCGCACCTTCTCGTCGCCGTAGCAACAATGGTTAAAGAAAGCGGATGCCTATCGGTCGGATACAGCGGCGGGGCCGTTTCGGATTCTCACCGAATTCCCTCTAACCCATCACCTGATGGCGATGGATCACCTATCCGAGCACGATTATAGACGCCGGTTGATGGTTGTATACAGTCAATCGTCCAAGCTCGTCGTCTTGGACGTTTGCTGGTAGCAGACTATTTCCAAGGGAATGGTTGTTCAACCAGTCGCTCGTAAGCTTCAATATATTTTTCTCGAGTCTTGGCAACGATCTCTTCGGGCAGTTCCGGAGGATCACTGTTTTTGTCCCAGTCGGTCGAATCGAGATACTCGCGCACAAACTGCTTGTCGAACGAAGCCTGATTGCGGCCCTCTTGATAGTCGTCGGCTGGCCAGAATCGAGAGCTGTCAGGCGTTAACACTTCGTCGATCAAGATCAACTGCCCATCGTGCCAACCCCATTCAAACTTGGTGTCAGCGAGGATGATTCCTTTTTCGGCAGCAAAATCGCGGCCCTTGGAGTAGACCTCGAGGCTTTTTTGTTTGAGCTCATTGGCGGTATCTGCGCCGATGATTTCAACCATTCGTTCAAACGAAATGTTTTCGTCGTGACCTTCGTCTTCTTTAGTCGCTGGTGTAAAAAGTGGCTCTGGAAATTTGCAACAGTTCTGCAGGCCTTCCTGAAGATCAATACTACAAACGCTGCCCGTTTTTTGGTAGTCTCGCCATCCCGAACCGACCAAGTAGCCTCGGACAACGCACTCGATGGGGACCACTTCGCATTTTTTCACGATCATCGTCCGACCGTCCAGCTCGTCGGCGGACAATCCGTCTGGAAGTTCCACTGAGTGAACATCCGTTGAAACCAAATGATGAGGGACTCCGCAATACTCAAACCAGAACTTGCTGATCTGGGTCAGCACGCGTCCTTTATCGGGAATTCTAGTTGGCAAAATATAGTCAAACGCGCTGATTCGATCGCTGGCGATCATCAAATAATGATCACCAATATCGTAAACGTCTCGTACTTTTCCCTGGCGGACCAATGTCGACACAACTGACCTCGTTTGATTTCAAAAGGGTAAAAAAATGGCGGATCTTTGGCACCAATTTACGGCAGATTGGACAATTTAGAAAGTGGCCAACTTTGTTGTTCTTATCGATGAAATCGCTCACATACTTCGATCGATTCAGACTTTCGGCAATCGTCTGCCAGGCGTGATATCGACTCTGAAGTGTTCCCAAGTTTGCTCCAGGCCCGATCGAGGTACCGCATCGATTTGCGATCGTTTTGAGCCTGTCGATCGAATCTATTTTCTGCGACAATGGACGACTTCATTTTCATAGAGTTTCAGGCAACAATTCATGGGCGAGTTTCGATTTCGAGTACCGGTCGACTGGCAACTGGACCCCTACCACGCCAATTCCATCCATGTGGTTGGACTCGATGGAATCCCATGGCCTTGTCGGATCGAAACGACAGAGGACCCTGATGATCCGCGCAATCGCAAGTTGTTTTCAGTCATTCGAAATCGGAATGAATCGGGTCGACTGTACATTGTCTATCGCTTCGAGAATCGAGGCGAACAGTTGGTCTGCACGGGAACACTGCCAGTCCGTGACGAGCCGTACGATTTGTGCATTGAAGTAGCTCGAGGAACATTGAATCGACTGCGCAATCAAGTGTCGATCTGGGAGGAAGGTGGCCTCAACATCAACGCGCAAGTGCGAGAATTGATCGATGATGCGACTTCGCTGTTAGGCTCAGCCATCCTTTCGACCAATGGTGAGGATGGCGACCAAAACGCTCGCCAGTCGCTTGAGAACACCATGGATGCAATCTTTCTGTTGGCGGACCTTTTCGCAGAACAGATCTCCAAGGTGCGTCGTGAACATCCGGATCTGCCAAATTTTTGGGTCGCCAATCAGGTTGGTATCGATGATCAGTTTGTGTCCAGCATTCAACACGATTCCTTTGACCTCGTCCAAGTCAAGATTCCACCGTACGGCGGTGACGGTCCGACCAAGGAGACGGTAGAAGGAATTGGCAAACGAGCGATCATTGGCCCTTGGCTCGACGCAAGTGTCGGCGGGATGAGCCAGGAGCTGATCAATGTAGATGATTTCCTTGCGCGAAAAGACCAGCTGATCATTGAGTGCCGTCAAATGTTGCGCAATTTGCCGACGACCGCCTCCTTGCTTCATGTCGTCAGTGGACTCAATGGAACTGGACATCGACATCTTTCTTACCCGCAACAGCTTCAGGTGACAGTTGATCTGCTCAAGCTGATCGAAGAATCATCGACGGAGCTACCGACGATGGTCAGTTTTGATTTTCCATGGGCGGAACGACTGGCAGGTGCAGTTGGAGGTGTGCATCCATTGCAGATCGCTGATTCGCTACTTCGTCAAGGATTGTCCATTTCGTTTTTGGGACTTGATATCAACTTGGATTACTGGCCAAACGGCAGTGCGATCCGCGACCCGCTTCAGTGGATCGATCTGGTTGATATTTGGGCCCAACTTGGAATGCCCCTCGTCGTCTGCCTACGTTGCCCATTCAATGAATCTGCGAGTGAAGTTCAGATCGAAACGGGCTCAAAAAACCAGACTCGTAGCGATGTCTCGGATCAACAACGAATCGAATTTTTGAACACCGTGCTGCCGATGTTGGTCGCTCGACCGAGCGTCCATGGTTTGATCATGAGACAATGGCAGGATCAAGACGATCGCCGCTTTCCATTTGCGGGCTACGTCGATACCAATGGAGATGCCAAAGTCATCGACCAAGCGATCCAACGTGTTCGCAATGCGATCGTCGGGTAAACGCTGGGAGATTGGACCATCGCAACAGAACGATGATTGCATCTGAGCAAAAGAGAAACTCCAAAGAGTGCGGACGAGAGGACTTGAACCTCCACGGGATTATCTCCCACTAGGCCCTCAACCTAGCGCGTCTGCCAATTCCGCCACGTCCGCGAATTGGAAAGCAAATGTTAGTTTCCTGATCGGCAAATCGTCAATGGGATTCCAACGTTTTTACACGATTTATTGTAGGACAGACCGGCAACAGAATGGTTCACGTTGTCATTACCAGCCTGTTTCAACATTTTTTAGACGTAGCGGAACCGGCACCGTAGCTTGGGCACTCTTGCCCGAGTCGCGCAACGCTAAACGGCTCAATTCCTCTTAGCGATCACTGGTCTCCGTACACCTTTTCGATCAACTGCTTCAGATACCGGGAACGCAACAAGTTGCCGTGCGATTGCAGTTGAGAGTCGTCGTCAAGAATCTCAATCGCCCTGTCATAGTCACCGCGACTCTCGTACGAACGACCCAACAAGTATCCGATCGCCTCTTTCCAACGTCCAGCTTCATCATCGGCGGCAAGGTCTTCGAGCCAACTACCCGCCGCGTTCTCGTTGGCGTTGTCAAACAAACACTGGGAAAGAAAAAGTTTGGCGTCGACACGGATCAGTTTCATTTGCCCTTGGACTGCACGAACCTGTGCCTGCATTTCGGCACTCGACTGGTTCTCGGTTCGCAAACCATGAAGCCGTTGTAATTCAAAATCAGATCCTAAACTGGCGATTTGATCATTGTCGTAAATCAAACGCTGGAATCCTTCGACCGCATCCAGTCCACGCTCATCCACTTTCCGCTGGAACTTGCCAATGAAGAATCGGCCACGAGCGGTTCGGTAGGGCCGGAAACCATTGACATATTCTTCGTTCAGATAGAACCAGGTCAGCTTGTTCTGGATCGCATCGTCGCCGACGAGCAATAACGAATCACGAATGATTTGACGATATTGATGCGTTTGAAACGCGATGTCCCATGCCTTCGTTTTAACGCCATCGACTTGGGGCAATCGATCAGCCACATCGCTGATGGTAAAGGCCAGCCTGAGCCGATCCTCCCCAACCAACGAATCTTCAACTCCTTGCATCCGTTTTCCCAACGACTCAGGTGAAGCGTAAACGAGCGCCGACAACGTGTTGAGATCATCTGGCGAAACCCAATACTTCGTATCGTCGGCCAACGATTCTTCGGTGGTCAAGTTGAGCGTCGTCAACAACTCGCCATTCTCTTGTACTTGGCTGAGCGTGGCGACGACCCCAGGTTTCTCCGCAAAGATGGGCAAACCCAACTTGGTATCGAACAGGTAGTACTTTCCGCCAATGACCACTCCGACTGCCCAAGGTCGTTCCTCTTCACCAGTCGCCAACATCACCGAATCGATGTCCCAATATCTCAACATGACCATCATCAACTTTGCACGTTCGACGTAGTCACCTCGACCGTACATCATGATTTGCCAAGGGAACCGTTGATATCCGACGCCAGGTGCTCCTGAGGCTGGCATGGTTTCCGCATCTGGATTGATCTGACGTTGGGCCAATTCAACATCACTCAATGGTTCATCTGATTCCAACTGGACGTTTCGGCAAATCCAGTCAAACACCTTCATCGTGCGAACAAACGACGGCAACTCCTCCGGTGTTAATTCAGGTTGGAGTTTGGCAAAGACCGGCGTCAGTGAATCCTCTTCGTCGGGATCCGGTTGAACGTTGTCAGCAGCAAAACGATACAACTCAAACGTTTTGACTCGATTGAGTTTCTCTAATCGATCGAGCAACTGCGTGATCCAATACGCCTGCTGAAGATAGTAGGGATCCGTTAACAAAAACTTATACTCATCGATTCGATCGACCGCTTCAACTCCATCGAAATCTTCGAGCATTGGTTGGACCATCGCATCGAGCGACCAACCTTCCACTTTCTTTTCCAACGCATCACCGGAGTAAGTTACCCAACGATTGAGACCGTTGGTCACTTCGTCTCGGAATTCCTTCTGATCGAATCGCACTTCCGTTTTGATAAATTCTATGCCACGCGTCATGTCGTCCACTCGAACCTTGGCGATGTCCGTTTCAATCACGTCCAACATTTCATCTTCGCGGGTACATCCAGTGGCAAGGATCGCGATTAGCAAACCAAACATCATGGACAATCGCAACGAACCGCTGCGACCAAGCGCACGTCGGAGATGAAACGAGCTCAGCGAAACGTCGTTAGACGGCGATTCAAGGTCACACGATTTGCTGAGGGTCGACTGTGAGCGGGTTGCGGTCGATATTTTTGAGAATGGGTTCACGTTTGAATCCAAGTCGATTTTCAATAGGTTGGTGTTTGATAAATTCGAATATGATCACGCCGTCTCAGTGGCCGAAACGACTTGATGGATTGAGTTCAATTGTTCCAGTAACGAACTCATTTCGTCCAAGGGAACCATGTTGGGACCATCGCTTGGAGATTCTTCGGGAACAGGATGTGTCTCCAGAAAAACGGCCGGGCATCCGGTCGCCACAGCCGCTTTGGCTAATGGCAACACCATCTCGCGTTGACCTCCCGTTTTTCCTCCCGCTGCGCTCGGCTCTTGAACGCTGTGGGTTGCGTCAAAAACGACTGGACACCCTAAGTTGGTCATTTGGACCAGACCACGCATGTCGTTGACCAGCCTGCCGTATCCAAAAAAAGTACCACGCTCGGTCAGCAGAATTTCATCGCATCCAGAACCTTCCAGTTTACCAATGACATGCTGCATGTCCCAAGGTGCCATGAATTGTCCTTTCTTAACGTTGACCGCACGTCCGGTTTTGGCGGCTGCAACGAGCAAATCAGTCTGTCGAGCCAGAAAAGCCGGTACCTGCAGCAACGAGCAGACTTCCGCGGCCGCGTTTGCTTGGTGCGGCAAGTGAATGTCTGTGGTCACCGGTACCTGGAATTCAGTCGCGACTTCTTCGAGAATCTTCAGACCTTCTTCAAGTCCTACTCCTCGATACGATGACAAACTCGTTCGGTTCGCTTTATCAAAGGATGCCTTAAAAATCAGGCCTAATCCGAGCTTGTTGGTCGTCTTTTTGAGCGACTCGGCAATCGTCATGATGACGTCACGCCGATCAATCACGCAGGGCCCGGAAATCACCAACAACGGTGACTGGGGTCCACAGGTCAGGTCTTGGATGGAAACGGTAGATTTTGGCACAGTAGTCAGCGGTCAGTCGGACAAATTGAGCGATTTTAATTAAATTCTAACCCAAGCAATTCGGTTTGCCGAGGACTCCACTTGGGGAACAATTCAAGCAACAAAGAAGTTCCACTGCCGTTTGGCCAAGGCAACGATTAAATTCACTTCATGAACGAAACCGATTCATCCAGCGGCAGCTCGACTTCGCCATCCTCGATCCCTCATCCGGACCGCGACTTGGTGCTGATTTCCCGCAATCCAAAGTCTGGTGCCTCGAATCAATCTCGTTTAGTCGACGACTTGGCGGGTCGGCTCCATCAATCTGGACTTTCGGTCATCATGCTCACCGATGTCGATCAAGTGGTCGCCATGGTAGAGCAGGTTGAACAGCAAGACTTGAACGAATCGTCTTCTTCAAAACCAAACCATCCCAGCGGTCAGCGATCCAAACTACGGGCAGTCGTCGCCGCGGGAGGTGATGGGACAGTTTCGCTGTTGGCCAATCGACTTCCAAAAGGCACTCCCTTGGCGATTTTGCCTTTGGGTACTGAAAATTTACTGGCGAAACATTTGAAGATAAATGCTGACGTGGAACGCGTGGCTCAGATGATTCTCGATCTGAAGACAACACAGCTGGATGCAGGCCAAGCCAATGGGAAACTATTTTTGGTGATGGCAAGTTGTGGATTCGATGCCGATGTCGTTCAACGTTTGCACGCGAATCGAACCGGGCACATTCGGCATTGGTCTTATGCCTTGCCAATCATTCGGTCCATTCGAAAATATCGCTATCCGACGATTCGAATTTCCATCGATGGGCAACCTCCTTCGATCGAATCCAAGTGGGCATTCATCTTCAATGTCCCTCGGTATGCGATGAATCTACCGATCGTTGCCGAAGCCGATCCAACCGACGGAAAACTTGACGTCTGTACGTTTCGAGGTCGAGGTTTGTTAAAAGGGCTGTATTATTTCTTTGCTGTCTGGTTGGGCAAACATCGTTTTTGGACCAACAGCCAAACCCATCAGTTCCAAACGTTGCGACTGGAATCGGACGAACCCGTCCCGTTTCAACTCGATGGCGACCCGGGAGGCACGTTGCCTCTGGAAGTTAAAGTCTTGCCAAACCACTTGACCTTCGTCGTGCCGTAAATTGCATCAAGAAGTTCTTTTGATGCAAAGAATGCCAGCTTGAGAATCGTGTATCTTGTTTTGGACGGAATCCGAAGACTGGTCATTCAACCATCGATCCTGGATCACCCGCTGGCAAGTTTTTCTTGTGAGGATCGTAGTCATCAATGTTGGACACATCGAGCTCGGCTGCAAATTCTTCGCTGGGGATGATCAAGATCTCGCTGTGAAGATCATTCTGTTGGGCGATCACATTGTGGTGGCGTGTCAATTCCAGCACGGCCAGAAAGATGCCGACCATCGCCGACTTGTGCATCCCTGGTTCAAACAACTCCGTAAACGAGATACTCTTCTGTCGGACAATTTTGGCATGAATTCGTTGCATGTAGATATGGATGGGAGTCTCGTCGTATTTGATGTTCTCCTGTGGTACGGGCCGATTGTCACGCAAAACGCGGCCGAATGCACTCACTAAATCCCAGAGCTCGACTTCATGGATTGGCTGGTCTGCCATATCAATTCGTGTTCGCGGCGCATCGTTGGCCATGCGTGCGTATCGATTTTGCCACTGCAATCGATGATCATCCAACAGCAAGCTGGCGTCTTTAAACTGCTTGTACATCAGCAACCGAACGACCAAGCCGTCACGGGGATCGGCGTATTCGGTTTCGTCTTGTTCCAACTCATTACGAGGCAAGACCGCTCGCGCCTTCATCTCCACCAACACACTGGCGACTTCGATAAAGTCACCGACCATGTCGATCGAAATCTCTTTGAGCACATCAATAAACTCGAGATATTTTTCGGTGATGTTGCCCAGCGCGACACCCGTGATATCCAGTTCATGACGCCGCACGAGAAACAACAACAGATCAATCGGACCGCGAAAATAATCGGTATCAATCTTGAAGCTCATAAACGCTCGTCAAATAAAAATGGATACTCAATCAATGCCGGCGCACCAGTTACAAACTGTTCAACCATTGTGGCAAATCGAAATCGAAACCCGAAGGGCAGTTGTTACGACCTAGGCAAGCATTCGGTTCGCAACGAAATGATACTGCTCCTGCAATCAGACTATTTCTTAGCCAAAATCTTTCGTTTTATGAAAAGATTTGCCAAGAAACCGAAACGATTTTTTCGGACCAATTGAGGTGACTGACTCAAAATTCGAAATACGAATGAAACCCTAATCGCGTATACTTGAGCGGGGAGTCGTCGTTTCTTGTGAAGGACGATTGATCGGTGTTTGCTGGGACAGCAGAAACAAGGTGGTTCAAGATGGATCCTTCATTCGACTCTGAATTCAATCAGTCAGGTAAAATTCCTGCTGATGATACCCCTCCGACAGATCGACCGAATGAGACCGAATCTAGAAATCCACTCCCAACCGTCAAACCTTCTTCAGTTCCCGCGTCACCTGTTCCATCAACAACTTCTCCGTCTTTAGAAAAAGATGTCGAACAAGCTAACGATCAGCTAGCGGTCGAAAAGCCCCAGTCAGACGCAAACGGTGATTCCGACGTTGAAGCTGTCGAAACGTCACGATCCGCACGCAGGGCTCGCCGACCTGCTGACCCATCTGCCGCCGCCCGCTCGACGCTCTATTTTTTCTTGACCGTGTTGAGCACATTTTTTGCGCTCTGGTTTGTCGGGCCACGATTGGTCGAAGAATACTATTATGCTGCGGAGATTGGTCGTGCCCGCGCCGAATACGAAAATGCAGTCGAGCAACTTGACAAAGCGCCCCTGAACGATGTGTCATTGGCTTATCAGCTGGTCGCTCAACGAATCAAACCAAGCGTCGTCAGCATCGTAACCTTCAAAGAGGACGGCACCCGCGGCATCGGCTCGGGCGTCGTTTTTTCAGAGCTCGGTCATATCGTCACCAATGCCCACGTCGCTCAAGGAGCCGAACGTTATCGAGTCGAGCTGCACAACCGGCACGTGTACCCAGGTGAATTGATTGGGCTCGACTCCGCCAGTGATTTGGCCGTGATAAAAATTGATGCTCCAAATTTGATTCCGGCGAGATGGGGCGACAGCGACGCAATGGATGTTGGCTCGATCGTTTGGGCGATCGGCAGCCCATTCGGATTTCAGCAAACGATCACATCTGGCGTACTCAGCGGCAAAGACCGACCCGGTGATCGAGACCACCGCAAACAGTCGCTGCTGCAAACCGATGCCGCCGTTAATCCGGGCAACTCGGGTGGTCCATTGGTCGACGCTCAAGGAAGAGTCATCGGCATCAACATGTCAATTTTTGGCGAAACGTTTCAAGGTATCAGTTTTGCTGTCCCCAGTTCGACCGCCAAGTTCGTCTACCAAAAATTGGTCGAATCCGGAAAAGTGGAACGAGGTTATCTTGGCGTCTATCCTCAACAAGTGGATCAACGATTCGCCTCGATCCTGAAATTGCCCGACCTCGCCGGCGCTTGGCTGTCGCATGTCGAACCAGACACGCCGGCTTGGCAAGCAGGTATTCGGCGAGGGGACATTATTCGCGAATGGAATGGAAAACCGATCACCGATTATCGTGAGCTGTACCGTCTTTCCGAATCGACGGAACCCAACACAGAAGTCAAACTGACAATTTACCGCAACGGCAAGGAACGCCAGTCCTTGGTGACGATGGGAATCCTTCCAAAGATTGCCCAAACAGAAGAGCCAAGCGAATTCTCACGCGGAATGTAAGCAACGTTGAAGCTGGAAGAACATCAATCTGAGTTGCGTCACACCTACGTTGGTGGAGGTCCAGGCGCGATTGTTTCCGGCGTGATTTGGCTTGCGGCCGGTGCAACGGCATTGGCAACGACGACGAACAACGGATTCTATTTGCTCTTCTTTGCGGGCATGTTCATCTTCCCGATTTCCAAATTGGTCCTGTCGACCATCTATCGACGTCCACCCGAATCCAAAGACAATCCGGGTGGTTTGATTGTCATCGAGACCGTTTTTCCAATGATCGGCGGATTTTTCGCTGCATTGCTGTTGCTGCCTACGCGACCCGAAGTTGTCTTTCCGGTTTCCGCAATCGCCGTGGGTGCTCACTATTTCGGGTTTCGCACCGCTTATGGTGACTGGACGTATTGGTTGTTTGGCTCGGTCCTTTGTTTGATCGGAGTCGTCTCAATCATGTTTGGCATGCCGACCGACAACCTTGTCCCAATCGTCGTTGCCGTGGTCGAGATTGCGTTTGGAGTTTGGTTTATTCTTGCCGACCGCAAACAATCCGATCCAAACATTGATCGTATGGCATCTTAGTAACAGCCACTTCGATCAAACGGTCTTGCAATCATTGTCGTTCCTCGACGCTCGCTGGCTTTTATGATCCGCTATAATCGGATGCAAACTGTCATGTCTTGGCAGCTGACACGTTGCGATCACCCAACTCGCATCTATCAATAGTTTACGTTTGCAGAAGTAGTAAGACCATGAACGATGTGATGGCCGTCATTCTTGCTGGCGGAAAAGGATCGCGACTTGAGCCGTTAACTCGGGACCGCGCAAAGCCAGCAGTGCCCTTTGGTGGCGGCTATCGAATCGTGGACTTTGCGCTTTCGAACTGCCTCAACTCAGGCCTTCGTAAACTCTTGTTGTTGACTCAATACAAAGCGATGAGCCTTGACCGGCATATCAACACTGGTTGGCGACAGTATTTCTGCACGGAGCTCGGGGAATTCATCGATGTAATGCCACCGCAGCAACGTATCGATGAGAAATGGTATCAAGGGACTGCCGACGCGGTTTATCAAAACATTTACGCGATCGAGCAAGAGCGTCCCAACTACGTTCTGATTCTTGCTGGCGATCACATCTACAAAATGAACTACCGCAAAATGCTGGAATACCACCAGCAAATGAACGCGGATCTCACGGTTGCGGCTTTACCAGTCGACATCGAATCGGCAAAGTCATTCGGCGTAATGCAGGTAAACGAGACCAATCGAATCATTGGATTTGAAGAAAAACCTGAGTCACCGAAAACGATTCCTGGCACGCCCAACACGTGTCTCGTCAGCATGGGAATTTATGTTTTTACCGCTCGTTTTCTGTTTGAACAGTTGCTCAAAGACGCCAACACGCCGGGCAGCTCTCGCGACTTTGGGAAAAACATTATTCCGTCGATCATCGATTCGTCTCGCGTCTATGCGTTTCCATTTCGCGACGAAAACAAGAAGAGTAAAGCTTACTGGCGCGATGTCGGCACCATCGATGCCTATTACGAGGCCAACATGGATTTAGTTGGCGTCGATCCGATGTTGAACATGTACGATTCCGTTTGGCCAATTCGAACACACCAAGGTGGATTTCCTCCGCCTAAATTTGTCTTTGGCAGTGACGACGGCTCGGGCACCAATGATGCTGGTCGAGTCGGCATGGCGACCGACAGTATCGTTTGCCCAGGTTGCATCCTCTCCGGTGGCCGCGTGGAACGCAGCGTGCTTGGCCCACAGGTTCGCATCAACAGCTACGCCAAAGTTTCAGATTCCATTCTGTTTGATCGTGTCAGCGTCGGCAGACATGCCGAGATCCGTCGCGCGATCATCGACAAAGATGTTCACGTTCCCGAACGAGCGAAAATTGGCGTCGACCGAGAACTAGATCTCGCCCGTGGTTTTACCGTCACCGACTCGGGAATCACCGTCGTCGGAAAATCGAGTACGATTTCGATGACGGTTCCCAAAAGTCATATCGGTAAAGTCGAATCCAAAGTACCACGGACGCAAGACTGATTGACGTAAGACAACTTCAATCCGCCTGCAATCGCAGCTCGATCATTTGTCGCTTCCTGAGTCAGACGCCTTTTCCGAGCTATCGGTTTTCGGTTTAATTTCGGCAACTCGCTTTTTGCTCTCTTCAAGCTCTTCGTCCGACATCTTGGTAATGGTGCCAAACAGATGCCCGCCGACTTTATCGTGTTGCCATGTGCCGGCGTATTTGCCTCGTCGAATAACAACTCGAGCATCAAAAGTGCCAAAGCCTGGAAAGAAGACTTTGTCGACCGTAATCACTGGCGTATTGCCGGCGAACTTAATGTCAATTGGCGGTAGTGCGAATGACATGTCCTTGTCACCATATTTGATGCGGGCGATCAAGTTCCACTTGTCACCGTACTCCGATTTCTCAGCTGACAAAATCTCGTACCGTTCCGTCCGCATCTTGTCGTCGCCCATCGTAAAATTCCCGACCCATTTGGTCCCAGAAAGATACTTGGCAAGCTTTGCCTCGAGGGCCTTGGCTTCTTCGTCATTTTTGGATTTCGCTGCCGCCTTGGGTTCACCATCCTGGGCGAGCAAATTTTGCGGCGATTCTGCCACAAAAAACAGGTAGCTGGCGAGTAGTGAAGTAAGCAAAAAACGGGTCATGGCAAGCTCCTGGAGAACAGATTCGCGTAGGCGAACCAAGTGACGTGAGGAATCATTCTATTTTCGCTCCCGCTCAGATCAACTCTGTGCAGATTGCTACGAAAACTCAAAAGATCTGGATCCACAGTGGTGTTGATCAAAACCGGGGGGATCTCTAAAGTACGCAAAGCCTCTGTTTTATGCTCGGCTCGCTGACCCGCGTGCCCCGCATCAATGAATCATTACACCCGTGAAGGAGTTGCGAGTGTTTGTTGCCGCGACGACTCAATGTTTTCCCGATCGACCGCTGGATCGAGCGATCGAGAAACTTGCCGACCTTGAATTCTCCCACATTGAACTTGGAATTCATGAGTCCAGTAATCATCTTAAGCCATCTCAGATCGTATCCGATTTTCGCGGGTGCTGTGAAATCGTCAATTCGACTCGAAGGCTAACCGTTGTCGGACTCAGCCTCGAGATTGAAGCAGAAGGCGACGAGTATTTTCACACGTTTACGAAATGTTGCGAACTGGCCAAGCTCTCCAAGATCGTCACGCTGACCGTCCCCTCAAGCGAACATGGGACGCCCTTCAATGAAGAGGTGGAACGTTACAAAGAGCTGGTCAAAATCGCCGAGAAACATGGCGTCCGAGTTGCCATGCGGAACACCCAAGGTCGCATCTCCGCAGATCCGGACACAGTGTCGGTCATCTGCCGACATGTCGATGGACTCGGGTTGTCGCTGGACCCCAGCCATTATCATTTTGGACATCCTCCAGAAACCATGGTTTATGAAAACCTGATGGAGTACGTTCACAACGTCTACCTGCGCGACTCAACTCCAGACAATCTTCAAGTCCGCGTAGGGCAGGGGATCATCGAGTATGGCAAACTGATCAACCTATTGAAAAAGGTCGGTTTTGATCGAGCACTTTGCGTTGATATTCAACCTTCGGATGACCCGGACATCGATCACGATGGAGAACTTCGAAAACTAAGATTGCTCCTGGAGAGCCTGGTTCTGGTCTGATCTGAACCAACTAAGTCAAGGTTTCGAAACGCATTTCAGGAAGCCGTGGTGGGATGAACAAAACCAGCTCCATAGCGACCGGTGCGATTGAATCAGCAACGACGGTAGAGGCACCGCCGGCGACAGCGACACGGCAAGTCATTCCTTACAACTACTTGCTGAGCATTGGCTTAGTTGGGTTGGCGGTTCTCTGTCTGAATTGGGATAGTACGCTTTCTCATCCCGACAATGTCAAATCTGTTCCCGGCGACCTGCGAAAGTTCATTGGGCTTTCTGAAATCTTCGCTCATGGTTTCGGCGTCCTCGTCATCAGCCTCGTTCTCTGGCTGCTGGTTCCCAACGCAGCACGGTTCATTCCTCGAATCGCGATGTGTGCATTCTGGCCCAGCTTGATTGTTAACGGTTTAAAGCTGCAGTTCTACCGCTGGCGACCGATTCGTTTCTTCGACGAGTTCTCTGTTTCCCATTTTCCAGCAGATCAATCGGAGACGTGGCTCGGATGGTTTGCGTATGACAAATGGAACATGGTCTATGCGACGCAATCCTTTCCTTCGGCTCACACAGCGACCGCATGGGGTTTGGCGATCGGAATGTCATGGGCCTTTCCCAAAGGTCGTTGGCTCTTCTTTGGCATCGCACTGTTGGCCTCCGTCCAGCGAGTGATTTCGTTTGCCCATTGGCCCAGCGATGTGCTGGTGGGCGCTGCCATCGCATTCTGCTTTGCGGGGGCCCTGACCCAAAACTGGGGCGTCGGCAAATGGCTTTCCCGATTGGAATCGCATTGGGATCACTCGAAGCCATCGGGTGATCAGACCCTGCAAAATTAGCATCGTTGTTTGCGTGTTTTCCTTTTTGCACGAGTGCTTTCTATAGCGTGATAGCTTGTCGATCATTCGAATCGACATCGCCGAGAACGTCTCCGCACAAGACAACCCAGCCACAACCAAAACACCTCTTGCCAGCGGTTGCGCCTAGTCCAGTGCCCAACTAGTGGCGCAAAAACTGGCCACTTGCCCGCGTTGTCACGGGCAACTTCTGATCCACGGTCAAAAGGTCGCTCGATTCGTCCGCAAACTTTGCCAAACCGTCACAGTGAACTCGTTTTGGCTAATAGGTCGTCTTTAGAAAATCTCGGTTTTTGTCGGTCTGCATCCGATCGATAATTACGACGCTTAAGTTTGTCGATCATTCCGCTTGATTCGATTGCTCCGCCTTTGGCGATCTCAGAATGCCGTTCTTTATCGACGCAGGGTCTCCATGAAAGTCATTTTTACCCACCATTCCACGGCGCTTTCGGTCTGCTTCGCATGCCTCGTCATTCTGTTGTTGGGTTGTAACTCAATCTCCAGCACCATGCTGCAACGGACCACTGACAACGCCGGTTGGCAAGTCGGACCCTGCTCCCAAGGTGTGCCCATCACACTCAAGGTGCCAACGCATCTCAAGGTTGAGGTTCGCGAAAAACAGATGCTTCAGCTGTTGCAGCCAGAAGTGGACGAAGAAGGTTTTCCTCTGGACGATGAATACCCTGAAGTCGTTCGTATTGAATTTGATCGACCGCTTCGCGCGGTCTACACCGACATCATCCGCACGGACAAGATCTTCACGGTCGATCCCAAACGACCGGCTGCCGGCGTTCTCGCTGCGACGCTGGACTTTCAAGGACAGTATTTCAAGCAGATCAAATACAAGAATGAAGACAAGACAATCGAAGCGATCAACTCAGCGATCGCCAGCTTGACCTCTGCGGGAGGACTTCTTTCCGGAGTGGGCACATCTGACGCGGCAACCGATCTGCAAAAAAACGTGATGGAGACAGAGTCCGTCGTTGCCTCTGCAATCTTTGAAGTAGACGATCCAAACTTTGAGGACAACCTGAAGTACTTTCTGGATCTTCATTTGACTGGCTGTCATGCCTGTGCGATCGAACCTCCAAAGATTCACTCGTCGGAAAACTGAGAATCGATCGAACCTTCATCTCTGGCGTAAAAAACCACTCGTTTTAGATCCACCTTTTTCGAATCATCGTTCGTACTGGACTGATGCCATGAAACCATCATTTTCGATTCATCGACAGTTGGGAATTTTACTCCTGCTGATCGCCGCCACGATCTGCGGTTGCAAATCGTTTGGCAGTACCATGCTGGAACGGAACGAGTCGAACAACGGCTGGCAAAAGATGCGCAAACTTCGTGGCATTCCAATCACGTTGAAAGTTCCAACTCATATCCGCATCGACATCGAAGAAACTTACTATTTGACTCGCAAATCCACCGACCAACCAATGACGATGGTCGACATGGAGCCTGTTCGCGAGATCAAGCACAACTTTATCCTTGGCGAAAAAATCTTCACTGTCGACTTTAAACGACCGGCCGCAGGAACGATCGATTCGACCATCGATTTTGTTGAACAGGATGGTGAGCACCAACAGTACTTTGACAAAATTGTTTCTACCGTGACCGATGAAACAATTGCCAAAACAACCGAACTGGTTAACACGCTTGGCTCCAGTTTGCGATCCGGGACAGGAACCTCGTCGTCCATCGGATCTGAAATTGCCAATCACCTGGTTCCGATCAAGTCTGTCGTAGCGACGGAAGTCTTTGAGCTGGACGACCCCATGTTTGAGCAGGTTGTGGCAGATTTTCTCCAATGTCATCTCAACCAGTGTCACGATTGTGCAACCGGCATCAAAGCCGCTGACGATCAAGCTGGCATGTCGATGACGCAGGCGCCGATGAACGCAACGCCCGAAGTTGAGACGGCTACGCCAGAATACTATGTTGAGTGAATGAGACTGAGCGGGCATCTTCATTAAAACTTGTGGTTTGAAAATGAGTCGAAGTCATGGCGAAGAAGAAAAAATCGGCTCACTCGCAAACTGACAAACCCTTACCACAACCACGTTTCGTCCGCCGTTGCGCCGACCAGTTCCAAGAAGAGATGGAAGCGGCTGCCGACCTCCTCGATCGCCACCGTAAGAAACTGCTCAACCATCCCGGCGTCGTCGGAGCAGGGGTTGGTTTTCGAGAAAAGATGCAACCAAAAGGGAGTCGGGGTGGTCGTCCCATCGAATCGGTTGGCCGTCGGCGAAGACAGGGACGCGAACTCCGTGTTTACCCGGAAGTCGTCATCAAAGTTTACGTGGCCAAAAAGAAACCGATCAAACGACTTCAAAAGAAGGAAATTCTCCCGCAAACACTGGGCCGTGGCAAAAACACGTTTCCCGTCGATGTCGTTGAGCTCAAGGGCGTCGCTAAATCGACCGCCACGGCCACCAATGGGCTGACACGGATTCGCCCCGATCACAATCATGAAAGCACCGGCACGCTCGGTTGCCGCATCCTCAAAGATGGCCAAGAAGCGTTGATCACCAACGCCCATGTTGCCTATGGAAAACGTCGCAACTTGCGCACAGTTCCAAAAACAATTACCATGCAAGCCAGCATCAGTCGGCACTTTAAAGACTTTGCCACCGCCCCCAAAAACCATGGAAAGCTGGGTGGCAAAGTCGACGTGATCGCAATGGAACTGGTCCGACCCGACATCGATGAGATCGAAGAAGGTCCTGTCAAGGTTCGAGGAACGCATCATGTGACCGCTGCCGATCTCTTAAAAGTTGTCACGAAAGTCGGTGCAAAATCCAAACTGCCGCCAACGCAAGGACGAATCATTGACATCTTTGAATCAAAGAACATTGGTGGCGTGCTGTTTTCCAGGCAGATTCTTGTCGCACCGTTGAGTGGTTCCTTTCAAATCGAAGGGGACAGCGGTGCAGCTTTGATGCTGGGCGATCAACTGATCGGCATCATGCACGCAAGAATCGGCGACCTTGGTCTGGCTTGCAAAGTTGAACACATCGAAGAGTTTTATGCTGAAAAAGGAATCGTGATCGACTTCACGCCTGATGAAGACGACGGAGGCTCGTTCTCATTGACGTCAAGCGATCGGAAGAAGAAGCCCTCTCGCAAACGTCCGACAAAACGAAAGAAAAAGAGAACGACAAAGAAACGAGCAACGAAGAAACGAACGACAAAGAAAAGAGCAACGAAAAAGAAGACGTCGAAGAAACGAACAACGAAAAAGAAACCAACGAAAAAGAAAAAACGAACGACCAAAAAACGAGCGACTAAAAAGAAAACTGTCGTCAAAGACAAACGAAGCTCGAAAAAGAAAACGACTCGAAAAAAGAAGAGTAGCTCTTCCAAGAAACGTACGACAAAACGGAAAAGTACCGTTACCAAAAAGTCCAATCGCCGCTCCAAAACGAGTCGTTCCAAGTCAACCAAAAAAAGGACCAGCAAATGATTCGCATCACTTCGATTGGACTTGGGATCCTCGTCGCTCTGATCGCGTTCAGCGGCTGCCAATCCGCGGCACCTGAGACGCCACCTGAATCCGAGATCGTCACTTCATTTCTCCTGGGTCCCGGCAACGGCAGTTTGCGACGTGTCACGATCCCAAACGATGGTCGCTCGCTCCGCAATGTACTGGTCGAATCGGGCGAGCTGGGAACGGCTCAAAAAGCTGGAATGGTGATCATTCGTCGCGCCAACGCCGCGGTTGACCTGGGAATCGATGCGAATTTTCTCGATGGGCTCGGCGGCAACGTGCCAGTCCTGCCCAACGACACCGTCACCTTTTCATCGATTGGCCAACACTTCCCAGACAACACAACCTCAGATGAAATCTCATTTGTCGTCCAAGGACTCGTGCTCAATGGCCAGACCGTGACGACCGACCAGATGGTATTCTTTTCTGACCTCTTTACCAATGCAGTCTTGGATGAGATCTTCTTGTTCCCGGATGGTCCACGGTTTCCCGAGACGTTTTCTGTGTTGCGAGTGAGCCCCACAACCGGTCGGCCAACGAATTTCTACTTTTCGTTACTCACTGAGGAAGGGGAATCCGGTGCCGCACTCAGCCCGATCGCCGAGCAGTCGACTCTGGGCATTCGCGATGGCGATGTAATCACGTTTTCCAACCGTCGTTCCGACGCGTTGCTGCGAGCGTCCTTGCTGGCAAATCGGATTCGAGCTCAACAATTGCCGCTCAATCTAAAACGTTAAGCAGATCCGACAACTGGAATTGATCGTCTTGCTAAGCAAACAACTCGTCCCGAACTTTCGGCGTGTTCGCCGGCCCAATCAGCCGTTGATTTAACCCCTGAAACGGGAAGCTCAATTTGTGGGGATCCAACCCCAACGCGTGTAAAACCGTCGCCTGAAAGTCTGAAACAAAGATCGGGTTTTCCACCGCCTTGTACCCCAACTCATCGGTCGCTCCGTGCGAGCCGGGCTTCATTCCACCGCCAGCTAACCACATTGTAAAACAGTCTGGATGATGATCACGCCCCAACAGTTTCGAACCGTTGCGAGCTTCGACCATCGGCGTACGTCCAAATTCGCCACCCCAGATAACCAGCGTATCGTCGAGCATGCCACGCTCTTTTAAATCCGCCAACAAGGCTGCGATAGGCCGGTCAGTCTCCTGACACTTTTTCGGAAATTGAGTATTTAAGTCATCATGTTTGCCGGTCCCATGAATGTCCCAGCCCCAGTCGAACAGCTGCACAAAACGCACTCCTTGTTCGACCAATCGACGTGCCAATAAACAGTTGTTTGCAAACGAGCCTTTCTCCGGTGTGGCACCGTATGCGTCCAGCGTCGATTTCGTTTCCTTTGAAATATCCATCACTTCGGGAACCGAGACTTGCATTCGAAACGCCAGTTCATACTGATTGATCCGAGTCAGTGTTTCCTGATCTCGGTACTCTTCCAGCTCTTTGCGATTTAGACGATTCAAAACATCGAGGCTTTTACGACGAATTTTTCGCGACATCCCTTCCGGGTTGTTCACGAACAAGATCGGGTCGCCTTCACTACGGCACTGAACACCCTGATAGACCGACGGCAAGTAACTGCTGCCCCAAAGATTCTTTCCTGCTGATGGTTGTGTGCCCCCGGAGACCATCACGATATAGCCAGGCAGATTCTCGTTTTCTGAACCCAAACCATACGTGGCCCAGGCACCAAATGAGGCGCCACCGAACTGCGGCGTCCCAGTATGCAGCATCAGCTGAGCTGGCGCATGATTGAATTGATCGGTGTACAACGATTTGACGACACACAAATCATCAATGTGCTTTGTCAAATGAGGCAGCTGGTCGCTGATCCATTGCCCCGTTTCACCCTGTTTGACAAATTGGTGGACGGGACCAAGCAGTTTGGGGTGCCCTTTAATGAACGCAAACTTTTTGCCCGCAATAAATTCCTGAGGACACTCTTCGCGGTCACGTTTGGCCAGCTCGGGTTTGTAGTCAAACGTTTCTTGTTGCGGCGGCGATCCAGCCATGTGCAAATAGATGACGTTTTTTGCACGAGGCTTGTGCATCGGTTTTTTGAGTGAGTTCGGATGATCGTCACGGCCCGTGGGAGGATCATCAATCGCCGACGCGTCGCCTGAGAGCAGTTGGCTCAATGCCAACGTACCCAAACCCAGCTGACAGCTTCGCAAAAAGTGCCGCCGAGTGACGTTTTGGGCTCGCGCCATCATCATTTCATGAAATGGATGCATCTTAATTTTCCAGATTCCGATGGATGTTTGTTTTTATCAACCGATTCGTTGGTCGTTAGCGAGTCAAAAACTCGTCCAGATTCAAAATTACATTTGCGACGATGGTCATCGCAGCCAGTTCGCTTGCCGATGTGCGATCCTCACTCTCACCACCAGTCAACAATTCGGCCTGACGCGGCGTTTTCCGGTATTCAGCCAGCGTCTCGTCATAAAGATTCAACAACTCGTTCAAGTGTGCCTCTTTGGCGGGATGCAGGAGCGCGGTTTCCAGTCCATATCGAATTTGATTTCGTGGCTCACTCGCCGCGCCGCGCATCTGATTCGCCAAAGCCTTGGCACAATCCAAAAACGTCTCATCATTTAACGTCATAAATGACTGCAGCGGCGTATTGGTCCGAATCCGCCGCATATTGCATACCGTCCGAGACGCCATGTCGAATGTATCAAACAATGGATGGGGCGCACTACGTTTCAGGAACGTGTAAACAGCGCGGCGATTTCGATCCTCTCCTTTGCTCACTTCCCAAGTCATCCCACCGGTGAAGGCGTTGACGATCCGTTTGATCGGACTTGGCGGATACACCGGCGGTCCGTATTGCCGTGAACTAAGCAAACCTGAAACCGCTAGCGCTTGATCACGAACCACTTCGGCTGATAATCGAAACCTGGGTCCACGGGCGAGGAAACGGTTACGTGGATCCTTAGCCAACTGGTCTTCCGTTGCCCGGTTGTCTTGTCGATACGTCGACGACATCACGATCTGTTTCAACAATCGTTTGACATCCCAATTGTTCTCTTGAAAATCAACCGCCAGCCAATCCAACAGCGGTTGGTTCGTCGGTAACATTCCCTGGGTCCCAAAGTCTTCCTCGGTTTCAACGATTCCAATCCCGAACAGCCTCGCCCAAAAACGATTGACCGTAACGCGAGCCGTCAACGGATTACCTGGGCTAACGATCCACTTTGCAATACCCAATCGATTCCGCGGTGCCTGTTCAGGAAACGGGTGAAACGCCGCTGGCACTCCAGACTCGACCTTGTCACCATGCGATTGATAATTCCCACGAATATGAACGTAGGTTGTTCGTCGCTGATTTTCTGGACGATCCTGCATCACCGGAACCTGCACAGGGTCGTTCCGTTTTTTGGCCAACCGTTCCATCTGCCATCGAAGCGGATCAATCGTTTTCTTGCGAAACGCTTCTGCAGGTTCACCTTCGAATTCGGTAATGGAAACCCTTGTTCGTCCGATGTTCAATCCCGCCCAAGGCGACGCGTGCAAAATGTAAAACTTCAGCGTCGTCGGTTGCTTTACGTCCAAGACGGTTTCGAATGCGAACACGGCAGTTCGTTTGACTTTGTATTCATCGATCGGATGTCGGACCGCCCAACCATTTTTGGCAGGCTCAGCTTTAATCACGTTCTTGATGTCACTATTTCGCTGAGCGTAATCATTGAATGCGTTCTTAAAAGGCAAGTTGGTTTCTCGGTCTCCATCGACGACGGCAACGCGAATCTGGTTGACGACAAACGCACCGCCGTATCCTCTGCCTGTGTTGCCACCGGTCGCATCGTCGGGAAACACTTCCAACCGCATCCCCGTATGCTTGCCCGCAGGCACCGTCAGCGTAAACTCGTATTCATCGAAGCGAGGATTCTTGCCGACGGGAAGAATCGAATGATCGTCCTGAACTTTGAATTCCGTCCCGTCTCTTGAACTGGTGTCGGTCGGACGCAAAATCTTCCAAACCTCCGGTTCCTTTTCGATCCGTTTTGCCAACGCAGCCATCTCACGATCAATCTTTTCGAATTCAGCCCAGCGTTCTTTCGGATAGACGCTCATCTTCGGGCGATCATCGTTTCGGTCGGCATCAGCGGATTGATTAAAGTAATCGAGGAACTGATAGTATTCCGTTTGACTGATCGGATCGTATTTGTGCGTGTGGCACTCGGCGCAACGCAGCGTTAACCCCATCCAGACATTCATCGTCGTGCTGCTTCGGTCTTTAACAGCGATCGTTCGAAACTCCTCGTCACTGGTTCCACCCTCTGTGTTATTCAGTGTGTTTCGATGAAACGCGGTGGCCAGCTTTTGGTCGGCAGTCGCATCCGGAAGCAAATCGCCAGCAAGCTGCTCAATCGTAAATTGATCGTAAGGCATGTTTTCATTGAACGCGCGGATCACCCAGTCCCGCCATGGCCAGATATTTCGACGGCGATCTTCGGCATACCCCATCGTGTCAGCATATCGGGCGATGTCCATCCACATCGCCGCCCAATGCTCGCCGTATTGAGGCGAATCGAGCAGTTCATCGACGATCGATTCGTAGGTGGCATCGGTCGGATCATTTGCAAACCGTTCGACTTGTTTTGGCGTCGGTGGAAGCCCCGTCAAATCCAGAGCCAATCGACGAACCAACCGGTGTGGATCGCCATCTGCGGATGGCTTCAACTCATTTTCATTCAGTTTGACCGCAACGAATCGGTCGATCTCATTTCGACCCCAGCTCACAATCGAAGCCGGTGGCACGTCAGATCGAACTGGTTTAACAAATGACCAATGCGTCTCGTAGTTCGCGCCTTGTTCAATCCACTTTTTGATGAGCTCAATTTCTTCGGGTCGCAGTGCATCGGCGTGGTCGACCGGTGGCATCCGATCATCATCATCCGAAATGATTCGCGCAAATAACTCGCTGTCTTCAGCTGAGTTGGGCTCGATCGCCATCAACGCGTCGTCTCGAACGTCCAATCTCAAATCAGCTTGCCGATGTTCTTCGTCAGGACCGTGGCAGTTGATGCAGTGCATCGCCAAAATCGGGCGAATCTTTTCGTTGAACGAAATCGTGTCTTGCGCTTCGCCGATGGAACACAGACTCACCCAAACGAGACACGCAGCGGAAAGTCCAATCATGGATCGGCACGATAGCAGAAAACGTCTCAATTTCATCTCCAGCAATGATGAAGCGGCATTCAGGTAACGTCGACAAAAATGACGTGTTCCAATGATACCATGTCTTCTCGGTTTCGAATTGGCTCGATTGAACGATTTGATTCTGAATCGCCGTCGAACTGCTCTACTCGACAGAAATACGAACCAGGGCTTCGTCCACTAAATCTGATATTACAGTTGCGCTGCCGTTTTCGATCCCGCCGAGCGTCGATTCATCGTCGAGCGGAGTTCCAAGCAACGTGACGTCCCCATCGATCGCCAACGACCGCGGCGTTTTGTCGCCACTGGATATGCCGCTTGGCTGGAACGTCGATTCAAACGACCAAACGCCTGACGTTTTACGAAGCTGATACACGATTCCTGCAGCGCCAAATTCTGCGTTCGTAAACGGTGCTCCGACGACGATTCGATCACCATCTATGGCGACGGCTGTTCCAAAACGATCATTGCTTTCACCATCAACAAAGTCTAATGATGCGTCGCTGGAAAACTGTGCCACCAGTTGAAACGAAAGGCTGGCGTCACTTCGCTCAAAAACGTGCACCGAGCCTGCGTTTCTGCCGTCGAAGAGATTCGTCGTCGGATCGTCAACATCATCCAACGGGCTGCCCACGACGATCGTATCGCCGCTTAAGTCGACCGCATCGCCGAATTGATCCCCTGCGAACGGATTAGGGTTCTCAATTCTTTGACGCTCGCCCCATTGATTCACACCACCTTCATGACGATGGTGCACGAATACGGCACCGACATTGCTGCCGCCCAACTTTGGTGCACCGGCCACCAACAAGTCACCTTCGATCGACAACGCAGTACCAAACATATCGCCAGCGCCTCCGCTATTGAAAAATGTCGTGACGCGTCCCCATTGACCAGGTCCCCCGTCATTGCGATCAAAAATCGAAATGGATCCATGATTGGTCCCCGGTCTACCCGGTGCATCGTGCAATCGGCTGCTGACTGCGATCGTGTCACCTTCAATGTCAACTGCGAACCCAAATTGAGACCCCGCTTCCGGTGACTCTAAACCGAGCTTCTTTACAAACTGCCAATCATTCGCCAACGGATCCACATTTTCAAAAATATACGCCGCGCCTGTGTCATTGGCTCCATCGATATCATGGCGAATGGAACCAACCACGATCGTGTTTCCGTCAATCGCAACCGACGAGCCAAACAGATCACCTGGTCCAATCGTCGTTGGATCAGGCGCGGCAAGCTTTGCGACTTGACTCCATCCCGCATCGTCACGTTGATAAACAAACACGAGTCCAGAGTTAATCGGTTGCCCTCGATCTTCGGCCAGCCGCGCACTGATCACCGCAAAGTCGCCATCAACTGCAACGGCATGACCAAATTGATCCCGATTGGCCGTCGATGAATCAAACAACTTGCTCGGCTCCAATCCCAGTTGGTACGAAAATGAATCGTCGCCGACGAAATCCACATTCGGCGTATACGTGATCGATTGGCCAACGACCTCAACTGTTCCGTTTGTCGAATTCGTCGTTGTTTTCAAAGATGCATTTTCCGGTAGATCATTGGATGTTACATCTACTGTGACCGCTGTGTTCACGGGTGTGGTCGCTGTGTCATCTTGAGCTAACAGGATGTTTTGATCCGACTCAGGCAACGTGTTCGTCGCGACATAAACCCAGCCGTTTCGTTTGTTCAAAATGTAGAGTTCACCGTTGGGTCCTTGCCCCAATCGCAAGTCAGCTCGCACCTTACCGGCCGAACGAACAACGCGAAAATCGGGCTCATCATCAAGCACATCTTTCAGTGAATTTCTGATCAACGGCACTGTACTGTCGTCACCGTCGTGATCAAACAAAATCGTCAATTCACTCGGCGTAATCCAGGTCAAATCTTCTGGTGAATCGTTGGCTGGGTCATTCGGATCAAGCTTCGTGTTTTGCTCGAGCATCTCCGAAAAATCGACATGATAGGCACGTCCATCGGTGGCGAATTCGACAAAAATGAACTGATCATCCAACTCGCTGGTACCATTCTGAATGACGTGGCCACCTGCAATCGCTTGCCCAACAAAACTGGTTCCAATTTCACCTTCATGTCCAAAAATCGCCACAGGAAATGTGTACTCGTTCGTCGCTTCATCTGCCGGCAGGTTGGTCAACCCGTTGATCGTCCCAGAAATCGGATCGTGCACAAACGGACCCTCTCGATCTCCCCACCCGTAACTTTCGCCCGCGACGACGACGTTGATCTCTTCAATGTTGTCACGTCCAATCTCCGTCACAATCAGATGAACGTTGCCTGCAGAGTCTCGAGCAAACGTGAGGTTGTGCGGGTTGCGAAATCCAATCGCGTACGCCTCATCAATCATCTCTGAATCATCGACAAACGGATTGCTCTGCGGCACCGAGAAAGGTTCAACTCCGTTGGCTAACGGATTGACCCGCAGAATTTTTCCAAGCCCATCGTTATTGAGACCGTCACCAGAAACCGCTGACTGCTCGCTCCCATCTCCATGACCGACGTACAACAATCCGTAGTCCTCATCACCCGGCTGTGAATACGGATTAAAGATCGCTTGGCGAATGGAGTGTTCCGAGTTGCGCATGCCAACTCGGAAAACTTCGCGATAGCTGGTCGCATCGACTACGTTGTTTACAAAATCAAATGTAAACTCGGCCAAAACGCTTTCGACATTCACTGGATCGACTGGATCGCTCAGGTAGTAAAAATTTTCCGGATCGCTGGGCCGCTGCCCTGTGTAAGTTACGTACAGTTTGCCGTTGGTCGCAAACTCTGGATGAAACGCAACACTTCGAAGGCCGTTTAGCGGACTTGAATTGTCAATCAACAATCCAGTTTGTGCCAATACCGCAGCGCCGACATCCAAAAACAACTCAACGGTGACGCTGCCGTCCGCACCAGTGACCAGTTCGAAAATGTTGCCGGCGCCGTCAATACTTCCATCAGTGACGATAAATACTCGATCGCCTAGCAACGCCATCGAGTTCATTCTTGGTTGGCCACCAGTCGCACTTCTCGGAAGTTGGACCAGCTTTTCGACTTCCAGAAATTTACCCGAAGGTGTCAGCGAATCGGCTACGTTGCTGTTGAGCAAATGTTGCGGCTGCTGATGCGATTGTTCGATTTGCAGACTGACGGTCGCAATGGGTCCGCCATCTTCAAACTGATATTGAAACGAGTCAGCCCCGAAAAAATCAGCTGCCGGCGAATAGATCAATATGCCGTTCTCCAAGGAGAGCGTGCCATTGATGGGCGGCGTCGTGACGACCGGCGCCTGTTGAATCTGGAGACCATCGTGCCCCAGATTCAACGGCACATTGATTGCATTTTCCGGAATCGAAAGTGACAAATCGTACGGTACAACGGCAAACTGAAAGAAGCCGTTAACATCGAGTGTTTCCCCTCGACCTAGACCGGGGCCGATCTGTTGATCCAACGCACTCCAGACACCTTCGGAGTAGACAAACTCGCTCTCTGTTTCAATACGGGATCCATTGATTTCGATCCAATCGACCGTCACGCTGGTGTCGATTCCGTTTTGGGAATCCACAAACTCATTGTCAAAAACGATCCTAAGCTGACCGGCACGCAGCTTGGTGATGTGTCGATACGAATAGACTTCAGGAGTGCTGGCGAGATCAAAACTGACAACCGTTTGGCGATCGATTTGCAGCTCAATCGATTCAGTGCCCTCGTTGCCAAGAGCCAATAGATCAATGTCGGTGGCGGCCAGGAATTCGAAGTAACCACCTACTTGAAGTGCTTCCGTTTCAAAAAAACCGGACGTTGGCAAACCGGGACCAACAAATGTTCCTGTCGAATACGTTGTCGATGCTTCGGTTTCAAACGTCGTTCCATCAACGATGATTTTGTCGACAAAAACGTCTCGATCAACTCCGTTGTCCGGGTCAAACAAGTCGTTGATGAATTCAACCTGGACAACATCTTCTGCGACATCGACTGAAGGTTCCACAAATGTTACCAACGATTGGGATACCGTATCCAACTGCCATGAGTCTGCAACAACTCCGTTGATATTCAACGTGACGATTTCATCGCCAGTCGAACCAAAGGCAATGATTTCTACTTGGCTCCGTTTCGCAAACTGAAAAAAACCGTCGGTATGCAACCACTCCGATTCCAGATATCCAGGTTCAATCAGATTTGTGTCAGGATTCCATGTCCCGGTCGAGAACGTTCGATTCGATTCTGTCTCAAACTCGACACCGTCGACCACGATCTTGTCGATGATCAAGTTTCGATCCAATTCGAGGATCGGATCGAAAAGATCATTCGTAAACGCGATCTTGATCCGTTCGGCGCGAAATTCTTCCGACGAAGTAAACGTAAAAATCTCTGGCGCGTCGTTGAGCGTATACGATGCGACCGTCTGATCATCGATCAACAGCTCAAACGACTCGTCGCCCATGCTGCCATCAGCGTAAATCGCCACGGTCGACAACATGAATCGCGGCTCAAGCAATTCGAGTCGTAGAGTTGTATCAGACTCTTTTGGCATAGACATTGGGACGTCCAAAATCGATTCGGGAGTAAGTCGATGATGCGCTCAATTGTAATTACCAAAAGGCTCGTCAATTCATGGTGAAAACGATTCTGTCCATCGTTTCTGTCATTCAACAAATCCGATCGCCGCGATTCAACGGCACTATGGCGAATCGACGGAGCCTCGAACTGCATCAATTTGCGACAGGATCAGTCCATGCAAGTGAAAAATCCATCGACGGGCATCCATCGAAACAAATCCACAAGCAGCCAGATCCTGCCGCGACAGACAAATAGGCCCGACAGACAAATAGGCCCTTTAGGCAATCTACTAACTTGGATTCGCTGAAATGGTTGCGAAGTCAATTGGACATCGTCAAAATGAACGTTTCTCGCACGCTTCCGAATCTCAACTTGCCAGCAAGACCATGGATCCATCCAACCCATACAGCTCACCTGAAGTCCAAAACCAACCTGCTCAAAAACCGACGAAAGGCATGGTACCCACCGCCGTCGAAGTCGGGCCAATCATCCAATACGCATGGGAAGCCTTCAAACAAAACATGGGAGTCATGATCGGGGCTTCGTTGGTCGTGATCGTCGTCGGCATGGGGATTAGTTTTGCCCAGCAAGCCGTACCGCCGCTAGGAATGATCTGGTGGATCCTCTACGTCGTGAGTCTGGTCGTGCAGACGTTTCTGGGAATCGGCCTGGCACAAATTGCCCTTAAAGTTGCCCGACGCGAGAGTCCGAGTTTCGAAAACCTGTTCCAAGGTGGATCTGTTTTTGTTGGCGTGTTGGTGACAAGTTTCGTCTTTGGAATTGGAGTGACGATTGGCCTGGTCTTGCTTGTCATCCCGGGACTAATTCTGTTGGTGATGTTCTGGCCATTTTACTATTTGCTGGTTGATGGCAAGTCAGAGATGTTTGCCTCACTGACAGACGCTCGACCAATCGCCGGTGCGAATGTAGGAACAACGGTCCTATTGTTTTTCGCGACCTTTGGCATTGCTCTGCTTGGAGCGTTGGCTTGCGGCGTCGGTCTGTTTGTGGCGATACCATTTATCAGCGTGATCTGGGCGACGGCCTACTTGGCGATGTCAGGTCAAATCCGCGTTCAGTGAGATTGCCACGATCATAGCTCTTGCGAAATCGAGCGTCGCATCATTGTTCGACCATGACTCAAGCGGTTTGATCAACGCATTTGGGAAACGCAAACAGCAACTTACCTCGCCATAGTGAGTTGCTGTTTATTTTAGAATCTTGCGTTTCCAGGACACCCTCGCGCGACCGCAGTTTTGCGTTTTTCGCGTGACGCTGTTTTGGAATGATGCGTTCCAATCAAAAAGTCGTTGCACACAATTGTCGTGAGCAATAAGCGGCATCGAATTCGCTCGGCCTTACTTGGAATCTAAAACCTGCTGCATCACTTCCAAGGGAAGCGCCAGCCCTTGAACTGTATCTTTTCCTTTTGGGCCATTTTCCTCACCTTCGCCGGGACCGAACGATCCGCCGCCCAACGACGGAGGCAGACTGGATCGTTTTTCAATGAGCTTGTCCGAAGTTTCTTTGATGTTCTTTTTCAGATCTTCAACGCTCATTTTCATGATCGCGTCGTACGTAAACACAACGTCTTCTGGCCCCATCTCTTTCAGCCTTTCGACTTCCTTGGATGGCTTATTAGATCCAGTAAAAATCTCCGAGAGGATTTGCATACTGGATTCCGGTTCTTCCTCTTCTTCGACGTTGGGCGCACGCTCTTTCTTGAACTGTGCTTCACCTTGGGGAATTTGACCTGCCAAAAACTGTTGATAGCCATAGATCCCACCCGCTGCAACGATGAATAGCACCAGCAGAATGAGCAGCCTCAAAGGACTCGCCGATTGCTTGGGCATCGACGGCTCAACGCCACGTTTATCCGCTTGGAAGGGAGTTTCGCCACCAGGTTGGTTAGACATCAGAACGCACTCAAGTCAGAGGGATGATTTATGATTTCGTGCCGATCAGATCGCACGCAAAGGATTTTATTCGAAATTGCCAAGAATAAAATCCAACATGTCGCCAACGACTCAAGAATTCTTATTTGCGTTCGCATTTTTCCTAGACGCTGGAAGGTCGCGAGTGCGTTGCCACTATTTGCGTTTTTTGGCAGGCCGCTGTTGTTTTCGAGGTACCCAGGTCTCTGGCGCTTCAAGCAACAACGGTTCGTGAAAGACCGTCAGTTGATCACCTTGCTGTTTGATCCAATCCTTCAACTCGGAGTTCAAGCGATCGCGAACGGAACGGTGTTCGGGATCATTCGCCAAGTTTTTGAGTTCGTTTGGATCGACTTGCAAGTCATACAGCTCAAACTCAGGTCGACCGTGATGCTTTGCGACGACATTTTTCGCGGCCTCATCTTTCTTTGCCCGGTCGAGCCATTCTTTAAAATAATCGCCTGATGTTTCGCGAAGCAACAAGTCGATATGTGTCGTGAACGCGAACTCTGGATGGACGTTCCAAATCAGTTTGTGTTTCCCGCTTCGAATTGACCGACTCAAATAGACGTTCATCTGGCGGTCACCACTGTGGGTTGCAAAGATTCGCTGGCGATGTGTTTTTTTCTCGCCACTGAGCACCGAGGCAAACGACTTGCCGTCAAGGTTTTCAGGTACTTCACCGCCTGCAACATCGATCAGCGTTGGCAGCAAGTCGACCCAACTGACCATTGCTTCCGTTCTTGCGCCTGCTTTGATTTTTCCCGGTCGAGCGACAATCATCGGGACTTGGATTCCTTCGTCGTAAAGCGTCCATTTGCCAAACGGAAACTGAGCGCCATGGTCGCTTGAGAACACAAACAGTTGATCCTCGGACAAATGTTGATCCGTCAACTTTCGCAGTTCCGCCAAATAAGCATCCAGATCTTTGACCTCTTGCAAGTAACGTGAGCGTTGCACGCGAGTGCGTGGCGTGTCGAGCAACTGAGGTGGCAGCGACATCTTACTTGGATCAATTGTCGACTTGGCCGGCCAGGGAACATGCGGATCAGAGACGCCAACAAACAGTGCTAACGGCCGTTGGTCGGATCGGTTTTCCAAAAACGTTTTGACACGCTTGCGAACTTCAGGGATCGTTTTTTTCGGGTTATGAATCTCGAAACCGTAGTCCGCTGCGTTACGGTGTGCGACTTTTCCAAACGCTGCCGTCTGATAGCCCAGCTTGTTCAGGACGGTGGGTAGCTTTAGCAATTCAGCGCGGGGTGACGAATGATTCTCCTCAGCTCCATTTCGAGCGGGCATCAAACCTGTCAGTAACGCAGCTCGACTGACGGCACAGGAGGGGCTGGCTACGAAAGCGCGATCGAATGTCATTCCATCGGCGGCCAAATGATCAAGCGCAGGTGTTCCGATATTCGTTCCACCGTAGAGTGGAAGATCAGCAGCTGAAAGATCGTCGACCAGATAGACGACAATATCGGGCAAGCGTGTGGTTGGTGAGCTCCGAGTCGATGCACTGGACGACACAAGCGTTGCTTTTACGGCCGTCGATACAGGAGTTTCTTGAGCGTAAGCCGAGAATGTCGACAATGGGAAAAGCAACAGCAAAAGCAAGACACGCACACCGCGAAAACTGATCGACGATTGCAAATGATTCATTCAACAACTCCGTAGTTAGGACTCATCATACGAGACTCACGATCAAAGGAGGAGTTTCGTTCCTGGCAAGACGAAAAAATTGTTTAACGCCCATTTTTCGCAGCGTAAACGTTTGCTGGACTGACTTTATAAATGGCCACGACTTGGAATGGCTTTCTGAACTCATGACTCACGACAGGCGGCCACGACTTTGCAAGGCGACGCTAACCGTCAAAACGTTGGGTAACGTGAAATCGATTTCCGTGAATCTGATGTTTACCAATTCTTTTCCTCGTCCTTGGTAGACGGACCGAGTTTGCCTTTGACGCTTTCGAGCAACTCCTTGGCATCATGGAGTGTTCCAGCACGCATCACTTTTTGCACGTTCCGGGTGTTTCGAATGCTATCCAGTGGATTTCCCTGAATTACGAAAAGATCAGCGATCTTCCCATCTTCGATTGAACCATGATCCTTTTCGATCCCAAATGCTTTGGCGCCGTTGATGGTTCCAATTCGGATCGCATCCACGGGAGAAATTCCATTTCTTACGAAAGCATCCAATTCTCGGTGCACGCCGAACCCAGCCACAAAATTGCCATTGCTTACGTGGTCGGTACCCAAGGTGATCGTGCCACCCGCACTATGAAAATCTGCAATTGTTTTTTGTTTGGCGCGATAGATCTTTTGGTAGATGTCCATGCCTCGCATCGGCTTACGGTTGCGAGCAATCTTCTGCATATAGGGTGTAAAGAATTCTCGTTCGTCGATCCAGTAATCGTACTCCTCATGCGTTTCTGAGCTGATTTCACCCAAGTATCCGTAGGCGGTTAGCGTCGCGTCGAAAACCGTTTTGTGATCGAGAAAATGCTGAGTAATTTTTTTGAACTCCGGTGTCCCAGATCGAATATTTTGCAACGACGCATAAGCGGACTGCGAATCAGGCATCGCATCGCCACCAAGAAAATGTTCGATCCGGTCAATTCCCATGGTGACGGCATCGCGAGGATTTACGCTGCCCCGATAACCAGAGTCAAGATGCCCAGTGACTGTCAGCCCATGTTTGTGGGCTTGGTCGATGAGTACTTGTAGCGATTTGGGATCAATCGATTTGGCCTTAAATCCACCGACACCTTTCTTCGCCCAAAAATCAACTTCATCACGAATTTCCTGTGCCGGTTTTTGCCCGCGCCATCCGGGTCGAGCTCGACCGAAATAGGGACCGCTGTTGATTAACCGAGGTCCAATCTGCTTACCATTTTCAATCTGCTTTCGCAGGCGATACATTGCCTCAGGATCAAACTCACCACATGAAAACGTCACCGTCGCACCATTGGCCAGATAGAGAATCGGCATGTACTGAAACTCTTCGCGACGCTTTCGAATCAAACGAACGTTGTAATGTGCGTGGCAGTCGATCAGTCCGGGGAGGATGTACTGATCGTCTTTCAGTTCAATCGTATTCTTTGCCTGAAAGTCTTTGGGGTTGATTCCTGTTTTGATGAATCGTCCGTCATTGATTGCGATCCCCGAGTTGGGTTCAAATGTTCCCGGGGTCGTCCGAAAAACGTTACCACCGACAATCAACGTGTCGACCGTTTGTTGGCCCAATCCCAATGCGGGAAATGCCAGTATCAGGGCAATAAAAACAAACCATCTCATGATCACGGACTCCAATAATTGAGTTGACTCACTGAGCAGTCTATTCTGACAGCGTTCAAAGCAAACGCCAAGACAGCGGATTGGGTCTTTAGTAGGCCGTTCGGGCGCAAGCCCATTTAGCGCCGAAGGGACGTCAGGTTGTTCACGAAATGCGCCAATCGAGAACAGGGCGTAAGCCCGTTAGTCCCGAATGGACGGAAAGTCGCGCACGAAACGCGGCAATCAGGCGTAAGCCCGATAGTCCCGAAGGGACGGAAGGTCGCGCACGAAACGCGGCAATCGGGCGCAAGCCCGTTAGTCCCGAAGGGACGACAGGTTGTAGCCCCGGGCGTAAGCCCGGGGATAAATCAAACCCACATCGCCAAGCCCCGAAGGGGCGACAGGTAGGAACACATTGGCCCTAGGATTTAATCCTGCAAATTCGAACGCGAGACCATGGATTGATTGTCGCATTCCCGCCAGAAACGCGGCAAACGGGCGTAAGCCCGTTAGTCCCGAAGGGACGTCAGGCTGTAGCCCCGGGCGTAAGCCCGGGGATAAATCAAACCCACATCGCCAAGCCCCGAAGGGGCGACATGAATCATATCGCCTTGGCTCCTATCGTCCCTTCGGGACTTTGATTACGAAACAACTCCGGTTCCACGGGCTGACGCCCGTGGCTACATCATGTCGCCACTTCGTGGCTAACGCAACTCATCGCCACTCCGTGGCTTGCGCCAATCATCGCCACTTCGTGGCTGTCGCGACTCCATAGCTGGGACAAGCGGCAATCATTGCACAATTTCCCTTTCGAAGACGTAACGCATATCGAATTCGATGTTGTGCTTCTTCAAGATCGCGAGGAACTCTTCTTCAAACGTTTTCTTTCGATGATGTTCGGCTTGATTGGCGATGTACTCCGCAACGAAAGGTAATTGCGATTCACTGACTGAGAATGCAGCGTAACCCGTTTGCCATTCAAACTTTCTCGATACGTCCGGTCTTTCGTTGATCCATTTAGACGAATTCGACTTTATCTTCCGCAACACGTCTGAAATCGCGATCGTTGGACCCAACTTCACCAATAGATGAACGTGGTCTTCGACGCCACCAATCTTGAGCAGCGTTCCCTTTTGATCGCGAACGATTCCACCGATGTACCCGTAGAGGTCATCCTGCCAATCGCCACGAATCGTTGGCTTGCGATATTTCGTGCTATAGACGACATGAAACAACAGGTTTGTGAACGTCGACATAATTCGGCTCCGATCCTTCCTATTTTCCTTTCGGGACTTTGATTGCAAACTCAACTACCCCCATCGCATGATGGGGAGTCGATGCGTGACTCGATGCTTTAGGGTAATTTCAAGCTCGACACAAAGTTGGTCAACAAACGCCTTACTTTTTGGCGATCCCAAGCGAATTGGTCGTTGCTACAAGGAGGACTGGTCTGCCATTCAATACTACCTCACGCTCGATTCATCCTCCGCCGCGCCGATTAGTGAAGATTAGCGTCAATTAGTGTTCTTCAATATGCCTCTGCCGCCACCGATTCCCGCTGGAAGAATCTTTATTTATGTTGTGATGTTTTTGATGTGCTGAGTGAAGTGTTGTGGAGTGGTTTCAGAAAGCATGTTTTGCCGTCAAGTCAGTAGGACTTGCACTCGTTTCTTTCCGTCCTCAATATCATAAAAGATACTTACCTTCAGATGGTGATGGCAGATTCTCTGTCACTTTTTACCTCCAATTGGCAATTCAAATCCAAGCGACTTCATGTTGGTATGAATGGTTTCTTCGTGATTGGCTGCATCGATGAATTGATCTACCAGTGTAGCCGTTTGCGTTGCCATCTTTTCGCCGAAAGTAACACCCGTAGTTCTCCACCTTTCCGGCTCCCACAAAGCGATCGGGCGTGAGCACGCAAGTCCCGAAGGGACGGTATGTTGTAGCCACGGGTGCAAACCCGTGGATCGAGGATCGAAAGCAATGCGAAGCCCCGAAGGGGCGACAGGAATTGATGCCGTGGCGGTTCCTGCCGTCCCTTCGGGACTCTCGGCGCGGCGCGGATTCCGTTTCCATGGGCTGACGCCCATGGCTACATCATATCGCCACTTCGTGGCTAGACCGCGTTACCGCTTCGAACTGGAGTCCATTCCCGCTTCCTAGCTGGTGTCCATTGCTGCTTCGGTCGCCTCTTTGAGACGCCCTTTTCGAAATTCTTAAACCACGTGCTTCGACCACGATGCCTTACTCCCGTTCGGTAACAGACGGGAGCATACCTTTCGCCAGAATACGAACTCTTAGGATTGAATTCATTCGGAAGCCAATGGACTGCAACTGGCATCGGTTTCCAGCAAATCGACTACTTCGCGAGACGAACCTGGCGAAGTCCGTTCTCGGTGGCGACGATGACTGCGTTGTCGTCTTTGCAAATTGCCAGGTCGTAGATCAATCCATCTGACTTTGTTTTCGATACCTGTCTCGCGGAATCGGGGTCAAGCACAACCACCGAACCGTCGCGACATCCGATGATCGCGGCTGATCCGTCTTGATTCCAAACAACGCAGCTTGGAAGGGAATCCAGGCGAGCGAATCTTATCATTCGGCCGATCGTCGGTTGCCAAATTCTTGCTGTCCCGTCGTTGCTGACCGAAGCGATCATCGCGAGTGTCTGGTTGCGTTGTGACGGCCGAACGGCAACGCCGGAAACGATGTCGATGTGGTTGTTAAGCACCCGCGCCTTGCTTGGCGAATCGGATTGCCAAACGCGAATTGAGTTGTCTTTTCCAGTCGAAATGATTTCCTGATTCGCAAGAACTTCGATCGAGAGAATGGGCTTGGAGTGAACGTTAAACGGAGTCGGAAGGTCGCCTTTCGAATCTTTCTGGCTCAATTCAAGCAAGCAACAGTTGCCTGTCATACTTGCCGCAACTAGCTGATCGGCTGAGCGCCAAGCGACGTCGGTTGCAATGTCGTCAAAAACGGCAAACCGTTCTATTAATTCCATTTTGGGAACAGAGAATACTTCGATGATGCCGGACTCCGATGGCGACCCGCCCGAAACCGCAATTTTGCTTCCGTCGTTCGAAGAGACGATCGAGTAATGTTTCTCTATTTCACTTTCGATCTTTCTTTTTGGTTTCAAAGTTTCCGGATCATGAATTCGCAGCCCATAGTCCGAGCCTGAAACCAGCTGACCATGGTCGGTTAGGCAGATAGATGTAATCGGCGTTTTCGGTTCGTCTTCGGTTTGCGCGAAAGCTTTTGGTACTGAGGCAAGGGCGACGAAAATGATCAAACAACCAATCAACTTGTGACGGCTAAATTTGAGTCGGGTTGAGTCGCGTTTAAAATTAATCAGTCGATACATTCGCGTTCGCGTTGGGCTTTCATGGACGAGGTGTGCAATGGGGAATATCGCATCTATTTGTATGTGTCCGCCGAAACGTGCTCAGGCAATCAGCTCGTTAACAACCTGACTTTCGTGAGAAGTGATCCTGATCGGCCGGCCATCAGAAGTTTTTAATTCGAGGCCAGGATCGATGCCAAGCAATTGGTAAATCGTTGCGACTAAATCGCCTGGCGAAACAGGACGATCCTGCGGGCTTTCGCCGACCGAGTCACTGGATCCAATGACTTGACCGCCGTTCACTCCACCCCCAGCCATCGCCACACTAAACACCCGCGGCCAATGATCACGCCCGCCTGCTGCATTCAATTTTGGAGTTCGGCCAAACTCGCCCATCACAATCACAAGCGTTTCGTCAAGCATACGTCGGTCGTTCAGGTCGTCGAGCAACGCCGAAAGTGCAAGATCCAATGACGGCACGAGACCGACCGGTTTTTGCGCGCCCGAGTATCCTTCTTTGATTCTTGTATACAAATCCGCGTGTGTATCCCACCCTCGATGATTGACGGTCACGAACGGCACACCACGCTCGACTAGCCGCCGGGCAAGCAAACAACTTTGACCGACCGTCCGGTTTCCATATCGCTGACGCGTCGCGTCCGATTCCTGTGAAAGGTCAAACGCCTGTTTTGCTTTTTTAGAATTTACTAAGCGATACGCTTGCTCGAAAGTTGAATCGTCAGGACCATCGTCCAATCGGCTAAACTGGTCAAGCTGATTCAAAAACTCTTTCCGTTGTTTCAATCGATCAAGAGTCACGCCTTGATAAAGATCCAAATCGCGGACCTGAAAACCACGCTTCGAAGGATCGCTTCCCAATGAAAATGGAGCCACTGAGCGATCAAGAAAACCGTTTCCAGAAAAACTGCTGCCGCCGACTCGGAATTCGGGAATCGCAATGTTGGGTGGCAAGTCGGAAATCCGATCAAACACGCTGGCTCCCACCGAATGGAACGACGGATAAGCCAAAGCAGGTGACGGCTTGAATCCAGTTTGAAGATAGTGAGTCCCGAAATTGTGTTCGCCCAAAGATGAAGTCATCGAGCGGACAATCGCGACGTCTTCCATTCGCTTGGCGGTTTCGGCAAGGCATTCGTTCAAGCGAATTCCAGCCAACGATGTCGCAACGGTTCCGAGTGGTCCGCGAACTTCCTGGGCAGCCTCCGGCTTGGGGTCAAATGTCTCAAGATGGCTTGGTCCGCCATCTAGCCAAATGAGAATGCAGGACTTTGCCTTTCGCTCGGTCGGTTTTCCTGGATCAAGTGACAAAGCGGCCTGCGCATTTCGAATCCTGGAGAATCCCGCCATGCCAAGTCCAAGCGCAGACAAACCGCCAATCCGGAGCAGTTCCCGTCGGTCGATTCCATCGCAACGAAGTTTCTTGTTCATGGTAGTCCTGCTTAACCAATCGTTAGCCCCAACGTACGACGGTCTTCCAAGTTATCGCTCAGAATTGGGAGTGAATTGAGTTGGTCAATGGTTGGTTGTGAATTCTTTGCTATTAAGGACACTCCAAACGAAGTCCTCTAACCGCGATTGTCGCGCTGTTTCGTCAACATCGTCATCAAGCTGCTTCAGCCAATATTCAGACTCTGAACTGGACGGTTTTCGACTAAAAGCTTGCAAGTAAAAATGTTTGATAATTTCTTCGGTAGACGTTTGAGCGGCCAACATTTCCGAAAGCTTGCCGTCGATTGCCGATATCTTTTTGTTAATTAATGGTCCATTGAGCAAATGAAGCTGCGCCGAAAGTCCCCCCGCCGCGACTTGTGTGTCGGACTCACAAGATTCCTCCCGCGAGCATCGACCAAGAATATCAAGCGACTTGGATGGAATTTTGGAATCGTAAAGTTGGACGGCGCGTGTTCCGTCAGGATGATCGGGGTACGTTTCAAACACACCGGTGACATCAGCAATGGAGTCGGCCAGAACTTCGGGTGGAAGTGTTCGGACGCGCGCGTCTGCAAGAAAGTCCTGATGGAACGAAGGCGTCCCCGATTTTCCCACAGCTCGCTGATAGGCTTCACTTGAGCAAATCTGTTTGATCGTATGCCGAATGTTGAAGTCAGATTTTACAAAGTCTGCTGCCAGCCGATCCAGAAGTTCCGGATGAGTCGCCGGATTGGTGCTTCGCAAATCATCAACCGGCTCTACCAAACCGCGACCCATCAACGATTGCCAAATTCGATTGACCATGGAACGTGCGAAGTAGGGATTTTTCTCGTCGGTAATCCAATCGGTTAACGGAATGCGTTCATCAGAATGATCACCCGAAAGCTCGTCTATAAAATACTCACCAGGCACTCGGGAACGTGCGGGTTCGCCGGTTTTTGCATGGATGTTCTCACCGCTTGGGTTAAGACTGACGACACGAGCTTGTCTTACTTTTGCAAAAATGGCAGCCAAACCGTGATAGTCATCCTGAGTCCAATGGTCGAGTGGATGGTTGTGACAGTTGGCGCAACGAACTTTGACGCCCAACAAAGATTCAGTAACGAACTCCGTTTGAAGACGAGCATTGCCAGTTGTGCGATAAAAATTCGCCGGTCCAACGTTGAAAGAATTACCCTTCGCTAAGAGCAGCTCCTTTGAAATGTTTTGCCAGGACTCATTTGCCCCGATCTGTTGCTTGAGCCAAGTGTGATAAACCTTCGCGCCAACTTTGTCCTGAGGCTGGGAGCGAATCCGGAGTTGCGTTGCGATTCGATACGTCCAATAGTCGGTGAATGCCGGATTGGCCAACAAGTCATCAATTAACTTTTCGCGTTTGTCCGCGGATTGGTTGGCCTCAAATTGCTCGATTTCGTTTTGGGTTGGCAGCCGCCCCACTAAATCGAGACTGGCTCGCCGAAGAAACGTTAGATCATCGGTTTGACTTCCGGTTGGAATTTGTAATTGATCAAGCTTCTTGATCACGTACTGATCGATGAAGTTCTGGTTTTGAGGTGTTTTGTTATTGGTAGGTTGGTCATAGAACGGGATCAGGATTTCGATCGGCACGACACGATCCAAAAACCTGGCAATGACGATGTGTCGACCGGGCCGCGCGAACGTTGCTGTGTTGGTTTCCGGGTCAATCTTGACACTGGATTCGTCGTTGGCAGTAACGACCGTCCATTGCGTCACGTCTTTGGTTGTGATGGCTGAAGTTACTGGATCGGAAAACGTTGCAGTAAAATTAAACTGATGGTTTTCGGCAACAGTTTTGAACTTGAGCGAAGACTGACCTACTTCAAATTTTTCCAGGATTGCTGAACTTTCAAACTGCGCACCTTGCTTGATCCAATTCGCAATCAGCTGTCCGGCGGGGTCGGAGAATTCGAATCGTTGCTCGCCACCATGATCGAGATCGCCACCCGGTTTTCGAAGGATCAGGCTCTTTTGATGTTTCGCGCGATTGATCCTGCGCCCTTTGTCATCCTGAACAATGGCACGGAAGTCGTCACCGGGCTGGCTGCCGTAGAGCGAAAGTCTAAATCCTCCGCGCCCGGCGGCTGATCCGTGACAGGAGCCTGCGTTGCACCCCATTTTTGTGAGCACAGGGATGATTTCAGTTTGAAAATCGATCTTGTTGTTGTCAGCAGCTTCGTCAGCAGCGATGGGTACAAGCAAAAACGGATGAGCGAAACACACCAACAGGCTGGCAAAAAGTGCAATTCGAATTTTGCTTGAGTCGTGCATGAGTTCCGAATTCGTTTGCGAAGTTAAGTTTCCTGAAGAACTATCTTTTCAAACAGCCTTCGATTAGCTCCGGTCCACTATTTCACTTCTTTTTATCGGTTTTGTATTTTTCGGCCCAGCCTTTAAGAATCTCCTGACAGTGTTGAGTGCCATAGTTGGCTAGTTTGTCCGAGTTGACAACCGTGTTTGTGATTCTGGCAAGTTCTTTTGCGGCAGCCGGATTAGCGTCGACGTATTCTTCGACAGCCTTGGCAGCGGTGTCGACTTGCTCGTCGCTGTTAGATTTTTGAATGACACTTCGCAACAGGCCGGTCAGCTTGGCATCGCCTTTGGGGCGGTCTGCGCCTTGGTTCGGTCGCATCTTGCGCATCTTTGGACCATATTGTTTAGCCCATTCCTTAATTTGCTTTTGATGAACTTCGTTACCGATGTTGTCAACGCGATTGGATCGTGTCCAGCGAACGACCAATGTTCCAAGCTGCATTTGAAGTGGTTTGCTATCGGCGATCATCTTGTTAATCTCTTCAATCGCTTCGCCAACGTCTTCGTCTTTTGCATCTTTTGCGTTGATCAACTTGATTTGTTTCATCAATCCCGGGTCAATTGCGATGGGTGCGTCTTGGACCGACTGATTACTGTTCAAATACTTGTTAATGTTCGGTTTTTTCTCTCCGCCAGTCGCTTCGGCAATCGCAGCCAGAATTTTTGGCCCATCGACATACGCGCCCGGTTGGACGAGCGCGAAATTCGCTGTGACCTTCTTTGCTTTGGCAACAAGAACGGTTAACTCAACGTTGCGGTTCAGTCCCATTGCACCTGGGCCTTCAATTCCCTCAGCCGAATAACCGACCGGAGTGCCTTTGGGAAAGTATCGATTGATCTTGCTCAGCCAGTTTTGCGTTTCGGTAGCGTCGGGGGTCAAGAAACAAATGCCGCGCGTCAATTTGTCACCGCCGTCTTGATTACAGTAACGCATGATTGCGTTGGCCAACCCAAATGCTGGTCTCGATTTCTTGTGAACGAAGATGACGACGACGGAATTTTCACCCGCCTCAGTAACGAGGTCAACTTCTTTTCCAGCTTGTTCGCCAAAGCCCATCTTCATTTTGAATGCGGGCAAGGCTTCGCCAACTTGCGGTCCAGAGTAGATCGTCTCGGGGGTTTTGGTTTGTGACGATTCGTCATCTTGGGCAACGCAGGGAATCGTCAAAAAGGTTTGTAAACAAAAAGCAATACAAACTGCAAAAAGGCAACTGGCCAAATTCTTTTTACCAAGCATTGGAATCCTAAAGTTGAGACGAACGGACTTCTCCATTTGATCAGATTTGCATGGGCGGTCAAACGAGAGGTCGATAATATCCGCAGGAACGACAGATACTCAGCCGTTATCGCTTTCACCAACCACTTTAACTCGAGTCACATTAATCAACTTGGAAAAATGGGAAACGTTCACCACGCACTTCCCATTGTTTCATCCGAGTAACTTCCGATACAGAAAAGAGCGTCATTGGAATAGGCGAGTCCTCCCAGCCGTGAGCAGATTCCTTACCCATTTGAGTCATCGCCACCAACAAGTTGAAGTCCATTCAGCCGAGTTCAAAAAACGATGTGCGGCTTCCACGTAACGACTGGGCGTGAGCACATCAGTCCCGGGTGTGAGCTTAGTCCCGAAGGGACGGCATGTTGTAGTCACGGGTACTAACCCGTGGATGCGTGAACGGACATGATCTAAAAGCCCCGAAGGGGCGACATGTTGTAGCCACGGGTGCAAACCCGAGGATCGGGCGTTCGAAAGGAATGAGCACGCTAGTCCCGAAGGGACGGCATGTTGTAACCACGGGTACAAACCCGTGGAGGGGAGTATCGACAGGAATGAGCTCGCTAGTCCCGAAGGGACGGCATGTTGTAGTCACGGGTGCAAACCCGTGAATCGGAGTATCGAAAGGAATGAGCACGTTAGTCCCGAAGGGACGGTATGTTGTAGCCACGGGTGCAAACCCGTGGAGCGGGCGTTCGAAAGGCGTGAGCACGCTAGGCCCGAAGGGACGGTATGTGGATCGGAGAATCGAAAGGATTGCGAAGCCCCGAAGAGGCGACATGAATTCGTTGCGGTACCTGCCGTCCCTTCGGGACTCTCGGCGCGGTGCGGATTACGTTTCCATGGGCTGACGCCCATGGCTACATCATGTCGCCACTTCGTGGCTGTAAACGTGGGGCGCAACTTCGTGGCTGTTTGCCGATTCATACCCCCACTTCCGGCAAGGCAAAGCCCAGCTTTTGCATGTTTTCGCGGATCGCCGACTGCAGTTTTTCGGACTCGTGAAATTGAGTGGCGAACTCGCGCGTCAAGCCCTCCATCTTTCCGGCGAAGGGGTCGCCATAGTTTTCCACCTCTTCGGCTTCCAAGTAGCGACCGGGCGTGAGCAAGCTAGTCCCGAAGGGACGGTATGGTGCAGCCTCTGGTCCCAACCCGTGGACTAGGGGAATCGAAAGCCGTGAACACACTAGTCCCGAAGGGACGGCATGTTGTAGCCACGGGTGCAAACCCGTGGAGCGGGCGTTCGAAAGCAATTCGAAGCCCCGAAGGGGCGACATGAATTCGTGAACCAGCGACCTCTACCCCCTCAAGAATTAGATAGCTGACTCAGCAAAGCCATATATGTCGGTTTTTATTGTTCCGAACGTGCCAGCGAGTTCAAGCAAAGACACCCTGAAACATGGTATTGAGGAGTATTTTCGGTAGTCGTGGTAGTCGGCTTTTCAGACTCGCGACTCACGAAAAAGACGATTTCGATTTGACCGCGACAGGGCATCACGGATGAAAGTTTGACATCAAGTCAACTCACAATATATTACGGGCTTCTCTTCCGCCGTATTGAATTCGTCTCAACGTTGATGACTTTGCGGCTCAGCCTAATCATTGATCATAAATGAACACCCATTCGCAAATCTCATCCCGAATCAATCAGATTAACGTGTCAATCCAGGCTCTCCAAAATCAACACGCAGACTGGAATGATAATCTAAGGCAACATTCGGCCAACTTGAATTCCTCGCGCCCAAAGTACTGGTACATGGTCGCTGCCGATAAAATCCGTCGCCCCCCGGGAGGCTCTGAGTCTTCGATTTGGCGAATGGGGGTGCTGTTATGTGTCCCCGCGATCATTTTCACTATCTGCTTCATCGCCTGCCACGTCGTTTTCGGTTCAGCGTTTCATTCAACGATTTTCGGTATGGCAGGGCTCGTGGTCAGTCTGGTGCCAATCTCATTTGTACTTTTCGTACCTCAATCAAACCGGTTGAGTACTTACATCGAAGGCCTGCAAAAAGCGATCGACGAATCCACTAATGGAATGGATGTCGCGAATAGTCAGCTTCAAAAGATTGCCGCGCAAATCAACCAACTCGAATCGGAACGAAACCAACTCTTTTCTTCGATCGACTATCAAAGGCAACAGTTGCTTGCGGAAAATTGGAAGGCAATGCGTGGAGTTGAGTTTGAAAACTATCTGGCTCGCGTATTCCAGAGCCTTGGCTATCATGTGGAAACAACTAGAACGTCCGGCGATCAAGGCGTTGATCTAGTTGTTCAAATAGGTCATCGTCGCATCGCAATTCAAGCCAAGGGTTACGTCAACAGCGTCGGCAATGCTGCAGTTCAACAAGCAGTCGCAGGAAAAAGCATTTACAACTGTGGGTTCAGCGCGGTGATTACAAATAGTCGCTTTACCAATGCCGCCATCGAGCTTGCGAGCGCAAATCACTGCGTACTCATCTCGGAGGACAATTTCTGCGAATTCGTCATGGGGCGAGTTCAACTCTTTGCTTACTAACTCCATCGCTTTTATTTGCGAACATTGGCATCTTGCAACGCTTTCAAAATTTGGTTCACGCATCCGCCCATTCCACTCCATAGAACATGACCAATCCAATCACATTTAGATTCCGATGCTGCCAGGTCAGGCAAATACGGCCAAACACTAACAGGGTGTCGAAGCTCAATTTGCACGAAACGGAAAGACAATGCCAGATGTCAGGTTCCGATAAGATGCTCAGTTTTCAAATTGGCGAACAGTGTCGATTACGACTTCCTTGATCAGCTCAAGCTTCTCATCAAGATCGTCTTGGTTAATCGAAATCCGTAATCGCTTCCGTTTCGCTTGACTTGGGATCCCTTCTTCCTCAAATCTCTCAGCCCAAGAGGAAGCGTCATCATTTCGGAGGATGACATGTGTAAAACGCTTTGTCGCTTTCGGCGAAAAATGGATGAAGTTTTTAACGATCCCGTTAGCTCTCAACCCAAAATAACCTCGAAGATAGTTAAACTCCCAGGTTGTCTTGGCGACCGAATTCAGCAGTTCAAGTACGGAATCGCATACCTTCAACAATTCGGCCCCTGATTTGTTCTCCCAATACTCTCGACTCGTTGAGCCCCCACCGTCGCGTCCACCGTCGTCCTCATCGTCAGTGCGTAGCTCCGTCTGGTCGAGCACCTTAACAAAATTGAGAAGAACCTTGTCGCCCACCTTGAGTGCATCCAGTTGGATCGCAATGATCGGAATGCTTCCAGACATTAATGAAATGATGAGGTGGTGCCGTTTTAGGGGGCCACGCGGTCTCTTAGTTAAAGCTGAAATTTTGTTCAAACAGAGCTGGCGTTTGGTAGTCTAGCGCAGAGTGTTTTCTGTCGAAGTTGTAGTACCAGATGTAGTCTCGAATTTCCGCTAGCGCTTCGCTGTAATTTTTGTATTCGGTCATTTCGAGTTCGGTCTTGATCGTCCCGAAGCAGGATTCCATAAAAGCATTGTCGTAGCAGTCACCTGCGCGACTCATGCTCTGTTTGATGCCTGCACGGCCAATGATTTTCCGGTAGGCCTTGCCAGCGTATTGGCCTCCACGATCGGAATGATGAATCATCCCAGCCTCGGGCTTTCGTTTTTTGATGGCCATACGCAGAGCATTGATCACGATTCTCTCTGTCATGTCCATTCCGAGTGTCCAGCCCACGAGCCTTCTAGAAAATCGATCCATCAACGCAG